>JBILSN010000041.1:0-5703 GCA_044372045.1 Crocinitomicaceae bacterium
TAAAATAGCTTGATGAATATTCTGTTGGAGTTCAGGTAAGCTGGCCTCTAACATGTAACAAGGTGCAGTAATGATGCGATTGGGTGCATCGATACATATTTCTTGGATGCTGCAATCTGGTGTTTGGGCACCTTTCGCTTGCAAGCCCGCTTGAAAATCAGATATGCGATATGGAGAAGTTGCGGTAGTACTACCTATAGTTAGTTGCTGACCAATGGCCATATCTTCAAATGCTAGCGCCAAAAGCACGGGGCTCACGCACAAGGCAACAATGGGCTTGCCTACATTATACATGTTAACCAACAATAGCTTGACGTCGGGGCGTATTTGCCCTTTTGGCCCCTCAAAAGCCCATGTAGAAAAATTTTTAGCACTGCCAAAGCCACCTGGAATAACAAGCGCGTCGATATCGGCCGGTGCGACCGTCCGAATTTCTTGTATTTTACCCCTTGCAATGCGGGCCGCTTCTTCGAGCATATTGCGTGGCGCTGGTTGTTCTTCTCCGTTGAGGTGATTGATGACATGATACTGAGGCGCATCTATTCCGATGCAAACCGCTTCGTAACCAAGTTTTTCAATTTCGAGCAGCGTTAGGACTGCTTCGTGAATTTCTGCGCCGTCATAGACACCAGCGCCGGATAAAAGTACACCGATTTTCATGCCTTTTTTTGAACTAATTTACGGTATAATTCTTCGTATTGCGGCAAGATGGCCATTAAACTGAAATTTTGCGAAGTGCGCAAGGCTCCTTCTTTCATTTGAGATAACTGAGCGGGCTCTAAAATTGCCAAAACGTGTTCAGCCATTTGGTCTGTTTGCCCAACATTGGAAAGATAGCCAGATATACCGTGTTTGTTTACTTCTGGAATGCCTCCGGTATTCGAAGATACAACGGGCACACCCACAGCCATTGCTTCTAGTGCTGCCAAACCAAAACTTTCTGTCTCAGATGGCAATAAAAATACATCGACAATTTCCAAAACATGAACGGTGTCACGGACTTTACCTAAAAAAATAACATCGTTGCACAAATGGAGTTCACGGCATAAGCGCTCGCAGGCATAACGATCGGGGCCATCGCCTACTAATATGAGTTTACAATCTTTTTGGGCGCGCACCTTAGCAAAAATACGAATGACATCTTCTGTGCGCTTTACTGGCCTAAAATTGGAGATATGACAAAGTATAGCCTGCTCATCATTGGCATATTTACTGCGGATATATGCCCTCTGTGCTCCTTGTGGAGGATGTGGAGGTACAAAATTCGGTATGACTTGGATCTCGTTGGTTACCTTGAAATGAGCCAAAGTATCTTGCTTAAGGCTTTCAGAGACAGCCGTGACCGCATCGGACTGATTGATACAAAATGTAATGACAGGTTCAAAAGAAGGATCTTTACCTACAAGGGTAATGTCGGTGCCGTGTAGGGTCGTGACAAACGGAATATAGATACCCTCTGCTTTGAGAATTTGTTGGGCCATAAATGCAGCAGAAGCATGCGGAATGGCATAATGCACGTGCAAAATATCGAGTTTTTCGTACTTCACAACATCGACCATTTTGCTTGCCAGTTGAGTTTCGTAGGGCTGAAAATCGAATAGTGGGTAATCGGTAATAGATACTTCGTGGTAATAAATGTTTTCTCTGAAAGAACCTAAGCGTACAGGTTGTGAATAGGTAATGAAATGAATTTCATGACCTTTGGAGGCCAAAGCTTTTCCGAGCTCTGTAGCCACTACGCCACTGCCACCAAAAGTGGGATAAAGGACAATTCCTATTTTCATTCGTGTTGATCTAATGGGATGAAAAATGTAAGTCTGTAGATGATGGGCAAGATGCGAACTACTTGACCAAACTCATTCTTAATTTGAAAGGTGTAACTGCTTCTAAACGGACTATTCGGCGCATTAATAACGTCGTAAAATAGGGCTGCATTTAAACGGACTTTATCGGTAAGTTTGAGGTAAAATCCACCGCCAACCATGAGTGTTGGAGACCACGGCCTCACTACTTCTAAAGGATTTACAAAACTAAACGGACTTTTGAGGTATTGAAATTCAACACCACCAAAAAGGAGGTCTTGATAGCGATAATGTGCAAATACACCGCTGCCCCAAGTGGTCATTTGGCTTTGTACACCGAGATTATTTGCCCAGGTGCGCTGCACGCGCAGCGAAGGCCCAACCAACAAATTTTCAGAAAGCCTAGCTGCATATTTGAGTTCACCACCAACCGCACCACCCATATTGGAGAAACCAACGTAAGGCTCAAGACCGAGTTCAGAACCCATGTAACGCAGTTGGGCATGTGCTGGTACGGACGCGAAAAATGCAAAAATGAAGATAAATTTATTCATATTGAACGTTTGTACAAAGATACAGGATTTGCAGCCACCGCGCTTCTTTGTATCTTTGTAAAAAAGACAAGAATGATATTACTCGACGGAAGAGCCACCGCAGCTCAAATTCAAGAAGAACTAAAAGCAGCTGTGCAATTGCGTAAAGATGCCGGTCAAAAAATACCGCATCTTGCTGCAATTCTGGTGGGTAACGACGGAGGTTCTGTATCTTATGTCACTTCGAAAGTCAAGGCGTGCGAGGCCATCGGTTTTGAAAGCACACTTATACGATACGACGAAACAGTGCCAGAAGACATCCTTTTAGAAAAAGTAGAAAGCCTTAACCAAGATCGAAGCATTGATGGTTTTATTGTTCAATTGCCCCTGCCTAAACATATCGACGAACTAAAAATTACCCAAGCAATAGATCCTAAAAAAGATGTCGACGGATTTCACCCGCGAAACATTGGCAACATGATCTTAAACCTTCCTGGTTTTTTACCCGCCACACCAGCCGGTATATTAGAACTCATGCGCCGCAATGAAATCCCTACTGAGGGAAAAAATTGTCTCATCATTGGTCGGAGTAATATCGTTGGGACTCCGCTTTCTATTATGCTGGGTAGAAATAGCAACCCAGGGAATTGTACGGTAACGCTTGCACATTCCAAAACGCGCAACCTTAAAACAATTTGCAAAGAGGCCGACATCATTATTGCTGCTATCGGCAAACCTAATTTTGTAACTTCAGATATGGTCAAAGATGGTGTTGTCATTATCGATGTTGGTACCACGCGCGTCGAAGACTCAAGCCGAGAGCGCGGTTGGAGGCTTGTTGGTGATGTACATTTTGACGAAGTTGCTCCGAAGGCAAGCTTCATTACACCGGTGCCTGGCGGTGTTGGCCCCATGACTATTGCCTCTCTCATGATGAATACACTCAAAGCCATGGAGCTCAAAGGCAAATAAGATGCAAGAATTTCAGATCAACGGACCCTACATCGAACTCATTGGCCTGCTTAAAGCACTAGGAATTGCCGAAACAGGAGGCCACGCCAAGGCAATTGTGGAAGAAGGGTTCGTTCTTAGAAACGGTGAGCAAGAATTGCGCAAGCGTGCCAAACTCATCTGCGGAGACCTCATCGAAATAGATGATCTTCAGATCAAATTGATCTAAATAGCACTCTCAAAAATCAACTATTTCAAGGTTCTAAAATCTTGTCCTGCATTTAGGCGCAATAGCGCAGCATAAATGAGGCGTATGCAATTTTCTACATCCTCTTTTTGCACCATTTCTACGGTGGTATGCATGTAGCGCAAAGGCAAGGAGATGAGCGCTGAACTCACTCCCTCATTGGAATAAGCAAATGCATCGGTGTCGGTGCCCGTTGAACGCGAAACCGCGGCGCGCTGAAATGGGATCTTTTCGGCATTGGCAGCATCAATAATGAATCGCAACAAGTTATTTTGAACTGCTGGGCCATAAGTGAGTACAGGGCCCTTACCGCTTTGCTGGTCGCCATTTTCTATTTTATCTACCATTGGTGTAGCGGTGTCGTGGCAAACATCTGTGATAATAGCAAGATCAGGCTTGATGCGGTGGGCCATCATTTCGGCACCGCGCAAACCGATTTCTTCTTGTACCGAATTGACGATATACAGGCTAAATGGTAGTTTTTTCTTTTGTTCTTTGAGAAGGCGTGCTACCTCAGCTATCATGAAGCCACCTACGCGGTTGTCTAGGGCGCGTCCGACGTATTTGGTTTTGTTGAGCACCATAAATTCATCCTCAAAAGTTGCCACACAGCCCACATGAATTCCCAGCGCTTCGACTTCATCTTTAGATGCACAACCGCAATCCAAAAAGATATTTTTCATGCTTGGCGTTTCCTCTTTTTGTTGACGCATATGAATGGCAGGCCAACCAAAAACGGCCTTTACCGGTCCTTTGTCGGTATGGATATTAACGCGCTTAGAAGGTGCAATCATGTGGTCTGAGCCACCATTGCGGCGCAAATAAATAAAGCCATCTTTGGTGATATAATGCACAAACCAAGAAATTTCGTCTGCATGTGCTTCTATGACTACTTTATAGGCCTGACCAGGATTGATAATGGCAGCAACAGAACCATAGGCATCTGTGATGTATTCGTCCGTGTAGGGTTTAATGTAATCTAACCACATTTGCTGACCCGAGGTTTCAAAACCTGTTGGGCTGGCATTATTAAGGTATGCTTCTAGAAACTTTTCTGATTTTGGTGTAATGATTTTTTTCATGATTCTATCTAATGAGCGTTACGTTTCCTTTGATGATATTCTCCAAGCCGCCGACGCAGGTGGCTTGCAAGTAGTAGTCATAGACATCGGGGTCGAGGAGTTTGCCTCGGAAGGTGCCATCCCAACCTTCTGTCAGGTTGGTAGTTTCCCACACGAGCTCGCCCCAGCGGTCATAAACTCGGAAAACAAAACTTTCGATGAAAGGTCCTCGGACATAAAGTTTGTCGTTGTTTCCGTCTTTATTGGGAGAAAAGGCATTTGGAATAAAAACAAAAGGCGAAGCACAAATACTGTCGTAAACCTTAATTAACACGGTATCAGAACCGCTGCAAAGGCCGTCTGAAACGGTAAGCGTATAAAGTGTGGTTTGGTCGATTAAAGCCTGCGGATTGGCTATATCTGGATTGGAAAGCCCGGTTGCAGGTGTCCAAGAATAAACAAAAGCACCAACAGGTAAACCAATCAATTGAGAACTTGTGTTGGGCAAAAGAATAGTGGGGTCTGCGCTGGCGGCTACGGCTAATGGATCTAGTGCCGAAACGTTTACAAAAATAGAGTCTTGTAATAGGCAATTTTGAGTGGTGAGCACCTCGACATAAATATATTGGCTGGATGACAGGGCTACGCTGGCAGTTGGTAACGCATTGGACCCTAGAATTAGGCTTGTTGGTGACCATTCGATGGTTTGCGCATTGGCAGCACCCATGAGAAGAAGCTCAAAAGGATCTTGAGAACAAACCAGGTTTGGGCCAGAAATAGCAAGCGAATCAGCAGTAATCAGGAGTTGAAGACTATCGATAGCAGTACAGAAAGGAGAGGTTAATTGAATATAATACCAACCTGTTTGCGGGTCTATGAGTGTCAGAATTGGCTGATTGTTGGGGTTGAGGGTATCTTGGAATGCTGCCGTACTCGACCAAATAACCGACGATGGATTGCCCACAATAATAGGTTCAATGTTGGTTTCTACCGAGGAACAAAGTAAAATGTCTCCGGGCGCAGTTACTTCCAAAGCAGGGCCAACAGTAATTTGGATACTCATTTGGTCAGAACCCAAGCAAAAAGTATCGGAAATAACCAGCGTAATG
>JBILSN010000016.1:0-52129 GCA_044372045.1 Crocinitomicaceae bacterium
TGCAGGCCAAAGAAGTAAAGAAAGACAAAATTACACCAACTGAAAATAAACCAAAGATTGATAAAACACTTCAAAAAGCGCAAAAAGAAATTGAGCAAATCGAAAAACAAATCGAACAACAAGAAAGCGTACTTAAAGATGTAGAACACGACCTGAGCAAAATAGACTACGAAGACAAAATTCAATACAATAGTGCGCTAAATAGATACGAACATGAAAAAGCGCAATTAGATTCACTCTACAAAAAATGGGAAGAAAAATCTGAGGTACTTTTAAAAACTGAATTTCATTAATTTTAACCTATGAAATATTTGCTTGTCATCTGCTTTGGATTGCTCTTATTGTCTTCGAAGTGCAATAATCAAAATCAGCATCCGGTTCCATTTGTCCCGGTCGATGTCACGATTGATATGCAACTTCCTAGCTACAGTAATCTGCAAGGAGTCGGGGGCTGGACCTACCTCAATGGTGGCTCCAGAGGCATCATTGTTTACAGAAAAGCAATTGACGAATTTGTCGCTTTTGACCGCCATGCCCCATCTGATCCAGAAGGTTCTTGCCCTATTGCGCTTTATCCTGACGATCAAAACTTCTTACAGCTCATAGATTCTTGTAACAATGCCGTTTTTTCCTTGTATGACGGCTCTCCTGTAAGCAACAGCATTTTTGGACTAAGACAATACGCAACTCAATTTAACGGCAACAACTTATTGCGCGTTTATAACTAACGAATATGGCAGATATCAAAGTAACGATTATCGATAGAGAGGGTCAAACACACGAATTAGAAGGACCTACAGACATGAACATGAACATCATGGAGCTATGCAAAGCCTATGACTTACCTGTAAAGGGAGAATGTGGCGGCATGGCTATGTGCGCAACATGTCAATGCTATTTGGAGTCACAAACGAACTTACCAGATCAGAGCGATGCCGAATTAGATATGCTCGATCAAGCGTTTTTCGTGAAAGCAAATAGTAGACTTGGATGTCAAATTCATCTAAATGACGACATTGACGGTATTGTTTTGCGCCTAGCCCCAGAGCAGGATTAATCCATTTTATCAGCAAAAACCTTTTTGAATTTATCTA
Organism: Crocinitomicaceae bacterium; assembly: GCA_044372045.1. Lineage (GTDB taxonomy): Bacteria > Bacteroidota > Bacteroidia > Flavobacteriales_D > Crocinitomicaceae > UBA952. The sequence continues at coordinate 1,095 of JBILSN010000016.1, forward strand.
CTTTAGGCCTAACGACACTCTGGCAATAAGGGTTGCCCGGATTGTTTTGGTAATAATTATGATGGTAATCTTCGGCCTCAAAATAGTTGTTGATTTCTACAATTTCCGTTACAATTGGCTTATCCCAAACTTTTTCAGCTTCTAATTTTTGACGATACTTTAAGGCTGCTGACTTTTGTTCCTCATTATGGTAAAATATAACAGATCGGTACTGTGTCCCGATGTCATTCCCTTGCCTATTGAGCTGAGTGGGGTCGTGCACAAACCAAAATGCCTCGAGTAATTCCTCATACGAGATAACGCTTGGGTCAAAAACAACCTGAGCCACTTCTGCATGACCTGTTTGACCAGAACAAACTTCTTTGTAAGTTGGATGATCCTTATGGCCACCTGCATAACCTGGCACCACCGAAATGACTCCTTTGAGGTCTTGAAAACAGGCCTCAATACACCAAAAACATCCAGCACCAAAAGTGGCGAGTTGTTTGCCTTGTTGATTAATTTGGTCTTTTTGTTTTTCGTTCATTTGTTCTTGAGCTATAAAATTTAAGGACGCTGAGTTAATGCAATAGCGCAAGCCTGTTGGCTTTGGGCCGTCGTCGAACACATGCCCTAAGTGGGCATCACATTGATTACAACGCACTTCTGTTCGGACCATGCCATGAGAACGGTCGATGATTTTCTTGACATTTCCTTGCGTGAGTACTTCATAAAAGCTTGGCCAACCAGACCCGGATTCGTATTTTGTCTTGCTTTCAAATAGCGGTGCATCGCAAGCTACGCAAACGTAAGTGCCTTCTTCGTGGTGATCCCAATACTTGCCTGTAAAAGGACGTTCTGTACCTCCGTTGATGACGTAACAAACGTTTTCGGGTAAAGCTCGGCCATTAAAAGTATTTTGATTTTTTGCTGCATCTGGGTCTTGCTGTCCACAGGCATTTAAGCTTCCTAAGATCATAAGTACAAAAATAAGTTTCATATGCTTACAACAAACAAGAGTTGGTTTGGTTTAACTACTTTTGCACCCATGTTCCTTAGATACTCAAAAGACTTTTGGTTACTCAGTTTTAGTATGTTTTTTTTCATACTGAGCTTCAATTTAATTTTACCTGAAATGAATGGGTTTATTAGTCAGTTAGGGGGAAGCGGAGTAAAAGGCAGCATCATATTTTTGTTTTCCGTTGCAGCGGGTATTTCCAGACCTTATGCTGGTAAACTTGCTGATTTAATTGGTCGAAAACGCAGTATTTATATAGGTCTGGGCTTCGCTATTGCCGCAAGCTTGAGTTATTCATTTGTGAGCTGGATCGGTTTCTTTTTTGTACTCAGATGCTTGCATGGCCTGAGCGCAGGATTTGCGCCTACAGGAGCTACCGCACTCCTGACTGACATATTACCTCCGGATAGAAAAGGAGCTGCAATGGGGCTATGGGGAACCTTCATTTCTTTGGGTATTGGCATTGGCCAAGCACTTGGTTCTTTTATTTTTGTGCACAGTAATTTTGACGCTTTATTTATGAGTGCCGCTGGCTTTGGGATCATTTCACTCTTGTTATTGATCCCAATCAAAGAAACCCTTCCTACACAACTTCGGTTTAATCGAAAACAACTCCTGATCAAATGGGAAGATGTCGTAGAGCCAACGGTTAAACCTGCAGCAACTATTATGCTACTCACAGCAATTAGTTCGGGTGTTATTTTTGTTTTAAGCCCAGAGTATTCAGCGTATTTAGGTATTACAAATAAAGGATATTTCTTTGGTATTTACGTACTCACCACCATTTTTGTTCGTTTAATTTTTTCCTCGCTATCGGATCGAATTGGCAGGAGAGAAACAATGCTATTTGGCTGCAGCCTGTTGGTGCTCAGCATGACTTACCTCGGGTTGGTGGACGATATCTGGAGTTATACGATTGCGGCAGGAATTTTTGGTTTGGCTACCGGAATTTCGAGCCCTACTCTTTTTGCTTGGACAGCTGATTTAAGTTTGGCGCACCGCCGAGGAACAGGTTCTGGAACACTATTTATTGCGCTTGAACTCGGTATTTTGATTGGTTCAGGGCTCACCTTTATTTTCTATGATAACACGATGGAAAGCGCTCGAATTTGCATGTTTATAGCCGCAGGATTTGGTGCTTTAGCACTGCTCCTATTACTCCTTCAATTGCGTAAATCTAAACTTGCTTTGAACGCTGGAGGTAACGCCTAACTAAAAAGTGACCAAGATATACTAAAGGAGTAAGTAGAATAGCTATCAGAATTTTTAGGAGGTAATTGGTTGGTGCAACCTCGAAATAAGTAGATAAACTCATGGCACCAGGCAATACAAAACCGATGTATAATACGATGTAAGAATCGATGAGCTGTGAAAGGAGTGTGCTTCCGGTACTGCGCAGCCAAATAAACCGATTACCCGTTTTTTGTTTGATTTGATCAAAGACATAGGCATCCAGGATTTGAGATACCAAAAACGCAACGATACTCCCAACAATTACAGCCTGTGCTTGTCCGAAAACGAGATTATATGCTTCATTAGTGGCTAATTTAGAGCCTTTAATTTCATAAGCCGGAATAGACATAGATAGGCCCACAATTAGAAAACAATACGCGATGAGCCCTGCGGTAATCCAAGAGAGTCTGCGCACTGCTTTTTGACCATAAAATTCATTGAGAAGGTCTGTGAGCAAGAAAACGATAGGCCAAGGTAAAATCCCAATGATGGTAATGAAAGGACCAACTTTTTTACCGAAAAAGTATCCTTCTAGCGGAATTTGAATAAGTTTATTGCTAATGAGTTCTGCCGTTACGGCATTCGTGACAAATAAACCTGCTAAAGCGATAAAAAGCCACTGCCTACGCTCGATAAGTTTCTGCTGCTCCATTTTGCTAAAATAAGCATTTAGGGCGTGCCGTAATCTAAGCGTTTGGTTTTGATGTAGCGTTTTAAGTAGTACTGTGAAGTTTTGAAATTATCTATCTGGACTCCTGAATTCGCCGAATGGATGAATTTGATCGCTTCAGGACTGACCTCAACAACCAAAGCAACATGACCAACACTTGTAGAATTGACATTGCTGCCTTTAAAAAACATGAGGTCACCGGGTCGAATTTCAGAAAGCTTAACGGTGGTGCCTAACTCTGCCAAACCATAACTAGTGCGGACTAAATCAAAACCAAAATTGCCAAAGATGTAATTGATAAATCCGGAACAATCAAAGCCCGACGGGGTGGTGCCTCCGTAGCGATACGGTACACCTAAAAAACGTTTGGCATAATTGATAATGGCATCTACCTGCGGGTCATTAGGTAAGGGAACTGTTGTTTGAGATTGAGCTGTAGGTGTTTGGGCCAACAACCCTTGAGCGAAGACCAAAAAGAATAAAAAGAAAAATATATCTTTTATTTTCATTTATTGAAAGCCAATGCAAAAATAATAATTATTTTCGAAACTTCATTCAAGTAGACAGATGCCCCCTATTGAAAATCAAATACTTAGCAAACTTTACTACAGCATTGGCGAAGTCGCAAGTATGCTGGAAGTAAATGCCTCACTCTTAAGATTTTGGGAGAAAGAATTTAACCTAACTGTTTCAAAAAAGAACAACAAAGGGAACCGGCTTTTTTCGGTCAAAGAAATCGAACAAATTCAACGCATTTATCAGCTTGTTAAAGTGCAAGGATATACGCTCGATGGCGCCAAAAAAGCCCTCAAACAAAAGGTAATTCCTACAACTTTGGAGCCTGCTCCAGTCGTTCAAAAAGCAGGAGAAGCCAATCAAAACATAGCTGAAATCATCGATAAATTAGAAGGCATCAAAGCCAGATTATTGAGCATACCTGTTGAAAAAGAACCAACACGCGCTCCCGTTGAGCCACCGAAAAAACGTAGCACTGAAAAGCCAAAACCAGCGTCAGACCTACCTACACTATTTGATTTTTGATCGAATTAAAGATTTAGAAGTCTACTCAGACACACCCAATACTTCTTTCAAGTATGTTGGTGCTTTGAGCATCTTAGATCCATACCAAGAACAGATTTCACCATCGATAAGCATAATTTTAGCGCTTGGGAAAAGCACCTGAACTTCCTCTTTGTGTTTGGCTTCAAAAGGAAATGGTTCCGAGCTTAAAAAGATATAATCGGGAAGAACTGATTGGTTATCTTTATTATTAAGTACTTGTTCTAATTCCGGATAGCGCTCGATTTCACAAGAATTGACCAAGCCAAAATGGGTCAATAAAGCATGAATGTAAGTTTGCGGACCAACCACAAAATAGGGGTCTTTCCAGATCAAATAAAGAAAAGTGGCCCCCTGCGCTATGTTGCCTGCGCGCTGAAAATCGGTTTGAATTTGACCTACTAGCGAAAATGACTTTTCTTCGCGTTGCACTTTTTTGCCAATCTCAAGTAAATAACGATAGGCCTCTTCTAAGGAAGTTATGTCCGTTAATAAAACATCGTACTTGAGCTGCAATTGTTCAATATCTTCCTTCGTATTTTCTTCCTTATTGGCAATAATAAGGGTTGGCTGCAGGGTTTCGATCGTTTCAAAATTGACTTTTTTGGTGCCCCCTACCCGCGTTTTGTGCTGCCACCATGCTTTCGGATGAATACAAAATTTAGTGATTCCAACCACCTCTTGTTCTAGGCCCAAGGCCCAAAGATATTCAGTTAAAGATGGAACCAAAGAAATAATGCGCATGGTCTTAAGCCATTGCAGCAATGACGTCGTAACGGGACACAATATGGTGCTTACCGTTGTCGAGAGCAACCAACACCGCAGGAACTTGCTTCGAAATCAATTTACAGAGTTCTTCTACGGGAGTGTTCGCATGGACTACCGGAAAGGCTGCCGACATCAAGGAAGAAATCGGCGCATCTCGGAGTGCTGGATTATCGATGAGCACTTGGTACAAATGGCTGTCGTCGACTGAACCCACAAATTGGCCGTCTTTCATGACCGGAATTTGAGATATATCAAAATTGCGCATTTTGGCAATCGCATGAGACACTAATTCTTCTGCATATAGAGAAACGAGTGGCTTATTGCCGTGTTGGGCAACCAAGTCTCCGGCAGTTAGTAGATTTTCTTCGAGGAAACCGCGTTCGCGCATCCAGTCGTCATTGAAAATTTTGCCTATATAGCGGCTACCGTGGTCGTGAAATAAAACCACTACTACGTCTTTTGAAGTGAGTGTTGCACTCATTTGCAACAACCCTTTGATGGCTGCACCTGCTGAGTTGCCGACAAAAATTCCTTCTTCGCGAGCAAGCCTTCTGGTATAAACTGCTGCATCGCGGTCCGTAACTTTTTCAAAATGATCAATGATATCGAAATCGACGTTGGCAGGTAAGATGTCTTCGCCGATTCCTTCCGTGATGTAAGGGTAGATTTCGTTTTGATCAAAAATGCCGGTTTCTTTATATTTCTTGAAGACCGAGCCATACGTATCTATACCCCATATTTGAATATCAGGATTTTTTTCTTTTAAGTATTTTCCGACGCCAGAAATGGTGCCACCGGTGCCCACACCCACTACAAAATGCGTGATTTTACCTTCTGTTTGCGCCCATATTTCAGGCCCCGTTTGCTCGTAATGCGCCGTTCTGTTGGAGAGGTTGTCGTATTGATTGACATACCATGAATTCGGAATTTCGGTGGCCAAACGTCTTGAAACAGAATAGTATGAACGCGGATCGGTTGGTTCAACAGCAGTAGGGCAAACCACAACTTCTGCACCTACAGCACGCAGAATGTCCATTTTTTCTTTGGACTGTTTGTCGTTGAGTACACAAATTAGCTTGTAACCCTTGATAATACAAGCCAATGCCAAACCCATACCCGTATTGCCAGACGTACCCTCGATAACGGTGCCGCCTGGTTTGAGTTTGCCGGAAAGCTCCGCATCTTCGATCATTTTGACAGCCATGCGGTCTTTGACCGAGTTGCCCGGATTGGTCGTTTCTATTTTGGCTAGTATTTGAGCTGGAATACCTTTGGCAAGTTTATTGATACGAACCAGTGGGGTATTACCGATCGTTTCTAAGATGTTGTCGAATACTTTCATGAATGATATTTGAACAAAGTTAGTCATCTGATTGAATTCATTAATTTTAAAGCATGTTAAAATTTTGTTTCGCACTTACATTTGGACTTTTTGCGTTATTTACAACGGCTCAAGTTTGTCCTATTTTACCTACACCCGCTGTCTACAAGCAAGGCAATGGTATGTTTGTCTGCAGTGGCCAGCTGCTCATAGATCCATCTGAGCTCACGCCCAATTTAAAAACTGCACTAACTGATTATGCGCTTTGGGCCAGTGGTATACGGGTTTCACCATTTGTCCAAAATCCAATGGTGCAATTCAAAAAACTTACGAATGTGAAGCAAGATTCATACAGCATCAATATTGCGGATCGAATTACCATCTCCTACTCGAGCGAAGCTTCATGTTTTTACGCTTGGGTTTCTTTGTTGCAATTGAGTAAGCAAAAAGACGGACAACTACAATTTCCGAAATGCTTCGTCAAAGACTACCCTACATTTCAATGGCGCGGGCTGCACTTAGATGTTTCTCGACATTTTTTCACCGTAAATGAAGTCAAACGCTTTATTGATCTAATGGCATATTACAAATTCAATACTTTACACTGGCACCTTACTGACGACCAAGGCTGGCGCATAGAAATTAATAAATATCCTCTTTTGACCGAAGTAGGCGCTTGGCGAGACTCAACTGTAGAAAACCATTACAGCACCCAGCCTCGGACCTACAACAAAACACGCTACGGCGGCTTTTATACCCAAGAAGAGATCAAAGAAGTGGTGCATTACGCGTCGGAAAGGTTTATTGATGTTGTTCCCGAAATTGAAATGCCGGGCCATGCCAGAGCTGCGTTGGCCGCATACCCACAATACTCCTGTACCGGCCAAACACAAGGCGTGGAAGGTCTTTGGGGCGTTTTTGATGATATTTTTTGCGCCAAAGAAGAAAGCATCTTGTTTTTGCAAGATGTTTTAAAAGAAGTGTTGCCGCTCTTTCCGAGTGCTTACCTACACGTGGGAGGAGATGAAGCGCCAAAGACAAGATGGAAAGCATGTTCAAATTGTCAGGCTGTCATTAAAGCAAACGGACTACATGACGAACACCAACTACAAAGTTATTTTATTGGCCGAATGGATGCTTTCTTGACCCAAAATGGAAAAAAACTCATCGGTTGGGATGAAATTCTCGAAGGTGGGTTGTCGCCCAATGCTACCGTCATGTCTTGGCGCGGCTACGAAGGTGGGAAGGCAGCCGCAGCGCAAGGTCATGATGTCGTGATGTGCCCAGGTTCTCATTGCTATTTTGATCATTATCAAGGACGCGGCGCAGACGAACCGTTGGCTATTGGTGGTTACACACCTTTAGACCGCGTTTATGAATTCAATCCGATTCCGTCCGAAATGGACCTCGCTTCGGCTGCTTACGTTTTAGGAGCGCAAGGCAACCTATGGACCGAATATATCCCCGACATGGCTCAGCTAGAATACATGACCTACCCGCGCGCCATTGCCCTCAGCACCGCGCTATGGTCTGAAACCAAATTGCCTTATGACCAGTTCCTTTCTACGTTGATGCTATTTCATTTTCCATTTTTTAACAACCAAAAAGTCAACTACTCCAAAGCAGCACTGAAGCCAGAACTCAAAACCTCGCGCGGCAAAAATGGCGGTATCGAAATTCAAAAGGTGCCCGCCAAAGGACTAGATGAACAACCCGAGATACTCCACAACATTCATCCAACAAAAAAGAAAACGAAGGTCGTTGGTCTGCAAATTGAACAAGGCTTAGGTATTGCACCTAAACAACTCCAAGTGATCCAGCACAAAGCATTGGGCGCACAAATCGTTTATCAAACGCCGCCAAGCCAAAAATACGACAACGGAAGCCTCTCAATTGTAGATGGCCAACTTGGTGCCCGCCCTTGGAAAGGCCACGAATGGCTGGGTTTTAACGCTGATAGCGTTAGTTTTGACATTCTTTTTGATAAACCTGTTAAAATCAAAGAAATTAGGATCCATACCCTCCACGATCCGAATAGTTGGATTTGGGCCGCGCAAACCTATAAAATTTCGTTTTCCAAAATTGGGGTAGCAAACGGTATTGTCGACGGTTATTCGACCGATGAAACACTTGTCATTGACAACATCAAGGAGAAAACCCAAACCGTTCATGTTGTATTGTATGGTCTTGGCCACATCCCGACAGGCAACCCAGGAGCGGGAAATGTGCCTTGGTTGTTCATCGATGAAATTGAGGTGCGTTAAGGGATGATACCCAAGCGCACGGCATGTACAATGATGCCTGCAGTATTACGCACGTCGAGTTTTTCGATGATGCGCATTTTGTGGGTTTCGACGGTGCGCGGAGAAATCTGGAGGTCGTGGGCAATTTCTCGACAGGTTTTTTCTTGACAAATACCTCTAATCACATCGATCTCGCGAGCGGTTATGCGCTCTAAAGTACGAATGGTATGGCGCTCAGCATCTAGCATGCGCTTGGTATTGGGATGCAAATAGGAATTTTGAAAAAAAACCTGACGAAATGCAGCCACAGCCTCTTCGTGCATATTCCATTTGTTGACCACCCCATGAAAACCCCACTTTAAATAAAGCGGTACCATAGCCGACTTGAAATTCGGGACTAAAAGCAAGAACTTGGCATTGGGCCATGCAGACATCCAAAAATTGATATAGGCCTGGTCGAGCTCTTGAAGTAAATCTGCGTCAATCATGATCACTTGAATACCCACGCCGGTGTAGCGGGCTCTAAATTCACTAAGACTTGTCGATTCTCCTACCCACTCGAAATCATTGCGTGGCTCTAGCAACGCACGCAATCCTGTTCTGAAAATAATGTCAGTTTCTATAAAAGCCACGCGAATGCGGGCACCCAAATAACTACTCATACGACTTGCATTTTAATGGGTCCGAGACCCGGTTTAGATTAATACAAGTAGAGATGTTTCATGAGGCTAAAGTAATAAGGCTTGCCCAAAAGGGTATCAGTAGAATGACGGATGATGATCAAATAAAGTTGCATAGCAGCTGAGAAAAGATTTAGAAATTTGACTGAAATAAACCTTTAGGTCCTTCGGGATGTTCTATCTTTGCAGTAGCAATCAAATATTAGATCATGTCTCAAAGAAACTGGCAAAGCATCAAAAATTACAAAGACATTAAATTTGAATTTTTTGAAGGAATTGCAAAAATTACCATCAACCGTCCTCAGGTCTACAATGCTTTCAGACCAGAAACAAACTTCGAAATGCTCGACGCCATGGATATCTGCCGAGAACGACCTGATATCAACGTAGTCGTTTTGACTGGCGAGGGGGACAAAGCATTTTGTTCTGGCGGAGACCAAAACGTAAAGGGTGTTGGTGGCTATATCTCTGAGAATGGCGTTCCTAGACTCAACATATTAGACCTACACAAAGCCATTCGTTCCTTACCTAAACCAGTCATTGCAATGGTAAATGGTTATGCCATAGGAGGCGGGCATGTGCTTCACGTTGTTTGCGACCTCACTATTGCCTCTGAAAACGCCCGTTTTGGTCAAACTGGTCCCAAGGTAGGTAGTTTTGATGGCGGCTTTGGTTCTTCGTATCTTGCTCGCCACGTCGGTCAAAAAAAGGCTCGTGAAATCTGGTTTTTGTGTAATCAATACACTGCTGAAGAAGCAGAAAAAATGGGAATGGTAAATAAAGTGGTTCCTTTTGATCAACTCGAAGATACCGTTGTCGAATGGTCACAAACCATCATGAAAAGAAGCCCACTCGCCATACGCATGATCAAACGTGCCATGAATGCCGAACTCGACGGTCAACACGGGCTAATGGAACTTGCCGGTGACGCCACCCTACTCTATTACTTAACGGAAGAGGCGCAAGAAGGCAAGCACGCCTTCCTCGAAAAACGCGATCCAAATTTTCAACAATATCCAAAATTTCCTTGATCATGGATTTCAGTAACATAGAACCTAAAGCGCTGTGGCAACATTTTGCTGCGCTCAACGCAGTGCCAAGGCCCTCCAAAAAAGAAGAACGCATCATTGCATTTATGCTCAATTTTGGAACTTCACTTGGGCTAGACACGCAAACAGATGCCATTGGAAATGTGATCATCAAAAAAGCGGCTACCACTGGCATGCAAGATCGCCAGACCGTCATTTTACAAAGCCACCTCGATATGGTGCACCAAAAAAATGCCAACACGGTTTTTGATTTTGACCAACAAGGCATTGATATGTACCAAGATGGCGACTGGATTCGCGCCAAAGGCACCACACTTGGCGCCGACAACGGCATTGGTGTGGCAGCCATAATGGCACTACTGGCTAGTACTGATATTCCACACCCACCCCTTGAAGCGTTTTTCACGATCGACGAAGAGACCGGCATGACCGGCGCCAAACAGATGGATGCCTCGCTCTTAAATGGAACCATCCTATTGAACCTCGATACCGAAGACGACGACGAACTCTCTGTTGGTTGCGCCGGTGGCATCGATACAAATACCTCCTTCGCTTATCAAGAAACTGAGATCATTGACGGTTACAAATTATTCAAGATTCAAATCAGTGGTCTATTGGGTGGGCACTCGGGCATGGATATCGATAAAGGTCGCGGGAATGCCAACAAATGGTTAGCGCGTTTACTATGGGAAATATCCCAAATTATGGACGTTCAATTGCTTTCTTTTGATGGCGGGAGTTTGCGCAACGCCATTCCTCGAGAAGCCACAACAATAATTGCCGCCAAAGATGGCTCGTCTCTCCAAACCGCCATTGAAACTTTTACGCAAACGCTACGCGAAGAATACCACACCATTGAGCCATATTTTGCTCTTCAAATCGAAGAAACTACATCAGCATTAAATGCAGTTCCAACGCCCATTTTTAAACACATCATCGCCACACTTTACGGTGTACAAAACGGCGTATACCGCATGAGCCCGGATATCGAAGGTTTGGTCGAGGCTTCCTCATCTTTGGCACGCGTAGTTATTCAAAATGGTAGTTTTACAACCCAATCTTTACAACGCAGCTCGGTAGAGAGTACCAAAAGAGAAATCAGCACCGCTATTCGCTGTGCATTTGAAAATATGGGTGCTACTGTCGAACAAAGTGGAGACTACCCAGGCTGGAAGCCCAATTCAAGTTCTGCAATTCTTCAAATCATGAAGCAGCAATATATCGATATGTTTCAAGAAACACCAAAGGTAAAAGCTTGCCACGCTGGGCTTGAATGTGGTTTACTCAGCGAAAAGCTTCCAGGTGTTGACATGATTTCATTTGGGCCGAACATCCGAGCCGCACATTCACCAGACGAATGCGTACAAATTTCTTCCGTACAAAAATTCTGGGCATACTTCTTGAATTCCCTCACCCATATTCCTAAAGCCTAACCATACGATGTCTCAAACACTCCATACAATTGAAGAAGCTATTTTCGAAATCCAACAAGGACGCGTTGTTATTGTAGTCGATGACGAAGACCGCGAAAACGAAGGAGATTTCTTAACTGCAGCACGAAATGCAACGCCTGAACTCATCAACTTTATGGCTACCCATGGCCGGGGCCTTATTTGTGCACCCATCAGTGAAGACCGCTGTGATCAACTTGGTTTGGAACTCATGGTACGCAACAATTCTGCTGCCTACGAAACGCCCTTCACGATAAGTGTAGACCTGATTGGCCACGGCTGTACCACCGGGATCTCCGCAAGTGACCGTGCCAAAACAATTTTGGCAATGATCGACCCTAAAATTCGACCAGAAGAATTGGGCAAGCCAGGTCATATTTTTCCTTTGCGTGCCAGAAAGGGAGGCGTTCTCCGCCGAGCAGGACACACAGAAGCAGCTGTAGACTTATCTAGATTAGCTGGTTTTGAAGAAGCCGGTATTATTGTCGAAATTTTAAATGAAGATGGCACCATGGCGCGGTTGCCACAGCTGTTTGAAATCGCTAAAAAATTCGATCTTAAAATCATTAGTATTGCCGACCTCATCAGATATCGAATTTCACACGAGTCTTTAATTGTAGAACAAGTACAAGTAGAAATGCCTACCATTTATGGCGATTTCCAATTGCGTGCCTTTAAAGACCAAAGTAACAACCAAGACCACTTGGTCCTGACCAAAGGTACCTGGACCGAAGACGAATCTGTTTTGGTGCGGGTGCATTCCTCTTGCCTTACTGGCGATATCTTTGGCAGCTGCCGCTGCGATTGCGGCCCTCAACTCCATAAAGCAATGGAGCTCATTAATCAAGAGGGAAAAGGCGCTATTGTGTACATGAATCAAGAAGGTCGAGGAATTGGTTTACTCAACAAACTCAAAGCCTACAAACTTCAAGAAGAAGGCCTCGATACCTATGAAGCCAATGAAAAACTTGGCTTCAAGCCAGACGAGCGCGACTACGGAATCGGTGCGCAAATGTTGCGCGCTATCGGTATTCGAAACATGAAACTCATGTCGAATAATCCCAAAAAACGGACTGGTCTCATTGGTTATGGCTTGCAAATCACCGAAAATATTCCGCTAGAAATAGAGAGTAATATTCACAACGAACGCTACCTCGAGACCAAGCGCGATAAAATGGGACACAACATCAAACTCGACCATTAATGCTAGACGCAAGAGGAATTGTAAAAAACTATGGGTCTCTTCAAATCCTGAAGGGAATTGATCTTACAGTTGCACCTGCCGAAATTATTTCAATCGTGGGTTCTTCAGGTGCAGGCAAAACCACCTTACTCCAAATATTGGGTACGCTAGATGCGCCGTCAAGCGGTCAATTATGCATTGAAGGCAAGAATCCATTTGAACTCAATGAAAAAGCACTTTCGCATTTTCGCAACCAGCGTTTGGGTTTTGTTTTTCAATTTCATCAGCTGCTCCCCGAATTTAATGCCCAAGAAAATATCGCACTCCCAGCCATGATTGGTGGTGCCAACCAAACCGATGCGCTCAAAGCTGCTAAAAAATTACTCGATCGTTTTGGTTTGTTGAATAGAGCTGAACACAAACCAGACGCACTTTCAGGCGGTGAGCAACAACGCATTGCAGTTGCACGTGCGCTGATCAATCAGCCAGCACTTATATTTGCCGATGAGCCCTCTGGTAATCTCGATACAGAAAACGCACATGCGCTCCACCAACTCTTTTTTGAACTTCGTGCCGAAATGAAACAGAGCTTTGTGATTGTTACCCACAATGAAACTTTTGCTCAAATGGCAGACAGAAGCCTAACGATGAAAGATGGATGTTTTATCTAATCCTTCCAGGCAAGCGCTTAAAGAGTTTCTAGATTTCAAGGCTCAACAGTACGAACAACCGGCTTTTATTGCCTCTGACCCCATTTCCTTGGTTCATCAGTTTTCTAAAAAAGAAGACGTTGAAATTGTCGCGTTTTTTATGGCAATTTTGGCCTGGGGTAATCGACAAAGCATCATTAAAAGTGGTGAAAAACTACTTGCCATCTTAGGTCAAGAACCGCACCAATATATACTCAATTACCAAGATGGCGACTGTCCTGAATTTGTACATCGGACTTTTAATCGAGTAGATTTGAATGGTTTTTTGCTCGGCTTAAAAGCCATTTATGAGCAAGGTGATTTAGAGCAGGCCTTTTCTACTGGCATACCAAATTCAACACTCTTCGTGCATATATGTGCCTTTCGTTCGCGGTTTATACCATACCTAGAAACCAGAACTTTGAAACATGTTGCCGACCCGGCTAGCGGTTCTGCAGCCAAACGCTTGATTATGTTTTTAAGATGGATGGTGCGTTCTAATGCAAAAGGGGTCGATTTTGGCATATGGACAAGTATTGATCCTGCCCAATTAATGATACCTCTGGATGTTCATACGGGCAACATTGCCCGTAAACTAGGCCTCATCAGCAGAAGTCAAAATGACTGGAAAACCAACGAAGAACTTATTGGCATTTTACAAGAATTTGACCCTGTCGATCCAGCAAAGTATGACTTTGCCCTTTTTGGTCTTGGAGCTTTCGAAAAATTCTAGTTAGGCACCGTCAACGGGATGAGATGCATAAAAGGTGCCAAATACGGCCCTTTTAGCGTTTGGAATATGAGTTCGTCTTCACTTTCAATATTCATTTTGAATTTCCATTTTTCAGAATTGATCCAAATAGTAAGCTCTTCTTTATCTTCTTGATAGCTAAAATGGCCTTTGTCAAAAGTGCCTTTATCTAAATCGCCAAAGGAACCCACCAAGACCTCGCCAGTTAAATAAAACACAAATAACACTTCTCCCCATGAATTGCGCTTTAATTGCATTTGCTCGTTTTGCTGAGTGCCTTTAAGCATCCAAACTTTACTGTTACCTCCACTCAATAAATGGGTGTGGTCGGCACGGTAGGTTTGTTCGCCGTTGATACAAGCGCTCAACAAGAACAGCAAAGCCAATTTAAAAAACCAACTGTTTATCATTGAGGATTTTTAAAATTTCCGCAGATACCTGCGCTTGTTTTTCGGGTTTAATGTTCGCGTCGTTGATTTGCTCGCAACGCACGTATTGATAGCGGTTTTGCTTCCAGGTAAACAGACAATTATAAAAATATTTCTGTCCTTCATACCGTTCAAAAAAACGGATCACTACATCGTCATAGTTTTGGGCTTGCGGTCTAAATTCTATTGGGTATCCGATAAAACCGTTGGCTTGAATCATTTGCGCTCCTTCTTTTTCATAGATGACAAAACGTCGTACCGGAAAATGATTGACACCTGCTTTCATTAACACCATACAACCTTGCGCTATATCTAACCCTTTCTTTAAAGGAAATACACGAAAAAAGTTGGGCGTGCAAGAAGGTCTGTTGAGGTCTTCGCTCCAATTGACGGTGCTATCACAAAGGCGTAAATTTTTAAGTATGATCGCTTCATTTTTACTCGAAAAAGAATTGGTATTGAAGTCTGTGCTAATTTGGGTACCATTTACGGTTTCTTTTTTCTTTTTTGGCTTCGGCTTGTCTTGCTGGTTTAAATATTTGACCGTGAAAAATAATACAAGCAAAAGGACAAAAAGAATTCCAGTAATAAGGAGTAGTTTTTTGTTTCGCATTTGTTAAAATATTGAAGTTGAAATTTGACGAGCAGCTTCAAAGGCTACCTTATCAATTGAATGTTTGATTTGCGCTTTTTGCACGTAAGCGAGTAATGCCTCTGTTGCGAGGTTTCCAGTGAGGTCGTCTTTGGCCATTGGACAGCCACCAAAGCCACCAATTGCAGTGTCAAAATGTTGGCATCCGCCCGCGATACACGCTTTGATTAGTGCTGCTTCTCGCCCCTGTACAACATGGAGATGGGCGGCAAAACTTAGACTTGGAAATTGTTGGATTAATGATGTAAATACATCTTGAGCACTTGCTGCTGTGGCGCAACCAATGGTGTCTGAAAGTGCAAATTCAGCAATTTCAAATTGGCGCTGTAATTTTTCAACCCATTCCGCTACAAGCGCTGCAGACCACGCATCGTTGTAAGGATTACCAAAACCCATGGATAGGTAGACCCGCAACTTTTTACCATGTTCTTTACAAAGGTTCGAAATCTGTTGCAAATCATGAAGTGCTTGGGCAATAGTAGCATTTGTATTTCTTAATTGGAAGGTCTCTGAAATTGAGAATGGGTAACCAATGATTGCAATACGCTCGTGCGTGCAAGCCTCAGCTGCACCGCGAATATTCGCAACTATTGCCAATAACTGGGTCGGGGATGGATCGAGTTGAGCAAGAACCGCAGCGCTATCTTTGAGTTGAGGAATTGCCTTCGGCGATACAAAGCTTCCGAAGTCCAAGACATCAAAACCACACTTAAGTAAAGCATTGAGGTAACTTACTTTTTGTTCGGTAGCAATCCAATTTTGGATGCCTTGCATCGCGTCCCGGGGACATTCTGTTATTTGTATGGACTTTAAAGAATTAGTCATTGAACTGCTCTTTTCAGTAAAGCGCTGTTGATGGATTTAACAAGTGCAGGCCCTTCGTAAATAAAACCAGTGTACAATTGAACCAATGAAGCACCTGCATCTAATTTATCTAGCGCATCTTGGGCAGAATGAATACCTCCTACGGCCATCATAGGAATTTGACCTTCAGATTTTTCGTGAATGTATTTGATCATTGCAGTAGAACGCGCTGTAATTGGTTTTCCGGAAATACCGCCCGCCCCCATCAACTCTACTTCTTCCTTTGGCGTCAAAAGCTGTGCTCTAGAAATGGTGGTGTTGGCTACGATAAGTCCTGCGATTTTGGTATGGTTCACAATTTCTATAATTTCATCAATTTGCGTATCGGTGAGATCCGGTGCGATTTTCAGTAGAATAGGTTTGGCTTCTTTTTGCGCCGTATTCTTTTCTTGAATTTGAAGTAAGAGATCTTGGAGAGGTTCTTTTTCTTGTAAAGCTCGCAAATTAGGTGTGTTGGGGGAAGATACATTCACTACAAAATAATCCACATACGGAAAAAGCGCAGCAAAGCAAAGCAAGTAGTCTTCAACCGCTGCCTCATTTGGTGTCCATTTATTTTTGCCGATATTGCCTCCAATAATGACACGCCTATTTCGACGTTTTTTAAGTTGTTCTATCGCAGCTGTGACGCCATCATTATTGAAACCCATTCGGTTTAAAATAGCCTGGTCAGCTTTGAGTCTGAAAAGTCTGGGTTTGTCGTTGCCAGGCTGAGCTTTGGGTGTAACTGTTCCAATTTCGATAAAACCAAAACCACAATCGGCGAGTGCATCTATGTGTTGGGCATTTTTGTCAAAACCGGCGGCTAAACCCACAGGATTGGGAAATTTCAAGCCCAAAAACGTGGTTTCTAGGTTCGGATGTTCAACTACAAACAGCGAGCGAAAGAGCGAGCGTGTAGGAAAAAATGCATGTATTTTATCCAAGAGGCTCACAACAAAATAGTGCACCTTCTCGGCATCGAATTGAAAGAGGATAAAACGAAATAGTTTGTACATACACAAATGTACAAACTATTTCATGCATAAGTACCTACACCAATAGTAGCAAACAAATCGTCAGGGCGGGGTAATACCAATAACGCCAAGGATTGTTTACTTTCTGTTGGTATTGAACAGCCGCCAATATTTCATTGAAATTTTGATGCTTTCTGACCTGCTCAATACTTGGCTCTTTTCGGTTGAGTAATATTTTTAACATATTTATTCTTTTTGATGGAAAAATTCTTTGAGTTTAAGAACAGCGCGGAAAGTTTTCACTTTAGCGTTATTTTCTGACAACCCGCAGATATCGCCAATTTCTTTGAAAGAACGTTTTTCGAAAAAACGCATTTCAATCAATTGGAGCTGCTGATCTTTGAGTGATTGGAGAGCGAGAAGCAATCTTGTTTTGTCCTCCTCGGTGTAATCTTCAGTCCACTCTTCTATTACTTGCTTGAGCACTACTTTATCTAGACTGACGGTGCGCTGTGCTTTTTGATCGCGAAAAGATTGATACAACTCACTTTTGGCAATTCGAAATAACCAAGCACCAAAAGGCAAACCACGGTATTCAAATTTATGTAAGGATTGTAGCGCCTTTACAAAAACACACGAAGTGATGTCATAGGCTTGCTCTTCGTCGTCTATACGGCGATAAACATAGCGGAAGATGGCATCGTGGTAACGCTCGTAAAGCGGTGCAAAAAAACGCGGGTCTTGTTGAGCGCGCTCGATTTGAGTTTTTTCTTCAGATGGAAGAAATGACTGCTGCTGAAGGGAGAATTGGAGAGGCATAGTCTTTGGTTTTAAGGAGTTTAGCATGTGAGGCTTGCAGACCTCATACTCGGGTAACGCAAGAAATTTTGTTTTGGTACATCAATTTTGAAAAAAAATTAAATTTTTTTAGTGAGCACTACAAAACATTGAAATTTCTGAGAAGAAATGACGGTAAATGCATGTTTGAAATTCAGCGCTATTGTCACTTTCCAATCTTGCTTACTGCTGTACTTTACTGCCATCATAGTGTAAGATCCTATGCCATTTAGTTGAAGGCTTTGCGCACCTATACCCAATAAATGAATATTGGTATAAATAGCAGAAGTACCTTTCGGAACTTGATAGAGACCATACACGCATTCAAAATGAAAATTTGAAACCAAAGGGGCGTGGGTCCAGTTGAGTTCTAATTGCTTACTTGTTCGTGCTTGCGTTGTTGCTATACCGAGTTGTGCTGAAACTTGCAGCAACTCATTTGCATTAAGTTGAAGTTGAAGCTCATTTTTTAATCTTATGGTTGGTTTATTGAATGGGGTAGAATGGATTGTAAATTGCTGCAAAAACAGTTGTTTCTTGCTCATTTGATAATGTTGCTGGCACCTTAATTCATGTTGCGTAATAGGAAGAGAATGGTTACTCATTAAAAATGGAATGACTGACCTTTCGGAAGATATTTTCAAAAGAACCTTCGGACGAACTTGCCATTTGAGCTGTAGAATGAAACCCCGCTCGTTGGATCCTTTGGTTGCGTTACCAATTGGATTGGCATAAAATGTTTGGTACAATGGCCCGTAATTGCGCAAATGAAAGCCAATTTCTAATCTGGGGTCTAAATAATAAACAAATGCCAAATTGACCGCCGATCGGTACAAAAAAGGTACTTCTTTCTGATCTGTAGTAGCTAATTCTCCGTAGCAATATAACTGACGCCAAGTACCCTGGGCATAAATACTGCCACTCCATAAGGAAAGTGGTTTAAACGGTTTCTCTGCGTTCGTGGTATCAAAGAGCGATTTTCTCATTTGCACATCTTGATATAAAACTAAAGTGCCGATTTGCCAAAGTGGAGTCCGGTATGTATAACCTGCGCCTGCGACTTGTTCAAATGCTTGTTTTCTCTTAGAAATTTCGTTGGGCGTACGGTGCAAACCATTTGTGTATTGCAAATTGAATTCTTGCTGAAGGGTATCAGTTGGTGGTTTGGCATCGATGAATTTCAAGGAGTTTAAGAGTGTCAACTGGTGTTTGGCCTTATTGAATTGGAGAGCTATACCGTTCAAAAAGCGTTGCTCATCTCTGCCTTGATATGGTTTTAAACCCATCGGATTTCTGGCAAGCTGCAGTAAATCGATGCTTTTTCCCATTCCTCTTGAAGACCACAAGAGCAAACCTTGCCCCCACTGCATTTGATATGCCCCAAGGAACACTTTTTGTAGTACCTTATTATTTGATGGCGCCCCCCAAGCAATAAACCCCGTCAAAAAATCAAAACCTTTAACCGGGGTTTGATGCCAAATTGGTTCGCCGACATCTTTAGCGAGTTGCATACCTGTGCGCCAATTGCGCCATTCGAGTTTGACGCTCGTCTGACTGGCTAATGAATTCCCTAAATGGTTGGTGTCTTTCCATAAAACAAATTGATCTTCTTTGATTAAAAGTTGTGGTAGTTGAAATTGTGCGGCAAATTGAAGATGAAATGACGGTTTGCTATGGGAAGATAAAAAAGAAGGCTCTTGAATTTTTATATGTTGCAGAAGCATGTTTATTTCGTTCACTTCTCGATCGAGTATACCTTGAAGTTGGTAGCTATTTAAAAGCTGACCACCACTATTAAAATAAGTGTTTAGGAGAGTTGCGTCTGCTGGGCTGAGGAGCTCAAGAAATACCAAATTTGGAATTTCTGCTTGCGTAAGCGCAAGCGGATTGTTCTCTGTGACGATTTCAGCAAGCGGAACTTGAGCAAGAGGCACAAACGAACAAGAGATAATATATATATATATGATTGCTTTCATTACTGATGAACGATGCCAATTTGAAGACTTGGCCCAAGACCTCCTTGCCAACGCTGGGTAAGCAGCCATTGAGAGCGCTTGCTGTGTGTACTTCTTAATGAAAATATATAGTGCTGTGGAAAAAGCCCGCATGTCAATTGCAGTTGAACATTTGCGATGGTTTGCGTCAAGGTAATGTAAAGAGAAGGATCAAAATGAGGCGTCCAGGTAATGCCTTGGGCAAACAAGAGATTTGGCTGTAAAAGCTGCAGGTGCTCTAAACTCATTTGCTGGATTTGGGCGCTACCGATATTATTTAGGGCGAAGGCCAAATGATGTTGCTTACTAAAGGCATATTGGCAACCAAGCCGGGCATTTGCTGCAAGATAATGACCGTAAAAAGTCGGCTGCAAATACGTTTCAAGTTGCAAGCCGATACCAACCTTTAATTGAGGGCTCAGCGAATAACCAATAGCATGCGCCGTTCGAAATTGCACAAGCGCAGCTTGAAAGACACCACTTACTTCATGATACAACGCCGCATTATTCTTGAGGTAATGCATAGCAAAACCAAGAGACCCTAGATTGGCAACACGTAGAGGCGCAGTTGCTAGCAATTGATAACCCTTTGGATTAAATGCACTAAAAGCTGCAGCGTTGTTGGGCTGCTGATTTTGAGCAACAGCGCAAAGGGCAGGTGAAATAATCAGACCTCCTTGAGAGGAACCCATATACTGAGCCCGAATTAAAAAAGGAAGGCTCAAAAAAAACAGCAATTGGTGTAAGCGTTTGATCATCCCTCAAAAATAGACCTGCTCACAAAGAAGACTTTCAGTAATTTCAGTAGTTAAACAAGAGATTCAGTATATTTGAGGACACTTATTTTTATGTCCAAAGTAACGCTACCTTTTTCAGCAACCCCACTTCGTTCTTGGCAGGAGCAATTACGCAAAGAACTCAAGGACAATACGAGTCTATTAAATTACCACTCTCCTATTGAGGCACTAAGCGTATCGTTGCTAGAATTAGAAAATGATCAACTTGTTCATGCTGACCTCCAAGCATTTCCATGGAAACGAACCGTTCATGTAGCTGCTACCCATGCCAAACAAAGCAATCAAGTGATACTAGATGCCTTAATGCAAGGTGCCGATGCCATTTTCATTGCCAACGCAACTGCCCAAACCAATTGGCCCCAACTGCTCTCCGATATCCAAATAGCATACGTGAGCTGTTTGATCGAATTTGATTCTTACAGTGCAGCTGAACATTTTAAACAGTGTGCCACACCCGAACAAATTAGCCATTGCATTGCGCTGCACAAAGATGGGCCACACTTCAATTTCATAAGTACTTTTGAGTTGCAGCAAATTGGCGCCAATTGTTCGACAGAACTTGCCGGAGGCTTGCTAAACCTGCACCAACAACTGGAGCAAACCACTACAGACAAGACACTCTATTTTGAACTTGGTATTGGAAATGAATTTTTCATCGAGATCGCAAAATTTAGAGCACTTAGACAATTAATCAAACAACTTGAAGCGCTGCATCAAATCAAGATTGAATTAAAAGTACTTGCCAAAACAGGTTTTTGTAACAAAAGTTTAAAAGATCCCTATACCAATTTATTAAGACAAGCTACCGAGAGCCTGAGTGCCGTTATGGGAGGTGCGCATTTTTTGTGTATACAATCTTATGACCAGCTCAGTACTGCAGGCCCAAGTAAATTTGGGCAACGAATGGCGCTCAATATTGGCAACCTCATTAGTGAAGAAGCACAACTTTCCGCGCTAAAAGATCCTTTACAAGGTGCCTACCTGATCGAACATCTTACTCTAGCGCTACTCAAAAAAAGTTGGACCTTTCTCTGCGACCTCGATGGAATGGAGCAAGCTGCACCTGAAAAACTCAAGGATGCCATTATTCAGACCAGAAACATACGCTTGGAACAATTTCATTCTGGAGCAAGCACTTTAATTGGCATCAACGCTTTTTTAAATGAGTTTGATAGCCCCAAAGCCGAATGGGCCGAAAGCCCTATATTTTTAGAATTATCCTATTTGATTCTCGAAAAAATCGCCGTCTAATGCCAAGAAAAGAACTCCACCCCTATTGCAATTTA
This sequence comes from Crocinitomicaceae bacterium, assembly GCA_044372045.1. Classification (GTDB taxonomy): domain Bacteria; phylum Bacteroidota; class Bacteroidia; order Flavobacteriales_D; family Crocinitomicaceae; genus UBA952. Next base: position 23,003 of record JBILSN010000016.1, read on the forward strand.
GATTGGTCTAAAATAACCCAAGCCTCCAAGCCCATTTCATTCAGATCTGGTATTGCGCCATACTTAGGCGGGCCCTATGCATCAATGTATTTATCTAAACCCTGGACCATTCGTCAGTACGCAGGTTTTTCCACTGCCGAAGCCTCCAATGCGTTTTACAGAAGAAACTTGGCCGCAGGGCAGAAAGGGCTGAGTGTTGCCTTTGATTTAGCTACCCATAGAGGTTATGATTCAGACCACGAGCGCGTTATCGGCGATGTTGGAAAAGCAGGCGTTGCTATAGACTCCATTGAGGATATGAATTTGCTCTTCGATCAGATACCCCTCGATGAAATGTCAGTTTCCATGACCATGAACGGTGCTGTTTTGCCCATTATGGCTTTTTATATTGCAAGCGCGCACGAACAAGGCGTGCAAACAGCACAACTCAGCGGGACTATTCAGAACGATATCCTCAAAGAATTTATGGTGCGCAATACCTATATCTATCCGCCGGCACCGTCTATGCGCATTATTGCAGATATTTTTTCCTACACCGCTGCGCACATGCCAAAATTTAATTCGATTTCGATTTCTGGTTACCACATGCATGAGGCTGGCGCCACCGCTGCAATTGAACTGGCCTACACCCTTGCAGATGGACTCGAATACATTCGGACTGGGTTGAACGCCGGCTTGGCTATAGACGATTTTGCACCGCGCCTCAGCTTTTTTTGGGCCATCGGCATGGATCACCTCACCGAGGTAGCTAAACTTAGGGCTGGGCGTGTAATTTGGGCCAAGTTAGTCCAAGACTTTAAACCTCAACTCCAAAAATCATTGGCACTGCGCACCCACTGTCAAACCTCAGGATGGTCTCTGACAGAGCAAGATCCTTTTAATAATGTTGCACGCACTTGTCTTGAGGCGCTTTCTGCAGCACTAGGCGGCACGCAGTCTTTACACACCAATGCCTTGGACGAAGCCATTGCGTTGCCAACAGATTTTTCTGCGCGCATTGCCCGCAACACCCAAATTTATTTACAAAAAGAGACAGGCATTACCAAATTTATTGATCCTTACGCAGGTAGTGACGCACTTGAAAAACGTACCCAAGAACTCATTGAAGAAGCCTGGGACCTATTAACGGAAGTCGAAAATCTTGGTGGGATGGCCAAAGCTATCGAAACCGGTCTGCCAAAAATGCGCATCGAAGAAGCGGCGGCTAAAAAACAAGCGCGCATCGATTCCGGAACCGAAATTATCGTTGGTGTGAACCGTTACCAAACCGATGTAAATAGCCAAATCGAAATCCGAGAAGTGGACAACACAGAGGTGAGAAAGGCACAAATCAACAAACTAGGAGAAATCAAAACGAAACGAAATAACGCTGAGGTTTCTTCATTATTAGGTGAACTCAAAAACGCAGCCTTAGGAAATGATAATTTACTTGAAATTGCGGTGCGTTGTGCCAAAGCGCGCTGCACTTTAGGTGAGATTTCAAGCGTTCTCGAAGAAGTTTACGGTAGGTATCAAGCCAAAATTCGTAGCATTAGTGGTGTTTATGCAAAAGAAATTATGAACGATCCAGATTTTAACCAAGCCAAGGTGCTACTCGAGCAATTTATGGAACTCGAAGGAAGACGCCCTCGCATCATGATTGCCAAAATGGGGCAAGACGGACACGACCGCGGAGCAAAAGTAATCGCGAGTTCTTTTGCAGATATTGGTTTCGATGTTGATATTGGTCCGTTGTTTCAAACCCCTGAAGAAGCCGCTAAACAAGCCATAGAAAATGACGTTCATATTGTTGGTGTCTCCTCCTTAGCAGCGGGTCATAAAACCCTTGTTCCGGCAGTTATTGATGCGCTCAAAAAGGTGGGGCGCTCAGACATCATGGTAGTAGCTGGTGGCGTAATTCCGCAGCAAGACTACGACTATCTTTATAATGCCGGTGTATTCGGTATTTATGGCCCTGGCACAAAGATTGCACTTGCTGCGCAAGAAATCTTACATCTTTTGATCAAGAGCCATCAATAAATTTTATTAATTTCGACATGTAAACAACTTTACAAGTAAAACTATACTCATGAAAATACTAGTCCTGCTTCTTTTTTCTTTTGTTATTTTATATAGTGGCTATGCTCAACAACCCACCTTGCAGCTCAAAGAATCAAAAAGAGTAATCACCTTGGACGATGAAAAAGGAGGCTCTACATCTGTAGAAATGCGCAGTGTTTTTACTGCGGCTGGCACTAAGAAAGTAAGTACAGAATGGCTCATATCTGGTTCCAAAGACAAGGATTGGAGTTTTGTTAAAGGCGATGAAAAAAGTGATATCATAGAAATTAATTTCAAACGAGTGGGCAACTATTCGGTCTCTTTAACGGTAACCTATGCTGTTAAAAAAACGCTTAAGAACGGAGATATTGAAGAAGAAGAGTTTGATGTTTCCATCGACAACGATAACTTTATTACCGTCACCAACAACCTCGATGAACTCACCCAACTTCATGCCGATTCAAACTTTATTAAATTAGTTAAGCGTGCAGGTGACTACGCGGTTAAAGAAAAATACGCCAATGACCCTACTCCATATATATTTTTAGCAAAAGGCTTATTTGGCATCTACCGTAAAGACCTCAAAGATCCAATGATTCAAGATCCGTTTGAAGAAGCCATTACCGCTTGTGCAACCGCAATAGAACGCGACGAAAACGGGGTATTCAAGATGCCTATTCACAAAATGTGGCTCAATGGTTTTCAGCTCGAATTACTCAATAACGGGATTCGCTACATCCTAGATGAAACCGACGGTTATCCGACAATGTACAGCAATTCAGACAAAGAAAAAACGGCAGAAACCCTAGCAGAGATGCTCGACGCTTGTGAATCATACAGCAGTATCACGCGCAATCAAACGGGTATAAAAATGATTGAAGCGGCTATTCGCTTTAACAGCCGAGACGTCAAGAATGCCAACCTCATATGGAAAACGGAAATACCCAATCTACTCCAACTCAGCGATAAAGATTTTGAGAGCTGGACACAAGCAGATAAAGATGCCTTGCGAACTGGCCTCATTCTTAGCTCACAAAGCCTTGAAAAAAGAGATGGCAGTTCTTTAAATGCAAGACCTATTTGTAAGAAAGCTGAAAAATGGTTTGAATACGACAAAGACTGGATTGCTTTTTACGAAAAAGCAAAGAACAGTTTTGAGCCAAAATAATAACCACGATGAAACGTATACCCTCTTGGATAAAAAACAAGTACGTACTTACAAGTTTGGTATTTGGGATTTATTTTTTATTTCTAGATGATTGGGATATTTTTACGCTTGTTAAATCGAAGCGTAAACTTGAACAAATCGAGCAACAAGATGCGCAAATGAGTGAGCAGCTCAAACAAACTAAAAAAACGCTTTACCGTCTTCACCACCTCGATGAACTAGAGGCTTATGCCCGCTCAGAAAAATTCTTTAAAAGAGACGACGAGGAAATCTTTGTGGTCACCAAAAAATAGAATAGAAGTTACAAATTTGGCACAGACAACCTTGCTCCAGGGTAATAGAACAGCAATATCTGATCAAAGGCATAGCCTTCTTTTGCCATTTGTATAGCGCCTTCCTGGCAAAGTCCTACGCCATGGCCAAAGCCCCTACCATACAACACGACTTCCTGACCTTCGATAATCGCATCGAAGAAAGTTGATTTCAATTTAAATTCTTCTCGGAGATCGCGTAGTGGGATGCCATAAACCGGATGCAGATAAAAAGCGTTACGAAAGGGTTGCTTGAAAGCTTGTAACATTGAGTAGCTCAAGGAGTCATGAATTGGAAAACCATAATTTTTAACCAAAAATGTAGTCCAGGTTTGCAGTGGAATTCTTTTGACCCAAGTAGCTTGCTTGGTGTGTACACAAAATGTATCCTTGAAGGTGGTAAGGCCGTTTATTTGTTCATTCCAGATATCTTGCGGTTCACACGTTTGACCTCCACAATTTGCATGAAAAAAGGTTGGGAAGTATTTGCCTTCTGCATTGAGTAATACCATATTTTTGGTTTGATGAACTGCAGAATCGATAAGGGCTGTTCCAGTTCTTTTGTGCAAATAAGCCTGGCAATGGGTGCGTTCACAAAGTTCATATCCATCTTTCTGGTGCCGTTTAATGTTGTTGAACGCATACGTTCGAGAAATTACAGCCTGTGCTTGATAGTATGGTATTTGATGCCCAGGACCGCCCTCGCAGGCAACCACTCCTTCGAGGTAGGTTTGCAACTCCACAAAATTAACCAGCTGAAGATTACTTTTATACACGCGTATTTCAAAGTCTCCTTCGTACGCACGTGTTTTAGTCGATAAAGTTGGTACCGACCAATTACAGAAATCTTCCTGAACTAATTGCAATAATTCAAATTTACTTGCCTCAAATTGGTAGGCACCTCCTTGAAAATACTGAACCTTGACACCATTCATTTTGAATCTTCCTTGACTTTGCGCGGCTAATTTTGCAGAATAAGAAGTGCCGTCTGGTAAAATTGCGTGCAATAGGTAGTTGCCATTTGCTATTGTGAATTGAAATTCTTTTACTGTCGAAGCAGTGTATAGGCCAATACCTAATTTTTGAGCAAAAGATTGCTGCCAAAATAAAAAAAGAAAGACAAATAAAAATGGCTTCACGATTACAAATAGGTATTCATAGATTGAGCAATTCGACTACTTGCACCTGGTTCTTGTAAAAGCGCTTGCAGCGTTGTATAATATAAAAGTTGCGTCTGCCTCATGGGTTGTCCGGGGAGTAATTGATGTAATTCTTTCTGCATATTCTCTACAGTGCATTCGTCTTGAATCAGTTCGGGAATTGCCGCTTTGTTAAGAATTAGATTCACCAATGAAATATATTTGATTTTGACAAGTTTTTTGGCCAACCAAATCGATAGCGCAGACCCCTTATAACAGACTACCTGAGGGACCTTAAAAAGTGCTGTTTCTAAGGTGGCGGTGCCGGAGGTCACCAAAGCGAGTGCTGCCACCGAAAGCACATCATAGGTGTGTGCACTGCTTAAATAAACGTCGTAATCTTTGCAATAGGCTTCGAAAACTTCTTGAGGAATATTACTAGAACAGGCCACCGCAATTTGATGCGTCGCACTAAATTTGGAAGCTGCCTCAAGCATGAGTGGTAATTTCTTCTCTATTTCTTGACGTCTAGAGCCCGGTAAAACAGCTAAAACAGGCTTTTCAAAAGAAAGCGGTTCCGATTTTTGCTGAAAAGACGTGATTTCATCGAGTAATGGATGTCCAAAATAAGCTACATCAATACCAAAACCTGCATAGAATTCAGGTTCAAAAGGCAAAATACAATAGAGTTTGGCAACATACTTCTGAATGGTGTATACCCGATTTTGTTTCCAAGCCCAAACAGTTGGAGAAATGTAATACAGGACTTTAATTTGGTGCTCGTGTGCCCATTTGGCCATTCTGAGGTTAAAACCCGGATAATCTACCAAAACCAAAACCGAGGGCCTTTGTTGGAGCAAGTTATATTTAAGTAGCTTAAATTGCCGATTAATAGTACGGATATTCATTAAAACTTCAAGGAAACCCATGAAGCTCATGGAGCTAATGTGTTGATCGAGGGAAACCCCCTCTGCGGCAAGGCGGTCTCCGCCCCATGCCTTGAATTGGAGTTTGGGGTTGATAGCTTTCCAAGCCGATACTAGGTTTGCCGCATGAAGATCGCCAGATGCTTCTCCACAGACAATATATACCAATTGATTTTGTTCCAAGTTTTAAAATTAAAACAGACGCTCGAGATTCACGTAGATCATGTAGGGTGCATATAGCAACATACCAAAGATGATACCACGTGTGTGAAAATATTGCTCCCGATTTAAAAAGAAATAAAACCAAGCCAAATTACCAATAAGACCAAGTGAGAGGTAACGACTCATAAACTCTTGAAAATGTAGGGTTTGATACCACAGGTAAGAAAAACTTTGCCCATACGATTGAGAAAGGATGAATACAATGATGGGTAAAAGGAGAAGCGGAGAAACAACACCAATAGTGAGACCAATGAAAAACGAGGTGTTGAAATTATTTTTTAGTGTTCCCATGATTTGAAATAATTGAGGTGGGCATAGGCAGTGAGGTCAAATTGCGTGGGCACCACACTAACGAAACCTTCTTTAAGCGCATGAAGGTCGGTGTCTGGGCGTTGATCGAGATCAGCAAACTCGCCTGTAAGCCAAAAATAATCCCGACCGAATTGATCCTGACGTTTTTCGAAGCGATCTGCCCAATAGGCATGTGCTTGCTTACAAAATTTGAGTCCTTTGATGTCGGCAAGTGGCAACTTTGGAATATTGACATTTAAACAGATATTGCGCTCAAAACCTTTTTCAAAAAATAGCTCTAGCAATTTGATAATATAGTGCTGTGCGGCTGTAAAATCTGCATCTGCAGCGAAATCTGCCAACGAGAAACCAAAGGAAGGTATTCCTTCCATTGCTCCTTCGATGGCCGCTGACATGGTGCCAGAATAAAGCACGTTTGTAGAGGAGTTTTCTCCGTGATTTACACCTGACAAAATAAGATCGGGTTTTGTGCCCAATATTTCATAAATGCCGAGCTTGACGCAATCTACAGGTGTGCCGCTGCAGGCGTGAGCCTCTATGCCAGGATAAATTGAACTTTTGAACAGGCGTATGGGATCGTGAATGGTAATTGCATGACCCATGCCTGATTGCGGTTTGTCAGGGGCCACGACAAGTAAATCGCCGAATGACTTGGCAGCTTCAATCAAGGAAGCAATGCCTTTTGCGCCTATGCCGTCGTCATTGGTAATTAATATTTGTGGTTTGCGACCCTGAAACATAGGCTAAAATTAGTCAATTATCGTCTTGAAAATGCTAATTTTGTTGCAATGAACGATAAAATCAAATGGATAGAGCCTCAACAACGCTTTGCTTTTTGTGCGCTCTCCGCAATTCCACTTAGAAAAGAACCAAAAGATAGCGCAGAGCAAGTATCGCAAATGCTATTTGGAGAACCGCTTGAGGTGTTGGAATATGCCAAGCCTTGGCTCAAAGTTAGAGGCTTTCTAGATGGTTACGAGGGCTATATTGACCACAAACAAGTCATTGCGCTAACCGATAAAGAACTCAAGCGCTGGATGGACAGCTACATCATTGCTCATACACACTATTTGGAAGTCAACGGACCATCAGGTCCTCAATTAATCAGCGGCGGATCCTTTATTGGCAATCAAGCTCATTTCCAAATTGGAAATTATACTTTTCAAACAAAAACGCAACAAGTAGCCTCAGACACCTGGGCCTACGCACTTGGTTTTTTGAATACACCTTACCTCTGGGGAGGCAAATCAATATTTGGTATAGACTGCTCTGGTTTGGTCCAAAATGTGTATCGGATACGCGATATCAATCTACCCCGCGATGCAGAGCAGCAAGCAGAAATTGGTATGGCTGTTCACTTTGAAGACCGTCAAGCACTCGATTTAGCTTTTTTCAAAAATCAAGCAGGGCGCGTTCATCACGTCGGCATTATTGGCCCTGAGCTTCAAATTTTACACGCCTCCGGGCAAGTGCGTATCGATAAACTTACTGATGAGGGAATTTACAATGATGCCGCAGGAAATTATACGCATTCTTTATTTGAAATTAGACGCTTATTTTAGCAATCTTACGATATTTGCAACTTAAATTTTACCCATGAAAGACCAAACGATATTTAACCTGATTCAAGCCGAAAACGAACGTCAGTTGCACGGTATTGAACTCATTGCCTCTGAAAACTTTGTCAGTGAACAAGTGATGCAAGCCATGGGATCGGTGCTTACCAACAAATATGCGGAGGGTTTACCTGGAAAGCGCTATTACGGAGGTTGCGAAATCGTAGATAAAGTAGAACAATTAGCTATCGATCGCTTGTGCACATTGTTTGGCGCTACATGGGCCAATGTACAACCCCACTCTGGGGCCCAGGCCAACGCAGCTGTTTTTCTTGCCTGTTTGAATCCTGGCGACAAAATTTTGGGTTTTGATTTAGCGCATGGAGGGCATCTTACACATGGGTCTCCGGTTAATTTCTCTGGAAAAATCTATCAACCATTTTTTTATGGAGTAAACAAAGAAACTGGTTTGATCGATTACGATGCCATGGAAGAAACTGCCAAGCGAGAACTTCCTAAAATGATTATTTGCGGGGCCTCTGCTTATTCAAGAGATTGGGATTACGCGCGCATCAGAAAAGTCGCCGACGAAATTGGGGCCTTGGTTTTGGCGGATATCTCTCACCCGGCAGGGCTCATTGCTGCTGGCTTACTCAATGATCCGCTCGAACATTGCCATATCGTTACCTCTACCACACACAAAACCTTACGCGGACCAAGAGGTGGTATTATTATGCTTCGTCACAACTTCGAAAATCCATTTGGCTTGCGTTGGAACAACGGCAACCTCAAGTCCATAGGTGCCTTGCTAGACGCGGCTGTTTTCCCAGGCATTCAAGGAGGGCCTTTAGAGCATGTTATTGCTGCCAAAGCAGTCGCTTTTGGCGAGGCACTAGACCCTTCATTTAATACTTACATGAAGCAAGTGCAAACAAACGCCGCGGTTTTTGCAGCAGAGTTGGTCAAGCTTGGTTACAATATCGTATCTGGCGGAACCGACAACCACAGTATGCTCCTCGATTTGCGCTCTAAGGGTATTACGGGCAAAGACGCAGAAAATGCACTGGTTTTGGCCGATATCACTGTCAATAAAAATATGGTCCCCTTCGATACCGAGTCTCCGTTCGTGACCTCTGGAATTCGCATCGGCACCCCTGCCCTCACCTCTCGTGGTGTAGACAATGGTGAAATCCCGCAAATTGTTGCCTTAATTGACCGCGTACTCATGAACGCCAACAACCAAACGCTCTTATCAGAAGTGAAAAAAGAGGTCAACGCGCTCATGAGCAACAAACCACTTTTTGCATGGTAGCGTCTTAAAAAAATGGTTTTCAAAGCCAAAACAGATGGTTTTCGTTGGGCAATTATAGGCTTTGTATTCTTGGTCTATACATTAGTTGGTGGGTTGTCCTATTTTACCGAAAGTGATACCACATCATTTTATGGATTAGGTTCTATTTGGCTCATGCTTTCAATCCTCATTGTATGGATTCTACCTAAAACAACCCGCTACACATTTCTCGAAGAACACCTGCTTTGCCAAAGCTTGGGTTTTAAAAAACGCATTGCATACAGTTCCTTACGTAGCATAGAACCTGCCAATGGTTTCTATGCAGGCTGGAAAATGAGCACCGCATGGAAATGTCTGGTTATTCATTACAACAAATACGACGAACTCTTGATTTCACCAGAAAACGAAACCCTCTTTATCGAATATTTTCATGCCAAAAAAGTAAGCCTGTAACAATAAGTTGCTGCGTGCGTCGTTGTGATAAACAAAAAACTATATGAAAAAATTTCTTCTCAGTATTTCCTTATTTGGTTTTGGAATAGCTCATGCGCAAATAAGCATCAATGAAATTTATTTGCAATCAGGCGCCTTTTTTGGTCAAACTAAGGGGCATTTATCAGATTTTCAGACACTAGCCCCAAGTTCTAGTATTTTGCAACAAGATCTAAGCGCCTACCAAACATCACCTATGTATAACTTCAATATACCTGGGCAATCGCAAACTTTAAGCATCGGCCTTCAACTTGCAAAACTACCTAATGCAACCCTGCGCCTTGGGCTAACGCATACAGGACAGCGCAATGCACTTTCAGTCGGAGGGTCTTATACTGAATCTTTTCGTGTAGACACCCTAACCAGCTCTCAATCTGGCGAACAGTATTTTGTCGATTCATTTAGCACACATAGTTACAATGCCAATTACGCACAAGAACAATTGCGTATAGATGCATCTTTACTTTTTCGATACAGGGCCGATAAGCGCTGGAGTTTCTTTGGTGGTATTGGCGCCAACTTTGGCCTGAGTTACAATGCAAGCACCACAATTCGTCATCGGGTTTCACCTTTCGGAGATGCACTTGGCTACGGTTTTTTCAACGACATATATTTTAACGATTTTGGTACACAGGAAATCGAGACTTTTGAACATACTGGTGGCTTTGGTTTGGGTGTTTATGCACCACTAGGTATTGATTTTCAAGTGGGTAAAAAACGAGAGTTCTGGAAACCCCTGCACCTTTATTTGGAACTCAGACCTGGTTTCAATGTGAATCAAATTGCGGGTCTAGGTACCACGTTCAGTGCCGGGAATTTTTCTAATGTTGGCCTTCGCTTTCAATTTAGGTAGTCCATAAGTATTCTAAATAAGAAGCCGAGAATATTTCTCGGCTTTTTTTGTGTCCAAACCAAACTAAAAAAGTAAATTTGTGGCGCAAAACAAACCAAGTTAAGTAAGTCATGTTACATATTTAATATAGTCCAATGGAAACAGCCTCTAGTGCCAATTACCTCCCACTCTTATTGCAAATTGCTGTGGCTGCAGGTTTTGTGATTTTCACCTTATTTGTCACGCACAAACTCACACCAAGAATTAACTCCGTCAAGAAAGACGACAACTTTGAGTGTGGAATAGACGCTCAAGGAAACGCGCGTTTTCCGGTGTCGATTCGATATTTCATGACTGCAATTTTATTTGTTCTCTTCGACGTTGAAGTCATTTTCTTTTATCCGTATGCAGTAAACTTCTACGAACTGAAGTTAGAAGGCCTATTGGCAGTCATTATGTTTGTCGGTTTTTTCTTGACCGGTTTTTACTATATCTATAAAAAAGGAGCTTTAGAATGGGAAAAATAGAAGATCTCGAAACCATCAACGGGGAGGGTTATCAGCTCACCAATTTAGACAAAGCAATTGCCCTAGCTCGTGCCAACTCGGTTTGGCCCTTGCCATTTGCCACCTCTTGCTGCGGTATTGAGTTTATGGCCACTATGGGTAGCGCCTACGACCTATCGCGCTTTGGAATGGAAAGAATGTCCTTTACACCCCGCCAAGCAGATCTACTTATTGTAGCAGGTACTATTTCTAAAAAATTAGGGCCCGTACTCAAAAGAGTCTACGAGCAAATGGCCGAACCTAAATGGGTTTTGTCTGTTGGCGCTTGCGCTTGTTCTGGTGGTATTTTCGATACCTATTCCGTTTTGCAAGGCATTGACCGCATTATACCTGTAGACGTTTATGTGCCAGGATGCCCGCCGCGCCCAGAGCAAATTATTGAAGGCGTCATGAATATTCATGAATTGGTGAAGAAAGAATCCAATCGCAGACGTTACTCCGAAGAATACAAACACTTGTTAGGTACCTACCAAATCGATATCGACCAGCATGGAGAAGCTCAATAATCAAGATTTCTTATCAGCTGTGCAGGCTGCTTTTGGCGCTGATGTTTTGGCCCATGAAGAGGCATTTGGCATGCTCAATATTGAGCTTGCGCCCGCGCGCATTCATGAAGCCATTCAATGGTTGCAGCAACATCAAGATTTAAGTGTCAATTACCTCACCAACATTGCTGGCGTACATTACCCAGAAGCAGTAGGTAGAGAATTTGCGGTTGTTTACCAATTGCATTCCTGGAAACACAACCTGCGCTTGCGCATCAAAGGCTACCTTCCAAAAGACAAGCTCCATATTGCAACCATCACCGACCTCTTTGCCGGAGCAAACTGGATGGAACGCGAAACCTATGATTTTTTTGGTATCATTTTCGATGGGCATCCAGACCTTCGTCGTATCCTCAATATGGACGACATGGACTACTTCCCGATGCGCAAAGAATACGTTCTAGAAGATGCCACCCGCGAAGACAAAGACGACAGATTTTTCGGACGCAATAACAACGAACTATGAGCCAAGAAATAAAAGAGGTTTTACAGGCTGCAGACCCCGCAAACGTCGCAACCATAAATTTTGGTCCGACCCACCCCTCTACGCATGGTATTTTTCAAAATATCTTAAAGGTAGATGGCGAAAAAATCATTTCCTCGGAGCAAACCGTTGGCTACATTCACCGCGCTTTTGAAAAATTAGCTGAACGCCGACCTTACAACCAAATCACTCCAATTACCGACCGCCTCAACTATTGCTCTTCTCCTATTAATAACATCGGTTGGGAAATGACCGTTGAGAAACTCATCGGCGTTGAGATTCCAAAGCGCGTGCAATACATGCGCGTCATCATGATGGAACTGGCACGTATTGCCGATCACCTCATTTGTAATTCGGTTATTGGCGTCGATGCTGGCGCCCTCACCTCCTTCTTTTACCCATTCTCCGAGCGCGAAAAAATCTATGAGCTTTACGAAGAAATAAGTGGCGCGCGCCTCACTACCAACATGGGTCGTATTGGTGGTTTTGAGCGAGACTTTACTCCTGTTTTTCATCAAAAGTTACAGTCCTTCTTAAAGACTTTTCCAAAAGCTTTCGAAGAATTCGATAGCATGCTTGCGCGCAACCGCATCTTCATGGACCGAACCAAAGGAGCAGGTCCAATTTCTGCAGAACGCGCACTCTCCTATTCTTTTTCAGGACCGAACTTACGTGCAGCCGGTGTAGACTACGACGTTCGCGTCATGAGTCCTTACTCCTCCTACGAAGATTTTGATTTCACGATTCCTGTTGGCGTCAACGGCGATACCTATGATCGCTTTATGGTTCGTCAAGAAGAAATCCGTCAAAGTATCCGCATTATCGAGCAGGCTTACAAAAACCTACCCGAAGGAGATTACAAAGCAGATTTACCAGATTTCTACTTGCCGCCAAAAGAAGACGTGTACAACAATATGGAAGCACTCATCTATCACTTCAAAATTGTGATGGGAGAAACCGAACTACCAGTTGGAGAAGTATATCATGCGGTAGAAGGTGGCAACGGAGAACTCGGCTTTTATCTTATTTCTGATGGTGGTCGTACACCGTATCGGCTCCAATTCAGAAGACCTTGTTTTATTTATTACCAAGCATATCCAGAAATGATCAAAGGACTACCAATTTCAGATGCTGTTCTGACTTTAAGTAGTATTAACGTAATTGCAGGAGAACTAGACGCCTAATATGAAAGCAGATCACCCACAAGCAGTCAATGAAGCACCAATAGATTTCAGTGCTGCAACCATGGCCGAAATGAATCGCGTCATAGGTCTTTTTCCAGAAGGAAAAGAAAAGAGCGCTATTTTGAGTGTGCTCCATTTAGTGCAAGACGAATTAGGATGGGTCAGCGTTGGGGCCATGAACCGCGTTGCTCAAATTCTAAATATAGAACCTATTGAAGTATATGAGGTAGCAACTTTCTACACCATGTTCCATCTAGACCCGGTGGGTAAAAACGTTTTGGAAGTGTGCCGCACTGGGCCTTGCCAATTGGTTGGTTCTGATGACCTCATTGCTTATATCGAAGAAAAACTAGAGATTAAAGTTGGCCAAACCACCAAAGATGGCCTGTTTACACTAAAAACAGTAGAGTGCTTGGGAGCTTGCGGTTATGCGCCAATGCTCATGTGCAAATATCAATTTTACGAAAGTCTCACAAAAGAAAAAGTAAACGAAATGCTCGACGCCATGCGCGAGGCCTCCAAATCTTAATCTAATGGCAAGAAAACTACTTATCGAACACGCAGCAGTTCCTGGTATTACCACTTATGAGGTTTACCGAAAGCACGGCGGTTATGCCTCAGTAGAAAAAGCGCTCAAAACCATGAGCCCGGAAGAGGTTGTGGAAGAAGTGAAGAAATCCGGCTTGCGAGGCCGTGGAGGCGCAGGTTTTCCGACCGGCATGAAATGGTCTTTTTTGGCCAAGCCAGAAGGTGTAGAACGCCATCTTGTTTGCAATGCCGATGAGTCTGAACCAGGCACATTCAAAGACCGCTACCTCATGGAGAAATTGCCACACCTGCTCATCGAAGGCATGATCACCTCCAGCTACGCACTAGGAGCACGCCGCTCCTATATTTATATCCGCGGCGAATTCATGTATATCCTGCGCATCCTAGAAAAAGCAATAGCCGAAGCCTATGCAAATGGTATGCTTGGCAAAAATATTCTAGGTTCAGGTTACGATCTCGACCTCGTCGTTACGCCAGGCGGCGGCGCATATATCTGCGGAGAAGAAACCGCACTAATCGAATCTTTAGAAGGAAAACGTGGAAATCCTCGAATGAAACCACCTTTTCCAGCTGTGAAAGGTCTTTGGGGCAACCCGACAGTTGTCAATAATGTAGAATCTATTGCAGCAGTCGTTCCTATTGTCAATGAAGGTGGCGAAGCCTATGCAGCTATAGGTATTGAACGTTCTACCGGTACCAAATTGATATCTGCCAGCGGTAATCTAGTGCGCCCTGGCGTATATGAAATTGAGCTTGGTCTTTCCGTAGAAGAATTCATCTACGGTGACGACTACTGCCGAGGCATTGCCAATGGTAAAAAACTTAAAGCTTGCGTACCCGGCGGATCCTCTGTTCCAATCTTACCGCATTATTTGGTGACCAAAACCGCAGCCGGTACGGACCGTCTCATGACTTACGAAAGTTTGGCAGATGGTGGTTTTGCAAGCGGATCTATGCTTGGTTCAGGAGGCTTTATTGTTTTTGATGAAGACCAATGTATTGTACGCAATACTTGGAACTTTGCACGTTTTTATGCACACGAATCTTGCGGGCAGTGTTCACCGTGCCGAGAAGGTACTGGATGGATGGAAAAAGTACTCTACCGCCTAGAACATGGCAATGGAACCCTTGAAGACATCAGCTTACTTGAAGAAATCAATAAAAAAATTGAGGGCAATACTATATGCCCATTAGGTGACGCCGCCGCTTGGCCCGTTGCCGCTGCCATACGCCATTTTAGAGATGAATTCGAATGGCATGTCAAGTCTCCACAAGAGGCGCAAACTAGAAATTATGGTTTAATCCAAGTTCCGCTTGAAGCTTAGTCCTATGATAAAAGTAACTATTGACGACGTCGAAATCGAAGTAGCACCAGGTACTACTATCCTCAATGCTGCACGTCAGGCCGGTGGAGACCTTGTGCCTCCTGCCATGTGCTACTACAGCAAACTTCCTGGAACCGGTGGTAAATGTCGTACTTGTTTGGTAGAAGTGGCCGCCGGATCCACTGCAGATCCTAGACCCATGCCTAAATTAGTCGCATCTTGCTCTACTCCAGCAATGGATGGCATGATCGTCAAAAACAAAACATCGGATCGCGTACAGACCAACCGTGGTGGTGTCGTAGAATTCTTGTTAGTGAATCATCCGCTAGATTGTCCTATTTGCGACCAAGCAGGAGAATGCCACCTACAAGATCTCGGCTACGAACATGGTTCGGCAAAAACACGTTACCGCGAAGAACGCCGCACCTTTAGCCCTATCGATATCGGCAACAAGATTAAACTCCACATGAATCGCTGCATCTTATGCTATCGTTGTGTGGCTGTGGCCAATCAACTCACAGACAAACGTGTACATGGCGTATTACACCGTGGCGAGCACGCCGAAATCTCTACTTATATCGAAAATGCCATCGACAACGACTTTTCGGGTAACATGATAGACGTTTGCCCAGTAGGTGCGCTAACTGATCAAACTTTTCGCTTCAAATCAAGGGTTTGGTTCCTGAAGCCCTACGAAGCCGAATGCGCCTGCGACAAATGCTCCGGAAAAGCAGTTGTTTGGATGTTTGGTAATGAAATTTTCCGCGTTACGGCTCGCAAAGACAAATACGGAGAAGTGGAAACCATTGAAGACAAAACGGCCTGGATTTGCAATGACTGCCGTTACGACAAAAAGGATCCGAGCAAATGGAATCTGATTGGCCCACGCAAAATAGACCGACATTCCGTTATTTCGCAAGGAAAATACGCCACCAAAAACGACAATAATCCCAAACTAATTCGCTAATGGATACCGCGTTGCTCATCGAAAAATCTATCCTTGTTTTGTTGCTTTTCCTTGTATCACTCGGAGCAGCAGCATACATGACCTACTTTGAACGCAAATTGGCCGCCTGGATTCAAGACCGTGTTGGTCCTGATCGCGCTGGGCCGTTTGGTATTTTACAGCCTATAGCCGACGGCGTCAAAATGTTCTTAAAAGAGGACTTCATTCCTGCCAAAGCCGATAAGTGGTTATTTATAATTGGACCCGGGATTGCCATGTTTACAGCGCTCATTACAAGTGCTGTTGTGCCATGGGGGCCTAAACTACATCTTTTTGGCCGCGATATTGCCTTACAAGTGGCCGATATCAACATCGGAATTCTTTATGTTTTTGGAGTACTCTCTGTTGGTGTTTATGGCATCATGATCGGCGGTTGGGCATCTAATAACAAATACTCCCTTTACGGTGCTATTCGTGCGAGTTCTCAAATGATTTCTTACGAATTGGCCATGGGTGTTTCGGCTATTACAATTGTATTGCTATCTAGCTCATTGAGTTTGAACGATATCGTTACCCAGCAAAGTGGGGTTTGGAATGTATTTTATCAACCCGTTGCTTTTTTCATCTTTTTCGTTTGCGCCTTGGCAGAATTAAACCGCGCACCTTTTGACCTTCCTGAATGTGAATCGGAACTTGTTGGTGGTTACCATACCGAATACAGCTCTATGAAACTTGGTTTGTACTTATTTGCCGAATACACCTCCATGTTTGTATCGTCTGCCATCATGGCCATCTTGTTTTTTGGGGGCTATAACTTTCCTGGCATGAGTCATTTTACAGGAAACACTCTAGCCATTTTAGGAATCGCAGCCTTTGCGATCAAAATTTTTATCTTCATTTTTGTGATCATGTGGATTCGTTGGACAATCCCGCGCTTCCGCTTTGATCAACTCATGCACTTAGGATGGAAAACACTCCTTCCGCTTTCACTCATTAATTTATTAATCACCGGTCTGGTCATCGCGTTTAAAAACGGGTGGTTCTAAATTACAGTTCTCATTATGGAAAGTCTAACCAATCGCAAAAAAGTAGTTTCTGACAAACCCATGACCCTATGGGAGAAAGCTTACTTACCAGCCATCATCAGCGGCATGATGACTACTATGCGCCACATGTTCCGCAAGCGTAAAACCATCAAATATCCCGAAGAAACACGGGAGTTTGCGCCAGTCTACAGAGGGCAACACGTATTAAAACGAGACGAACAAGGACGAGAAAACTGCACGGCTTGTGGGCTTTGCGCTGTGGCTTGCCCAGCAGAAGCCATTACCATGACCTCCGCTGAGCGCGAGCGCGGGCAAGAGCAGCTCTATCGCGAAGAAAAATATGCAGCTACCTATGAAATCAATATGTTGCGTTGTATTTTCTGCGGCTTGTGTGAAGAGGCTTGTCCGAAAGAAGCCATCTTTTTAACAGATCGTTTGGTTCCTACCTTTTTTGAGCGCGATAACTTCATTTACGGAAAAGACAAACTAGTTGAAACCCTAGAGGAGCGCATCGATATCACCAACAGACAACACACCGGTAAACGTTCCAAAATATGAGTTTACAAATTATATCCATCATTCTAGGAAGCCTTACTTTGGCATCGGCACTCATGGTTGTGCTCAGTAAGCATCCGATTCGTAGCGTCATTTACTTGGTCGTTACTTTTTTCTTTATCACCTCCATGTATATCATGATGAACGCTCAGTTTTTGGCCATTGTCAATATGATTGTCTATGCTGGGGCTATTATGGTACTCTTTTTGTTTGTGTTAATGCTCCTCAATTTAAACAAAGAAATGGAGCCCTTGAATACCAAAGGTGCACAATTAGCTGCCTTTATCGCAGGGGGCTCGCTATTTTTAGTGCTCATTACAGCACTTAAAGACACACTTATTCTAGGTCAAACCTACCGTCAACAAGACAACAGCATCGGACTAGTGAAAGAACTCGGAAATCTGCTGTTCACCAAGTACGTAGTGGCCTTTGAGCTCACTTCAATTCTATTTATTGCGGCCATGGTTGGTGCCATATTACTGGCTAAACGCGAAAAACAAATCATCGAATAATATGCAAGCAGCCTCTAGTATCGGAACCTCCCTCGACTTTTTTCTCTTTGTTTCTTTTGCACTCTTTACAATAGGTGCAATAGGTGCAATGACACGGAAAAACATGATTGTTCTGCTCATGTGCATTGAACTTATGCTAAATGCGGTCAACCTTATGCTCGTCACATTTTCTACTTACTACGGAAATGGAGACGCACAAATATTTGTGTTTTTCACGATGGTAGTGGCCGCTGCAGAGGCAACAGTAGGACTATCCATCATCATTATGGCATACCGCAATCTCAAGTCTATCGATATTGACATGTACAATCAACTCAAAAACTAACAATGGCTAAAGACCTGACGCTTCTTCTCCTCCTTGCGCTACCTCTTCTTGGTTTTGCGGTCAACGGACTCTTCGGCAAAAAACTGCCAAAAATAATTGTAGGCAGTTTGGCTACTGGCGTAGTATTTGCTGCTTTTTTATTAGCTACTACCTTGTTTTCTGGATTACACGGTACTCAAATTGTTCATTTGTTCAACATCATTGACTTTGATCAATTGCAAATCAACGCCTCTTTTCAAATAGATGCCTTGTCTGTCTGGATGACACTTATCATTACGGGTATAGGGTCGCTCATTCATCTATTTTCGATGGGCTATATGAGCCACGATGAAGGCTATCATAAATTCTTTACCTACCTGAATTTATTCATTTTCTCTATGCTGCTATTGGTGCTGGGTTCCAATTACTTTGTCTTGTTTTTTGGTTGGGAAGGCGTTGGTATGTGCTCCTATTTATTGATCAGCTTCCATTACAATGATGCACAAAAAGGCTTGGCCAATAGCCTCGCAGGTAGAAAAGCATTTATCATGAATCGCATAGGTGATGTCGGCTTATTACTCGCTATATTTATGCTACTTGGGCAGTTCAACACCCTAGAATTTCTTCAAATTGGTGCCACTGTTCAGCAAAATACCGCGCTACAAGGAGGCGCAATGTTTTTTATCACCTTGAGCTTATTTATTGCTGCAACGGGTAAAAGCGCACAAATTCCACTATTTACATGGCTTCCCGATGCCATGGCAGGCCCAACACCAGTTTCTGCACTCATACACGCAGCTACAATGGTTACAGCCGGCATTTACCTCACGGTAAGATCCAATTTCTTATTTGAACTTGCTCCGTTCACTAAAGATATTATGCTTTATATCGGGCTGGCTACAACATTATTTGCTGCATTCATGGCCCTTCGTCAAAACGATATCAAAAAAGTACTCGCTTACTCTACTGTTTCGCAACTAGGGCTTATGTTTGTGGCGCTAGGATTTGGTGCTTACACAGTTGCACTTTTCCACGTGACCACACACGCTTTCTTCAAAGCGCTTCTCTTCTTAGGTTCGGGCTCTGTCATTCACGGAATGCACGAAGAACAAGACATCCGAAAAATGGGAGGTTTGGCCAAACTCATGCCCGTTACTCACTTTACTTTTCTGATTGGGACAATGGCTATTTCTGGGATTCCCTTTCTCTCTGGCTTTTTCTCCAAAGATGAAATCATGGCCCAAGCACTGCATCATAACACTTTTGTATACATGGTGTTGGTCATTGCCGTGACCTTGACAGCTATCTATATGTTTAGATTGTATTTTCTCACCTTCCATGGTGCTTTTCGCGGTGGCGATACCCTCAAAAGTAAAGTCCACGAAAGTGGCCTCAGCATGACCCTTCCATTGGTTCTCTTGGCAGTGCTCTCCGTTTTTGGAGGATTGATCAACCTACCGGGTTTGTTCTTCAAAGGAGCAGCGCATTGGTTTGATCATTACCTTAGTCATAGCACTTTTGGTTTGTCTGAGGTGCACAACGTACACCTCGACTTCAATACCTCAATCGGACTCATGCTTTTTGCCAGTGCTGTTGCAATTGGCGTTATGATATGGGCTTACCTCAATTATGCCAAAAAAGGGGCGCTGGCCAAAGAAGACACTGCACTCAGCGGATGGGAACGTTTGTCAGCTCAAAAATTATACGTCGATGAAATTTACCATGCGGCCTTTGTCAGACCATTACTTGCGCTTTCAGATTTTGCAGGAAAGGTAGTCGACATTCAAATGCTGCGCAATGGTATTTATGCCCTAGCCGATGGCATTCTGCATTCGGCCAACCTTACGCGCAAATGGCAAACAGGTTTCTTGAGTAGCTATCTTTTTTGGATGATCTTCGGCCTGATTACTTTTATTGCTTATTACATTTTAAAACTTTCAGTTTGGCACTAATTCTATTACCCCTTGTTTTTGGTATTATTGCTTGGTTTGTACCAGGTAGTATCTCGCGAATTTTTGGTTTAATCGCCAGTACCGTAGCGCTAGCCTGGAGCATCATAGCCGTTAGTTATTTTGAACCAAGCGAGCATCTTCTCGTGGACTTCGGCCTACGCTTTGTGCGCTTCTCTATTGATAGCCTAGGATTCACCATGATCTTACTCACAAATGCGGTATTTTTCCTCGTCTTTCTCAGCAATTTTAGCACGAGTATTGTCCATGAAAAACGCTTTTCGGCTTTAGCGCTGCTCATGCAATTTGGCTTATTAGGTCTCTTTACAACCAATACTATTCTCGGATTTTATATTTTTTGGGAACTCACCCTGCTGCCTATATTCCTCATTCTCTATTGGTTTGGTGCATTTGACAAACCTCGTGCACTGCTTCAATTCTTCCTATACACATTAGTTGGCTCTCTTGCCATGTTGTTATCTGTTATTGGATTAATGCACCTCACCAATCAGCAAACCTATGACGCGCTTTTAGCTGCTGATCTCCAGTCACTGGGTAACACAAGTATATTTCTGATGGGCGGCTTTTTATTGGCTTTTGCAGTCAAAATTCCATTGTTTCCGTTTCACACTTGGCAAGCTGAAACCTACACCAAAGCTCCTACTGCCGGAACCATGCTCCTTTCGGCCATCATGCTCAAAATGGCCTTATTTGGACTTTTAAAGTGGGTACTTCCTATTTTTGACGGCAATGCAACTGACTTCTGGCGCTGGCCGGTCATCACGCTTGGCTTGGTGGGCATCATATACGGTGCCGTAATTGCAATTCGTCAGCAAAATCTCAAAACCTTATTTGCATACGCATCTCTGAGCCACCTCGGTTTAATAGCCGCTGCGCTTATGCTTCAAAACGGGGATACAAACCTCATTTCAGTTGTTCAAATTGTGAATCACAGTATTGTATCTATTGGTCTATTCTTAGCTGCCGGTATTATTGAACAACGGTTAGGAACCAACCAATTAGACCAACTTGGCGGCATTGCTAAAGTGGCACCTCGTTTTGGCTTCTGGTTTGCCGTACTCACCTTTGTTTCATTATCGGTTCCATTTACCGCAGGCTTTATTGGAGAATTCTTCCTCATCAAAGCCTTATTTAGTGCGCACACATTAACAGGTATTCTTGCCAGCACTACCCTTGTTTTAGGAGCAGTCTATATGCTCAAAGCATATCAAGTCCCCATGTTTGGCCCGACTAAAATCAATTCTTTCCAAGACTTACATTGGTCTGAACTTACCGTTTTTGCGATCTTGAGCATTGCTGCTATTTACTTAGGGCTTGCCCCACACTGCATCACAGATTTTGTTGCCCATAGTCTTACCCAACCTACTCATTAATTTACCTCATGGATAGTATCGTTATTCTTTTTATCAGTGGTCTTATCGGACTTTTTGCAGGCATGCAGAAAAAACCGCTGCTTTCTATCATCATTGGTAGTTTAGGTTTACTGGGTGCTGGCTTGGCTGCTTATTTCAAAGGCTCCTATATTTCGCCTTTGTCTTCATACGAAGCGTATGTACCTACACAAGGTCTTATCATTATTTTATTGTGTACCGTTACACTCCTCGCTATATTAGGCGGATACAAGCGTTATGCAGCAGACAACGAACATACCGGAGACTACCTCGCCCTCATCCTTTTCTCTCTTTGTGGAGCCATACTCATGGCGCAACCCAACGACCTCATGCTGTTCTTCATCGGACTTGAAATCCTTTCCATTCCAATATATGTGCTTGTCGGTATAGAAAAAGGAAGCAGTAGATCTGCTGAAGCTGCTGTCAAATACTTTTTTACGGGTTCGTTCGCTTCGGCAATTATTCTATTTGGAATCGCGCTTTTATATGGCGCAACAGGAAGTTTTCAATTGATTGAAATCCAATCCAACCTTGCTATCGGTATATGGCAAAGCCCAATGGCCATCATTGGAAGCCTTTTCCTGCTTGCTGGTTTTACCTTTAAAATTGGTGCTGTTCCCTTTCATTTTTGGGGCCCTGATGTTTACGATGGGGCTTCCAATGCGGTACTCATGTATATGGCTACCGTTGTTAAAATTGCCGGTATTTATGCACTCGTTAATGTATTTGGGCAAGTTTTTAGAGATTCTTATGGCTTTTGGATTGATTTAGTTAGTCTAATTATTGTACTTTCTATGTTCTATGGCTATATAACTGCTTGGAAACAAACAAGCTTTAGAAGACTCATTGCATATTCTTCTATTGCCAACGCTGGGCTAATGATCTTTGCATTGGCCGATACCCATAATAGTAATTTGTTCTTATTTGTTGCGGCCTATGCATTTGCTACTATAGCACTCGTGGTCATTAATAGCATAGTCAATGACGACACCGATAGCTTAGCAAATTGGGAAGGCATTGCTTGGCGGCATCCACTTATTGGAATTGCTTTAGTCATTTCCTTATTTTCTTTGACTGGTATTCCTCCTTTTGCAGGATTCTTTGGAAAATTCTATTTGTTGTGGTCGGCAGTACCTCATGTTCCCTACACAGCAATTTTAGCACTCATTGCATCTGTTATCGGGGCTTTTGTTTATCTTAGACTCATGATGAGTGCGCTCAAAAAACCAGCTGTAGTAGTTCGTTCACCACTTTCTTTCGAACAATTACTTGTACTTATCCTCACCTCCCTTGCTGCTATCGGAGCACTGTATTTTATTTAGTAAGGCCCTTAATGAGTTATTGTGTTTTTATTACAGGTGCAAACGGCATGCTCGGAGCGAGTGTAACCCGAGAAGCCCTGGCACAAGGCTACGATGTAAAAGCACAAATTTTACCTGGTACGAGTACTAAGGTTTTAGACGGTCTCGACATCGAAATTGTTGAAGGTAATATTCTTGATATAGCCTTTTTGAAACAAGAAATGGCCAATTGCCAATACGTAATAAACATTGCCGCCCTAACGACAATTTGGCCTAGGAGGCTACCCATAATCAATGATGTCAATTTTCAAGGGGTTAAAAATATTGCGGACCTTGCACAACAATTCAATTACCAAAGAATGGTCCAGATTGGCACGGCTAATTCTTTCAATCATGGTTCTAAGGAAGCTCCAGGAGACGAAAATCAACCCTACACAGGAAATCAATTCAAAATGGATTACATGGATAGCAAATATATGGCGCAATGTCATTTATTGGCACTTCATCAAACACATGACTTCCCTGTCATTATCCTCAATCCAACCTTCATGATTGGTCCTTTTGATTCTGGGCCGACCTCTGGAAGAATGTTACTTGAACTCTATAAAAATACACTCCCGGGCTATGCAGGTGGAGGAAAAAACTTTGTATACTCAAAAGATGTTGCTGTTGCCACTGTAAATGCCTTGAAAATGGGTCGAACAGGACAGTGTTATATTGTTGGCAATGAAAACCTTTACTTTGGTGAGATGTTTAAAAAAGCGGCCGCTGTTTTCCAACAGCCTTTTCGCATCAAACAAATTCCCGGTTTTGCAATTAATTTGGTAGGTGCCATCAACTCAATAATGGCTAGGCTTAAAGGAAAACCACCTCAACTGAGCTATTCCATGGCAAAAATGGCGAGCGTCAAGCAATTTTACACACCGACTAAAGCACAAAAAGAATTAAATTTACCAAATACCCCTATCGAAGAAGCTATTTTAGATTGTATCTCTTGGTATAAAGAGAATGGGTATTTACCCAAATAAATTTATGATCTATTATTTAAGCGTCCCTTTTGATCAAAAACCTAGCCTTTCAGGTGGCATTGCACCAATTTACTTGGCGCTTATTGGTTTTATAGTATTTTGGTTCGTCTCTAAATCTAACCGAGTCAAAGCCCATTACTTTCATAAATTTCCTACAAATATTGCTTGGCTACGTTTCATATTCATGACCAAGTGGGTTGGTTTTTTGAGCATGGGCCTCTTTCCTCTACTCTATTTAATGATTACACAACCCCAAAGAGGACTAGCCTATTACGGCTTAAATTTCAGAAGTGACACCTTACTTTTCAACCTTTTTGTAAGTATTGGACTTTCATTGGTGGTTATTCCTCTTGCTGCATTTTCAGCAAAGCAAGCTAAAAACCTGGTCAATTATCCACAAATCAGAGCTTCGGTCTGGGATGCTAAAACCTTTAAGCTCAATTTATTGGGCTGGGCCATTTACTTATTTGGATATGAACTCTTATTTAGAGGAATTTTCTTGTTTCCTTTAGTAGAGGCCTACGGAGTTTGGTTAGCTATTGCGGTTAATGTGGCATTATATGCGGCTACGCACATTCCAAAAGGTCTCGAAGAAACAATCGGGGCAGCACCATTGGGCTTCGTCCTCTGTTTACTCACCTTAATGGCAGGCAACATCTGGATTGCGTTCTTGGTTCATGTAGCAATGGCCTGGACCAACAGCCTTACTGCCCTCAAGCATCATCCCGATATCCACTACGCTAAATGGCAAAAAAATCCTTCTTAAATAAAGTTGCCATTGTAACAGGTTCAAGCCGAGGCATTGGAAGTGCAATTGCCTTAGCATTGGGCAAGGCAGGCGCAAAAGTAGTGCTGAATGGCCGTGACGAAGACCGGCTTCGAGCGGTTCAGTCTCAATTGCAATCGCAGCAAATTAACGCTACTTACTTTAGAGGCGATGTCTCAAATGCACAAGATGCAAAAGATTTAATTGCTTATACACTCCATCATTATGGTCAAATAGATCTACTGATCAATAATGTGGGTATTTCTAGTCGGGGCAATCTAGCCGATCTTGACCCAAGTGTCATAGAACAAGTTTTTAAGAGCAATGTATTTGGAACCATTTTTCCGACACAAGCCGCACTACCTTCCTTGCGAGAAACAAAAGGTAGTATCGTTTTCATCTCAAGTCTGGCCGGGATTCACGGTTTACCTGGCTTGTCTCCATATAGCGCCTCTAAAATGGCCCTAACCTCTTTTGTTGAATCGCTACGCATAGAAGAAAATGCACAGCAAGTACATGTAGGCATGCTACAGGTCGCCATGACAGAAATTGTACATAACAAAGAAGTAGTGACAGCAGATGGAAGCAAACAAGTTTTAGTGCCCCGTCAAAAAGGAAAAGTACTCAGTATGCAAGCCGTAGCTGAAGATTGCCTTGCGCTCATTGCGAAAAGACGCTATAAAAAAACACAAACATTTATTGGTAAATTAAATAGCTTGTTCAACCGAATTAGTCCAGTTCTTGTCGAAAAAATATTGCTTAAAAATTTACATCAATTCAAAGAAAAAAGCAAATGATCGGTCAAGACTTTCCTAAAATTGAATGGAATTTGCTAGGTCTAGATATGCTAGAACCAAACGCTTTCATAGGTGATCTCATCTTGTTTAGCATATCGCTATTGATGGCTACTTTCCTCAGATTAAAAGCAAAAAGTCATCCGTTTTATAGCTATTGGCAGAAGTTTTTTCTTTGGTTTGGTTGGGGGTTTTTACTCGGCGGATTCGGCCACCTATTGTACAATTACCTCGGTCTCTGGGGTAAATACCCTTCATGGCTAATGGGTATGGTTGGGACCTATTTTTTAAGCCTAGCCCAAATCAGCTTGTGGCCAAATGAAAAGCAAAAAAAAATTTTCAGATGGAGTGCTACCCTATTACTCTTCTGTGGAATCATCACTGAAATCATGGTGTTTAACTTGATAAATTTAAGTTTTGACCAAAGTAAAGGTCTAGTAGTGCCCTCGTTGATTAGCGGCATTTACATGTTGTTCTCCTTGTTTTATATGGGAATTTATTACCAAAAATATTACCATCCAAACTTCAAATATTTTTGGATGGCCGTACTTATGCTATTGCCAAGTGCACTCTTTCAAAATCAGAAAATCAACTTGCATCAATGGTTTGACCGAAATGATTTTAGCCATATTCTATTGGCATTTACACTATTTTTATATTGGAAAGGGATCAGTGCCTATCAAGATAAAAAATAGATAAAATACTTAAGCAAAAAAAAGGCGAGTGAACACTCGCCTTTTTGAATTTTAAAATGATTTGCTTACCAACGGTAGTAAAAACCAGCTGTACCAGTCATGTACTTGGAAAGATCACCATCGATTTGATAAAGTTTGGCATAAGACCAATCTAAAATAATACCGACGTGTTCATTTACTTTTATAGCGGGTGTAATCCCAAAAGTTATAGCTGCCATATCGTCTCCACGAAGCATGTAAGTATCGTTGAAAATCATGTTTCCGTTGTTCAAAAGGCCTACGCCACCGTGTACGTTTAAGCCGAATTTAGATTCGATATTAGCCAAACCGAGTACATCAGCTCCTAATTGAAGCGTAAGACGGTTAAGGTTATCTTCTCCGAGATAATCAATACCAGCATCAAGCTTCGTTTGGATATTTTCAGTAACGTTGTAAGAAACTCCACCATTTAGAGAAAGGCCAGTACCAAGCTCGCCACCAAAATGAACACCGTGGTTCATTTGAACACCCCATTTACCTGTTTGAGCAAAACTGGATGACGCTGCTATAAGTGCGAATAAAAATGTAATTTTTTTCATATTTGAATATTATGTGATACGAAGATATACAAATTCTATGAGTTACCTCGAAAGAACGAATAAATTTTGAAACTAACCCTAAAATCTCCTATTTTTGCAACCACACATTGTTGTGAACAATGACTCCGTGGCGCAACTGTCCTATTTTAGGATTTCAGTTTCTCCCCGGACACCTACGGCTCCGTGGCGCAACTGTATAGCGCACTGGATTTCGGCTCCAGCGGTTGGGGGTTAGAATCCCTCCGGGGTCACGAGCTAAAACCCAACATGAAAGTGTTGGGTTTTTTGTTTTATTGTTCACTTGAGGGTGTAATTAATATTGTATAAATCTTGAACTCTTTCCGAACATTTTCATCTTGTTTCTTGTCTATCAGAAAGTTATTATATTCAAGAAACCATTTTAGACAATGAGAATTGGAATTCCAGCTGAAATATTTCAGGACGAAAAACGCGTTGCGGCAACCCCAAAAACAGTAGAGCGCTTAATCAAACAAGGTTTTGAAGTATTTATAGAACATAATGCGGGCAATAAGTCTGGTTTTACAAATGAAGAATATGTCACAGCAGGTGCGCGTGTTGTAGATACCAGCAATGAAATTTTACAGCATTCCGCTATTATTTTAAAGGTCAAAGAACCCACATTAGACGAGGTTGCACAAATACAACCTGGCACTGTACTGATCTGTTACTTACGACCTGCACACAACCCAGAGCTACTCGAAAGTTTAAAAAATCAAGGCATCAGTTCGTTTGCTGTGGATATCATTCCTCGGATTACGCGCGCTCAAAAGATGGATGTACTTTCTTCCATGGCGAATATTTCAGGTTATCGAGCGGTCATTGAGTCTGCTTTTCATTTTGGTCGCTTTCTGAATGGACAAATTACTGCTGCAGGCAAAGTGGATCCTGCCAAGGTTTTGGTAATCGGTGCAGGAGTAGCAGGCCTTGCTGCCATTGGAGCAGCCAATTCTTTAGGTGCCATTGTTAGAGCCTTTGATACCAGAAAAGAAGTAGGAGAGCAAATCAACTCAATGGGTGCGCAATTTTTAACAATTGATATCAATGAAGATGGCGCAACCGCCACCGGATACTCCAAAGAAATGAGTGAAGAGTTCATTAAGGCGGAGATGCAACTCTTTTTGGAACAAGCAAAAGAGGTCGATATCGTTATTACTACTGCACAAATTCCGGGTAAAAAAGCCCCTTTGCTTTGGTTAGATTACCACGTTGCTGCAATGAAGCCAGGGTCCGTTATTGTCGATTTAGCTGCTGAAAGCGGAGGCAATTGTCAACTTACCCAAAGTGGCGAGGTATTTACGACCGAAAATGGCGTCACCATTCTAGGTAAAATCAACCAACTCCCCAAACAAGCTTCTCAACTTTATGGCACGAATTTGTGCAATTTATTAGATGATTTAGGCAAAGCTGAGCAATTCAAAATTGACATGAGTGATCCGATTGTGTCGCAAGCAATGGTTACCCATCAAGGTAAAATCAACTGGCCCCCTATTCCACTTGCTGTTGCAACAAATACCGATACTAAAAAGAAGGAACCACAGGCCAATAAACAAGAAACTCAAGCACATAAAGAAGAACGCTTGGCCGGCAAAAAACTGAAATCAACACTCATTTCTTTACTTGTATTGGGCCTGCTATTATTGGTCATCGGACAAACTGCCCCAGTAGCATTCATTCAACATTTCACGGTGTTTGTCTTGGCGATATTTGTGGGTTGGCAAGTCATACACAATGTTTCTCATGCACTGCATACGCCTTTAATGGCCGTAACGAATGCCATCAGTGGAATCATCGTGATTGGCGGCTTGCTGCAAACAAAAAATGAAATTGATCATATATTGACTATTTTATCATTTACGGCTGTTTTAGTGGCTACCATCAATATCGTGGGCGGATTCGTCGTCTCGCACCGAATGTTAAAAATGTTTAAAAAATAATATGCACATCGCCAAAGAATTACAAAACGTCGCTTACTTGTTCGCAAGTATTCTATTTATCCTCAGTTTGAGTGGCTTATCGTCGCAAGCAACAGCGAAAAGAGGCGTACTCTACGGTATCGCAGGAATGTTGATTGCTGTTGTTGCTACTATTCTAGGCGCTGGCGTCGAGGGTCATGTCTATATATTACTGGCCATTGGTATAGCTTCTGTGATCGGATTCATCGCGGCAAGAAAAGTCGAAATGACCTCTATGCCTCAGTTGGTGGCCATACTGCACAGTTTTGTCGGACTCGCCGCCGTTCTTGTTGGCGTAGGTTCTTATATAGATCATTCAGTATTCA
>JBILSN010000042.1:0-5604 GCA_044372045.1 Crocinitomicaceae bacterium
CTCAATTGATTTTGTGGGCTAGTGTGTTTCCGCCAGACCTTGAAAAGCAGACCTTTCCAAAAACTAAAAAACTTGACTTTGTTTTAGGAAAACAAGACCCTTACTTTGATGAAGACAATCAGTTAAAAGTACTTCATGAATATGCAACGCTTGGGTTTGAAACCCATACCTTTCAAGGACTTCATGATTTGGATCAACAAACGTTATTATCGCTTCTTACCGACAATTAAATCAGGCATTTTTGTTTTCCCACTTGCCTACAACTGCTGTAGCAACAGAATTACCTAAGACATTTGTAGCACTTCGAAACATATCGCAAAAATGATCAATAGGAAGAATAAGTGCGATGCCTTCAATAGGAATATTGAACATGCCGCAAGTGGCAGCCACCACAACCAAACTTGCTCTGGGAACGCCTGCAATACCTTTACTGGTCAGCATCAGGACAAGTAACATGGTGAGTTGTGTGCCAGTATCTAAATCGACGCCGTAGACTTGCGCAATAAAAATACTCGCAAAAGTCATGTACATCATGCTGCCGTCCAAGTTAAAGGAATACCCCAATGGCAGCATAAAAGACACAATACGGTCTTTGATGCCAAAGCGTTCTAATTCTTCGGTTAATTTAGGAAATACCGCCTCGCTACTCGTTGTACCAAATGCTATCACCAACGGACTCACTATACGTTGGAGCAGAATTTTGAGCTGCCTACCCAAGAAAATATATCCCACAATTAAAAGAACGATCCATAGTGATGCTATTCCGACCAAAAAAGAACTAAAAAACTTGGCGTAGGTAAACATCAATTCTGAAACATCCTTTACCGCAAATACACCTGCTATGGCGCCAAAGACACCAATTGGGGCAAATCTCATTACAAAATTGACCATTTTGAGAATGATGTGCGATGTTTTATCTAATGCATTAATAACTGGTTTAACGTTGTCTCCGATGGAAGCAGCTGCCAAACCAAAAAAGATGGAGAAAATGACAATCTGTAATATTTCATTGGTGGCCATTGCTTCAAAAACCGATTTTGGAATAATGTGTTCAATAAAATGTTGAATAGAAAAATCTTGCGTTTTGGCAGCAAGCTCTGTTGCGGCTGCTTGATCAACATTCGATAAATTGACTCCTTTTCCGGGCTGTAAAAAGTTGACCCACAACAAGCCGATAATTAAAGAAATAAAGGATGCCGTAAAAAACCAAGCCAAGGCCCTGCCCCCAATTCTTCCGACCGATTTAAGGTCACCTAATTTGGCAATACCGACAATGAGGGTAGTAAGTACCAACGGTGCAATAATCATCTGAACCAAACGAATAAATATAGTAGCAAATAATTTGATGAAGGTGCTGAATTGCAACGCCGCAGCTGCATCAAAATTTAAATGAACAAATGAACCCAAGACACCACCTAAGATCATTGCCACTAAAATATAAAGGGTCAAACGGTTCTTCTTTGTTTTTTCAGGGGCATTTGTTGTCTGACTTTCTTGCATGTATTTTGGAGGTTTATAGTTCACAGCATGAAAATAGGAAAAAGCCTAAACATGACAAGGTTTCTATGTATATTTGGAAAGCAATCAACACATGGCAACGAACCAAGAACTCGATTTCAATTTCAACGAAGACCAAATGCGCCTCAAAATACGAGCGCTAGAACAAATCCTTGATAAAATACATCTTGGCGGTGGTAAAACGCGGATCGACAAACACCATGAAAATGGAAAAATGACTGCTCGGGAGCGCATATCAGCACTCCTCGACCCCAATACAGAATGTTTTGAAATTGGCGCACTCGCAGGTCATGACATGTATGCCGAACACGGTGGTTGCCCTGGTGGAGGTGTGGTAGTCATGATCGGCTATGTGAGTGGGCGTCAATGCATTGTTGTTGCCAACGACGCTACTGTTAAAGCTGGGGCATGGTTTCCGATCACCGGTAAAAAGAATTTACGGGCGCAAGAAATTGCCATGGAAAACAGACTCCCTATTATTTATTTGGTAGATTCTGCCGGCATTTATCTTCCTTTGCAAGAAGACATTTTTGCCGATAAAGAACATTTTGGGCGAATTTTTAGAAATAATGCCAAGATGTCGGCAATGGGCATCACGCAAATAGCAGCTGTCATGGGTAATTGTGTTGCAGGCGGTGCCTATTTGCCCATTATGTCAGATGAATCGCTCATCGTCGATAAAACAGGAACCATTTTCTTGGCTGGCTCCTATTTAGTAAAAGCTGCTATTGGCGAAGAAATAGACAATGAAACCTTGGGGGGTGCAACTACCCAAACAGAAATCTCAGGAGTTTGCGACTACAAAGTCGAGAACGATACGGCATGCCTACTCAAAATTAGAGATCTGCTCTCTCGAATAGGGCACCAAGAAAAGGTAGGATTTGACCGTGTTGCATCCATTGAACCTGCCAGAGCACCAAAAGATGCCTACGGCATTGTACCCGCAGACCGCTCAAAACCCTATGATACCCGT
Organism: Crocinitomicaceae bacterium; assembly: GCA_044372045.1. Classification (GTDB taxonomy): domain Bacteria; phylum Bacteroidota; class Bacteroidia; order Flavobacteriales_D; family Crocinitomicaceae; genus UBA952. Next base: position 2,492 of record JBILSN010000042.1, read on the forward strand.
GCGTTGTTGCAAACCATTATCGATGACAATTCAATGAGCGAATACAAACCAAATTTTGGTAAAACGCTCATTACTACCTATGCACGTATCGACGGTTGGAGTGTTGGCATTGTTGCCAACAATAGAACAGTAGTTAAAAATGCAAAGGGTGAAATGCAATTTGGAGGAGTTATTTACGGTGACAGTGCAGACAAAGCTGCGCGTTTTATTATGCTCTGCAACCAAAAGAAAATACCTTTAGTTTTCTTACATGACGTAACTGGTTTTATGGTTGGTTCAAAAAGCGAACATGGCGGCATCATAAAAGATGGTGCCAAAATGGTCAATGCCATGGCAAACAGCGTAGTGCCAAAATTCTCAGTCATAATAGGGAACTCTTATGGCGCAGGTAATTATGCCATGTGTGGAAAAGCCTATGATCCTCGCTTTATTGTCGGATGGCCTACTGCTGAAATTGCAGTCATGAGCGGTGCCGCAGCAGCTAAAACACTCTTGCAAATTGAAGTTGCTCAACTAAAAGCAAAAGGAGAAACCATTGATCCTGCACGAGAAGAAGCGTTACTTAAAGAAATCAAAGCACGTTATGATGCTCAGATTTCTCCATATTATGCAGCGAGTCGACTTTGGCTAGATGCCATAATAGACCCTATTAACACAAGAAAAGTGCTTTCAATGGGTATTGAAATGGCTGCCCATCAAGGGGTGCTGCCCGAATATAAAGTGGGGGTTATACAGACCTAATCTTCGATTACCGTACTTTTTTTACCATTGAAATAATAAGTGTAGCCAAAACCCACACTTAAATAACTAGAGTTTCCTTCAAAATCCGCTGGGTCATAACCCATATTGCCTTCAATTCCAATAAGTTGAGGAGAAAAAGCATAACCATAAATTGGATAACCGATGCTAAGACGGAAGCTTTGGTTGACATCAGAGGTTAAAATGAGACTGATATTTGGCTCAATGTATAATCCTTCTCTAATTCGTGGCGATTGTTGAACTTCTTCTAAGGCGTCTGAAACAACATAACTCCGCACCCAACCCGCCCTAAGGCCAATATCTGTTCCGAAACGCTCTGACCAGAATTTTTCATGCCCAGTTTTCAAGAAAACCGCTGCCGAATGAATACCGCCATATATTTTTGGAGTAACTCTAAATTCATTAATGGCTAAATAGCTATAATGTGCTCCAGTACCCAAATACAAACCTGAACTTAAAGCATATTGATAATGGGCACTTGAATGCACCAAACCTTGCATAATTTTTTGAAAAGGAGCGTTGGATACAGCATTTGGCAAGCACAAGTCGAAAGTAAAGGAATCGTCGGGAGTGATTTCCTGAGCCTTCAAATGAAGACTTCCAATTAAAAAGAAAACAAAAAAGAATCGAATAAAAAATTGGTGCAGGTTCATCACTTTCAATTAATCTTTTATATGTTTTTCAAAACTATAACAATCCTGGACCCAAAAAATCACAACTGTTTTCTACGCCATTTGTTCCATATGCTTTGGACATAACCAACTGTTTCTGGCTCCAAATTCCAAATAAAGATGGGCAAAATAAAAACCAAAAGCAATACTATTTCTTTGACGATGATTTGTGTAAATGGTTGCATTGGCCACCAATTAGCAGTCAAATGGGCTAATAAAGAAAAAAGGAAGAAAACAACGATGCCCAGAAAAAATAATTTAAGTTGTACCAACTGATATGGAAAAAGGCGGTAGTGCCTTTGAATATAAAATCCTCTTAATAAATTATATAGTAAGTAAGCGGAACTCGTTGAAATTGCAGCACCCACGATTCCCAATATAGGGATAAGCCAAAGGTTCGCAAAATAAACACTGCCGATCAAGCAAACTGTAAATATCAAATCGATCTTGTATTTTTTTGAGGTTGAAAAAATGACGCCATTCAAACCAAAATACATATCGATCAGACGGCCCAGCATCAAAATAAAAAATACCCATTTTCCAGTTTGATAAGCCGGTACCATAGAAAGGAGGGGGTCAATAACTACCCAAACACCAAGAAAACCAAATAAGCCCAATAAAAGCCCTACAGAAGAACTCTTTTGATAAAGTTCTTGCAATCCTTCTATATTTCTTTCTTTCCAAAGCTTCGCAACCAAAGGTGTAGCCACACGCATGATAGATCTGTACGGAAAAACAACAGCGCTGATCAAAAATAGCATGGTAGTATATACGCCAGTTGCTTCCAATCCTATCAATTGCGCAATCATTAAAGCATCCATTGAAATGACCAATAGATTAGCTAGGGAGTTGACATAACTAAAACCAGAATAAGATAAAATAAAGCGACGAAACTTGATAGGAATTTGAATGGTCTTTAAACTAAATTTTAACTCCTTAGCTCTTATTAAATAGATTAAAAGATAAATGGCAGGTACAAAATGAATAATGACATAAAGTCCTACGAACCAAGGAAACGAGAGCAGGTGAAGTGCAAAAAAGATAAGTAATATCGTTACACAAAACCGCAAAACTATATCCTGGAGCAGGACGGGAAGTACATTTTGTCCCATTCCCCTTAAATAATTTTCAAATAAATGAAAAATAACTAATGCAATACCCAATGGAACAATCCAAGTAAAATAAGTTAAAAATAATGGTGATTTTGCACTATAGAGTATAACAACATCTGGCTTTAAAAGATAGAGTAAGCCCGAAAATAGGATGCATCCAACAATGACCAAAAGGAAATTTGCAAGTAAAAAACCATAATGATGTTTGGCTGGATTTCTAAAAAATGGAAAAAATCTCCAAGTCGTGTAGATGGTTCCTAAATTTGCAAACTGCGCAAACAACAATCCCACACTCATCAATAAATTAAGTAAGCCAACCTGAGCAGTGGAAAATAGGAGAACGAATAATACCGCTTTGTTCAGATAACCCAAACCGATTCCTACAAAAGAAATAATGGATGTTCGGACGGCATCTTTCTGGACTATTCCCATAGTATTAAAATTACAAAAAAAAAGCCCCACATTACTGTGAGGCTTTTAAAATCGGCATCGACTTACTCTCCCACGATCAAAACCGCAGTACCATCAGCGCAAGCAGGCTTAACTTCTCTGTTCGAAATGGGAAGAGGTG
>JBILSN010000034.1:0-16725 GCA_044372045.1 Crocinitomicaceae bacterium
CGAAAGCTTAAAAGTTCAGATTATAAAAATTTGCCCGCCCATCAACGGTGATGTCGCTTCTGTAGCCATCACCATAGAAGCTTAATTTAAAGCGCAATGTGTTCTTCTAAAAATTTCAAAAATTTCACGGTTGCTCTTGCTCGATGGCTAAACTTGTTTTTAGCGGACAACGGCATTTGTGCAAAAGTCTTATTTTGATCCTCAGGAAAAAAGATAGGGTCATAGCCAAAACCTTGGGTACCAATCTTCTGAGTTCCTATTCTTCCTTTCACAATTCCGGTAAATTGAAATTCCTGATGACCATCAAAATAAGTAATAACTGTTTTAAACTGCGCACTGCGATCTGCGCTATCTTGTAACGCCAACAACAATTTATTCATATTGGCATCATCACTGCGCGCTTCGCCTGCATAGCGGGCTGAATGCACGCCTGGAGCGCCATTTAAAGCCGTAACTTCTAGGCCGGTGTCATCGGCAAAGCAAGGCAAACCGAAATGCTTAAAAACCCAGTTTGCTTTAAAAGCAGAATTGGCCTCTATGGTGGGTTCATTCTCTGGAATTTCCTGCATTAAGTCAAGGTCATGTAAGGTTAAGAGGACTATACCGCCTGGTAAGAGAGAACGAATTTCTTCTGCTTTTTTTTGATTGTGACTTGCAAATATAATTTTCATAACCTAAAAATAGGAAATAAAGCCAACGTGTAATTTACCCGCATTTAATTGTAGGATATTGCCTACTTCAGCCCCAAGTGCATAACTCAATTTAAACTGACCATTTTGCGAGCCGATGACCAAACCCAAGCCGAAAGCATAAATAGAATTTTGTTGACCAAGCACTTGATTTTCTAACCAAGCCCAATCTGTAAATACCGAAAAATGAGCGTACTGATCTAATAAATAACGGTACTCTAAACCTGCAAAGGCAATAGTCGAAGCAAAAAAAGCATCTTCGTCAAAACCACGCATGCGCTCTAAGCCACCAAAACGATACAACTCATTACTGAAAATGGTGGTTGCTTGAACATGCTCAAATTGTTGATTGATACTTAGCACCTGACGTTTAGCTATTGGCAAAAAATAGCGTTGTGCAAGTTCCAAGCGCCAGGTGAGGATATCGTTTTGAGCACGTTTATTACCCACCAGATAATTGAACTTGAACTGCATGCCTTTTCTGGGGTTTGGCAGAAAATCGAGCTGCTGGCGTTGAATCCCGATTCCGTAGGAATTCGTACTAAAAGATTCTATACCATTAGACGAAGTAGAGGTAGCCAATGCATTCGATTGCCAAAAGTCAACAAGCACCAATAATTGCCAATTTTTAGCCAATAAATAACTCAGCCCCAGATTGGCTTTTACTTCTAGAAATGAGGTGTCTCTCCTGTACAAACCAAAGCCTGCATTTATGCCATAAGAAGAACCACGTATATATGGCCATCCAAGGGAAGCTTTGAGCATTTGTGTCTGGGGTGCAATACTGCGCCAATGCAAAAAGAATTTTTCGTTACTCTGCCAAGTATTTTGGAGTTGTAAATGGAGCTCGCCTACTAAGGCATTTTTCTGAGTTAGTGGGTTTTGCTGCAGACCAATAATTCCAGTAGCGGAACTCATTTTGATGCGTTCTAAGTAAAAGTAAACATCCGCTTGTTGGTTGTCAAGCATCCATTCAGGAGCTCTGCGCAATTTAAAAGGTAAGCTTCCTTCAACTTGAAACTGGGCTTGTTGTAATTGTTGCTCTTTAAAAAGGCTCCCTGATTCGATTTGTAACAAGTTGGCAAGTACTTTTTCTTTAATGACACCCTCAGGCTTTACTACCAGCTTGCCCCACCTGACCTCAGGGCCTTCTATGATGCACATTTTTGCTGTAGGTGTTTGGCCTGAGATAAAGATCATTTTGACTTCAGTAAACGGATGACCGTTGTTTAAGTGCGAACTCAAAGAATCTTGAACCACGCGCTGTAACTGTTTAGCATCAATAAATTGTTGATCTGTTTCGGTTACAAGTGTAATCCCTTCAAAAAAAGGGCCGACATCAATTTGAAAATACTGACAGGAATCTTTTAGCCCAACGGCTTCGAGTGTAAATAAAAAATAACCTTCAGCAATGGCCAACGACTGCCATTCTCTATTTTTTTGCAACCATTGTTTCGCGGTATAATTGATTGAAATATCTTGTTCAATGGAAGAAAGTGCGCTGGGAATAGACTCTAAGGGTGCTCGCAGAGCAAAAAAGGTCTGCCCCACAGCAGCGCAAGTCATGCCCAACGAAAAGAATAGAACTATAAAAGTGCGCATGCTAAAATATACAAGACTTAACGTGCTATTTTTTTAAAAATTGTAACTTTGGCGAATATATTCCGTTAAACGCAACAACAACAAAACAAACACCATGAAAATCAAAACAACATTCATATTAGCAGCGTTTGCAACTCTTCTGATCATGACCTCTTGCGGAGCTGGTCGCAAAGCAAGTTGCGATGCATACGGAAAATTAGAACAATCCACACAAAACACAGATTTAGCTGCGCGCTAAATACGAATTACCATTTGAAGCGCTGAACGTGCAATGCCATTTGAGCTTGTATCTTCAGCGCTTCTTTTTTTGCAGCTTCTGCAAAATCTTGTCCTGAACTCGCATAAATGATGGCACGCGAAGAGTTTACAAGTAAACCACATTCCGCATTTGCACCATATTGAACCACTGTATCCAAATCACCACCTTGTGCACCCACTCCGGGTACTAAAAAGAAATGATTCGGGGCCAAGGCCCTTACCCTAGCGATATCTTCAGCACGCGTAGCACCAACAACGTACATCATATTTTCAGGGCTTCCCCATCTTGCCGATTTTTCCAAAATAGTTTCGAATAGCGCTTTGCCGTTATTTTCCTCTAATTGAAAATCTTTTGCTCCCTCATTGGAGGTAAGCGCAAGCAAAACCACCCATTTATTATCAAATTGCAAAAATGGCAGTACGGAGTCTGAACCCATGTATGGTGCAACGGTTAATGCATCAGCTTGCAGGTGCTCAAAGAATGTTTTGGCGTAGTAAGATGAGGTGTTTCCGATATCTCCACGCTTGGCGTCTGCTATAATCAAACAATTCTTCGGGATGTATGCAATTGTTTTTCGCAGTGATTCCCAACCAGCGGCTCCATGGCATTCAAAAAAAGCAGTATTGGGTTTAAATGCCACTGCAAACGCATGAGTAGCGTCAATAATTGCTTTACAAAACGCGAAGAGTGGATCTTCAGTTTGTAGTAAATGTTGAGGTATCTTAGAAAGATCTGGATCGAGTCCAACACATAAAAAACTTTCTTTGTCCTTTATTTGTGCGATGAGTTCTGCTTTGGTCATGCGGTTTCTCCTTTAAGTTTCTCTGCATTTTCAGCCATTTTGAGTGCGTCGAGCATCTCTTGGATATCACCATTCATAAATACACCAAGGTTGTACATAGTTTTGTTAATCCGGTGATCTGTAATACGCCCCTGCGGATAATTATAAGTTCTGATTTTGGCAGAGCGGTCTCCGGTAGAGACGAGGGTCTTTCTTTGGGCTGCGCGTTCGTTGTGAATGCGGTCAAGCTCCAATTGATACAAGCGCGAGCGCAATACAGAAATGGCTTTTTCTAAGTTTTTGTGCTGCGAACGACCATCTTGACATTCTACCACTAAACCCGATGGTATATGAGTAAGGCGAATCGCCGATTCAGTTTTATTGATGTGCTGCCCACCAGCACCTGAGGCACGGAAGGTGTCTTTTCGAACGTCGTTCATGTCGAGTTCAAAATCGACTTCTTCTGCTTCAGGCAACACCGCAACGGTAATTGCAGAAGTATGCACCCTGCCTTGCGATTCTGTTTCAGGTACGCGCTGCACACGGTGAACGCCAGATTCAAATTTTAAAGAGCCGTAGATACCAGCACCGCTGATTTCCATCGAAATCTCTTTGTATCCTTTAACGGATCCTTCCGAAGAGTTGAGTACTTCGCAGCTCCAGCCCATTGCTTTGAAATACATGGTATACATGCGGTAGATATCCTCTACAAAAATACACGCTTCGTCTCCGCCTGTTCCTGCACGAAGCTCAATGATGGCATTTTTGTCGTCTTCTGGGTCTTTTGGGATGAGCAGCAATTTGATTTCTTCTTCAAGAATAGGCTTGGCTTGCTCGAGTTCGTCAATTTCGGCCTTGGCCATTTCGCGCATTTCAGGATCTTGCTCTTCTTCGAGCAAAGCTTTTGCGCTCTGTAGATTACTTAGCAAGAGTTTGAATCGCAAATAAGTACCATCCAATATTTCGAGGTCGCGGTATTCTTTGTTCAGTTTAACGTACCGACTCATGTCCGATATGATATCGGGATCTGTAATCATTTTGCCGACTTCAATGAAGCGAAAATGAATGGCTTCTAACTTATTCAGTAAATCTGACATGCCGCAAAGATAGGCATAAAAAAACCACCCGAAGGTGGTTTTAAGTTAGTTAATAGATCCGGTTACCCGTTTCATGAAGCCGTTTAAGGCATCTCGTTTAGGTACACCATTCTGAATTTCTTTGTGTACTTCGAGTGCGCCTGAGAAATTAGAGAGTAATTCGCCGATTACATCGAGTTCTTCGTCTTTGATACCGGGTGCCTCAATTAAGTACTCCAATATCTCCATTGTTTCATTAAGGTAGTCTTCGTCGTTTTGCTCAATAAAATCTACGAGGTGTTTAATGACTGGTAAGCGCATCTAATACTTCTTGAATGGTTTCTATTTTATTTCCTTGTGCTTCGGCCACTAATTTGCCGCCTTCAAAAGCTGCAAAAGTGGGTAAATTGCTCACATTGGCAAACTGACGCGCATTAGGGTAATGTTCGGCATCGACATAAATAAAAGCGATGTCTGTATGGCTTTCGGCCAAACGCTTGAATTTGGGTTTGGTGATTTTGCAATTGCCGCACCAACCCGCACCGTACTGCACCATTACTTTGGTATTTGTAGCCAAAGTTTGGTCGAGCGTGTCAGAAGTAAGGTCGCTGAACATACGATTAGTGATTACTTAGATAATCTGCAACACCGTCGCGCGTGGCATTCATGGCATCTTTTCCTTCTTCCCAGTTTGCAGGGCAAACCTCACCATGTTTTTGAACATGTGTAAATGCATCAATAAGGCGGATATATTCTTGAACATTACGCCCTACTGGGAAGTGATTGACTGAATCATGGAATACCATGCCCGTTTCGTCGAGCAAATAAGTTGCACGATAAGGGACGTTATCGCCAGCAATGTTGTCTTCGTCGAACATATCGTAGTCTAGAATACCCAATTCTTGAGCTAATAAACGGGTAGAATCTGCAATTAATGGAAAACGAACGCCTTCGATACCACCGTTATCTTTTGAGGTATTTAACCAAGCAAAATGCACCTCTGCGGTATCACAAGAAGCACCTATAACAATCGTATTGCGTTTTTCAAATTCTGCTGCAGCCTCTTGAAATGCGTGAATTTCTGTTGGGCAAACAAATGTAAAGTCTTTGGGATACCAGAACAAAACAACTTTCTTATTATTGTCTGTAGCTTGCTTTAGTACATTCAACTGAAAAGTATCGCCCATTTCGTCGATAGCTTTTACAGTGATGTCTGGGAATTTTTTACCTACTAGTGTTGACATAATTATTTGATTTTAAGATTATATACTGTGTAACAAAGATACGATTCATTAGTTGCTCATTTGATATAATTTATTTCAATTTATTTTATATTTGCATAGATTCTATCTATATGATTTCCATTCAACAAATGAACTATATTGTAGTCCTGAGCGAAGAACTACTCTTTCAACGAGCCAGCGAGCGCTGCTTTGTTACCCAACCTACCCTTTCTATGCAAATCAAAAAAGCAGAGGAGACCTTAGGTTATGCCATTTTTGACCGCGATAGCAACCCCCTAAAACTCACTCCCTCCGGACAAAAACTCATTCCAATTCTTAGAGAAATCCTAGCTGAAACCGACAAGATAAAATTACTCACAGACCAATTAAAAGGAAAAGTCAAAGAAGAGGTACGCATTGGGATTATACCAACAATTGCAGCCTATTTGTTGCCAGACCTTTTTAGTACTTGGATCAATGACTTTGGCAATATCAAGCTCAAAATTAGAGAGCTCAAAACCAAAGATGCAATCGATGCATTGGAAAGAAAAGAAATAGATATGGCCATAATTGCAGGGCCGCATCTAGATGCGAGGCTACAAAGCTTTCCGCTTTATCTAGAGGAAATACAGGTGTATTGTCCTGAGGTAAAGACCAAAGAAATTCACTTTGAACAAATCCAACAAAAACATCCATGGCTGCTCAATAAAGGAAATTGCTTGCGTACGCAGATGCTACATTTTTGTCAATTGAAACAGGAAAGTGCTGCGCAAGATTGGGATTACGAAGGTGGGAATTTGCCCTTACTCATTGATATGGTCAATAAAAATGGTGGCTATACTTTAATTCCTGCTCATTTCAAAATAATGCCCGAACTACAAACGGGTATCAAAACCATAGCCAATTTAGAGGCTGCACCAGCTCGGGAGGTCATTGCCTTGATGCCCAACCGAAGTATGAAAATGCCGCATCTAGAGGCTATGACCAAGCAAATCGAGCATTTCTATAGGCATAAAAAAACCAACAAAAAATTGTTGGTTTTAGATTGGGACGTCGCATAAAGTCAGTCCATTCGTTATAAAAACTTAAGCTTGAGCAAGCGCTACGAAATCATCATAAGCCAACTCTTTTTGAACCAAAGTAACTGTGCTTTTGAAGAAAGTAGTTAGTTTGGCTTCGGCTAAACGATCATAGATTCCGTTGGCTTGTTCTTTGTTTTGCAATAAGCGCTTTGCTGTATCGGTAAGTTCGGTGTCGTCTGGTGCTGGTAGGCCGTACTGCGCATAGTTTCCAAGAACCAAAGATTTTGTAAAGTTGATGACTTCTTCGTTGGTGAGTTGAATGTTGTTGTCTTTGAAAATTTTAGTTTGAATCAACTGCCATTTTAAAGAATTGAGGTAAGCGTCAAACTCGCGGTCGAGGTCTTCATCAGATACTTGTTTTTCAGCCGATGATTTGATCCATCTTTTCAAAAACGCTTCCGGAAAACTCATTTTGGTCTCTGCGATAACGCGATCGAAAACCTTTTTAGTAAACAAACGGTCTGCATCTTCCTCAAACATACGAGCGAGGTCAGCCTCAATGCGCTTATTCATTTCTTCTTCTGTCTTTACTTCATCTCCGAACAACTTTTGGAAAAGCTCCTCGTTGAGTTCAGCCATTTCCATGCGTTTGACATCGTTGATGGTGAATTGGAACTTAGAATCTAGAGTGGCATAGGCTTCTGGCGCGATACCGAGCATTGCTGCAGCATCTTCTGGGCCTTTTGATACCAAATTAAGTTCTAATTCAAAGGTATCGTTGATTTTTTTACCAGTTAGTAGTTTAACACCCGCTTTGTCGGTCAAAAATTCCATAGAAATGGTAGTAGAATGGCTGATACCGCCATCTTTTACGCCATTTGTATCTAATTCTTCAAATTTACCCATGACCATGTCCTTCTCGCTAACAACATCTGAGGAAATGAGTTTGCCATAACGACGACGAAGGTCTTCTGTTTGTTTGCTGAGCAACTTTTTATCAATCTTTACAGTGTTGTATTCCATCTTTGTCTTGGATGAAATGGGCAACTCAAATACAGGACTGTACCCAATTTCATAACTAAAAATGAAATCTGAAGGCGCATCAAAATTACCCTCTACCCCGTTTTCAATTGGAAGTGGATTGCCTAAAATATCAAGCTTTTCATCGATGACATATCTATAAATTGCATCGTTGGTGAATTTGTTAAGCTCTTCGAGTAAAACAGACTTGCCGTATTGCTTTTGTATAAGTCCAGCAGGTACATGGCCAGGTCTAAAACCAGGGATCTTGGCAGTTTTGCGGTATTTATCTAATGCTGTCTTTACTTTAGTTTGGTAATCTGCTGCTGCAATTTCTACTTTTAATACGCCATTTTGGGCATCGATTTCTTGACGTGTAATTTTCATGCGTTCGTTTATTTAAACCTAATATTAAAAAAAAAGGCCTCGTTGAGCCAACGAGACCTTAGTGCGGATGGAGGGACTCGAACCCGCACACCTCTCGGCACCAGATCCTAAGTCTGGCGTGTCTACCAATTTCACCACATCCGCAAATTTATGTAATCCTTATGCCGTTTGCACAAGACCCTGTTGGGGCTGCAAAGATAATAAAGAAATCAATAATACAATAATGGTTGGTAAAAAAAGCACAGAATAATTATGCTTTTTTTTGAAGCTGCGAGCGGATTTCCTTCATAAATGAGGAGGCATAAACAAAACTTTCAATCTCTGGATTACTCGCGTTGATAATGGAGTAGCGGTTTCCTTCCCACCACTTTTTGCCTTGGTGAATAAAAAGGATATGGTCGCCAATTTCCATAACGCTATTCATGTCGTGGGTAATGACAACTGTGGTCATATTATACTCGTGCGTAATATCTCTAATGAGTTTGTCGATGACAATTGACGTTTTGGGATCTAAGCCAGAATTAGGCTCATCGCAAAATAAATAACGCGGGTTCATGGCAATTGAACGCGCAATTCCTACTCGTTTTTGCATGCCACCACTGCATTCTGACGGCATGAGCTTATTGCGGCCCGCCAAATTGACGCGGTCCAAACAAAAATCAGTACGCATTTGTATCTCAGCTTTGGTCATGTTGGTAAACATCTGAAGCGGAAACATCACATTTTGCTCTACTGTCATGGAATCAAAAAGTGCTGAACCTTGAAAAAGCATACCAATCTCTTGTCGAATATTGCTGCGTTCGCTGCGATCCATTTGCGTAAAATTGCGCTGATCGAATAATATTTGACCGGCATCTGCTTCATAAAGACCTACAATGCACTTGGCTAAAACGGATTTACCTTGGCCCGATTGCCCAATAATCAGGTTAACTTTTCCCTCTTCAAAAACGTGGTCGATGTCAAAAAGGACCTTTTGACCATTAAAGCTTTTGGAAAGTTGTTGTACTTCTATCATGAGAGCAACATGAGTTGGGTAAGTATAAAATTGGCAATAAGTATAGCCACACTGCTGCTCACTACCGCTTGAGTCGAGGCTTTACCCACTTCAAGTGATCCGCCTTTTACGTAATAACCAAAAAAAGATGAAATACTCACGATCAAAAAACCAAAAACAAGCGTTTTGGATAGTGCATAGGTAATATGAAACGGATTAAAGAATGAACGAACCCCCAAAATATAGATTTCAGTGGTGGTCAGATCGGAAACCAACAAGGCGAGCCAACCACCGAGCATGGACAAGGCCATAGAAAAAATGACCAAAACTGGAAAGAAAACAAAAGCTGCGGTGATTTTGGGTAAAACTAAAAAATTAAGTGAGTTTACACCCATGATTTCAAGGGCATCGATTTGTTCGGTAACGCGCATCGTACCAATTTCCGATGCTATATTGGACCCCACTTTACCCGCAAGGATAAGCGAGATAATCGTTGGAGAAAATTCTAAGATGGTACTCGATTGGGTTATAAATCCAACTGTATACTCTGGTAGCAATGGGCTTTCCATGCTGGAAGCTGTTTGCAGGGCAATTACAGCGCCCATAAAAGTAGACATGAGTGCCACAATTGGCAAAGAGTTGATGCCAATTTGTTCAATTTCCAAAAGTGTATGCTTCCAAAAAAATTGCCAACGATTGGGCCGAGTAAAGACCACCCCAAGCATGAGCACGTATCGACCTATTTGTTGCAAAATTTTCACTACGCTAAGTTAAACATTATTTTTGTGGTCATGCAGACCAAGCGGCAACACTTCATTGATACCTTACAGAAATTTGCCCCGGCAGATTTTACCCCCTATTTGGCCGATTGCATTTTAGCAGCAGGTGTACAATTCAAGATTGTACCCGGCCGCAAAACAAAACTTGGCGATTTTCGTGCGCATCCTGCGCAGCCCAAACCCATCATAACGGTCAATGGAGACCTAAATCCTTACAGTTTTCTTATTACCGCTTTACACGAACTGGCGCACCTCGACACCTACCGTCAATATGGCTGGAAGGTTGCAGCCCATGGGTTGGAATGGAAAACCGCCTTTCGGCAACGCTTATTGCCATTGTTGGAGCGCAAAGCATTGCCACAAGAATTGCAACTTGCACTAGAAAGGAGCTTTGTAAGGCTCAAAGCGTCTAGTGGCGGCGATGTTCAGTTGAGCAGAGTATTGCGGTCTTTTGATCAGCTACAGGAAACAACGCTTGAATCGCTGCCAAAAAATGCGCACTTCTACCTTAACAACAAACGCTTTATCAAAGGTGAACTCCGCAGAACTCGTTATCTTTGTACCGAATTTGGCACCAATCGCATTTACCTCATCCATGCACTTGCTGCCATTACAAACCCAACTCATGAACAGTAAAAACACCTATGGTCTTATTATGGCGGGCGGCGTTGGCAGCCGGTTTTGGCCACTTTCCACAGCTGCATATCCCAAACAATTTATCGATGTCTTGGGAATAGGTAAATCTCTATTGCGGCTGACCTTTGAGCGCTTGCAGAAATTTATTCCAACTGATCAGATTTACATCCTTACCAATACCTCTTACGAGTCATTAGTGCTCGAACAACTACCTGAATTAACCAAGGAGCAAGTCTTGTGTGAGCCCGAAAGAAAAAATACTGCGCCTTGCATCGCCTATGCAGCAGCAAAAATTCAAGCGCTAGATGCCAATGCCACCCTACTCATCTCGCCTGCCGATCATCTCATTATCAATGAAACGCGCTTTGAGCAAATTATTCGGACCGCTTGGCAAACAGCGCAAGACGGCAAACTTGTTACCCTTGGCATAGCACCAACCAGACCCGATACAGGCTATGGCTACATCGAATTTGAAAAAACTGAACACACCCAACAAGGAACGGCCTGTCCGGTTTTGCAATTCCGTGAAAAACCAGATTTACACACAGCTGAACAATTTCTTGAAGCAGGAAACTTTTTTTGGAACGCAGGCATTTTTATTTGGAAAGCTCAAGTCATTTTAGACGCGCTTGCCCAGCATCAGTCGGATGTCTATCAAATATTTAGTGCACAACCTGAAGTTTACGGTAGCGCGCAGGAACATACTTTTCTAAAAGATGCCTTTGCGGCTTGCCCAGATATCTCTATTGATTTTGCAGTCATGGAAAAAGCGCAAAATGTGAGTATGGTGTTGGCAGATTTCGATTGGAGTGACCTCGGAACTTGGGGTAGTCTAACAACCCATTTACCCAAAGACGAACATGAAAATTCCATTATCGGTAAAAATGTATTTGCCTTTGAGTCAGAAAATTGCCTAGTCAATATTACGCATGACAAAACAGTTTTACTCGATGGCTTAAAGGATTATATCGTTGTAGATACGGCCGATAAACTAATGGTATTGAGGCTCAGCAACGAGCAAAAACTCAAAGAATATCTCAAAAAAATGGGGGTCAATTAACAGCACCTATGGTAAAAATCCGCAATATAGAACTTGGTGACTTCCCACTGCTGTTGGCCCCAATGGAGGACGTCAGCGACCCACCATTTCGTGCGCTTTGTAAGCAATATGGCGCAGATCTCATGTATACTGAATTTATCTCCTCGGAAGGCCTAATTAGAGATGCGGCCAAAAGCCGTCAGAAACTTGATATTTTCGAATACGAGCGTCCTGTTGGCATTCAAATTTTTGGTTCAGAAACAGATAGTATGGTGCAGTCTGCACAAATTATCGAGGCTGTTCAGCCCGATCTCATCGATATCAATTATGGTTGCCCTGTAAAAAAAGTAACCTGCAAAGGCGCTGGCGCAGGTTTGCTCCAAGATATACCCAAAATGGTGCGCTTGACCAAAGAAATTGTCAAAGCCACTTCTTTACCGGTAACCGTCAAAACACGCTTGGGTTGGGATGAAGACACTAAAAATGTTGTGGATGCAGCAGAAAGACTTCAAGATATCGGTATTGAAGCCATTTCGATACATGGCCGCACCCGTAAACAAATGTACAAAGGCGAAGCAGATTGGTCTTTAATTGCTGAGGTCAAAAACAACCCGCGCATGCACATTCCTGTTTTTGGCAACGGTGATATCGATAGCCCAGAAAAGGCACTAACCTATAAAAACCGATATGGCGTCGATGGCGTCATGATTGGCCGAGCATCTATTGGTTATCCCTGGATTTTCAGAGAAATTAAGCATTACGTTCGAACAGGAGAAAACCTTGCTGGACCCACCCTTTCAGAACGTGTATTAGCCTGCCGCGAGCATTTACTCATGAGTATCAAATGGAAAGGGCCCAAACTAGGTATTGCCGAAATGAAGCGACACTACACCAACTATTTCAAAGGAATCTCGCATTTTAAGGAATACCGTACCCGTTTGGTAACGAGCTCAGAACTCGATGAAATTCTAGGCATCTTGTCCTATATCGAACAACACCAAGAAGAATTCGTTTTTGCTTGAGTTAGAGGAGTTGATTGCGCCTCAATATCGACTTTATAGGAATTTGTAAACTACCAAAAATTTCGTAGCGCGTAATTTTGTCAATTTTGAAGTAATATTTGGTGCCTTTGTGCTTCCAAATCACTTGGTTCTGATTACTGCCTATAAGCGGCGGACTCGACGATGTAGAAAAGTACTGATAATAAGGCCCTGATTTCTGAAAATGCAGCAAGGGTGAATATAAAAAACGGTAACCATTATCTTCTTTTCGAAGCAATCCTTTCTGCATGAGTTTACCTATAAATAGCGGAGCTAATTTATTCATGGAAACAAGTACAGAAAAGCCAGGGACCGTATCATAACGCAGCCGTTCAACTTCTGTCTCGTTGAAATCGTCGTCCAAAATTGTTTCAATATAGCGCACCTCTTGAACTTGACTTCCTCCCTCTTGATAAACCAAATCACCATTCCAAGCAGCTATAAAACGTTCAAACGGAAAGCCGATTTTTTTGCTTAATTGTGCTAATCTTACATAAACGGAGTCTTGCTTTTGTTGCTTAAACTCCGCAATGTCCAAATGTATGTCAATGAGATGATCTGTTTGAGCGTAATTGCGATAGCTAAGGCCCGTTTTTTTTATCGAAAAATAAAGCGGATTGCGCTTCTTAATATAACTTTTTAATTTAAAACCGAGCGAATCACTATCATGAGCAAACATAGCTGTTTGTATATCATAGCTTTTTAATTTCGGCCAATTGGCAAAGATAACGAGGTGTTCATTTTTAAACTGTTTTTGCCTTAAAAACTGCTTCCAAACCTTTTGCTGCGCACCGTAATGGGCTGATACAACATGATTGAGTGTGGTAATAAAATCTGTGCCCTGATAAATCAAGGCATAATCTTTACCATAATGAAGATACGACTGCTCTTTTTGAATAAAATAAAATTGATTACCACCCACTATTGAATCTTGTAAATCCGTGTATTTAGATAAGCGCTCTATACCGAGCTGTATCTTAGAAGAGTCGGTTAACCGTATCATTGCACCCCAATTGCCATTTTCATTGGCAAAAAGATAAAGATTCGATTCTAGATCAAGACCATATTGCTTGCCTTGACCCAATAAAAATTCATAAGTAGTGAAATCTCGCATGGAGAGCTTGTTGTACTGAAGCAAAGAGCTACTTTCTTTGGCGAGCTCCAAAATATTGACTTTGCCAAGAAAATCTGCAGCGGGTAAACGATCGAGTATATTTGGTGATTTCGGTTGCTCAAATAAAAAAGACTTGACAAACAAGACCAAACCGAGGCTTCCGGCAATGAGCACAAGTGTTAAGAACTTACGATACATTCCTATGGATTCAATGTATAGATAAGGTATAATGAGTTGACGAGGTCTAATAAGTGCTTACCAGTTGATTCATCGGATTCAAAGCGATAACTCAATTTAAAAGTGGTGTGCGCTTCGGTGGTTTCAGAGGAGGTGAGTTCGAGGTGTCCGGATTTCCTTTTTAATGAATTGACAATCTCTGCATTTCTTGGTGTCAGTACTTCTGTGGGGAAGCGATCTAAGGTTTTTGTGATATCGATAGCGCCATACATTGAACCACTTTGGCGTGCTAACTTACTTTGTTTTTTGGTCAATGCTAAATTTCCGTAACCCGAAGAATGGAATCTTGCGAGCTCCTCGTCATTGGTAAAGATGAGTAACTTTCCTGTATTTAATATATACAATGGCGCCGCATCTAAAATAGCATTATTGATGCGCCAGTAGTTTTCGAAATGTTGTACCCGCGAGCTCAGGCGCCCTAGTTGTTTGAGCACCATTTCAGGGATATCTGCACGTGCAGTGGAAAAACCTAAAGTGAAAATGGGCATGTCTGCATCGGCTTCTGTCTCTTGCTCTTGGTATGCAAAAGTTTCTTCGTCGTATGAAAAGACAACTTTTTTGGTTTTGATTTTTTTCACGCCATTGAAAGTACCAAACATACTTCCCTTGTAGGTATCAAATAGAGCCTCCTTATCGATGAATTCGTTGAGGAGTTCTAACGTAAGTACATTCATGGCTATTTGCGCATTTTTTTCATCGCTGAGTAAAGGCAATAAAATTTGATATGCCTGCTCGTAGGCTTGTTCAAGATTGATGTTGTAAGTAAAATAAGCAGGGCTTGTAGCGGGGATGTATTTGAGTACATTTGGATCAAAACGCGCATCGTTCAGTTGTGCATATATACTTCCCAGCGAGGGGCCGTAAAGTGCCTCCACTTCAAAGTCAATTTGGTTATCACGGAGAAATAAGTCACCGAGAATGACGTTGCCGGCATAGAGTTCTTGTAAGTCTTTGTATAAATTGGGAAGGAAGGTCTGAAAATACCAAAGCCCTTGAGATTTATCGAGGTTTCGTGCATTATCTAGATAAAAAACACCCTCTGCATTGTGGGTCAATTGTGCTGCAAAGCGAGCGTCGGTATTGTGCAGATTGATGCTTTCCACAAAAATTTCGTCGATTACGCGAGTGAGCTCTTCTTGTTGCAAAACTGCTTGGACGCTATCGCGCAACTCGTAATAATTTTTGATTGCTGGATTCTCGGAAGCCTCTGGATAAAAGTTGGTGTTGGTATCCTCTTCGAATGTTTGCTCATTGAGAATTTGATCGTCCTGAGGTGCCGAATCAAAAAATTCAAAAGGAGTTTCATTGCCGCGCGCATACCAAATGGAGTCTGTTACCTCATCGATGTAATCCATAGTTGGCTCTATTCGAATGAGTATAGCGTTGTTATCTTTGATCAGTAGATGATTGAAAAAGGTACCATAGATTTTCAAACCAGGTATGGAGGATTGCAATTCTTGAAAATCATCAAATACCTCAAACAATGCTTTTTGGTCTGAAACTCCGAAGGTAAAACCAGTTAGTTCATGTGTGAAAGTTTTACCATAAAATAAATTAAGGCGTTGGTTAAAATCTAAACCAGCATCTTTAAGCGTTTTACCAGAGGTTGAGCCATCGAATAATTCTTGGTGTACTTCTGACATAAATTCGTAATTGACGAGGTCGTCCATTGCTATTTTCTGTAGAAGGCTGATATTATTGATGCTGAATACCGTTACTGCGTCTTTTGGAAGTAATTGTTCAGATTGAATACCTTTATGCTGAGCGATTGGATTGGAACAAACAACCAACGACACAACAACCAGTAAGGCAAACTTGACGGAATTATTCACGAGTATAAATTAGATACTACGAAGTTAAGCATAATACTTTAGTATCATCTTGGCGTTAATACAATTGTATTATCCAATAAATGTTGATTGGCCTTTAAATCAAAAGTATTGGTCCTGACCATTACGGCCATTTGATTTTTACTCACTGTGCCCAACTTATTTTCAAATCTTAACACTGGCCTTTGAAAACGAGCTATCGAAGTATAAATACCTTCTTTGAGCAGTTCTTCATTTTCTAATTTATAGTTTTTAATTTGTTGTGTTATGTAGCTTGGTATAGTTCGTACGAGCGTATTTCCATCCCAACTTAGCCATGATGACTCAGAAGGCTGACTCCATTTGTTGTTTGATATTTGAGCTAAACTTAATTTGATTCCCTCTTGTAAGTTTTTGACGCTCGTGAAATCGCACGAAAATTTAAAAATATAATCAGTATAATTTTCTTCGACAAGTACATTAGAGATGCCTGCTTGAGCATCGAGAATTCTTACAAATTCATTGATTTTTGAACTTATCTCTGACTTACTTGGGACGGGTTTACCATCGATGCTATCCAACGCTAAAATAGAATTGACCTTCATTTTACTTGCGCTTAAGTTGATCTTGTAGCGCAACGTACCGGAACCATCATTATTGAGCGTGAGGTCGTCGGAGATTTCTACGCAAGAAAAAACCAATCCCAATAAAATCGAAAGGAGCAAATATTTCATCTGATTGCCTTATACAATTGTGATGCCAAAGTTAGTCAAATAAGCCTTTTTGAATGCCTTGCGGGTTCTGATATCTTTGACTTACCGTTGAAATATTTGCATTTGAACTTAATATGATCCGTTTATCGACCTCCCATGCCTCTAATTGTATAGCTGAGCGGTCCATGATGTTTTCAAGACTGAGCTTTCCCGCAAGCCAGGTATCTTCTTCATTTGTCGCTAAAATGAGTGGCATACGCTTTTTGGTATTATGAATTTCTGCCATCAATGGATTGGCTGCCGTTG
>JBILSN010000017.1:0-49775 GCA_044372045.1 Crocinitomicaceae bacterium
TCCTTTGAGAAATTTGAGGGTGCAGAAAGTACGGCGACATGTATGTGAAGACACTTCTTCATATTTTAGTTTTGTGACTTTGACGGTTTTTCCTGCGATTTCTCGGTAGAATTTGATTTCGTCTTTCATACCTACTTTCTCGCAAATTTCTCGAATGATTTTATTGAAACGCGTGAGTTGGCTTCTTTCGTAGTTTGGTAGCACGCCATCGTATTTATCTAAGATGCGCTTGAAGCGATCAGACAACGGAATGATTACTTTTTTGACCCCAGATTTTTTGGTCTTCTTCGGAACTATATGCAATTCATCTCGCATGATATCATGGGGTTGGATGCGAGAATAGTCGCTGAAGCGCAAACCGCTTTCACAGCCGATTAAAAATAGATCACGGACAATTTCTTGGGCACTGTCTTCTAATTCGGCTTTGTCAAGGGTATTGAGGTCATCTTCAGTAAGGTAAATCTTATCAACGTCTTCCATGATGGTTGGGTAACCCTTCAAACTGAATCGGGTGGTGATGTTTTTATCAAAGCACCAATTAAAGAAGGACTTGAGATTCTTGTTCTCCTTACCTATTGTATTTGGCATTAGGCCTGGGTCTCCTTCGGAGTTGATTGCAACAAACGAAAGGTAGTTGATCCACTCTTCATTGAAGTTGCTGCTCTGGGCATTGATTAAAGCAAAGGTCAGCGGGCGGCCGAGGATTTTTTCAGTATTCAACAAATGCTTGCGTAAGCCGTTATGGTAATGGCGGACATCAGGGTTGATTTTGCGCTTCTCGGCCACAAAGTCTTCAAAGTGATCCCAGAATTTCTTGGCCTTACGGCTTTTATTGGGCACCTTATTGAGTTTCAAGAGGTCGGCTTTGATGACCTCAGGGCTCGGAAAAAAGTCTTCGTCACGGTATTTTTTCAATAGCGAAGCCATGACAATTTCATACTGATCTAATTTGTCATTGATGGTGTTGGATTCTTCGTTATCAATAGTTACTTTTACACGTTGCTTCTTTTCAAGCCACAGTTTGGGGTCCACTGATATCCCTGTCGAAATCCGAACCCGATGATTGTCGTAAAAAACTGTCATTTGAATGCTTGATTTTCGAAGGGAGTTTACATCCCTCAAATAGAACTTTACCATTGTTAATATCTTTCTACAAAGTTACGCAAAACCGTGGACGGATTCGTGGACGGATTATGTTGGCCTAAGTTGTTTTCAACAGTTGCTCTTCTTCAAAAATATTTTGTAATTATTTGTTTTATAGTGTTTTATGAGTTTTTTTAAGCAACGCTCTGAAACCCTTGAAAACACTAGAATGGACAACCCGTCCAGACCGCAAAACGCTTCGTTTAAGACAAGTCCTATATGGCTGTAGGAATTAGAAAACCCTAGAATGTATCAATGTTCTAGGGTTTTTGCTTTTATGGAGTTTTTGTAGAGAAACCGGCCATGTTGAGAACACCAACTCAAACTCAACTTATACTCAACTAACAGACAGCTTAAGTCAACTTGAAGTTAACATTAGTTTGAATTGGTTGAAATACGCGTCTATTCAAAAAAAAATGCATTTTTAGTCTATTCATTTAACATTTGAACGCAAAACTTATTTTTAGCTAGCTTTAAATTAGAATTGTGATTTTTAGAACGTCTAGCTAAAATGTTCTTTTTTCATTCATTTATTCAATATATTTGAATGTTCTTTTTTAAATATTCACTTACAAAATGTGTAAAACTTTAGTACTAATTGTCTTTTCGATTTCCTTGTATCTTCATGGCAAGGCCCAATCACTGCAATGGGTGGAAAATTGGGGCGGTGAAGCAAATGATTATGCAAATCAACTTGAAATATATAATAACGATTTGTATACCGGAGGAAATTTCTCAGGAAATTTCTCTATCAATGGTACAACAGTTTCATCAACTGGAGGTGAAGATATATTTTTTGCAAAACAAGATCAAAATGGGCAACTTTCTTGGATTAAAACAATTGGTTCTACTTTCAATGAGTTAGTTGACTTAAAAATTGATAATCAAGGGAATATCATTTTATTTGGTAAGTTTTCCGGCGTAATGGATTTTGATCCATCCGCGGCAGTTTATAACGTTACCTCAGTCTCAAACTGTTGTCCTGATTTATTTTTTGCAAAGTATACCAACAATGGACACTTAGTATGGGCAAAAAACTTAGGTGGATTAGATCAATTTTTTGGAAACTCATTGGCTATTGATAACGCTGGTAATATTTATTTTGCAGGTATCTTGAATGGAATAATAGATTTTGATCCTAGTCCCAACATCTATAATCTGTGGGCTAATTTTAACGGTTTTTTTACTAAATACTCTCCTCAAGGAGACCTAATATGGGCTCATATCCTTGAAGGAGCTCAGAACGGCAGTTCGGAAATATATTCTATTTCAGTTGATAATAACAATCAAATGTATATTGCCGGGAATTTCATTAATTCTGTTGATTTCGACCCTGGTACTCCGCAAAATATCGTTACATCCAACGTTGATGATTATGACGCATTTTTTGCAAGCTACACGGAAAATGGTGATTTTTTATGGGCCAAAAAAATTGGAAATCCAGGTATGGAATACGCATTCCAAGTTAAATCAGACAATAATGGCTCACTTTATTTGAGCGGGACAGCACCAAGTAATAACATTGATTTTGATCCTAGTAGCAATGTAGCAAGCCTAAGTAATAGCGGCTTTTTTCTAGCAAAATATACAACATCCGGTGATTTCAATTGGGTTACCAACGCTAGTGGAGTTAAATTTGATTTATCTACAGAGGGAATTATCACTGGTTGTGAGGTTGTAATTTCCCATCTAAATGTTGCTTATGGGTCATCCTATTTTTCTAGGATTTCAAATAGTGGAAACATCATTTGGGAAAAATCAGCGGCATACGCTACCCGAGACCTTAAAGATCTAGGATCAAAGATCTTTTTAACTGGTTCAATTAATGGTTCGCAAGATGTTGACCCAGGAGAAGGAATACTGACGATATCGACAAATGGGCAGCCAGATGTATGTTTAACTCATTATTTTGACTGCAATACTGAAGCTTCGGTAAGTTCATCCATTTTATCCATTTCGAATGTCCATTGTTTCGGAGATTCGAGCGGTTCAGCAACAATACAAGGATTGGGTGGAGTTCCTCCATACAGCTATATTTGGAGTAATGGTCAAACCGGGCCGAATTCATCAAGCTTAAACTCTGGTTTTTACATTGGTATTGTTTATGATTCAAATCATTGTGAGGACACCTCAGTCATTTTTATCCAACAACCTGATTTTACACCTTCATCGATATGCCTAGTAACTGTAGATTCACTGTCACAACACAACATCATTGTTTGGGATAAGTCTGTTTTTATCAATCAGCCAATTGACAGTTTTATCGTTCATAGAGAGGTACAAACCGATGTTTACATGCCCCTAGGAAGCATATCTATTAACGATTTGAGTCAGTTTATAGATACTTTTAGGACCTTGTATTTTTCATCCCCCTATTGGAGTTTAGGTGATCCGAACGCAGGCACTTACAGATACAAACTTCAATGGAAAGACACTTGTGGAAATTTGAGTCCATTAAGCAATTACCATAATACAATTTTTATAACTAACAACAACGGA
Organism: Crocinitomicaceae bacterium; assembly: GCA_044372045.1. GTDB lineage: Bacteria > Bacteroidota > Bacteroidia > Flavobacteriales_D > Crocinitomicaceae > UBA952. The sequence continues at coordinate 3,643 of JBILSN010000017.1, forward strand.
ACCTTTACTTGGCCCCAACTATATACTATCGAGAATGGTATAGACCAAACGATTAACCCTGTAAGTCAATATCTACTATTGAGGGATAATTTCAATAATGGGAATTGGCAAGTTATTAACAGTGTTTCTGGAACTCAACAATCAATAACTGATCCAGCGTATTCAACATGGTCGTCAACAGCAAATTATAAAGTAATTACTCAATGGAATAATTCTTGTACAGCTACCCAATTAACTGGAAATAGCGTCAATAATTTGAAATCAACCACCTACAACGCGTCACAATCTAATACCTTTAGACCAGTTTTAGGAATTGAAGATAATAATATCTATAAATTCATTTCCGTTTTTCCAAACCCAACAAGCAATGATGTCACGATAAATATTTCGGAAAAACTCGTGAATATAAAATTTGCCATTCAGGATAACACTGGTAGAATCGTGAAAAATGGAGTTTTCACGAAAACGCAAGAGCAAATAGAATTATCCACTTTATCAAATGGAGTTTATGTGCTGAACATTGAAGGCCACCCAATTCAAACACTATTAATAAAACAATAACTGAAGCCATTTACAAGTCCTATATGGCTGTAGGAAATAGAAAACCCTAGAATGTATCAATGTTCTAGGGTTTTTGCTTTTATGGAGTTTTCACTTCAAATTTTCAAGGGGGGAATACAAATGGAGCAACTCAGTCTAGGTTATTCAATTGCGACTTAATCAAGACCTTCACATAATGCCGATTGCGCCGCTCTTTTTTGGCATCGGCCCGCTTGGCCACGCGCTTGTCCTTGACGATCAGTTTGAGGTCATTCAAGTCCGCTAACTCCTGCACATCGTTAAGAGAGGTTCTTTTCATTTCAATAAAAACAAGAGGATGGACGGTTTGTTTGGATTTACTTTATTGTTCTTCACACAAATTTTGCTTAACTACCCTATTTCAAAACGCTTTATTATTTAGAAAAGCTTACTTAGGAATTGAAATCTAAAGGATTGAATTTAAAGGCTATAAAGTTTCAGCATACTCAAGTTTTTGGACTACCTCTTGAGCGAACAATTCTAGATTTTTTAAAGTGGCTCCAAAGCGAAAAGTTTTTGCACGACTAGCTATACTGCCGTAATGAATCTGATGATTGACGGTGTTAAAAGCGCTAATGTCATATAAAAACTCGATTTTGTGAGCATCTGTCTGTAATTCATTTTTATACCAATAGATTTTAAAATCAAATGAATCATTGCTTAGATCGAAACCTGTGTTATTAGTGATGGAAATAGTTCCACTATATGAATCACCAAAGTATCCAGCTTGAATAGTGGTTTGTTGCTTGTTCATTACAACGTGTTCGTTTACATAACGTGCACATTTACCAACGAGAAGTTGAAGATCAAGTAAGTGTTCTTTGCAGACTTTAGCAATACTGATATCGGAATCGATGTTATTTTCATTCTGATTGTCTGATGACAAGTATCCCTTTTTCTTGCAGTATTCGAATAACGAGCTATTGTAAAAACTTGAAAGACCTTTTGAGTCTATGATTTTTAACCCGCTTCCATCATCCTTAAGTATGAATTTCACATCTTCTCTTAACTTTGTTGAGTATTTATGAAAGCTGCCGTAAACACTTATACTACCATCCGGTTCTACGGTTGTATTATCAATTTTGAAATTGTTTAAACTCCAAAATTTCTCAAGTTCCTTGAATTTAGGGTAAATCGCATTGGCCGCATTAAAATTTTGAAGTGAGATTTCCTTTGCAAATTTTTCAATTTGAATATTAGCTTCCTTGATCTTCTCCTCGTCGGATTTACAGCTAGAAATTAAAACTATAACAGTAAGAAGTTGGTAAATAGTTTTCATTTTGAAGCGTTTATAGAACGTAATATTTAATTAAAATTTCAACCCACATAAAATCAAACTGTATAAATCATTATTTACTCAATTCAAATTTATTGGAGTAAAGTTCCTTTTGAATATTTTTCAAGTTTCTCTAGGTTTCCAGATGAATCATATGATTCATAATTTCCATCATATTCATTATTTTTATAATAAATACGTCGAGATATTAAACCTGAATAGTAACTTTCATAAATCCCATCTTTTCCATCATTTTTATAATTTTGAATTTCACAAAATCTTGTTTTTGAAATTTGAGGAGTAAGATTACCTATTTCAAAATATTCCACTAAATCTTGATGGTCATAAAATTGATATTCAGACCATTGACCATCTTTGAGATCATTTAAATAATTACCTTTTATTAAACTCTCCCATGATACATCAATATATTCACCGGTTTTTTTTCCATTTAAATAATTTGTAAGCGTATAACTTATCGAATAACCGTATATATTGTTTATAAAATAAAGAAAAGAAACATTGTCAGTTATTTGTTTGAATATTTGATATAATTCATGAGGTGTTTTTTCCATATCAGTGATGTCTTTATCCATCTCGATTTCAAGGCCTGTTTTTATCCCATTTTTATAGTTTATAATCGAGATTCCATGACCGTAATCACGGTCAATCTCTAACCATATGCCATCTTTTAATCCTTTTTGTAAGGAGCCTAATAATATAGTATCCTTTGAACTGTTATTATAACTTGTATTATGAACACTGCCTGAATATAAAGTATCATTTAAAACAAAACCTTGAGGGGTGTTTTTTAAATCTAAAATACTAACTGAGGAAGTTTCGGGGTCAGTACTTTCTTCATTTAACTCTAATTTGTACAAATTACAATTTCGGACTAATTCATTTAAATTTTCTATTGAATCAATAAATTTCGAATTTTTAATTCTTAATTCTTCAACCAAGTTATTCTTTTCTGAAATCAACCTTTTGTAATTGTAAATTACAGAATCTTTATATAATTTTTCTTGATTAATTGACTCAATAATGGTCAAAGACTTTTGGAATTCCTGATTGGAAAGCACCAATTTGGCATTGAGTTCCTCAATAGAATTTTTGGATAATTCACGTTCGGTATTTAAAATACCTTTTAGACTATCATTTTGAAACTGTAAATTTTCAATAAATTCTTTTTTAGACTGAGCATAAAGAGGAGTAAAAAAGAAAAGGGTAATCAAGAAAGGAATAAATCGCATTTTTTTTAATCGAATTTACAATTATTTTTTTTTTAGAGAAGCTTACTTACTACGTAATGAATAATGGGTTGTAATCCCATTTGTAACCATCCCTAGACTTTTGCATTAAATTGGCATGAAACGTTCTGCCCTACCCGCCCGATACCGCGCTGCCAACAAAGCTCAAGAAAATCCGCACGGCGCGCTTGTTGTATTTATTTTGTTTGTACTGCTTTTCTTGCTGAGTTCCCGCAGTGTTTTGGCGAGTCCACAGAATGACTTGCAAGGTCAACGGCCAAACATTCAATTTCAGCGCTGGCCGCTCTACCCTTGGTGACGGAACTTTTGGTACTTGGCCAAAAATTGTAATTGATAGAAATATCGATTCCTTCAGAATTAATTGGTCTACTCGAGAGGGTATCAAATTCAAAGCCGAAAATCAAGAAGAACTGAAAGATGTTGAATTGTATTGAATATACTATTCCCAATCTCCATTTCTATACTTTTCGTTTTTCGTGTCCTTTCCGCAACCTTTGCACTCGCCATAAGACCATAAACTTGTGGAGTGACATTCCTTGCACAAAGGACCACAAACACTACAATTTTGACGTTGATCATAATTCCAATTTGAAAAGATTTTGGACTCTTGGATATTTCCACAGTTTCCGCATTTGAAGGTAGTACTCATAATTTAAAATATTTATTGGTTTTTTAATGAATTTATACTCGGGTGTATGCCGAATCTAGGGTTTCTTAATTCATTTTTTGATACACTTTTGATACATTATATATTTCTGAAAAAAAGATTAAAAATGTCTGTAGTTATTCCTCTCATTAGTTATTCAAATAGGGGTCAGATTCTGCTAGTATCCTAAAGTTTAGATATCTCGAGTATTTCTGACTCCTTAAATTTTGAATTCTTCACACAATTTTTGATCAAACACCCCTTTTCATTACACTTATTTTTTTTATACAGCTTACTTATTACACAAGAATTATGGGTTGTAATCCCATTTGTAACCATCCCTGCACTTTTGCATTAAATAGGCATGAAACGTTCTGCCCTACCCGCCCATGTGCATAGATAGGGTCGTAGGCAATTTGGATCATAAGAGAGAAACACCTGATATTTTCGATTGTTTTTTTGCTTTCCGATTATTATTTGGAAGCCTTGCAACAAGGGGACACACACATTTTTATGAAGCATCTGTTCAAAGCATCATTATTTTTCAATTATTCTCTTGGATTGATGTATTTTTGTATCTTTTCAGCAACCCGCACCAATGGTTTTACCCCACCAACTCGAAGTACTTAAAGCCATTGAACCCGAAGTAGGGGCTTTCATTGACGACAAAATGAACGTGCCCGCTGAGTCTTGGCAACCCGCTGATTTTTTACCTGATTTATCGCAGCAAGACTTTCCTGATACCATCAAAGCACTGCAACAACGGATGGCTAATTTGCCAGATACCGTTTTGGTTTCTTTGATTGGCAACATGATTACCGAAGAAGCGTTGCCGAGCTACCAGACTTTTTTCAATTTGTTGGAAGGGGTCAATGAAGAGCGCAATGTGTATAGCTCTAGACCTTGGGTACGTTGGTCTAGGCTCTGGACAGCCGAAGAAAACCGTCATGGCGATTTACTCAATAAGTACTTATATTTAAGTGGACGCGTTGACATGCGCGCGGTGGAACAAAGTATACAGCAACTGATACACAACGGCGTAGATTTAAGGACAGACGCCAACCCCTATTACGGACTCATATACACTTCTTTTCAAGAGCGTGCCACCAAGATTTCTCATGTCAATACTGGCAAACTCGCTACCAAAGCAGGCGATAGCATCTTGACTAAAATTTGTAATACCATTGCGGGCGAAGAAGCGCTACACGAGCGCGCCTACAAGTTTTTCATGAGTAAAATCATGGAAATCGATCCGAATGGTGGCCTCACGGCGTTCATGACCATGATGAAGAAAAAAATTGTGATGCCTGCCAGCCTCATGGACCTCGGTACCCAACACAACAATTACAATAATTACTCCAATATTACCCAACAAATCGGGGTGTACACCAGTTTAGATTACGCCCATATCATCGACCACTTGGTCAAATTTTGGCATATCGACAAGCTCCAAGAACTCAATGACCAAGGCAAGCGAGCGCAAGATTATTTATCTACTCTTGCCGAACGCTATTACCGTTTAGCCGAAAGACTCCAAGAACCTGAAGAAGTTCAGTTGGTTTGGCTGAAGCATTAATATCGCTACCTTTGCGCCCTCAAACACATCCATGAAACGCATCAACGACTACAAAAAATTATTCCAAATTGAAAACCAAATTGAACTTGCAGCGCTGAAGCAAACATATCGTGCACTTGTCAAGCAATGGCACCCCGATAAATTTCAGGATGGTGACCCACTCAAAGCGCAAGCCGAAGAAATGGGACGCCAAGTGGTAGATGGCTATCATTTTTTGGTGAGTATTGCCCCCGAGACCAAAGCTGCTCAGTTGGCAGACTACCATCGGACCATTCACGAATGTGGTATTGCCGATTACCGACACAAAGGTCTTTTATTGGAGATTACCTTTACCGATGGCTCTTGCTACGAATATTTTGGCGTCAATGCCAATGTGTACAAGAAGCTCATCAATTCAGACAAGCAAGTACGCTTTGCAAAGCGTTTCATTTACGAAAGTTTCTTGTATAGGCAATCTAAGAAAGCAACTGTAGAGGTGTGAGGCCTTTTTCATTTCATTTCAAATAATTTTTCAAATCATGAGTTGAAGAATCAAATCTTTCATTTATGAAATCGAAGCAATTATTTCAAGGGGATGAAGTCTTACGTAATTATTTTTTATATTTGTACGTAATACAAATCGCCATGCATACCAAACTCACGCTCAATATAGAAAAAGGCACCATCGAACAAGCCAAGCTGTATGCCAAGCAGCAAAACCTGAGTTTGTCTAAACTCATCGAGGCCTATTTACAATCTTTGACTGTAGAACAAACGAAGGATACTGCGGTGAGCCCTGTAGTTGCGGCGCTAACAGGCATTATCCCGAATTATTCTGACGAAAAGGATGCTTATCGTCAGTATCAAGAAAAAAAGCACGCCTGATGCAAAAAGTATTCTTGGATACCAATATCATTATTGATTTATTGGCGCAGCGCGACCCTTTTTACAAAGATGCACAGGCACTCTTTACTTTAGCTGATCAGGGACAAATTGAGTTGCAAATCTCTGCCTTGAGTTTCGCCAACGCTAGCTATGCCCTCTCCAAATATCACCAGGTTGCCACTGCGAAAAAATACTTACAGCAATTCAAAGTTTTGGTAAGTATTTTACCGCTTGATGACAAAACCATTGAACTTGCTTTGGCCTCTGAATTTCAGGATATTGAGGATGGGTTTCAATATTTTACTGCACTAACACATGGTGCTCAGGTGCTCATAACACGCAACAAAAAAGATTTCAAGGCAGCACAACTACCAGTGCTCAATGCTTCCGAATACTTGCTGCGTTAATTTTTTGGCCATGTTGTGGCCTACTCCTCCGTATCATCAATGTCATCGAAGGTTTCTAGCGGACCATCTAGTAACTGGTTGCTTTCTGCAGTAGGTAACTCCTCCACTTTTCTGAGTTTGGACATCAATTGATTGGTGCGTGTTGTCACTAATTTTTCGAGCTCGGTGTCGGCTTCTGAAATTTTCTTGCGGGCTTTTTCTAAAACGCCGCCGAATTTAGTAAATTCGGTTTTGACCGCACCTAGAATTTGCCATACTTCGCTGGAACGTTTTTGAATGGCGAGGGTTTTGAAACCCATTTGTAGGCTATTGAGCATTGCAGCCAAAGTTGTAGGGCCCGTGACAATGATTTTGTATTCTCGTTGCAATATGGCCACGAGTTCTGGCTGGCGCACCACCTCGGCAAATAGACCTTCTATTGGTAGAAACATGATCCCAAAATCTGTGGTATACGGTGGATCAATGTATTTGTCTCGGATGTCTTTGGCGAATTTTTTGATGCTGTTGGCCAGCGCTTTATTGGCGGCCTCTATACCAATTAAATCAGCGGTGTCATAGGCAGTCTGGAGGCGAACGTAGTCCTCTTGTGGAAACTTAGCGTCGATTGGCAAATAGACTTCCTGACCGAGATCGTCTTTGCCAGGTAGTTTGATCGCAAATTCAACGTGGTCATTCGAACCTTTTTTTGTCTTGACGTTAGCGGCGTATTGCTCAGGCGCCATAATTTGCTCTAGGATATTACCCAATTGTATTTCACCGAGTACCCCTCTGGTTTTGACATTGCTGAGTACTTTTTTGAGGTCGCCGACGCCATTGGCTAAGGTTTGCATTTCGCCCAAACCTTTTTGAACAGCCTCTAACCGATCAGACACTAGTTTAAAGGACTGTCCCAAACGTTCTTCAAGGGTTTTATGTAGCTTCTCGTCAACAGTTTGGCGCATTTTTTCGAGCTTTTCTTCTGTAGATTTCATTAGCTCCCCTTGCTTGACCGACATGGTATCCGAGAAGTTTTTAAGTGAATTGGTAAGTTCGTCACGGTTATCTTTGGCATTTTTATTGAGGCCCTCCGTAATGAGCGTGAGCTTCTCTTCCAACTTGAGCGTGAGGCGGTCTAGACCAGCAGTGAGCTCCTCCCGGTTCTGACGCAGCGCCTCTGAAAGTTCTTGGCGGTTGTCTTTGAATTGGGCACTCAGCATGGTTTTGATCAACTCTTGGTTGTCTGTTGCAACTACTTTGTTGAGTCGGAAGTAAATTGCAAGCAATAAAATGAGAACGAGAACAAGTAAAATTAAAGAAGCGTAGGTCATACTTAAAGATTTGTTACGAAGGTAGCACCGATAGACGTAAAATTTTTACGTTGTTGGTATGTTTATGTGAATTTAAGTTAGATTTCAGCACCATTTTTCTAATTTTAGCAAATGAAATGGTTCTATTTTATTGGCCTAATTCTTTTGATCAACTTCAATACGAAGGCACAAACCTTTGCCCGGAGCTGGAATGCCTGGTTTGGGCAACTGCAAATTGGAGCGGCACAAGGCATGCAAGAAACGGCCTCATCCTACACGCTGGGGCTCTATAAGTCAGAACAAAACCACGGCTACGGTATTGATTTCGGAGGGACAAATTTGTCTGATTCTAGAATTTTATATGGTAACCTGACCGTTAGCCAGGACCTGCTGCGTATCACTAGAAATCGGCGCAGCTCCTTCTACCTATATGGTTCTTTGGGCCTTGGGCTTACCCACCTGCGCAATGCCCAACTTCAGGACAACTTTTTATTGCGCGGCGACGACATGCTGCATTTGCAGGTAGGTCTGAGTCCTACCTTTTTTTTCAACAAAGATTTCGGTTTGCAACTCAGTGCCAAATACCAAAAACAAGCACTTATCGATTATCAACTAGTAGAGCTCTTCAGTGTTCAACTCGGTTTGTTCTTTTTGATACCGAGCTTCAAACCATTCTAGGATCGGCTTGTTGTAAATAAAAACAGTCTAATATGTCCTTGATCCGAATAGACCGCCCTGAAATCCAAAAAATGGGCCGCATTGAGCGCCTCAACCTCATTAATAGTTGCACCGGTTATAAATCTGCCAACCTTATTGCAACCATAGACAACGCAGGCCAAACCAACGTGGCCATCTTTTCGAGCGTCACACACCTCGGTAGCGACCCCGCACTCATCGGTTTTATCTTGCGCCCAACTACTGTGCCCCGGCATACCTATAAGAACATTAAAGAATATGGTTATTTTTCAGTCAATCATGTTTCAGCTGATCAGATTGCCGATGCGCATCATACCTCAGCAAATTATCCAGAAGATGTCAGTGAGTTCGACATGACCAACCTAGAAGCCACATACCATGGGGGTTGCCCAGTACCCTTTGTAAAAGGAAGCCCTGTGAAATTGCTGTGCAAATATGTCAATGAATACCTCATAGCAGAAAATGGATGTATACATGTCATTGCGTCTATCGAGGCCGTATTCTACGAAGAAGAATTGCTCAGTTCCGACAACTGGTTACAATTAGACAAAGGTAAAGTTGTTACTATCAATGGCTTAGATGGCTATGCACAACCTCAACTTCTGGAAAGATTTGCCTATGCCCGGCCTAAGTCTTCCTTGGTTTAACAATGGCTTAACAAAAGGCTTTCAATTTTTAAAGATTGGATAACTTTCTTTTAATCATCTTAGAGAATAGTTTGCAGAATTTTGTCTCAACAAATTTTAAAAACTTAAAAAGATGAAAAAAACATTAACACTTGTAGCAGCCGCTTCAGCGCTTACACTCTCTTTCTCGAGCTGTCAGAAGCAAGGTTGTACTGACCCAACTGCACTTAACTACAGTGAGTCAGCCAAAAAAGACGACGGATCTTGTGTGTATGCTCCGGCAGAAAACGAAGTAGTTGTTACTGAGAACATCACTGCCAACACTACTTGGACAGCTGATAAAATTTGGATCTTAGGTTCACGTATTGCTGTTACAAGCGGCGTTACTTTAACGATCGAGCCAGGAACAATCATCAAAGGACAAGCTGGTACAGGTGCAAATGCAACTGCGCTTATCATTGCCCGTGGCGCTAAAATCAACGCAGCAGGTACAGCAGCAGCTCCAATCATCTTTACTTCTATCGCTGACGAAATTCAACCAGGACAAATCGCTAGCCCGAACTTAGATCCAACTTTAAGTGGTCTTTGGGGTGGTTTAATGATCATGGGTAATGCTCCTATCTCTGCAGATGCTGCATCTGTACAGATCGAAGGTATCCCTGCATCTGACCCGAATGGTCTTTACGGTGGTTCTGACGCTGCTGACAACTCAGGTGTTGTTAAATTTATCTCTATCCGTCACGGTGGTGCAAACATCGGTGAAGGTAACGAAATCAATGGTCTTACTTTAGGTGGTGTTGGTAACGGTACAGTTATCGAAAACGTAGAAGTAGTCGCTAACCAAGATGACGGTATCGAATTTTTTGGTGGAACTGTAAACGTAACAAATGCTTTAGTTTGGAACGCAGGTGACGACGCAATCGATACAGACCAATCATGGGCTGGTACACTTAACAACTTCATCGTTGTATGTGGTGACCAAACTGACCACGCTTTAGAAATTGATGGTCCTGAAGGTTCATTACTTGCTGGTCATACATTAACTAATGGTACAGTAAAAGGTAATGATGCTTCTGAATTAGGTGACTTCCGTTCTTCTGCACGTGGTGACTTCAATAACATCTATTTCTTTGGTTTCCCTGACCCAGCTACTGATGGTCGTGGTGACTTCTCTTTATCATCTGGTTCTGATGCAACGTTCGCTGCTGGCGACCTAACCTTCAGTAACCTACAAGTTACACTTCCTGCAGGTGTTGCTTTAACTGCAGTATTCAAAGCTGGCACAGCTGTACACGCTACAGATGTTGCTGCTGGTGCAAACACAGTAGGTGCAAATGTAAGTGCATTCGCAAGCTGGACTTGGGCTGGCGTAAGCGGTAACCTTGCATTTTAATTTTATCAATTGATTCAAAAACCCGCAGTTTTCACTGCGGGTTTTCTTATTTAACAGCATTTTACAGCAATCATGAAATCAATTTTTCTCCTCCTACTCCTCTGTATCAGTACTTACACCTTTGCACAAACCGGCATTATTAGAGGAAGTGTTTTTGACTTAAGCAACTCAGAGTTCATTCAAGGCGTTAAAGTTCAGGCCAAAGGGACAACTTTTTTGACCATTACCGATATTGAAGGTAAGTTTGAGCTCAAGTGCGCCCCTGGTATTTATACCCTCCAATTTAAAATGGCAGCATACCAAACCGATAGCCTCGCTGAGGTAGCCGTAAGTGCTGACCAAGTAACGGTATTGGATGCGTTTGGCCTTGATTCCAAAGTTCAGACTACCAAAGATTTTGTAGTCAAGCGCGAGCAAAAGAAAAATACCGAAGGTGCTATGCTCAGCATGAAACTCAAATCACCGAACATGATCGACGGTATCTCCAGCGCAGCCTTCCGAAATACCGGTGACAACGATGCAGCCTCTGCTATGCGCCGCGTAACGGGCGTATCAGTAGCCGATGGTAAATACGTATTTATCCGCGGTATCGGAGACCGCTATAACAAAACTGTTCTCAATGGCATGGACATCCCGGGTCTTGACCCCGACCGCAATACCTTGCAAATGGATATCTTCCCGACCAACGTGATCGACAACCTCATCGTCAATAAAACCTTTATTGCCGAGTTACCTGCCGATTTTTCAGGTGGTATCATCGATATCGGCCTTAAGAGTTTTGCAGACAAAAAAGTAACCAGTGTTTTTGTTTCTGGAGGTTTCAACCCTAATTTTCACTTTAATCAAGACTACCTCAATTATGCAGGGGGGAAGCTAGACTTCTTAGGTTTTGACGACGGAACAAGAGCGATTCCTGCTATCAATAATATTCCACTTTTTGCACAGGTAGTTGGAAATCCAAACTCTGAAAATGGCCAGCGCTATCAGGACATCTTGCGTTCATTTAACCCAAACTTAGCAGCGCTCAAGCAAATGAGCCTCATGAACATGGGTCTAGGTTTTACCCTAGCCGATCAAAAGAAAAAAGAAAACTATACCATTGGTTATCAATTTGCGTTCAATTATTCAAATAATACAGAATATTACGACGACGTCACCTACGGTCGCTATGGCCTGAGCGGAGACAACACCGTGAATGAGATGGAAGAGCGCGTGATTCAAAAGGGTAGCCTTGGTGTTAATAACGTGCTTGCAGCAGTATTAGGTGGTGTTGCCATTAAAGGAAAGACCTACAAAATCCAACTCAATGCCCTTCATTTGCAAAATGGAGAGTCTAGTGCAGGTATTTTTGAATATACCTCACGTGACCAAGGTGCAGACTTCAATGCCTTTCAGCACAACCTTTCTTACAGCCAAAAAGGGCTAACAAATATTCAACTCTCCGGCTTACACCGTTCTGAAAACGACAAATGGAAAATCGAATGGAAAATTTCTCCTACGCGCTCCACGATTGTCGATCCAGACAACCGCATTACCCGTTATGAATACCGTGGTAACGGCTATGCCATTTCTACCGAAACGGGATTCCCTGAGCGCATTTGGCGTGATCTTCAGGAAGACAACCTCTCTTCTAAAGTTGATTTCGAAAGAAAAATAAAAGTATTTGGTGAAGATGCCAAATGGAAGTTTGGTGCGGCCAATACCTACAAAACCCGTGATTACGTCATCCGCAATTTTATGATCAATGTGCGCGGTGATATTCCACTTACGGGCAATCCAGACGAAATTTTCACTGAAGCCAACTTATGGCCCTATAATGGAGACATCAATACAGGTGTTACCTATGAAGCGCCGTTTATACCAGTGAATCCAAATCAGTTCAATTCTAACATTACCAATACAGCAGGCTACACCGCTCTCGAATTCGAAATCACCAACCGCCTCAAATCAGTAATGGGCTTGCGAACAGAATACTACGTTCACCGCTACACAGGCCAAGATCAGCTTGGGCAAAACCAACTTTTCAATGAAAAGGTACTGGAAAACCTCGGTTTCTTTCCTTCTGTCAACTTTGTGTATAGCCAAACCGATGAGCAAAACATTCGCTTATCGTATAGTAAAACGATTGCAAGGCCTTCATTTAAAGAATTGTCTTATGCTGAAATCTATGACCCACTCACGGGCCGTACGTTTATTGGTGGTTTGTTCAAGGATTCACTCTCCCCTACCCAAGTATATTGGGATGGAAACCTCGTGAGTACAGATATCCACAATTTTGACTTGCGCTACGAAATCATGCCTAAAAAAGGCAAGACCTTCTCCATTTCTGGTTTCTACAAAAAGTTCATTAACCCAATTGAGATCATCCAATACGCAGTGCAAGACGGTTCTTTTCAGCCGCGCAATGTTGGTAATGGACAGGTAATTGGAGGAGAACTCGAGTACCGTTCTGACCTCAAATTCATTTCTGATAAACTCAAGTACTTTGATATCATTTCTAATCTGACCATTGTCGATTCGAAAATAGAACTCAATGCCATCGAGTACGAGAGCCGCGTAGAAAACGCAAGAGAAGGCCAGGTCATTGACAACTATCGTAAAATGGCAGGCCAAGCTCCTTATGTCATCAATGCTGGTTTGGTCTATAACCCGAAGAAAAAAGAAGGTGTATTAGACAATTTTGAAATGGCTGTATTCTACAATGTACAGGGCCCAACGCTTTACTTTGTTGGTATAGTAGACCGTCCAGATGTCTATACTGTTCCTTTCCATTCTTTGAACCTTAGCATCAATAAGAAATTCGGAAAAGACGAGCAATTTGACTGCAGTTTGCGTGTCAACAACCTACTCAACGACGCCACTGAACAAGTATTCCGTTCTTATGGTGCCAAAGACCAGTTCTTTACGCAAATTAAACCAGGCGTACTTACTTCCTTGAAGTTGACCTGGAATTTATAAGTTTTCTGATTGCTGTTAATCAGACGAGGGGGGCAACCCCCTCTTTTTTTTGCCCGAATTTTGGCACTAATTTTGTCTTTAGCAATTCTAAATAAAGCACATGTCCAAATATATACTTTTTACATTTATCCTGTTTGCAGCCACAAGTTGTATTTCGATCCAAGAAGCACCCAATGTTGTGGAGCTTTCGCAGGCGCACAACCGCATAGCAATTCTACCCATTCAGGCCACAATAGAGCGTAAAATTTGGATGAACCAAGAGAAATATGCAGAGCTCAACCGCATCAAAAGCGAACAAACCCAACAAAGACTTTACCGTCAACTTGAATTTTACAGCCGAAGTGGAAGTGTGCACGCAGAAATCATGAGCCCAGATGAGGTCAATGCTATGCTTCACGGGGCAGGTTATCCAAATGCTTCGCTCAACAATAATGCGCTATGCAGCCTCCTGCAAGTAGATGCGCTCCTCTATGGAAACATTCAAGTACTCGAGCCTATGAATGAAGCAACTGCCATGCTGCTCAATTCAAGTAACCCTAATTTCAATGCCACCACGAATATTGTTCAACTGAACCTGATGCTCTATGACGCCAAAATTGGGCGGCAAATTTGGTCTTCAGAGGAGGTCAACCGCGGGCAGATGGGCTCTATTAAAGAGAATATGCAGCGTCAGGTTTGTAGGCGTGCCATTCGCAATCTCCCACATACGCTTAAAAAACGCCGCTACAAAAAAGCATATAGTCAGTTCTGATCCATCCTGTCTTCTGTAGCAAAATACGTGTCAAAATACGTTGTACTGAACAGTGGCATGTTGATTTGATCCAATTGATCTTCAAATTTCGCTTTTAACAAGGTAAGATCTTCGTTAAAATGCTGACTTATTTGTATTTGAAAAAAAGTACACATGATATCCATAATGGTTTTGTAACCAAAACGGATTTTTTCGATTGGGTTATTTGCAAGAAGATTTCGTGCTGTTTGGAATTCTTTTCGTGCAATACACCTTGATGCCAAAAAGATTTCTTCAATACCAAGCAATGAAATCTGATACCAATGAAAAATTGGAGGCAAAACTTCAAGTGCTTTCTCTGTAAATGCGCTAAGGTATTGATCTTGTGTCAGCAAACTATGGATTGCTGGCAAATAAAGCAATTCTGCACATGATTTTGGTTCTAGATTCATGCGTTGTTGAAATAAGGAAACATAATATTCCTTTTGTGCCTGATGAGCTGAAAAAATCAACTTTAAACAAAAGATGCGACCATACAAAATAGGATGCAGCTCGGGAGTTAAGTCGGGAATTCGTTTAACAATTGCTTTAGGTACTGGTTGCCGATTAACGATATACATGAAGGGTCTAATGCAACGAATAAATAGGAGCGTTTCAGCATCCAATTTATCTTGACGCTCAAGAAATTGAATCCATTTGCCATACTTTGTATTGAACTGTGTATAATCTATATTCGACTTGACCACCAAATGAAGAAAATTTTCATCTTGCAAGAGTTGCTTTTCCAAACCTGGATGATGGTGGTTTCTAAAATACAAATTTAGGATCACCCCTATTTGGCTCACTTGGTCAAAATTTAAATTGCAGAATTGAAAATCAGGTTCTCGAAATAAACGTAGCACCTCGCCGTTTCTTTTCATACCTATCAGCTCTTTTACTGCGACTGCAAAAGTTACACCAAAATCTTGGTATTCAATTTTTCTACGTTTGAGCTGCAATAGAAGTTGATCATAAGCTAAACTGGATAAGGAAAGAAATAAACCTTCCCAAACAGGCCAATTATCAATACTCGGAAAACGCTTGCAAAAATCTTGATAGCTCGTAAATCCGCAATAGACGGACAAGGAGTCTAGCGTTGATCGGCTCGCTTTTATGTTCTCTACAAGCCCAAAAAACCTTCGTAGGGTATTGTACGAAATTAAGATTTTGGTTTTCAGATAGATATCATCCGCTAATAATTCCGCTTTCCCTCGGCTGTCAATTTTTTGAGCAAACGTTTTTTCTACTTGAATTTTTAAAGCCTGTAACATATACTAAATGTACCAAATATGGACCAGATTTTAGCCAATATTGCCCTTTCTTTGTAACATAATACAACGCAAGAGCATGAACCCGATGGATATTCAAAATTTACCAAACGAAAACCCCAAAAGTTCGGCTAGAAAAATGTATTATTTCATAGCGATCATCTATTTGCTTTTTGGTATCTTATATTGGATCAATCGGTTTTAAAATAAGTTGCAAAATAAGCCCTAGTAAAAATTGGATACGGCATTTTCGCAAGCATGAGTTCGAATTCAGCAAGATAGCTTTCCGTTTTATGATTATTTATTTCTTTGGCAATAACCCACTGAAAAAATGCAACATAGAGCTCGATAAATTCTCGATATCCGTGTCGAATGTGTCCGAAAGGAATATTCTCGAGAACACCCAAAGCTTTGACATATTGCCCATTGCTAATCATAACTGAAACCTGAAAAACACGATGAATAGCCACCTGAGAAAAATGATACCAAAATTTGATGTCATTGATCAAAGTGACCTTTGACAGCACAAAATTAGAGAGCGCGCTGTTTTGGAGCACCAAGCTCTGTACTGATGGTTCGTAAAGAAGTTCTGTAGCCAAATGAGGATGCTCAGCCAAACGAAATTGCATTTGTTGAATGAGTTCGTCACGGTCTTTTTCCGAACGAGCCATATGCATTCTCATGCCAAAAATTCGACCAAATAATATTGGGTGTTGTTTTAAATCCAATTGCGGGAGCTGCTCAATAGCTTTTGAGGTGATCTTTTCGTTGCACAAAATCATTCTCCAAAGCGCTAAACACGCAATAAAATCTTGTGTCTCGGCATCCATGTCATCTTGTTGCACTAAAAAGGATATCCAAGACCCATACTTGTTGTTTAAATGACCGTAGTCTACAAATATTTTAAATACGAGGTCTCTAAAATTGGGCAATAAAAGCAACTTTTTCTCTAAAACAGGGTCGTCAAAATTTCGAAAATGTAAGCCAATTAATACACCAATTTGAGCAACCTCGTCATAAGGCAGCACCGCAAATTGAAAAGCTGGAAATTCAAATAGTACTTTCAACATGTCAAAGTCACGTCTGTTGAGTAATTCGCGAACAACGATCGTAAATGAGATGGTAAATTGCTCTTGCCTTATTTTTCTGTAATGTAGTGTTTCCAGAAGCTGGTCTGGATCATTTAAAGAAAGTACCACATAAATACTTTCCCATGTTGGCCAACTGTCAATTTCGGCATATCGTTGGGTAAAATCTTTGTACGAACGAAAACCGCAATAAACCGCCAACTGATCGAGCGTACTTTCTCGGGGCTTTCGATATTCTGCCAAACCATACATTCGACGCAAGGTGTTGTAGGACAATACAGAACCTGTCTTTTCGTAAATATCTTGTACAAGTGCCTCGCAATCACCCCTATCCTCAATTTTACGGTTAAATGTTTTCTCGATTTCATTTTTGAGTTCGTCTCTCATTCATTAAATGTATCATTTATGTATCAAAGAAACAAATCGCATTACTGATATTTGATTCTGATGACGTTGTTGGCGGTCTATCAATTATATAAAAATTAGAAAGAACTTCTATTTGTATACAAAAGGAGAATGCTAACAACATAATAAATAAGAAATTCAAAGTATGTCTAAATATCATATTCTCGATCCAATCGAACTTAAAGAGGTCCTTTTTCATGATTTTCAAATCATCAAAAAAATGCGCTCACCAGAGGCAAATAGAGTAAAATTGTTGTCTACACTTTTTTCTATCAATCCAAATAGTTGGCGAGTCGTTGGCATTACGCCTGAAGCATTAGCAATTTTTAATACCTATGGATTTCAGAAAAAATCAGGAATGAGAATTAACCGATCGCATATTATCCAACGGTTTGGGTTTTATCAAACCTTATTGGATCCCGATAACAAGATTCTAAGTGCCGAGGAATTTTGGAACTTGTATTATGAAAATGACAAGACCATATTAGCCTCAGCCTCTGAAAATATGAGTGATGATGAATCCATATTTGAAAGGGCATATCCGGTACCTCAAGACGAACGTAAATTGTTTCAAACAGCAGGTTATGCCTGGAAACACAAGGATGAAGAGGTAGAATTTTTAAAAGACTTGTTCAAACTACATCAAGCTAAAAAGCAATAACCTATCAATACATCTAATCATGAAACTGTTACTACTCCCGACACTATTCAGCCTCTTTTTGCTCACCTCTTGCAACAGCAATGAGCGTATGGTTAAAAAATTCATTAAACGTATCAATGCGCGTGAAATCAATTCAGCATCCAAATATCTTTGGCCAGAGGACCATGCATCTTTGTATGTTTTCAATGAACGATTTTTGGCCGATGACAAGCTCACTACCTTTGATATCAAAGAAGTCAATGAAAATGGATCTACGATCACCGCAACAATTGATTTATTAAATGCCAAAGAGGGTTTAAAAGCATATTTAGATTCCCTAGGAATGCTCGATGGCAACAAATTGAGCTTTACATTTACAACACGTAAAACTGAAGAGGCCAATTATATTTCGATCCAATTCCCATGGGATGATTGCGGTCTCCCTGCCAAACTCAAACGCTCTAGTGTGCAAACAGAGGCGCTTAATTTAAGAAGCGGCCCCGGTTTAGGCTACCCCGTTCAAAAAGTAGTCAAACAAAATGAGGACTTGCTCATAGATGCTGACTACGTCAATAACGATTGGCGCAAAGGCTTTATTTTTGGCGGCAATGGCCAAGTAGAGACCTTGTATTTTTCGAGTAAACTCAGCGATGAAGAGGAGCTCAGCTTTTTTACATTGGGCTACTTCGCAACCACGTCAATTTTAGTACTTTGCATTCTAGGGATTTTAGTCCTAATCGTTTGTATACCACTCCTTATTTTTGGTATAGCAACTTCAGTTGCTGGCTTTGGATTCTTGCTTTTAGGCCTGCTTGCCGGGATTCTTTACTTCACATATCAAATTGTCGAAAGCATGTTTTTTGAGTTATTTATGATCAACCTACCTTATTAAATAATATGAAATTTCTCAGCTCAATTACCGATACTCCGATTGAACACGCGGAACAAGATAGTCTCAAAACAAACCATTATGCCTTGGCTTTGGCAGACTTCATCGAAAAAGCCGATACACCTCTGACTATCGGATTACAAGGTGAGTGGGGAACAGGTAAAACCTCCATGATGTATATGATCAAGGAGATCCTAGAAGAGCGTGTAGTGGCAACATCGTGGGTCAATACTTGGGAATACGCCATGTTTAGATCTGCACATCAAACCACTCCAGCCGTACTTCAAGCCATGCTCGAAAAACTGAAAGAATCATGTATTGAAAAAGGCACATGGACCCTCAAGGATGAACGTACAGCAAACGTCAAGAAAATCGGACGTTTTATAGGGGCTTTGGCAAATCAAGTAATTGAAAGTCAGACAGGCATCAATGTAAAAGACGCTTTAAGTGAAGATGAAAAAGAATCATTAGAGATTGCCAAAATAAAGGAGCAAATTAATTCTGTAATTCAAGATTTACTTAATGATTCGAGTAATAAACATACACGTGTTGTTTTCTTTGTTGATGACCTAGATAGAATACCGCCGTCAGATGCTGTGGAGGTGCTAGAAGCGCTCAAAAACATGTTTGATATACCAAATTGTATTTACGTGCTTGCAATTGACTACGATGTCGTTGTCAAAGGTTTGGAATCTAAATTTGGAAAAAAAACAGAGGAAAACGAACGAGAATTTAGGTCTTTTTTTGATAAGATAATACAGGTGCCTTTTTCCATGCCAACCGGAAATTATGACATCAAAAATTTATTAACCCAAAAATTTCAAGCCATGGGTATTCAAATCGACCCTGCCCTTGAAAATGACTTTGCCCAAATTGTGAAGTATACGGTTGGTTATAACCCAAGAAGTTTGAAGCGCTTCTTGAATAGTTATAACCTATTACGCTCTTTAAAACATCTCAACTTTGATCAAAATGAAGTTGAATCTAAATTCGATGACTTAGTGTTATTTGCTTTATTAGGTATACAAATCAGCTATCCAAAAATATTTAGAATGCTTGCGCAAGAATCGGACTTTTGGATGTGGAATACAGCAACAGCTAACAAATTTCAGATCGACCTGAGTTTAGTAGCCAAACAAATAGAATCTTTTGGAGATCAAATGAAGCAAAAAACGGACGAACAATGGGAGCAGGTCATATATGGCTTTTGCCAAAAACCCTTAAAAACAGGTGCTGCAGATCCGTATTTGAGTGCAAGGTGGGAGTCCGTCATCGACCTTTTAAATTTATTAGGCAGTACAATTATTGGGAAATCTTTTGATAAAATTTCTGACAAGGAACGAGATTCGTTGACGCAAGAATTTAACAACGCATGGCAAAATGGACTTGCGCTTGCTGCAATTACAAATGTGGATGATGACCCTAAATCAAAGACAAACGAAGAAAAAAATAAACGCATAAGTTTTGAAACCCTCGATGGTAAAATAGAACAAATTGATCAAGTCAGAGAATACAATTCAGAAGCGCGTGAGATTTGGAAAGGTATTTTGGATAACTTGAGCAAAAACACTGAACTTATTTTACGTTTCAATGGCTCTACTGTTTCAGCTAAGGATAAAAAGGGAAATAATATCATTACACTTTGGAATCCTTCTCAAGGTTCAAAAATAAATGTGGGTGTGTATTTATTTCATTCTGGATCAACCAATAGACCTACATCAAGTTTAATTGAAGACTTCTCCAAAGATCCAGAAAAGCGATTTAAAGTAAATTGCACGAATACTTCCATGACCAAAGAAACAATACAACTGATCCAGTGGGCAATAGAAAGTTATACATGAGACCTATCATTTTAATTTCTTTTTTTTATCCTTTCATAAGCCTAGGCCAAATACTTTTTCTTGATAGAGAAAACGAAAATGATTCTTTGAATAGAAAATACTCAGGTCTCATTGACCTCTCTATTTCAGCAGACAAACAGCGAAAGAACATTGTAGAATTGACCCAACAATCAGAGTTTGATTGGATTATTCGGCAAACAAATGTTTTGATCGTATTGACACATACAGATTTCGTATTCAATGGCCCTATCATGCTAGAAAATAATGGTTATTTTCAATTGAGATACCGAGATAACGATACCAAAAAAGTAGCTCCGGATTATTTTTTACAATACCAATGGAATGGCATTACTGGGCTTCAAAACAGAGCCTTGGCTGGTATAAATGCACGTTATAGGTTCTGGGACGACCGTAAAGATGATTTATATGCAAGCGCAGGTCTTTTCTATGAATACGAAAAATGGAATCCATTTTTGAGTAATTATGCCTTTGGCGGTACTGGCTTAAATGAGGTTAACAGAAAACTTATTCGACTGAATTTTTCTTTAAAAACAGCATTTCAAATTGCAAAAGGAATCGATTTTTCAGCAATATCATATCTTCAATCGCCACTGAATGCAGGTGTCAAAAATTTAATCAATCCGAGATGGGTGCTAGATTCACAAGTGAATTTTCAAATCAATAAACACTTGATGTTTAATGTGAAATACAATCTGAATTTAGATTATTTCAGACCTCTGCCAATTGATCCTTTTTTCTATAGCCTCACACTCGGATTCAGGATTCAAAACTAAGAACCCAACGCCTAATCGTTATTGAATTATCTGTAAAAATGGAATTAACCTTGTTTGATTCGGATGATATCTTCTTTCAAATCTTGAATACTTTCCTTAATCTGCTCAATATGTTTTTTAGTGTATTCGTGTGAATCTGCTAATCTTCTTTTATAGCTTTCCTTTGTAGCTTTATCTTTGGTTGACTTGATTAAAGACCTAAGTTGTTCCTTATCATTGTTTACCGTATTTTTAAGACTTTCAATGTTTCTTTTTTTCGATTCAATTTGATCTTTCTTAGACTCAATTTGACTTTTTTGTGAGGGTGTTAGTGCCATTTTTCCTGATTTTATTCTAGAAATTTAGCAAAACCTAGCCTATTTTTTGATACATATTTGACACAATTAATTAAAGCAACTGCCGTTAGCTTAAATTACCCCCAACGCCCGCTCAAACGCCTCCACTTCTCTAGCGCCATGAATAGCAACTTTGCGATCGAAGATAAAATACGGAACGCCACGCAGGCCGAGTTCGTGGGCTTCGTGCAGTAAAAGATGTGCTTTTATTGTATTGGCTACTTTGATTTGGTCCATTCGAACATCTTCTTGTAGCTTCAAATTCGCTATGGCCTTATGGAGTTTCGTAAGTCCGAGGTAACAAAAAGGACAAGCGATATCCGACCAAATTTCAATTAACATCTTGATTTTTTTTTAGCGAACCTCTACGCCGTAGTCTCGAAATCGAGACAACAACATGGATAGTTCATAAGTGCGGTAAATATATAATTCTACTACAATATAGTTCGGGTGATCAATAACAATGCGTTGCGATGCATGGAGTTTTCTGGACTTTACATAGGAGATAGCCCAATCGGTAAATTTCAGCCGAATGACATCAGGAATACTCTCCTTGAAACGCGCAATGCCCAAACAGTGCTTGAAATAAGTTTTGAGCCCTACCGCTTCAGAGAGCTCGTGCCATGAAAAGTATTGTAATTCGCCTTCTGCGCCATCTTCTCGTTCAACCAAAGCGGGTACCACTACAAAATCTTCGATTAAATCAAAGGCAAAAACTTTAATTGCTGGCCTGGGTGCCTTTATAAGCTCAGACCACACGCTCGCCACGAGATAATAACGCCCTTCATAAAAACGCACCTGAAGCGGCGCAACAACCTGAAGTTTAGACTTGTAGGTTCCGAATGCCGACTGATATAAAAATTGAATAAGGTACTGCTGTGTAATTGCTTGTGTGCAAACTGCCGCCAACTCAAATGATTTTCCGTCGTCATTGAGTGCAGAGAATTGAAAAACTAGCTTGTCTTGAAGGCTTTTTTCTAAGCTCTTGGTGCTTGCTCCCAATTGCAATGCGATTTGCTCAAGCATAGCCGCTTTGAGCGTGTTTGAAATAGCCTCGTGTGGTGACGAAAGTAGCTGATAATAATGTTTTTTTGAAACGCGGACATGCACCAGGCGCTCACTCCCCTCTTCTCTTAATATTTGTAGATCCGATTCTAGCGAACGCCTAGAAATCGATTTTAAGCCTAATGAGGGCAATACAGCGCGAAGATAATCATGGATTTGCGCAAAAGAAGCACGCATAAAGGCCTGTTCCTTTAAAAAATCAAGGATCAATTGCAAGCGCTGACTTTGAGCTTTTAATTCGAACATGCGCAAAGGTAATCATTCCGCAATAATTTTGCGTAGTTAATTTTTGATGGCAGAAAAACGCAATAATCGGATGAGCCATTTAGGCAGGTTTTTACCTGCTTTTTTGCCGTGCACATTTAAAAATACGCCCCATTTTTCAATGAGTGGAATTTTGTACACCTCGATGAGCTCAATTAATACGCCATCGGGGTCTGTGATATAAGCGCAGTGAACACTCGTTTTTCCCATATCGAGCGCAGCTAGACTATCGCATTTAAATTCAATATTTTGATGCGCTAACTGTTGTTGAAGACTGCTCATGTCATGAACATCAAGACCCAGGTGTACAATACCGGTGTCGCCCCATATACGACCTCGGAATATCTTTAACCCTTTGCGTTGGTGGGCAGCAACCAATTCAATTTTCGAAAAACCGATGAGCGCTCCAAAAGGACCTCTGGCCATTTCACGAGTGCCGAGTATCAGACGTTGTACTGGTTGGTCTCCTCCAGGAAAGCCTTGAAAGTCGTCAAATACGCCACTACCTTCGTATAAAACTTGATCAAAACCAAGTGCTGCATAAAACGCTTTGGAAGCACCTAGATCAGTAACTCCGATGGATATACCGCCCACACCGCCTATGGATTGCTGTGTATCAAAATAAATTTGCTCGTCTTCAATGGCAACAAAATAATTCCCATCGGGATCTTGAACTAAAAAGCGCTTGTTGCCCATAGGATCTGCTTGCAATTCGGATCGCAAGCCCGATGGATCAAATTTTTGAAAGGTTTGCGCCGGCTCGGACATCCGCATATGGATGGCAAAAATACCGATATCCCCTAACTGAAAACCTGAGGGCAGAGGGGTGGGCTCAAAAGAGGTGGGTTCTATGACTTCCATGGCGCTACCCCCTCTTAAATTCATCACCATACTCGCCCTTTTGGTGATGACCTCATTGCGGGTAAAGACCTGCATTAAAGGAGCTGCTTGAACGCTGTCAAAGAAGGGAATATTCATCCCAAACCACTTCCTGTAAAGCGGTAAAGTCCGATTCATATCTGAAACCGCAACGCCAATATGCTGAATTCCGTGAATTTTTGCCATAAACTAAGTTATTATTTTTTCAAATTAAGTTTATACTTTTGTTCAAATAAATTAAGATCAATGAAAACCACCTTATATTCCCTCGCCCTACTCGCACTTCTTGGTGCATGTTCTAAATGGCAAAGCAACCAAAAGCAAATCACTAATATTTCCACAGATGGAACTTGGATTGTTAGTAGTTATATCGACGACGGCGACGACGAAACCTCAGATTACAGTTCTTTTAGATTTAACTTTTTAGAGGATGGTGTACTTAACGCTACAGATCTATTGAGCAGTAATTCGAATCCGTATGTGGGCACTTGGTCTATTACAGATTCGAACAGCAATGACGACGACAGTCTTGACGACCTCGACTTCAATATCAATTTCACGGTAAGCAATAAACTAGACGACCTCTCAGACGATTGGGATATCATTTCTTATACAGAAACTGAAATCAAGCTCATTGATGTATCCGGGGGTAACGGAGGTATTGACTACCTCACGCTAACCAAACAATAACAACAAACCTTAACAAAATTGATGCACAGCCCTGAGGAAACTCAGGGTTTTTTGTTCTTCAGAACCCTCGGGCGGTTCTTGATTGTAGACCCAATTGGCCATCGGCGGCATGCTCATTAAGATAGATTCTGTTCGGCCTCCAGAATAGATACCGAATTTGGTTCCGCGGTCGTGTAACAAATTGAATTCTACATAGCGGCCGCGTCTGAGTGCCTGCCAAGCTAATTCTTCAGCTGTTGGCTCTTTTAATACAATATCTTGCAATTGGTTCGAGTAGACAATTGGAAATAAACGACCGAGATCTTCGCAATAAGAAAATAGCTGATCTTTAGTTAAGCCCGAACTTTCATCGAGCTGATCGAAGAATATACCGCCCACTCCCCTAGACTCAGCCCGATGGGGTAAAAAGAAATAGCGATCTGCCCACTCCTTAAATTTTGGATAGAAGTCAGGGTGATAACGATCAGATACTTCTCGCAACGATGCATGAAAAGCAATGGCTTTATCTAGGTCTACGTAATGGGGTGTAAGATCTATGCCGCCGCCAAACCAGTATTTGCTGTCCTCGAGTTCAAAATAGCGCACATTCATGTGCATAATCGGGTGGCGTGGGTGTTTGGGGTGCAGTACAATAGAGACCCCTGTTGCGAAGAAACGCTCGCCTTCATGACCTAATTGCTGTTTCATGGCGGCAGTAACTGGGCCATGCACTGCACTAAAAGCAACACCTGCTTTTTCTAAAATTTGACCTCCTTGAAGCGTACGCGTATGACCTCCACCGCCTTCAAGACGATCCCAAGAATCTTCATTAAATATGGCCAAGCCATCCAGTTGCTCTAGGGCTTTACAAATGTGCAGTTGGAGCTCGCGAAAACGTGCTGAGATATCCGTTTTATTCATGATTTGGCGCTATCAATTGGGCATTTTTGTAAGGGACCACAACTGCGGCCGCGTTTTCAATATAATATTGATTGGGAGAATATCTCAAGGACATGTTGCTGATCAGACCATTTTGAATAGGATAGTTTCCTACCAATTGCTTTCCAATATGAAGTGTAACATCAAAGCCCAAACAAGCCATTTTGGTAAGGTCAGTATTGTAACTTCTTCTGAAATTTTTATGGAATTTTATTACTTGCGGAGCATGGTAATTGAAGTAACTCGGTAAGGATACTAAAAATGTTTGGTCTCTGACTTCCGGGTCATCGAGCTCTTTGAAGTCTAGCCAATCTTTTTGTCCAACGATAATAAGGTTACTATCCAAAGCTGCTGCTTTGAGCAAACCCGCTACTTTGGCTCTATCCGAACTGAAACTCACTAATACTTGAGCCCCACCTACCGTTTTGAATTTTTGATAGTTCGTCCAAGAGGCTTCCTGTAATTTCAGCTTAGAAACAGCCGTAGAAACACCCATAAACGCTTTTTTGAAATCTTGCTCCAATTGTTGATCCGCGGCTATTGGACTATTGATGAGTACAATTGTACAACCCTTGTACTGTGCATGAAGGTGCGCTGTCAGTGTTTGAACATGGGCCTCCTCCGGAGCGGTATATGCAATGAAGTTAGGTGCCATTTGAACGATGGCAGTAGGCATTTGAACAGGGAAAACAATCGGAATACCCTGCGCTTTTGCAAAAGAAGCTACTGCTTGAGCCGGTTTTTCTTGCAGCGGAGAAAAGATGAGGTCCATTTTTTTCATTTCAGGGCCTTCCAAAATTTTTGACAAACCTGGAGAAACAGTGTTGTCGTCATAAACATGAACATTGGCCACTAGACCTATTTTTTTAAGGCTGTCAAAAGCTAATTTCATACCCATGTAGTAGTCAAGGGCAGCTGCTGCAACAAAACGATTGTTTACAGCACTTGAATCGAGTTGAAAAGGTAAAAATACGGCAATTTCATATTGCTGTTTTTTGGGTACCGGAAAATCAAAGGGAGCAGAAGAACTCCATTTTTGAGCTTCGGGAATGGCTTGACTGGGAACCTTACTAGACTTCTCTTTTTGAATGGGGACGAGTAATTTCTGACCTGGGGTAACTTTGTAAGAACTCATTTTATTGAGCAAAAGCAAGGAATCTACAGGGACCATATAACGCTTAGAAATCGCGTAGAGCGTCTCCTTTTCGAGCACCGTGTGCTTGATGATGGTATCGGAAAGCTTGTGAGCAAAATGAGCTGAACCTGCTGTTGAAAAACCTTGAGGTTGAGGATTGGTCAGATCAAAAGGTATAACGGCATGGTGAATGCGTATGGCTTGTCCAATTTTTAAACCATTTACAGCACTCGGATTCCAATTGAGCAGGGAATCTATGGCTACCTCGTAAAGGCGGGAAATTGCATAGAGCGTTTGTTGCGGTGCTACTTGATGGGTGATGGTGCCAAGTCGAACAGGAAAGACAATAACTTGTTGCGGATCTATGCCTCTTTCTAATCCAGGATTGAGTGCTAAAAGTTGGTCGATATCCGTATGTAAAAGTGCTTGTATTTCACTAATTGATTGACCTTCAAGGGTGGTATAGGCATAATATTTTTGACCGTCTTTTTCTACGATTGGCAACGTTTGCCCAGTGGCAAACCGACCGAACAAAAATAGACCAATAAGGAGAAGAGTAGCCTTCATGTTATTCCCATTCAATTGTGGCAGGTGGTTTTGAACTGATATCGTAGGTAACGCGGTTGATGCCGCGGACTTGATTGATGATGCGATTGGAAATTTTAGCCAAAAACTCGTATGGTAAATGACACCAATCGGCAGTCATGCCGTCTGTGGAGGAAACTGCCCTGAGCGCCACGGCATTTTCATAAGTGCGTTCGTCGCCCATGACGCCGACAGACTGAATAGGTAAGAAAATGGCACCCGCTTGCCAGACGTCGTTGTAGAGACCCTCTTCTTTGAGGCCATTAATGAAAATGGCATCGACCTCTTGTAAAATACGGACTTTCTCAGCGGTGACGTCGCCTAAGATACGAATACCAAGACCCGGACCGGGGAAGGGATGACGCCCCAATATACGTTCATCTATTTGAAGCGAACGGCCGATGCGACGCACTTCGTCTTTGAACAATAAGCGCAATGGCTCCACAACCTGAAGTTTCATGTAGTCTGGTAGACCTCCTACGTTGTGGTGAGATTTAATGGTTTGAGAAGGGCCACCGGTGGCAGAAACTGATTCGATGACATCTGGATAGATGGTGCCCTGACCCAACCATTTGGCGTTTTCAACCAATTTAGACTCTTCGTCGAATACATCGACAAATACTTTTCCGATGGCTTTTCTTTTGAGCTCAGGATCGGTGAGGCCGGCCAATGCATCGTAAAAACGAGCCGAGGCATTTACACCTTTAACGTTCAGACCCATCCCTTGATAGGAGGCCAAAACTTCTTCAAATTCATTTTTGCGAAGTAGTCCGTTGTCTACAAAAATACAATGCAAATTAGGGCCTATGGCTTTGTGCAATAAAACAGCAGCTACAGAAGAATCTACACCTCCAGAGAGCCCCAAAATAACTTTGTCTTGGCCCAGCTGTGCTTGAAGGCGAGCTGTGGTTTCATCGATAAATGAGTCGGGGGTCCAGTCGCAAGCGCAATGGCAGACATCGACAATAAAGTTCTGTAAAAGTATTTTCCCCTCTGTGGAATGATAGACCTCCGGATGAAACTGAATACCAAAGGTTGGTTCATCTGCTATCGCATAACCAGCTACCTCGACATCATGGGTAGAGCAAATCACTTGATAGTTGGCAGGGATTGTTTTGATGGTGTCGCCATGAGACATCCAGACTTGGGAACCTTTGGTAAGGCCTTTGGTGAGAACGTTGGCGTCGTCGACAAAATTGAGATGAGCGCGTCCGTATTCACGGGTATTTGAGGGCAATACTTCGCCACCAAAGTGCTGCGAAAGGTATTGCGCACCAAAGCAAACACCTAAAAGTGGGAATTTTCCCTTGATGGCTGATAAATCAGGACGTGGTGCCTGTGGATCGCGGACAGAAAACGGACTGCCCGATAAAATTACACCTTTGACATGGCTGCCCAATTCGGGGATTTTATTCCATGGGTGGATTTCACAATAAACGTTGAGTTCGCGGATTCTTCTGGCAATCAGTTGGGTGTATTGAGAACCAAAATCTAGGATTACGATTAATTCATGCATGCCACAAAGATAGCTGAAATACGATTTATTTGCGGCGAAAATCCATAGTTTTCATTAATTTTGAGGTTCGCTAAATTGAACACAGACATGATCGGAGATTTACTCAAATCTATTTTCGGAGATAAGACCGCAAAAGACCGCAAAGAATACTGGCCTTTCGTAGAAAAAGCCAAAACCGCTTGGGAAAGCGTACAACACCTTTCCGACGACCAACTCCGCGAAAAAACTCGCGGTTTTCAAGAACAAATTCGCCAGAGCATTGCACCATTAGAAGCCACCCTCGATGCACTTCATGCCAATGCCGCTGACATCCAAACTTCCTTTGAAGAAAAAGAAAAACGCTACGAAGAAATTGATCAAATGGTCAAAACCATCGATGAGCGCATTGAAGAAGAATTGCTTGTCATTATGCCAGAGGCCTTTGCTGTCGTCAAAGAAACAGCTCGGCGTTGGGCCGAGAATGGCCAACTTACGGTTAGTGCAACTGCTTTAGACCGCGAAATTGCAGCTTCCCGCGACGGCATTACCATCGACGGCGACCGCGCTATTTGGCACAACGAATGGACTGCCGCAGGCAATAAAATCCAGTGGGCTATGGTTCATTACGATGTTCAGCTCATGGGAGGTGCAGTATTGCACCGTGGAAATATTGCGGAAATGCAAACTGGTGAAGGAAAAACCTTGGTGGCCACCCTACCCGTATACCTCAATGCTTTGTCTGGAAAAGGTGTTCACATCGTAACAGTAAACGACTACCTCGCCAAACGCGATGCCGAATGGATGGGCCCACTCTATGAATTTCACGGTTTGCGCGTCGATTGTATCGATAAACACCAACCCAATTCTCAGCGCCGCCGACAAGCCTACCTTGCCGACATCACTTTCGGAACCAACAACGAATTTGGCTTTGACTACCTCCGCGACAACATGGCCGGAAGCGTCGACGACATTGTACAGCGCAAGCACCACTTTGCCATTGTCGATGAGGTCGATTCCGTCCTAATAGACGACGCTCGTACGCCGCTCATTATTGCAGGGCCAACGCCTAAAGGCGATGAGCATGAATTCCATGAACTCAAGCCCCGTATTGAACGCGTAGTTGAAGCACAAAGAGCATTTGTTCAACAGTGTCTCAACGATGCCAAAAAAATGTTGTCGGTCATCAATGAACCCAACCCCGATAAAAACGAACAAAAACGCTTACTCGAAGAGGGTGGCATTGCGCTTTTACGCGCGCACCGTGGTTTGCCAAAAAACCGTGCGCTCATCAAATTCTTGTCCGAACCAGGCATCAAAGTTCATTTGCAAAAAACGGAGAATTTCTACATGGCCGAGCAAGGCAAGCACATGAAAAAAATTGATGTGGATCTGTTCTTTGTGATCGACGAAAAAAACAACTCCATAGAGCTTACCGACAAAGGGATCGATCTCGTATCTGGTAAAGACGATCGCGATTTCTTTATCATGCCAGACATCGGTGCAGAAATTGCCAAACTACAAAAAGAAAAACTCGAAAAAGAAGCCTACCTAGAGCGTAAAGACGGCCTAGTGCGAGAGTACTCGATTAAATCAGAGCGCATCCACTCCGTTAGTCAGCTCTTGCGCGCCTACACCCTATTCGAAAAAGAAGTAGAATATGTCATCATGGACGGCAAAGTAAAAATTGTCGACGAGTCTACGGGTCGTATCATGGAAGGGCGCCGATATTCAGACGGACTGCATCAGGCCATTGAAGCCAAAGAAAATGTCACTGTAGAAGCTGCTACCCAAACATATGCTTCTATTACCCTGCAAAATTATTTCCGTATGTACCACAAACTTGCTGGCATGACCGGAACTGCAGAAACAGAAGCGCGCGAATTCTGGGATATCTACAAACTAGATGTTGTTGTTGTGCCTACGAACCGTGCAATCTCGCGCAAAGACCAAGACGACTTCGTCTACAAAACAGCCCGAGAAAAATACAACGCCATCATTTTAGAAATCGAAGACCTCGTGTCCAAGGGCAGACCAGTTCTCGTTGGTACCACTACCGTCGAAATCTCAGAATTGCTCTCCCGCATGCTGCAAATGAAAAAAATTCAGCACCAAGTACTCAATGCTAAATACCACCAAAAAGAAGCCGAAATTGTTGCCAATGCAGGTAAAGCCGGCACCGTAACCATTGCCACCAACATGGCCGGCCGCGGTACCGACATCAAACTCGGGGAAGGCGTCATTGAAGCCGGTGGTTTAGCCATTATCGGTACCGAACGTCATGACTCCCGCCGTGTGGACCGCCAGTTGCGCGGGCGCGCAGGTCGCCAGGGCGACCCGGGTTCTTCTCGCTTCTTTGTCTCGCTAGAAGATGACCTCATGCGCAAATTTGGCTCTGAACGCATTGCCTCCATCATGGACCGCATGGGGCTCAAAGAAGGTGAAGTCATTACTGCTGGCATGGTATCCAAATCTATTGAACGCGCCCAGAAAAAAGTCGAGGAAAACAACTTCGGGATGCGCAAGAACCTCCTCGAGTACGACGACGTCATGAATGCGCAGCGCAAAGCCATTTATCGCAAGCGCAGAAATGCCCTTTACGGCGACCGTCTCGATATCGATATCGACAATATGTTCTTCGACCTTTGCGAGAACACCGTTGCCGCTTATTCGAAGCTGCTATTCCACGAATTTGAACTGGAACTTTTGCGTCTGATTGGCATCGAAATGCCAGTTGACGAAGCTACATTTAACCAAATCAACACTGCAGAACTCACCGAAAAAGTATACGCTACATTAAGAGAGACCTACGACCGCAAATGCGATAAAATAGCACGTATGGCCTTTCCTCAGGTCAAACATGTTTTTGAGACCATGTCTCAGCAATACAAAAACATTGTCTTCCCGCTCACAGATGGTCGCCGTCAAATGCAACTTATTGTCAATTTAGAAGAAGCCTACCAGTCTGAAGGTCGTGTCATCAGTAAATACTTTGAGCGCAATGTGCTATTGAGCAAAATTGACGACGAATGGAAAGAACACCTCCGCGAAATGGACGACCTCCGCTCTGCTGTGCGCAATGCGCAATACGAACAAAAAGATCCATTGGTCATCTACAAACTCGAATCCTATGAGCTCTTCCGAAGCATGCTCATGCGCCTCAATGAAGAAACCCTTGACCTACTCATGCGCATGGACGTCCCGTTAGAACAACAAATCCAAAGCACCAACCAAGAAGACCACCAAAACAACTACGACAAAGCGCAAACAAGCAACCAAGAAGCCATTGCTAATTCAGCGCCTGTTGCACCACCTATCGAAAAGAAACAACCGATAGTTGCCGAACTCAAAATCAACCGCAATGATCCTTGCCCTTGTGGAAGCGGCAAGAAATTTAAACAGTGTCACGGTCAGTAAATGCAGGTACCTCAAATCGGCATCGTTGGATCAGGAAAAGTAGCACAAACAATGTTGCGCTTGGCAAGCAACGCGCAAATTCCTATTGCTGGAATTTATGCCCGTTCCTATGAAAAGGCACAAGCTTTAGCTACCAAGTATAAGTGTGCTGCATTCGAACAATTAATAGACCTCAAGCCAGAGCTTTTGCTCATTTGTATTTCCGACGATGCCCTCCCGGAAATCATCGGGCAGCTCGACCCTCAACAAATAGCTGCCTATACCGCAGGTAGCCCGAGTATCAAACTTTTTGCACATCCGCAACTAGGTGTTTGTTATCCCTACCAATCGATTTCAAAAGGTCGAGACCTCCTTGCTTCCGATATTCCTTTTATGATAGAAGGTAAAAATGACGTCGTATTGCAACGCATTAAAAGCTTTTTGCAACAACTGGGCGCACAATTTCAACAATGCGGATCCGCACAACGGTCACAGTACCATTTAGCTGGTGTTTTTGTCAATAACTTCGGGAATCTCATGCTACTTGAAGCGAGTAAAATTCTCCATCAAGCACAACTCGACCTAACACCATTGTATCCGTTACTCAATGAAACCATCGCCAAAGCCATTCTTTTAGGGCCAGAAAACGCCCAAACAGGTCCTGCTTTGCGCCACGACCAAAATACCTTAGATAGGCATCGTGCA
Organism: Crocinitomicaceae bacterium; assembly: GCA_044372045.1. Lineage (GTDB taxonomy): Bacteria > Bacteroidota > Bacteroidia > Flavobacteriales_D > Crocinitomicaceae > UBA952. The sequence goes on from JBILSN010000017.1 coordinate 36,379, forward strand.
CAACTAGACCCTGAACAATTGGTGGTCTACGACTGTCTGACTAATCGAATTAAAGACTTGTTTAAAAATGCTTAGTTACAAAGAAAGACTCCATCCGATCAGCACCTTCATTTTTGACGTAGATGGTGTATTTACCGACGGAAAAGTCTACCTCATCAACGATGAAATTGTCCGCGCATTGAATGCCAAAGACGGTTATGCAGTCCAGTATGCCGTTAAAATGGGCTATAAAATATTTTGTATAACAGGAGGGTCTTCGCCAGAAGTAAAAAGAAGGCTCATTGGTTTGGGTGTTCACGACGTCTATTTAGCTTCCCACAACAAACTCGAACGCTACGAGCAAATCAAAAAAGAATACAGCCTAACGGACACCGAAATTGCCTACATGGGTGACGACATCGCGGATATCCCGGTTCTGCGTATAGCAGGGCTCTCTGCTTGTCCGCAAGATGCCGTTAGCGATGTCAAAGCCACTGTCCATTACCAAAGTCCCTTTCTAGGCGGTAAAACCTGCGTCCGCGACCTCATCGAACAAACTTTACGCTGTCAAAACAAGTGGCTCACCGACCTCGCTTTCGAGTGGTAAACCAATACTCCTTTAATTCCGTAGCCAAGCGCAGTTGGTTTTCAGCTCTTCTTAAATTATGATGTTCGTGTTGTACTTTATAATAGACATCGTTTTGAAAATAATCGGATAAAAAGCGGAGTGCCTGAACCAGAATGACACCGCAAGCCGCAGTAAAAAGTTTGGCCTCATCTACTTGAAATGTAGCAACTAAAGCCTCAAAGATATCTGCCCTAAATAAAGCTTCTCCTTCAGAAACTTCTTCTCCAAAAGAGCAGTAGGAACGAATCATATCCGCATAATCATAAAAAGGGCTTCCGAGCTGAATCGTATCCCAATCAATTAGTGCGCGCACTTGCTTGCCATTCGGATGAAACAAAAAATTGCTCAGTTTTGGATCTGCGTGTATGAGTACTTTGGGCGCTCTTGCTAAAAATGCTTGCCAATCGAGCAGGTACATCCAATTGGACTCAAGTAAATACACAGCAGCTTTTGCACTTTGCATCCTAGATAAAGATGCCGTTTCTTTGGCAAGTAGAAAATGTTCCATACGGATACCCACATCTAAAAAATGAGTGATGGGTTCTTTCCAATCATGGGCTTTCAATTGAGCAAGTGAATCATGAAAAGCTTTTAGGGCTTGCGCAGCCAATATTGTGTGTTCTACGGTCACCCTTGTTAACGTTCTGCTCGGCGTAATGGCAGCAAGTAACCTGTAAAATTGATTGTCCAACCAAACACAAGCGAGCCCCGATTTGGAGGGTATATAATGAAGGGGTACTAAAACACCTGATTCGATCTTTTTGGAGAGTGCGACCAACTGTTGTTGGAGTTGGTGCGGGTCTTTGAAAACATGGGTATTGATTCGTTGAAGAATATAATCTGCGGTAGAGGTATGCACCAACCATGTATGATTGATGAGCCCTTGTTCAATGGGCAAAATTTTAGTGGGTTGCAAACCCCATGCAGCGGAGAGTAACGCTTTTAAATCCATGTAGGAAAAACAAGTGAATACTCCTTGCCTTCAAGTGCAAGTATCTGCGATTTCGCTTCTGCTAAATCATCGGCGTAGGTAAGTCCGAACCACTTTGGAGGCATCTCTTGGACTTGAACTGCTAGTTTTCCGGCGGTGATCATTTCATTGATGACCTTCGGGAGGTAAATTTCAGCTGATTCGTTGTCGGCATGGGCCACTAAAAACTGCTCCACCAGCACCTTTAAATGTGTTAAAAATTGTGGTGGCAATAACCAAGCATTCATAGAAATGAGTGCAGCAGGAGACAAGGTGCGTTGCGATTCATCCTTAATTTCATTGCCTTGGTATTGAATTTGGAGCACCTCCTCTATCCCTAATAGATAGTGATTCTCTATATTGCATAAGCCTCTCGCAACAGGTCCGTTCGGACTAAGTGTTGGGGACAATTCAAAGAGGAGTGCGGCAGCTTGAACACCTTTTTGAGCAAGATCAGCTGCGCTTTGACAAATACTCGATCCGTAATAATCGTCTGCATTTAGCACCAAAAAAGAACCCTCCCATTTGCCGTGAAGAAAATGCAGCGCATGTGCGGTTCCCCATGGTTTGGAGCGGTGTTGCTCTTGTACGAGTATTTCGAACCTTTTTGGATGCATCCAACGCGTCAATTGCTGGCTAATCACTACTTGCATTCCTGGACGCACAATAATAAAAACCTTTTCAAAACCTGCTCGCATGGCATCGTAACAGGCATATTCAAACAAAAAATGACCTTCGTGACCAAAGGGTTCAATTTGTTTGGCCCCACCAAACCGAGAACCTAAACCACCTGCTAAAATGACTAAAGCTAAATCAGTAGTTGGCATCTAATGCAAAAATAGGTTTGCGGGTTTTCCAGGACCCTTGGGTAAAATCTGGAATATCTTGAGGAGCGCCATTTTGGGCTATAGAGTTTTCACTGAGCGGAGTAACAGCATACCATGTAGCTAAATCATACACATCTAAAGGAAAAGGCTTGTTCTGCTTGATACACTCAATAAACGCGTTGTCAACAAAGTAATCCATACCGCCATGTCCGGAGCTTTCAGCCGCCGCCGCATTCGTCTTCCAAAGCGGATGATCATATTGCTCGAGCCAATTTTTAGAGTTGTCCCAACGGTGCGAATGTTTCATGGCTTCTTCAAAATAGATATGGCCTTGGTCGGGGTCTCCCCAACCGAAGTCTTGCCAAATTCCTTGAGTGCCTTGAACCCTAAAGCCTAAATTGTATGGGCGCTGTAGGCTTGTGTCATGGGTCAAAATAATGGTTTCTCCATTGGCGCATTGCAAATGAGTGGTAACGACATCTCCAAGTTTGAATTCAATTTTGGCGTTAGGGTGCGTAGCTCCTCCTTTCGGATGCTTGACAATATACTCATGAAGGCCTCTTGATTTACTCGCAAAAGAACTGAGCCGCACCAAACGATTGCCCCGATTTAAATCGAGCATTGTGGCCACTGGGCCCAAACCGTGTGTTGGGTACAACTCACCATTTCTATTGAGGTAATGATTGGTGCGCCAAGCGGCTTCACTGTAACCTTTTTCTCCAAATTCAACGCCTGAATTATAGGCGCTTTTGCCATCGTTGAATAAGACGCCACGCAAATCGTGTTCATAGCCCCCCTGTGCGTGTACAATTTCGCCAAACATCCCTTTGCGTACCATATTTAAGACAGCCATGACATCGCGGCGGTAACACACATTTTCTAATGGCATAATTGGAACGCCAGTTTGTTCAGATGTTTTGACATAAGCCCAGCAGTCTTCGAGTTTCATGGCGCCACCAACTTCCATCCCGACAATTTTCCCGGCTTTCATAGCTGCAATACCATGCGCTAAATGCCACTCCCAAGGTGAGGATACAAAAACGGCATCGATATCTGTTCTTGCCAAAAGCTGGAGGTAATCATTGGGGCCATTTTGATAAACCGCAGGCGCGGGTAGCCCCGCTTTTTCGATGAGCGCCAATGCATCTTTGATCATGCGCGGGTCTGGATCTGCAAGCGCAATGATTTCGACGTCTGTGCGCTTCAGCATTTCTTCAATATGGGTCTGGCCGCGAAAGCCCGTTGCTATGAAGCCAAGACGGACACGTTTGAGTGGATTTGCTGCAAAAGAAAATACTTCATTAGGATAGAATAAAGCGCCGGCACCTACAACACTTGTTTTTTGGATAAATTCTCTTCTTTTCAAGTTTTTTCTTGAAAGATAAAAAAAAGCCTCCTAAAAAATTGGCCTATTTCTATTAAAATTTTCTCTAACCTACTTTGAAAAGTTTAAATTATAAACCGCAGCTGTCCAAAGGGTATGATTGCGTTCAATTTGGATTCCATTGGCCTTAAAAATCATCTGGTTTAAATAACCAAATTGAATATTAAAGTCGGGCGAGAACTGATAACCCATGGCTGAAATGAAACGATTTTGATCGAGGATATTCTTTTCAATCCCATTTCCAAAACCCAGAAATAACTCATTATTTACATTTAAAAATATTCCTTTTCCTTTGGTCAGATAAGTAGCTTGTAATGGAATAATGACTTGAGCACGGTAGCGTATGCGTTGTCTAAATACTGTATCGATCCAACGTTGTTCATACCTGTATCGGTGTTGGATCTGTAATTTATTTAATTGTTGTGCTAAATTGACTTGTTCCCAAAGTCGATTTTCTTGGGTTTGCGCTGCAATTGGTTGTGAGCCGTATGGATAACTCACTACCCAAGCATAACCGCCAGAAAATGTCAACTCTTTATTGAAATGATAATCTAGCCCTACCCTTGCCAAAGATTGCTGCCATTCTGAAAAACCATTAGCTCTGCGCCATTGGTATTCGGTGTGTACATTAAATTGACTGTTTAGCTTGTGATTACCTTGATAAACTACCCAACCAAGAAGTTGATCGTCTATTTGTTTTTGAGCAAAAATTTGAAGATTTCCTTGAGAAAGTAGGAATACTACAATAAAAATAATTTGAATTGGGTAGTTGAAGTATTTCATGAAGATCAACGATTGATTCTTTAAAGCTAGACAAAATAAAAAAGCAAAATTTCAACTATCTTTGCTCCATATGCAATCAACAGAAACATACAGCGCCAAAACGCAAGGTTATATCGACTTAGAGGATCAGCACGGTGCGCACAATTATCACCCGCTTCCTGTCGTGCTTGAAAAAGGAGAAGGCGTTCTCGTATGGGACGTCGATGGCAAGCAGTACTATGATTTTTTATCTGCCTATTCTGCGGTCAATCAGGGGCACGGTCATCCAAAAATCACAGCTGCGTTGGTGCAACAAGCACAAACATTGGCCCTTACCTCACGCGCTTTTTATAACAATTGCTTGGGTGAGTACGAAAAATTTGTCACGGACTACTTTGGTTTTGACAAAGTATTACCTATGAATACTGGGGCTGAAGCCGTAGAAACGGCTATTAAATTATGCAGAAAATGGGCCTACGAGAAAAAGGGCGTAGCCGAGAATCAGGCGCAAATCATCGTTTGTGAAGGCAACTTTCATGGCCGCACCACTACCATCGTCTCCTTTTCCTCAGACCCCGATTCAAATGTAAACTTCGGGCCTTATCCTGCGGGTTTTATTTCCATTCCTTACAACGATATTGCGGCACTAGAACAAGCCTTGCAACAAGAAAACGTCGCAGGTTTCTTGGTAGAGCCCATTCAAGGTGAGGCAGGCGTTTACACCCCCTCTGACGACTTCATTCGCCGCTCACGTGCACTTTGCACACAATACAACGCATTGTTTATTGCCGATGAGGTTCAGACCGGCATTGCCCGCACTGGCAGTTTGCTAGCCGTTTGTGGCAATTGCAGCTGCGAAAATAAATGTGAACAACAAACCGCTACCTACGCAAAACCTGATCTCCTTATTTTAGGCAAAGCACTATCGGGCGGTGTTTACCCTGTTTCGGCAGTTTTGGCCAACGACGACATCATGATGGTTATCAAACCTGGCCAGCATGGCTCTACCTTTGGTGGGAACCCAATAGCAGCAAAAGTAGCGATAGCTGCCCTTGAGGTCATCGATGACGAAAAGCTCATTCAGAATGCCCGCAAACTTGGTGCTTTATTTCGTCATGAAATGCAGCGCATCATCTCAAGCAACGATCTCATCGTTAAAGTACGCGGCAAAGGCTTGCTCAATGCCATTGTGGTCAACGACAGCCCCGATTCTGATACAGCATGGCGTCTTTGCTTGGCGCTCAAAGAAAATGGTTTGTTAGCCAAACCCACACACGGAAATATCATCCGCTTTGCCCCGCCATTGGTCATCACCGAAGCCCAATTATTAGATTGCGTGGCCATCATCGAACAAACAATTCTCACCTTTAATAAATAATATTTTGGCAACACCCATTAAATTCGGAACCGACGGCTGGAGAGCCATCATAGCTGCAGATTTCACCGTAGAAAACGTCGCAAGAGTAACAGAAGCAACCGGTATTTGGCTCAAAGCCCAGTTTGAACAACCAACAGTTGTTCTAGGTCACGACTGCCGTTTTGCTGGTGAACTTTTCATGGAAACCGCCGCCAAAGTGCTGATAGCCCAAGGCATCCGTGTTAAACTTTCACGTGGTTTTGTTTCTACCCCCATGATTTCTCTCGCTGCACACCAATTGGGTTGTGAAATCGGTATTATCATTACGGCAAGTCATAACCCGCCGAGCTACAATGGTTTTAAACTGAAAGCCAAGTTTGGCGGCCCACTTGAACCCGAAAAAATCAATGAAGTAGAAGCTTTAATCCCAGACGCTTGTGGTGTAAACTTCCAATCTATTGAACTCGAACAAGCACTACAAACTGGCCAACTCGAAGAAATCGACATGGAAACCCGCTACGTAGATCACGTCAAGGCCAATTTTGACCTCAACGCCATTGACCAATCTGGGCTCCAACTCATGTACGACGCCATGTATGGTGCTGGCCAACGCGTTTTGCCTAGAATCTTACCGAAGGTATCGCTGCTGCACTGCGACCCCAATCCTTCTTTCATGGGTACAGCACCGGAACCTATCGCTAAAAACCTTCAAGAACTCGCTCAATCCATCAAAAAACAGGGCAATGTCGCTTGTGCATTAGCTACCGACGGAGATGCCGACCGCATAGGCCTCTACAATAGCCACGGCGAATTTGTAGACTCTCATCACATCATTTTGCTCTTGATTCATTACATGGTCAAATACAAGCAAATGACAGGCAAAGTGGTACTCGCATTTTCTGTTACGCCAAGAGTTGAGAAACTTTGTAAGCACTACGGTCTAGCACTCGAAATTACCAAAATTGGCTTCAAAGAAATTGCTGCCATTATGATCAAAGAAGACGTATTGCTCGGCGGTGAAGAATCTGGCGGAATTGCAGTAAAAGGACATATCCCGGAGCGTGACGGCATCTGGATGGGCCTCATCATTTGGGAATTTATGGCCAAATCGGGCAAAACACTCGATCAACTCATCGATGAAGTATATGCCATAGTTGGGCCTTTCCAATTTGAGCGCAACGACCTTCATATCACCGAAGAACTCAAGCAAAAAATCATCATAAATTGCAAAGCAAATAACTACAAATCGTTTGGCAAATACCAAGTACGCGAAGTTCAAACCATCGACGGGTTTAAGTATTTCTTCGACGACCAGCGTTGGGTCATGATCAGACCTTCTGGCACAGAACCTGTGCTGCGCACCTACGCCGAGGCACCTACGCTCGAAGAAGTAAGAGAAATTCTAAAAGCCTGCGAGCTAACCATTTGTGTTTAGACTAGCATCGACTACATTACAAGCCTTCCTTTTGGGAGGCTTTTTTTTACCCTAAAGCCACATCTAAGATCATCATCACGACAAAACCGCCAATGAATCCGAGAACTGCGACATCCGTATATTTGTCGCGCTGCGTTTCCGGGATTACCTCCTCAACGACTACAAAGATCATGGCGCCCGCTGCAAACGAAAGTGCAAAAGGTAGAATAGGCTCCATGTAAATTACCGCCATGGCGCCGATGACACCCGCAATTGGCTCTACAATTGCCGATAACTGCCCATACATAAAACTTTTGGTGCGGCTCGCTCCTGCTCGCCGCAAAGGCATGGCCACCGCAAAACCTTCCGGAAAGTTTTGGATACCTATTCCAATGGCTAATGCAATAGCCCCGGCAATTGTGGCACCTTCCATGCCGTTGGCCGCTGCCCCAAACAGAACCCCAACCGCAAGCCCTTCAGGAATGTTGTGCAGCGTTATGGCAAGTACTAACAGCGTGGTTTTATGCAGCTGCGTTTTGACGCCTTCTGTCTCATTTTCTTGAAAATTAATGTGCAAATGGGGTAATTTTTTATCCAAGAAAAACAAAAACAAGGCACCTGCAAGAAAACCAACTGCGGCGGGCATCCAAGAAGCGTTTGGGTAGAGCCTTTCCGAAAGTTCAATAGAAGGCATCAGTAAGGACCAAAAGCTGGCCGCCACCATGACCCCTCCTGTAAAACCCAGCATACCATCCAGTAGGCCACGATGCATATTTTTGAAGAAAAATACCAAACTAGCACCTGCCGCAGTGACCAACCAGGTAAAAGTAGTGGCTAAAAAAGCGGCAAAAACAGGATGTATATGAGTAAAGAAATGTTCAAGTTGTTGCATCATGGATACAAAAATAGCATTAATTGCTACTTACAACTCAAAGGCTTGGATGGCCAAGCGGTAACCTTCGAGTCCGAAGCCAAAAATACAACCCTTGCAAACCGGGCTCAATAAAGACTCATGTCGGAAGGGCTCGCGCCCAGCAATATTGGAAATATGCACCTCGACTACGGGAATCGAAATTGCTGCGATGCAGTCCCGCAAAGCAACACTTGTGTGGGTGTAACCACCTGCATTTAGGATAATGCCATCAACGCTCGCTTGTTGCAAACAGTCGATCAAGGCTCCTTCGATATTGGACTGAAAATAGCTTAAATGATGTTTGCTATTGGCTTTCAATGTTTCAAAATACGCTTCGAACGTGACATTCCCATATATTTGTGTTTCTCGGGTACCGAGTAAATTTAAATTAGGGCCATTGACGACGAGTAAGTTCATAAATGATGCATTGGGAGCGCTATATTAAGGATTTTGTTTCATACCTGAAAATCGAAAAAGGTTTAGCTCAGAATTCGATTCTGGCCTACCAACGCGATGTCCGTTTATTGGCTGACTATTTCTCGCTTACAAAAAACAAACCCGAACAAGTTTCCTATGAAGAACTCAAGACGTTTATTGCTCATCTTTACGATCTCGGCCTAAGTGCACGAAGTCAAGCAAGAATTATCTCGGGCATTAAGCAGTTTTTTAAGTACCTCATCTTGGAGCGCTACATTCAAGTTGATCCCTCTGAACTCTTAGAGCAACCTAAATTAGGCCGCAAATTACCGGAGGTTTTGGACATCGAAGAGATCGATGCATTATTAGCAGCCATAGATCTTAGTACCCCAGAAGGAGAGCGCAACCACGCTATGCTCGAAACGTTGTACAGCTGTGGCCTGAGGGTGTCAGAACTGATTGGTTTGCGTTTTTCAGACTTATATTTTGATGAAGGATTCATACGCGTGATCGGTAAAGGAAATAAGGAGCGCTTGGTTCCGGTGTCCGGGCAAGTGATCAAAGAAATCAGCGCCTATACCGAACAATCCAGACTTGAAGTTCCTATCAAAAAAGGACAGGAACATTTCATTTTTCTCAATCGCAGAGGAGCTGCTCTCACAAGAGTGATGATTTTTACAATCATCAAGCAATTGGCTCATAAAATAAGTCTCCAAAAACAAATTTCTCCGCATACTTTTCGACACAGTTTTGCAACCCATTTAATAGAGGGTGGTGCAAATCTGAGAGCTGTACAAGAGATGCTCGGACACGAATCTATCACGACCACAGAGATTTACACCCATCTCGACCAACGCTTTTTACGCAAGGCTATTTTGAGTCACCATCCTAGAAATCAAGGTAAATAAAGTACTTTGTTGAAAAAGGCGATGAATTTGTGGATAATGGATTTGTAGTATTGTAAAAAGTTGTTATCTTTGCATCCGCTTTTGTAATTACACGTAATAATATAGACATGTCACGAGTTTGTCAGTTAACAGGAAAGTCTGTGATGGTTGGAAACAACGTATCGCACTCAAATCGCAAGACCAAGCGTCGTTTTTATCCGAACTTGATCACGAAAAAGTTTTTCATTCCTGAAGAAGAAAATTTTATCACTTTAAAGATTTCTGCTGCTGCTTTGCGCACCATCAACAAAAAAGGAATCTCGGCTTGTTTAAAAGAAGCACGCCAAAAAGGATTTTTGAAATAACCTGTTGGGAAACAGAATAAATAGTTAAGAAAATGGCTAAGAAGAGTAAAGGCAACCGCATCCAAGTAATTCTAGAGTGTACTGAGCACAAAGAATCTGGCATGGCTGGTACATCACGCTACATCACCACCAAGAACCGTAAAAATACGCCTGATCGTATGGAGATTAAGAAATTCAATCCTATCCTCAAGCGTATGACTGTCCATAAAGAAATTAAATAAGTAAGTCATGGCAAAGAAAGTAGTTGCAACGCTCCAGAAAGGTGGAGGTAAAGAACATACAAAAGTGATCAAAATGGTCAAGTCTGAAAAGTCTGGCTCTTACACTTTCAAAGAAGAAATCGTACACAACGATAGAGTTAAAGAATGGTTTACTAAAGGCTAAACCGTTGTGCATTCCCTTTTAAAGCTTCCAAGTTGGGAGCTTTTTTTTTATCTTAGCAAATGGGCCTATTTGATTTTTTTTCAAAGTCTAAAAAAGAAACCCTTGATCCGGTTCAAAAAGAATCCCTTGATCAAGGTCTAGAGAAAACCAAACAGACGTTCTTCTCCAAAATTACGCGCTTGCTCGTCGGTAAAAGCCGTGTAGACCAGGACGTCCTCGATAACCTAGAAGAACTCCTGATTACCGCCGACGTCGGCGTCGAGACCACCCTCAAGATCATTGAGCGCATCGAGACACGCGTTTCCAAAGACCGAATCATTAACGCCGAAGAACTCAATCAAATTCTCAGAGAGGAAATCATTGCACTTCTCGAAGAAAACGCTGCCAACTTTGAAGGCCAACTCAAAGTGGACAAACCAACTGATGGCAACCCTTATGTTTTGATGGTAGTAGGCGTCAATGGCGTGGGTAAAACCACTACCATTGGAAAGCTCGCTTATCAGATGAAAGAAGCAGGCTTGAAAGTCGTTTTAGGCGCTTCCGATACCTTTAGAGCAGCAGCTGTAGACCAACTCATCATTTGGGCAGAGCGCGTTGGTGTGCCAATTGTACAACAAGGTATGGGTGCCGACCCTGCAAGCGTTGCTTTTGACGCGTTGCAATCAGCCAAAGCACAAGGAGCTGATGTTGTGATCATCGATACCGCTGGGCGCCTGCACAATAAAGTCAACCTCATGCAAGAGCTTTCTAAGATCAAGCGCGTCATGGATAAAGTGGTGCCCAATGCACCTCACGAGATTTTGTTGGTTCTCGATGGTTCTACAGGGCAAAACGCCTATGAACAAGCCAAACAATTTGCACAAGCCACCGATATCAATGCGTTAGCAGTAACTAAATTGGACGGTACGGCAAAAGGAGGTGTGGTTATTGGTATCTCTGACCAAATGAAAATTCCTGTCAAATATATTGGCGTAGGCGAAAAAATGCAAGACCTCCAGCTTTTTGATCGCAAAGCCTTCGTCGAAACGCTCTTCAAATAAATAAGCGGGATCATCCGCTTTTCCCCTAATTTACTAAATCAACTGCTGCGCTACGTAAGTAGCATACTGGCCTTTGAGCGCCATGAGTTCGTCGTGCTGACCTTGTTCGGTGATTTGACCATCTTGCAAGACCAATATTTGGTCTGCCCTGCGTATCGTAGATAAACGGTGTGCAATCACGATAGAGGTACGGCCTTTCATCAATTCTTCCAAAGCATCTTGAACCAATTTTTCAGAAGTAGAATCAAGGGCTGAGGTGGCCTCATCTAAGATGAGAATACTTGGGTTTTTGAGAATTGCACGCGCAATGGCAATGCGTTGTTTCTGACCTCCTGATAACTGAATGCCGCGGTCGCCAACCTCAGTATACAATTGTTCCGGGAAGGTCGAAATGAATTCCCAAGCATTTGCTTTTTGAGCAGCTTCAGTGACCTCAGCGTCAGAGGCATCTGGACGCCCAAAACGAATGTTTTCTAAAATACTCCCTGAAAACAACAAAACCTCTTGAGGAACAACTGCCATGTGCTTGCGCAACTGATGAAGATCGAGCTCATTTGCATTTTGGTTTCCGAAGTAGATGCTGCCAGAAGTTGGTTTGTAGAATTGTAAAATCAGGTTGGCAATAGTCGATTTACCCGACCCACTCTGCCCAACTAGGGCAAGCGTTTGGTTTGGCGCTATATTGAAATCTATACCCTTCAAAACATTGATGTCGGGTCTTTGTGGATAATGGAAAATAAGTTGCTCAAAACGCAGTGAGCCATCTATTTCTAATGATTTTTCCGTTTGAGAAATTAAATTTTCACCCTCTTCTTGGAGTAAATCGAGTAAATTTTCGGTAGCACCCACTGCTTTTTGAACACTGGCATACAAATCTGGGAGTGAACCAATAGAGGCACCCATCATGATGGTGAACAACACAAACTGATAGAAGCCCTCTGAGGCCAACTCTGGATTGGGCCCTTGGGTCATGAGTAGACCTTTCCAAACAATAAATACGATGGCGCCAAACAAGCAAAAGATAATAAACGACACAAATAAGCCGCGCCAAATTCCACTCCTAACGTTGAGGTCTCGGGTTTGTTGGGTACTTTTTTTGTATTTACCCAATAAAAACCATTCGTTGGTAAAAGCCTTCACGTTGGCAATACCCGTTAATGCTTCTTCTAAGATCGAATTAGAGGTGGCGATATAGTCTTGGGCTTCTTTACTCAGTTTGCGAATGTAACGGCCAAAAAAAACGGCTACAATAGCCATTACCGGAACAGTTGCCAACATAATCAACGAAAGTTTCCAAGAAATAAAAAACAAAAAGGCAATACCCCCAAAAACAATGATAATTTGTCTGAAGAACTCGGCAATGGTAGTGCGCAGCACTTCTTGAATTTGCGTGATGTCTGATGCCACTCTTGATGTGAGCTCTCCAACCTTTTGACGGTTGAAAAAATCCATAGGCATGTTGACTAAATTTTCAAAGGCATCGTTGCGCATGTCGCGCAGGGCATTTTCGGTAACATTATTGAATAATACGACCCTAACAAATGAAAATACACTTTGAAAAAAGAACAAAACAAATAAGGCCAGCGCAATTTGATTGACATTGGAAAGGTCAATCAAGCGGATAGCCTGCTCTGGATTGGCTGTGGTATTTGTACTACCAAGTAGCTTACCCATCAGGTAAGGAAAAACCAAACCAGCAGAGGTACTCAGGACCAAGAAAATCCAGCCAATAAGATAAGTGCCGGCATAAGGTTTGAGATAGCGTAAAAAACGAGCAGCTTTGCGCCAGCTGTCTTTGGTTAATTTAACTTTGGGTTCTTTCGTTTTTTTGGGTCTCATCATGGCTATTTGCGCTTTGCACTACAAATTTAACGTGCTTTCTTTGGGCAACTGCTTTTTTTAACGATTTTTGTCGAAAGAATTTGAAATTCTAAAAAATATACTATCTTTGCAATCCCAAAAACATTACAAATAACGACACGACATGAAAAGAACGTTTCAACCATCGGTAAGAAAAAGAAGAAACAAACATGGCTTCCGTAGCCGTATGGCCACAAAAAACGGTCGTCG
>JBILSN010000035.1:0-16095 GCA_044372045.1 Crocinitomicaceae bacterium
CTTGCCGTCAGCTTTAGGCATTGACTTAATGGCATCTAAGTACATATCGAGTTCGTAATTGAGGCAGCATTTGAGCTTGCCGCATTGACCCGCTAATTTTTGTGGGTTTAAGGAGAGTTGTTGGTAGCGCGCTGCAGATGTTGATACGGATCTGAAATCGGTAAGCCAGGTGCTACAGCAAAGTTCGCGACCGCAAGAGCCTATACCACCTATACTTGCCGCTTCTTGCCGCGAGCCAATTTGCCGCATCTCGACACGCACTTTAAAGCGGTCGGCGAGGTCTTTAATGAGTTGACGAAAGTCAACACGGCCCTCAGCAGTGTAGTAAAAAGTGGCTTTACTGAGATCTGCTTGATATTCGACATCAGAGATTTTCATGTCGAGGCGTAAGTTTTGTGCAACAGTACGTGATTGGGTCAGGAGTTCTCGTTCTAAACCACGACCCTTGATCCATTTGTCGATTTCTTCTTGGGTGGCAATATGCAAGATTTTTTTACACTCCATTGCCTTGAGGTTGGGTGCTTTTTTCTTGACTTGAATACGAGCGAGTTCACCAAGAGCCGAAACGACGCCGATATCCCAGCCTGGGCTGGTATCTACTGCAATGACGTCGCCAGTTTGTAAAGAGAGGTGGTCTGCGTTTCTGTAAAAAGCTTTTCGGGCATTTTTAAAGCGGACCTCGACAAGGTCAAAAGTGCTTTGTCCTTCGGGCAGGCTAATATTGGAAAGCCAATCAAAAACATCAAGTTTATTGCATCCGCCACTGCTGCATGTGCCGTTGTTTTTACAACCTTTTGGTGTTCCTCCACCGCTACTACATGACGCACAGCCCATTTGTTTTTTTTGTTGTAAAGATAATAAATAAAGTTAGTCGGAACTACGCTTGATGGATGTATCGCATCGTTTGAAAACAAAGTTGTGTAAATAAGATGCGGGCGTTGGCATTGCGGTCAATTTGATAATATGCACTGTCTAGTGTGGTGATGAATTCTCGGATGTTGTTGCCGGATATGAAAGGTGCAAATTTTTCTAAAAATGCAGCTTCCTCGGCAGAAACTTTGGTTAGGGTATCTCCCATGTAGTTAGTCAGGATACTTTGGCGCAGCATGTGCAGCGTATATTGAATGAATAATTTTTGTCTTTCCTTACCAATTGCAGCGAGGTCATCTGCCCAGTTCATCATGGACAGCACTTCTTTTTTATAGCAAACCCGCATGAGTTGAATAAACTGATCTCGTTGTTGCTCTTGGTTTTCGGTAGTGTCTAAATAGGCCAAAGCGGCCAATAGAGAGCCATCGGCAAAGGCTGCTACGGCATCGGCATTGGTCCTGGTCTGATTTTTGGTTTGCTGCAAATAAGTACTGAGATCGGTGGTATTTATTTTGGGCACGCGAATGAGCTGTGTTCTGGATTGAATGGTGATCATGAGTTTGCTGGCATCCTCACTTACCAACAAAAAGAGTGTTTTGGCCGGGGGTTCTTCGAGAATCTTTAGCAGTTTGTTGGCGCAATCGGCGTTCATTTCTTCGGGTTGCCAAATGATCATGACTTTATAACCACCTTCGTAACCCTTAAGATTGAGTTTTTTAATGATTTCTTTACTTTCATCAGTGCCAATGACGGGTTTACGCAATTTGTTGTCGATGCGCTCGGTCCATTGAAAAAGGTCGAAATATGGATTGAGTTGTATTTGAGCGCGCCAGTCTGCTAAGAATAAATCGGAGGTTTTGCCAATGCTGAGCACCACAGGAAATACAAAATGAAGATCGGGATGTTGGAGTTGCTGTACTTTCTGACACGAAGCGCACTGACCACAGCTGTCCTCGGCTTGCCGATTGGTACAAAATAAATATTGGCTAAATGCCAAAGCGAGCGGGAGCCCTCCATTACCTGCTTCACCTTGGAGTAGTTGGGCATGCGCAATTTTGCCTGTTTCGATTTCACGAATGAGCTCGCGCTTGAGCGTTGACTGACCAATGACTTGCTGAAATTGCACCTTCAAAAATAGCTAAAATGCCGCAATTATTCTGCGTTTCCTTTCAAGAGTAAAACGATTTCACCTTTTGCATCATGTTGTGCAAAATAGGTTTTCAGCTCAGCTAAAGTTCCTCGGTGGTAGGTTTCAAATTTCTTACTGATTTCCCTTACTACACAGGCTTCTCTTTCGGGGTCTAGCCATTCGCACATTTGAGCAAGCGTTTTGGCGATGCGATGCGGAGATTCATACAGCACAATTGTTCTGTTTTCTTGAGCCAAAGCCTGTATTTTGGTTTGGCGACCTTTTTTGTGGGGCAAGAACCCTTCGAATACAAATTTATCGCAAGGAAACCCAGAAGCTACCAGTGCCGGCACAAACGCTGTTGGGCCGGGTAGGCATTCGACTTCTATACCTGCCTGTACACAAGCTCTTACTAACAAAAAACCAGGATCTGAAATACCGGGTGTACCAGCATCAGAAACCAATACACAAAATTCATGTTGTGAAATGAGTTCAATGGTTTTGTCTAAGAAGCGGTGTTCGTTGTGGGCGTGAAAAGCCAATACTTTTTTCTTGATTTCGAAATGGTTTAGTAATTTATTGGTCACTCGGGTGTCTTCGGCAAAAATAAGGGGTGTTTCTTGTAGGATACGCAATGCACGAAGCGTGATGTCTTCGAGGTTTCCGATAGGGGTTGGAACGAGGATGAGTCTAGGCATGGCTTAAGCAAAAACCGCACGCACCACTTCTTCTATTTTGGTGCAAGGGATGATTTCAATTTGGTGTTTATGTCCTTTGATTCCTTTGGAATATTTGGATACGATGATTTTTTTGTAGCCAAGTTTTTCGAGTTCGCCAAGGCGCTGTTCTAGCCTGTTTACTGGTCTGAGCTCTCCGCTCAGGCCAATTTCGGCTGCAAAAGAAATGGTTTTGTCAATGGCGAGGTCGGCATTCGACGACAAAATAGCCATAGCCACTGCGAGGTCAATGGCGGGGTCGTCTACTTTGATGCCACCGGCAATGTTTAGGAATACGTCTTTGGCTGCTAATCGAAAACCACAACGTTTTTCAAGTACGGCGAGTAGCATGTTGAGCCGCTTGACATCAAAACCTGTAGACGAGCGCTGCGGCGTACCATAAGCGGCAGAGGAAACGAGTGCTTGTACTTCAATGAGTAGCGGCCGAATGCCATCTACCATAGAGGCAACAGCAACGCCGCTCAGCGCTTCAGAACCAATAGAAACCAATACCTCAGAAGGGTTGGCTACTGGCAAGAGCCCATTTCCTTGCATACTGTAAATTCCGAGTTCATTGGTAGATCCAAAGCGGTTTTTAATACTGCGCAACAGTCGGTAAATATGATGGCGATCCCCTTCGAATTGCAGTACGGCATCGACCATATGCTCTAGCACTTTTGGACCTGCTATGGTACCGTCTTTGGTGATGTGTCCTATCAAGAAAATTGGAATATCTGTTTGTTTGGCAAAACGCAAAAGATTGGCCGTGCACTCGCGTACTTGCACCACTGAACCTGGCGAGCTTTCAACGCTATCCGTGTAGAGTGTTTGAATGGAATCGATGATGAGTAATTGCGGTTGAATGGCCTCTGCCTGTATCAAAACTTGTTGCAAGTTGGTTTCGGTGAGTAAATAACAGTTGGGGTTGTCTAAACCGAGGCGTTCGGCGCGCATTCTGATTTGCTGTTCACTTTCTTCACCAGAAACGTATAGTACTTTGAGCTGCTCTTTGATGGCGAGTTGTAGCAAAAGCGTCGACTTACCGATGCCAGGGTCACCGCCGAGTAGATTGATAGAACCAGGAACAATGCCGCCGCCTAAAACTCTATTTAGTTCAAAGTCTTTAAGCGCAATACGGCTTTCTTCGCTTTTGACAACCTCTTGTATTCGCACCGCTTGCTGCGCTTTGGAAGATTTAGAAAAACTCACCACTTGTTTGGGCGTTTTTTCGGTACGCTCTTCTACGAAGGTATTCCACTCTTTGCAACTTGGGCATTTGCCCAGCCATTGGGCTGCTTCATGACCACAATTTTGACAAAAAAAGGCAGATTTTGCTTTTGACATGGGTTGTTTTCGTTTAGACAAAGGTATTTAAAAAAGCATGTCGGCTACTGGCTTTAAAGTACTTAATCGGTAAGATTACCGAAAAGAAAAATATTTTTTTAAAGATTTTTTAGTCCGTTCATTGTCACAATATCAAAAAATATAATTTTGCCATGTAAAAAAGTTGTCAAACCTATGTCAAAAAGAAGAGCGATTATCAGTTACGACAAGCTGAGTATTGAGCAGAAAAAACAAATTCTCCGTGATTTCCCCGACGGATACATCAACCACCTAACGACTATCAAAACGCCAACAGGCGAGGTACTTGATGCGTTGGTATGGGAAACCGAAGAGGTTATATACCTCGTCAAAATCAATAAAGTGATGCCTAAGGCTAAAGCAGTTGTCAGTGAAGAAGAAGATGACTTTGAAGATGATTTTGACAAAGTTGACGACCTCAAAGACGACGACCTCAATGAGGATGATGAAGAAGAGGAAGAAGATGATTTTGCTGACGACGAACCCTCCGACGACGACGAAGATTAAACCCTACGTACCCAAGTTTTTTTAACTTTGGGTCAATGCAGCCCAAATATACACCACAAGAACTTCTAGCGCACCTAAAAAGCGCGCCGCCAATTGATCAAATTGGCACATACGAGCGCATTTCAAAAATTCAATCCAGAAGCCTGAAAGGCACAGCAAAGCTGCATGGTTTACGTTTGGCGCTCTCCATGATTGATCTCACTACTTTAGAAGGAAAAGACACACCGTCAAAAGTGCGACAACTTTGTTACAAAGCACAGCATTTACATGGACAGAGTCCTGAATTACCCACAGTAGCTGCAGTTTGTGTATATCCAACCATGGTGGGTGTTGCAAAGAAAGCATTAGAAAATTCTACAATCAAAGTAGCTGCTGTCTCCACAGCTTTTCCGTCTGGGCAAGCGCCATTTGAAGTCAAAAAGTTCGATACACTTTACGCCCTAGAACACGGAGCCGATGAAATTGATATGGTCATTTCAAGAGGTCATTTCTTAGCCGGGGAGTACAATTATGTGTATGATGAAATCGCGGCAATTAAAGCAATATGTGGGTCTGCACGGCTCAAGGTAATTTTTGAAACTGGCGAGCTCGATTCATTAGATCAAGTACGCCGCATTTCCGATTTGGCCATAGCAGCTGGTGCCGATTTCATCAAAACTTCTACTGGTAAAATACAACCAGCCGCCACTTTCCCGGTGGTTTTAACGATGCTCGGTGCCATTAAAGATCACTTTGATAAAACGGGTCAAATGATTGGCATGAAACCCGCGGGTGGTATTTCTTCCTCCAAATTGGCGCTCCAACACTTATTAATGGTGAAGGAAGTGCTTGGCGAAGCTTGGCTTACCAACGAGTGGTATCGTTTCGGCGCCAGCAGTTTAGCAAATGACCTACTGATGCAATACCAAAAACAACTGACCGGAAAATACCAGTCAGCTGCCTACTTTTCAATAGACTAACTATGAGCACTACAAATTGGAATCTAGAACCTTCTTTGGAGTCAACCGCAGTGGTGCAGCTCAAAGATCAATACGAGCTTTTCATCAACGGACAATGGCAAGCTCCACAAGCAAAAAAATACTTTGCTACAATCAATCCTTCAGATGAAAGTCATTTATCAAATATTGCTTGGGCAGCTGAAGCGGATGTCGATTTAGCTGTAAAAGCGGCAAGAAACGCATATGAAAATGTATGGTCAAAGCTCAGTGGTGCCGAACGCGGCAAATACGTGTTTCGCATTGCACGCCTCATGCAAGAAAAGGCCCGAGAATTGGCAGTTCTCGAAACCCTAGATGGCGGCAAACCCATTAAAGAATCCAGAGATATCGATATTCCTTTGGCTTGCAATCATTTCTTTTATTATGCAGGTTGGGCCGATAAATTGCAAGAAGCTTTTGCAGGCCAACAAATAGCATCTTTGGGCGTAGCAGGTCAAATTATCCCTTGGAATTTTCCACTCTTGATGCTCGCCTGGAAAATTGCGCCTGCCCTAGCTTGTGGCAACACCGTTGTGCTCAAACCTGCAGAAACCACCTCACTCACCGCCCTTAAATTTGCCGAAATCTGTCAAGAAGCAGGCTTGCCGGCAGGAGTGGTGAATATTGTTACAGGCTATGGAGACACAGGTGCAGCACTCGTAATGCACCCAGATGTCAATAAAATTGCATTTACTGGAAGTACTGCTGTCGGTAAGCAAATCCAGAAGTCCTGCATTGGTACCGACAAAAAACTCACATTAGAACTTGGTGGGAAGTCTGCGAATATCATTTTAGAAGATGCGCCTATAGATCAGGCGGTTGAAGGCGTCATCAACGCCATTTTCTATAATCAGGGTCATGTATGTTGTGCCGGTTCTCGGCTTTATGTGCAGGAGTCAATTGCAGCGCAGGTCATCGAGAAATTGAAGTTTCGCTTGCAAAGTATTTATGTCGGTAACCCGCTCGATAAAAACACTGATATCGGAGCCATCAACTCCAAAAAACAATTAGAGACTATTGAAAAATATATCTCTATAGGTCGAGAAGAGGGTGCAGAAATTTATCAGCCCACATGCCATTTACCGAGTAAAGGCTTCTATTGTCCACCAACTTTATTCACTGATGTAGCCCAAAGTGCACGTATTGCTCAAGAAGAAATTTTTGGCCCTGTGCTCGCCATTCAAACCTTCAGAACTATCGACGAAGTCTTGCAAAAAGCCAATAATTCGCCGTATGGTTTGGCCGCAGGTGTCTGGACCGACAAAGGTGCCCGTATTTTTGGCTTAACAAGCCAGTTGCAAGCAGGCGTTGTATGGGCAAACACCTACAACAAATTTGATCCGGCTTCTCCATTTGGGGGCTATAAAGAAAGCGGTTTTGGCCGCGAAGGCGGCTTACATGGCCTTAGTGCTTATCTCAAAATTACCAACTAATGGAAATCCTAAAAACCTATAAACTATACATTGGCGGTCAGTTTCCGCGTACCGAAAGTGGACGTTCTTACCAGATTCAATCTGAATCTGGGAAAGTGATAGCGAATGCTTGTTTGGGTTCAAAAAAAGACATCCGAAATGCCGTTCAAGCAGCCAGAAAAGCACAAGCAGGATGGGCGGCTAAGTCTGCATTTAACCGCAGTCAGATCATTTACCGAATAGCAGAAATGCTAGAGACACGCAAAGGTCAGTTCCTAGAAGAATTAGTTTTGTTGGGGCATTCAAATGCAACTGCAGTCGCTGAAGTTCAGTCTAGTATTGATCGTTGTATATATTATGCAGGCTGGGCAGATAAATATCAAGCACTTAGCTCGAGCGTGAATCCAGTGTCAAGCCCACATTTCAATTTTTCAGTACCAGAACCAATGGGTGTTATTGGTATGGTTGCTTGTCAAGAAACTGCGCTGATTGGCCTCATTTCTCAAATTTTACCGCTTATTGTTGGTGGCAATACAGTTGTAGTCATTGCCAATACGGCTAAAGCACTTAGTGCTATTTCTTTTGCTGAAGTACTTGCAACCTCAGATGTGCCAGGCGGTGTTGTTAATATTTTAACCGGAGAAGTAGCAGAAATGCTCCCAACTTTGGCAGGTCATATGGATGTCAATGCCCTTAGCTTGGCAAAAATCAAGGATAACTTATCTAGAAACGCCCAAGAAGCAGCAATAGACAACCTCAAACGTTGTCAGCTCTATCACCTTGATTATTTCAACGTTCAAAACCAAGGCCTGCATTTCATCACAGATTTCCAGGAAATCAAAACAACCTGGCACCCTATAGAGCAAATGGCTGGTGGCGCCGGTGGGTATTGAAAATAAAATTAAAGGAGCAACTCACCCAACAACTGTGTTGCAGCAGAAACGGTGCGGCGTGTTTCTGCAGGTGAGAAAGTACCAAGGGTCCAGGTATTGTTGTCCCAAACGAGGGTATTCATGCGCTCAAAGTAGTCGACGCCAAGTTCGTTGCCCATTTGGAGGATTTGCTGATTGATTTTATCCATAGCGCAACCAGAGGCTTGAACGCCTTCTTCGTTGGCAACAATGACCAATGCGTGTCCTTCAAAAACAAAACCTGATGCGTTCATTGCTTTGCCGTGCGTTTGCCAAGTTTGGGTAAAAGCAGCGAGTTGTTCGTTGGCCCAAGCAGTTTCAGTGGCATCAAGCGCACGTTTCCCTATGAAAACCCACACCCGACACTCGGGTCCAAAATGGGGCGCTAGATTAGAGATCAGCTGCATTGGCAATAAGTTCAGCGATGTCCATGACTTTAACGTCGTCCTCTTTTTCGAAGTGCTTGATGCCGTCAGTCATCATGGTATTGCAAAAAGGACAACCGGTTGCGATAATATTGGCGCTTGTCTGTAGGGCGTCTTCGGTGCGTTCAATATTGATTTCTTTGTTTCCTTTTTCTGCTTCTTTAAACATTTGGGCACCACCAGCTCCACAGCAAAGCCCGTTGGTTTTACAGCGCTTCATTTCTACTAAAGCGGCATCGAGCTTTTCTATTAATACCCGCGGGGCTTCATAGACGTCATTAGCGCGTCCGAGGTAACAAGGGTCGTGGAAAGTGATTTTCTTGCCCTTGAACGTGCCGTTGTCGGCAAGGGCAAGTTTGCCCGTATTGATGAGGTCTTGAATGAGTTGGGTATGATGAATGACTTCATAAGTTCCACCCAAACCAGGATATTCGTTTTTGAGTGTATTAAAGCAATGCGGGCAAGCAGTAACTATCTTTTTTACCTCGTAGCCGTTTAGAAGCTCAATATTCATGAGGGCCTGCATCTGAAAAGTGAATTCGTTACCAGCGCGTTTGGCGGGATCACCCGTACAGCTCTCTTCGGTGCCTAAAACGGCAAAGTTGACTTTGCAGTGATTTAAGATTTTTACCAATGCTTTGGTAATTTTTTTGGCGCGGTCGTCGAAAGAACCTGCGCAACCAACCCAAAATAGAATGTCTGGGCTTTCTCCGGCGGCCATCATGTCGGCCATTGTGCGTATTTGTATACTCATTGCTTGGTCTTTTTGACTAGTCTTCTTTGGCCCAATTTAAGCGCTCTGTGGCAGCAAATTGCCAAGGCGCTCCATTATTTTCAATATTGGTAAGCATGCCCGTTAGTTCAGTGGGTACTTTTGATTCTTCCATCACTAAAAAGCGACGTAGGTCCATTATGATAGCTAACGGATCAATGTTCACCGGACACTCTTGGACACATGCATTACAGCTCGTACAGGCCCAAAGTTCTTCTTCGGTAATGTAGTTGCCTAAAAGGCTTTTGCCGTCATTTGCATCAGGGCTGTTCTTACGTTTGTAGTCGCCAAGTTCAACCATACGGTCTCTGGTATCCATCATGATTTTGCGCGGTGAAAGCAACTTTCCGGTGGTGTTGGCTGGGCATGCAGATGTACAACGGCCACACTCCGTACAGCTGTAGGCGTCCATGAGATTTTTCCAAGTGAGGTCTGTGACGTCTTTGGCCCCAAAACGTGCCGGAGCTGCATCTGCCGGAGCTGCGGCATATGGGTCGGCATTGGGGTCGAGCATGAGTTTCACCTCGTTGGTCACGCTTTGCATGTTGCTAAACTGTCCTTTTGGCTCTAATTTGGAATAGTAAGTATTCGGAAAAGCCATGAAAATATGAAGGTGCTTAGAATAAGGCAGGTAATTCATGAAGGTATAAACCATAATGATGTGACCCCACCAACCAATTTGCTCCAGCACATGAAGCGTATGTGTGCTTTTTCCATCAAATAAGATTGGGCCTAACCAAGAACTAATGGCAAAACCATTCGTGTTTCCTGCGTAAGAACGCAATACTTCGTCTGCACCATTCATAGTGAAGATGAAACTAATTAAGATGAGTTCAAATACAAGAATAAGGTTTGCATCTAGTGTCGGCCAGCCAACGAGTTCTTTCATGCTAAGGCGCGGTAACTTCAGCATATTACGGCGGGCTAAAAATGCGATTGTACCAATGAAAGCCAATACCGATAATATTTCAATGAAGCTGATCATGAAGGTGTAAAAACCACCTAGACTATCTTGAAAGAAACGATGCGATCCGCTGGTGCCGTCGACAAGAATTTCAACAAGTTCAATTTGTGTAATCATAAAAGCCGCGTATATGGAGAGGTGTAAAAGTGCAGGAATTGGCCTGGTGAACATCTTTTTTTGACCGAGTGCGACTAATAGCATGGTGCGCCAACGCTCTGCCTTGCGGTCTGTGCGGTCAAGGGGTAAGCCCATATGAATATTTTGGGCAATCTTGCGAAGATTAAATGCAAAAAAACCAAAACTTGCGAGCGTAAGTACGCTAAAAATGAGTTGATGCATGTGCAGGGTTTATTCAGGCAAGCTGTCTAGCATTTTTTGAAGCTTGTCTTCGTTTTTCTTGGAGAGTTGCAAACCTTTTGTTTTACCACCAATAAAGGAGAGGTGTACATAACGTTCGGGGTGCGCTTCTAGGTCGGTCACTAAATTTTGGAGGTCGTTGTTGGTTTCCACGAGTTCTGCGTAGAGTTTGTCGTCGTGAATGAGTTTGCCCAAAGTTCCCTGCCCTTTTTCTACTTCTGTCAGCACCATATTGAACTTCTTAAGTGTGGTTTGCGCATCGAGAATAGTTCCTTTGAAGTCGGCTGTAACGAGCTCATCAGTGATTTTTTGCGCATTGCCAATTATGCCGGTGATTTGGTCGTTGCTTTTTCGCAAATTGAGCGTAATAGCCTCGACATGAACCATGATTTTGGAAAATTGAGCACGTTCTGCAGCTACAAAACCTTGAAGTTCATCGGCTACATTCCCCAATTTTTTAATGGTGAGTTTAACTTGTTTGAGGCTTCCTTCTAGTTCAGAAGTAGCGGTGGTATCCCAAAAAGAAGTCAAGGAGCCAACCATTTTGTCTACTGATAACATCATGGTTTGCAATTTTTGTGAGATGGGATCTGCATATGCTTTTACTTGCGTCACCATATCAACAGATACATGCCCAGGGATGGTGGCACCTACCTTATAAAAAGATCCGTTTCCGGCTAGGGGTAATTGAATAATTAGTGCTTTGGTGAAGAAATCTAGTGAGCCAATTTCTACTGTGGTGCCTTTTGGAAGACGGATATCTGAGTTGTGGATGTTGAAGGTCATTTTTACCTTGTGGAGCGAATCACCTTTCGGATTCGATTTGATACTGAGTACTTTACCGATTTCTACGCCGTCGAGGGTTACATTTGAAGAGACCATTAATTGGCCAGAATTGGCAAAGTATGCAGTGTAAACGTCGTCTCCACCAAAGAAACTATTGCCTTTCAAAAAGTTGATTCCGGCAATGAGCACCACAATGGCCATGAGCGCAATTAGCGCGGCTTTGATTTCTTTAGAGAATTTCAAGCTAGTTTTTTTCTGCTAATTTAAGGGCTTTTTCTATACTGATGCGCTCTCCGTCGAGGAAAGCTACCACAAATGCATTAGAAAAGCCCATCTTAGTGAGTTCGTCCTTATAGTTTTTTGCTCCTTGTAAATTATTTGGAAAATAACCAGCGCAATATTTGTACAAGGAATTATCTTGGTATTCAAATATTTCTAGACCCTTAAAATGACTTGATTTGGTGGAAATGGCTTTACTAGCTGTTTCAATTTGGACTTTAAAGATCAAGCCTTGTTCTTTGACCTTTTCTTGAGCTTGGGTATTATTGCTCTGAACGGGCGCAGGTTCTATATTGTGCTGTACGGAGGTTCCGCCTACAACTGTTCTCCCTTCAGTTGCATTTTTATAATTGACAAAGGCATCAAACATGGATTGGGCCATTTTTTGTTGTCCTTCAGCAGATCCAATCAATTTTTCTTCAGTTGGGTTGGGTAAGAATGCGGTTTCTATGAGCACGCTAGGCATGGTGGTTTTATACAGCACTAAAAATCCGGCTTGTTTGACGCCGCGGTCATAGCGTCCAATGCGCTTGAATTCTTTTTGAATCATCTCGGCAAATAAGATGGACTGTCGGTGGAAAACCGCCAACTGAAATTGCAGGGCTATGATACCGTCTGGCGTGAGGTCATAGGAGCGGTATTTTGCTCCTTTGTCATCTTCGAGCGCAATACTCGCATTTTCTCTTTCGGCAACTTTTTGTTGGGCATCGGTACGGTGCAATCCTAAAACGTAAGTTTCGGATCCATAAGCAGTGGTGCTACCAGCATTGGCATGGATGCAAATAAAAAGGTCTGCGTTGTTGCGATTGGCAATGTTGGCGCGTTCTGCAAGTTCAACAAATACATCAGTAGAGCGTGTGTAGATGATTTTGATGTCGGGGTAGCGCTCTTTGATAAGGGATCCTAGTTTGAGGGCCATTGCCAAACACACTTCTTTTTCGTTGTTGTGCGCACCGTGGCAACCCGGATCGTGGCCGCCGTGGCCAGCGTCAATGACAACTGTTTTAATCTTGCTGCTTTGGGCCCAACTCTTTGTATTCGAAAATAAAACGATTACGGCCAATAAAATGACACGACACGCGTTTTTTTGCAAGCCATTGAAAATTGGTAGCTTTGTACGTTTTATCTGCATAATACAAATCTAATTAAGCATCTTGAACCAGCGCCAGCGCTTTTTACAACTTTTCTTCGCCACATTGTTAATAATGTGTACCAAGACAATGGTTACAGCTCAGGATACCCTTTACGTGAATGGGGAGACCCTCAATGAGGTGGTTACCTATAAAGCCACACAAAAAATTGTTCACGATGTCAAATTGCGCAGAATTTATCTTTACGGCAATGCTGAGGTACAAAGTGAGGGATTTTCGATTAAGGCTGGTTATATCCTTATCGATATCGATTCCAACCAAGTTGAGGCGAGTTATCGGTTGGATAGCTTAGGTAAGAAAATAGAGTTCCCGGAACTCACTGAAGGCACAGAAACAATTCGTTGTGAGACCATCAAGATGAACTATAAAACGCAAAAAGCGTACATTAAAGTGCTCGCTATCAAACAAGATGAATTTTATTTCAAAATGGGAACCGCAAAGCGCCAAGCTAATGAAGATCTCCATTTACGCCAAGGAATTCTTACAACTTGTGATCTAGAAGAACCGCACTATCATTTTCAATTGAGTAGAGGCGTGTTGGTTCCTGAACAGCGCATCGTAACTGGCCCAATGAATTTATGGGTGTCGGGCATCCCAACTCCGCTCGGTCTGCCTTTTGCATTTATTCCAACCAACCAAAAAGAACGCACCTCTGGTTTGTTGTTCCCTGAATTTATTCCGCTTTCGGCCTTCGGTTTTGGATTTCAGAATTTGGGTTGGTATTTTCCTATCAATGAGCGTTTTCAAACCTCGGTATATGCCAACTTGTATAGCCGTGGCTCTTGGGGTTTGCGCAACGACCTCGATTACGCCAAACGCTATGGCTATACTGGCAGGCTATCCTTGGGTTTCCAGCAGTTTAATAGTGGTTTTCCAATGAATGATAAGCGCAATAAAGTAAGTGTATCTTGGAGCCATCGTAAGGCGCCAAAATCCAATCCTTTCTGGGATTTCTCTTCTAGTGTCAATTTCATCTCCGACAACCAATCTAAAAACTCACTAGATCCAATTAACCCAGAATATTTTTCAAACTCCTTCAATTCCGATATCAACCTAGCAAGAAATTTCCCCGGAAAGCCAATCAATACAGGTTTAAAAATGTCTTTGCGCCAAAATTCTCTTGCTCAAAATATTTCCCTAATGAGTCCGGTGCTCAATGTGAACGTAACGCGTGTATTTCCGTTTAAGGACGTTTTTGAAACTGCTGACAAGAACTGGAAAAAAACCATCCAGCGCATCGGATTCACCTATAATTTGGAGGGTCAGAACCGATCACAATTTCAGGACAACCTGCTGAGCAATGGTGATTTTGCTGCAATCAGCCAACAATTCATGAATGGTATTAGTCAAGGATTGAGTATACAAACCAATACGGGTTTATTCAAAAATGCGGTGAAGATCAATCCGAGCCTCAACTATGGCAACAAAATCAATTTTCAGCAAATCGTCAAGTCCTATGACCCTATCGAGAATCAAACACAAACAGATACCCTTCGTCAGATGGCCATGCGTCATGAACTCAACTTTAGCCTCACAGCAACAACTGTTTTATATGGGTATTACCGTTTTTTAGGGCCCAAACAAGCGCGTTTGCGACATTTGATGACGCCCAACATCGGTTACCGCTATACTCCGGGTTGGAACCCACTTGTTACGGCAAACGCCGGCCCGAATCAGGCAGCAATTTCTTACTCACCCTTTGAGCGCAGTATTTATCAGGTTGGCTCTGTTCGAGAAGCTTCGCTGCTTACATTTGGAATCAATAACACCGCTGAGCTCAAGTTGAAATCGGATCAAGATACGCTAACTGGTTACAAAAAAATTCGCCTAATTGATCAGTTTTCAGTCACGGGTTTTTATGACTTTACTAAAGACAGCATGCAGCTTTCAGATTTGGCACTGAACCTGCGTATAAGTCCGGCCAACTGGATCAACTTTGTGTCAAATGCCCAGTGGAGCCCATATGCTTGGAATCAATTTGGATCAACCACGGGCGAATACGCTTGGCAAAATGCGCAACAATTGGGCAGACTTACCACTACTAATCTGACCACCACTATTGTGGTGGCACCAAAGAAGGACCGTAAAAAAATTCAAAATCATAGCTCTCTTTTTAACGAACAAGATTGGAATGCCGACTTCAATTATTATGCGCTGCATCCGGAGCGTGCTGTCTATTACGATATTCCATGGAAAATGAATTTGTCCCATGTTTATGGCATTCGAGCCAATCAAGAGATGAGTACCAGCAACCCCGACTCTTGGTTATTTGTTCAGACGCTTGTTCTTAGCGGTGACGTCAGTTTTACAAAACGATGGAATTTATCGGGCAACCTCAATTTTAACGTACAAGAGACCCGTTTAACGAATGCTTATTTTTCATTGAATCGCAATATGCACTGTTGGGCTTTGTCTTTTTATTATGTGCCTGTTGGTGGTAATAAAAGCTTCTTACTAACGATCCGAAATACGTCGAGTATCTTTAGAGATGCCAAAATTGAATTCAGGAAGCCGCCGTCGTTTCTTTAGCGCTAGATTGAATGCGTTCATTCAGGACTTTGCCAATATGAAAGGTGAATTGCGCACCAAAGAATACAATTTGGGCCGAATAATGTATCCATGCCAACATGATAAAAATGGAGTTGGCCACACCTAATTTACCCATTATAAAATAGTGATGTAAATAGTATCCAATAAGCCATTGACTAACGTACAAAAGTAGCGCGGTCGCAATGGCTCCATCTCGGGCAACTCGCCAACTTACTTTTGCGTTGTGCATATATTTGAAAATCAATAGAAAAATCAACATGTTTGAAGCCAAGGTGAGAACCACCTGCAAAACCTGAAGGGAGAAATCAACAAAACCGTTGTTCCAATGTAGCCAATTGGTTAGGGCTGAAAAGATGAAAACTTGTAGGAAATAAAATAGGATAATCACCAGCGCAAAGACAGCGAGCAGAAGAACCCCTACAAAGCGAAAGCCAATGATTTCCATGAAAAGATTTGATTCTTCTCTGCGCTTTTTGGGAACATTAAAAAATTCATTTAGACTGCGTTTGAGCGAAATCATAAATGCTGAGCAGGTGTAAAGTAATATCCCAATACTCACTACTTCTAAAAAGAAATTAGGTTTTTCGAAAGAAATCCCCTCTAC
Organism: Crocinitomicaceae bacterium; assembly: GCA_044372045.1. Taxonomy (GTDB): domain Bacteria; phylum Bacteroidota; class Bacteroidia; order Flavobacteriales_D; family Crocinitomicaceae; genus UBA952. The sequence continues at coordinate 15,773 of JBILSN010000035.1, forward strand.
CAGCTGAAGGATAGTTCCGCTATCCTGAATACCAAGGCCTGATCGAAGAATGGAGGACACGATCTGACGCATGTTGTCTTGGCCAATAATGCGTCCATAGATAGACGTCGTTAGGTATAAGATGGGAATGAACGCAAATAAGGTGTAGTAGGCCAAGGCAGCACCATGGTGAAAGGCCCCTTCTTGAACGTATTCTTTGAGTGCGTCCCAGAATGCTTTAAGCATAAGGCCAATCGTACCTTTTTTACTTTTTGTGGATCTCAATGGCTTGGATATCGGTTAATTTTTCAAAAGCATAAAGCAGTATACGCTCCATATTCTTG
>JBILSN010000018.1:0-48484 GCA_044372045.1 Crocinitomicaceae bacterium
CGAACAAATACCACAGCCCTGTTGGGTGACCATTCTTCTTTGTATTTTCCATATTGCAATTTTAGTTTACCTGCCGAATATAGTAATTTTGCCTCGAAATCATCTAAAAATGACAAACTGGTTAGAGCGTACGGAACTTTTGTTAAGTGCACAAAGCATGCAGCAGCTCAAAGATGCACACGTATTAATTGTGGGCCTTGGTGGCATCGGATCTTATGCCGCTGAATTTATTGCCAGGGCAGGGGTTGGGCGCATGACCATCATTGATGGCGATGCATTTGATGCTTCAAACAAAAATCGCCAACTTACTGCCCTAGATTCTACTCTAGGTCAAAATAAAGCAGTTGTTTTGGCTGAAAGAATCAAGGAAATAAATCCGGATTGCCAACTGACTGTCATTGAAGAGTTTGTTTTGCCAGCACGCGTTTGGCAGATACTAGAAGAGGACAGACCAAATTATGTGATGGATTGTATCGATTCAGTAACCCCTAAACTTGAATGGATTTTAGCTTGTAAAAGACTAAAGATAAAAATCATTTCACATATGGGCGCAGGTGGTAAGACCGATCCTGCGCAGGTTCGCGTTGCCAACATGGAGCAACTATCTGGCTGCAAATTGGGTGCTCATATCAAGAAGCGCATGAAGCGAAAAAATGCTTCGTATCGTGGGGTGAAAGTCGTTTTCTCAACGGAAGTTCAACAACCACATTCTTTAAAGATGACCGATGGCACCCGCTACAAGAAGAGTTTTTATGGTACCGTAAGTTACATGCCTGCGCTTTTTGGTTTAATGGGGGCAGCTGAGGTGTTGCGCTATCTGTCTAAAGTTCAGTCATAAATTAGTTTTATTCGATTCATTTATTTAACTTTTAGCTCTTAAACTAGCCAAACTATGAAAAAGAACATGCTACTCCTGACGGGTATCCTAAGTGCCCAATTAGCCTCGGCCCAAATTTTCTCTGATAATTTTGACAACTATGCCCTGGGTTCCTTTATTGGCCCGCAATCCACTAACTGGACCACTTGGTCTGGTTCTGAGGGAGGAGCAGAAGATGTGGCCACTACCAACAACCAAGCGGCTAGCGCACCTCATTCTGTTTATTTTTCCTCGACTTCCGCAAACGGAGGTCCTCAAGATGTAGTCCTTACCTTTGGGCAACTCTATAATTCGGGTATTTTCACTTTGAGTTCAGATTTTTATGTGAATGCTGGAAAAGGTGCTTATTATAATCTACAAGGTGCTCAGGCAATTGGCTCTTTATGGGCTTTAAACGTCCATATGGACGAAGGTGAGTTGGCAATTGACGACGGTTCAACGCCAAACCTTTGTCTAACGACCTAACCGGAAGCAACTTGGTTTAATTTGAAGATTGAGGCCAATCTTACACTTCATGTTTGGAAAGCATACATCAACAATCAATTAGTCGGTACATGGGTGAATGGTATAAATACGATTGCCTCTGTTGACTATTTTCCGTTGCAAAACAATCAATTTTTCATGGACAACGTGACTTTTGATCACCAACCATATACCTTGCTAGGCCTCAACGCAATGGTTGCCTCTTTGGATATGGGCGGAAATATTGCAGGTCAAAATGTAAGTCCTGTAGTTTCTATTTTGAATGCGGGCCAAAATCCACTGACTTCATTTGACGTAAACTTGGCTTACAATGGTCAAAACTACACACAAAACATTACCGGCGTCAATATTGCAAGTATTGCTAGTTATGAGCTTTCTATTCCAAATATCTCTTTGGCAGCAGGGCTCAATAATGCCGTAGTTACGATCAGTAATATCAATGGTGGAAACGACGCCAACGCCAATGACAATACGCTCACCCAAGCGGTAGATCCTGTTGTTCCGGCAGCAGGTAAAATTGTAGTTGGTGAAGAGGCAACCGGCACATGGTGTCAGTGGTGTCCACGAGGCGCGGTCTTTATGGATTTGTTTGCCAATCAGTACGAAGGATTCTGGGCCGGCATTGCCGTACACAACGGCGATCCTATGGTGGTTGCCGACTATGACGCGGGCATAGGTACACTCATCGGTGGTTACCCAAGTGCAGTCGTCGATCGTTTGGGTGACGTAGATCCGTCTCAAATGAGTTCTGATTTCTTTACCCGTTTGCAAACCGCACCAAAAGGAGTGCTAACAAATGGCGCAACCTATGATCCATCTACTCGCTTACTCAATATTTCGGTCAGTACAGAAATGCTACAAGCTACGAATGGTTCGTATAAAGTGGCCTGTGCACTCACCGAAGATGGTGTTACGGGAACCGGCGCTGGGTATAACCAAGCAAATGCCTATGCCGGAGGTAATAACGGAGTGATGGGTGGTTACGAGAACTTGCCAAGTTCGGTTCCTGCATCTCAAATGGTATATGACCATGTTGCACGTGCTATTGCACCAAGCTTTACCGGACAAACAGGTGTCATAGCCGCTACAACTGCAGTAGGCGATATCTACACCGCTAATTTTAGTTTTACCCTTCCTGCAAACTGGGATGAAACCCAAATGCATATAGTTGGTATGCTCATCGATCCTCTAGGAAAAATAGATAATGCAGGGTATACCACCATTAATGAAGCAATTCAGAATGGATTTGTGACCGGATTACAAGAAATTAGTTTTTCCAACTTAGCACAGATGTTAACCGTTGCGCCAAACCCAGCTTCAGATTTTGCAAATATTACACTGCATATCCCAACAGCATCACCTGTTAGTGTTCGAGTACTCGATGCCAAAGGAGGCATTCTTCAGGCCCGCCAGTTTGGGAGCTTACAAGGTGATTTTGAGATTGGCCTCAACACGACCAATTTTGCTCCAGGGCTTTACATTATTGAAATGCAAATGAATGGTGAGCGCATTCAAAAGAAACTGATTATCAGATAAGCTGAACACCCTTAAACTTGACATTAAAAAGAGCTGCATTTGCGGCTCTTTTTATTTTTTAGCAAGTACCTTAATGGTGTCTTTTACAATTTGGGCTTTTGCGCGAACTTCATTCATATGCCCTGCACTGATGGTAATGTGTCCCATCTTGCGGAATGGTTTGGTTTGCGCCTTTCCGTACAAATGCGGATGAACACCTGGTATTTTTAGGATTTCTTCAAGGCCTTCGTAATGGACAGGTCCTTCTTGACCTTTTTCGCCGACGAGGTTCAGCATAGCACCTGCGCTGTGTAAATCGGTATCGCCTAAAGGAAGGTTTAAAATAGCGCGAAGGTGCTGCTCAAATTGTGAACAGCGCGCAATTTCAATGGTGTGATGGCCGCTGTTGTGTGGTCTAGGTGCAATTTCATTAACGAGTAGTTCACCCTCAGCCGTTAAAAATAATTCGACGGCTAATATGCCGATCATATCGAGTTTTTCAATGATGTCAATAGCAATAGCATTGGCTTGCACCTCTATTTCTGTGGAGACCGCTGCGGGTGAAAATAAAAACTCCACTAAATTAGCTTCCGGATTGAATTCGCATTCCACCAATGGAAAACATCTGGTTTGGCCAGCTTCATTGCGCGCCACAATTACGGACAGTTCTTTTAAGAAAGGAATACAAGCTTCGAAAATAGAAGGTTCAATAAAGCTTGTATTCAATTGACTCGCTTCTTGAATGATGTTGACCCCTTTACCGTCGTAACCACCTGTTCGGAGTTTGTGTACGACTGGATAGCCAAAGGGATTTTCTGGAGGCAACGAGGCCTCACAATAAACAAATGGTGCAGTGGGGATTCCGTTATCGAGGTAAAACTGCTTTTGTAAGCCTTTATCTCGAATAAGTTCTAATATATGTGGTTGAGGATATACTTTAACACCCTGCTTTTCGAGCGTACGAAGGGCATCGGTATTGACGTTTTCGATTTCTACCGTAAGCAGGTCTTTATCTTGACCAAAGGCCATAATTGTGTTGTAGTCAGTGAGTGACCCTACTTGAAAACTATATGCAATTTGCGAACATGGGGCAGTTGGGTCGGGGTCTAGCATGTGTAATTGAATGTCAAAACTATTGGCTGCTTGGATGAGCATTCTCCCCAATTGACCTCCGCCGAGCACGCCGATTTGTAGTTCGCTACCGTACCATGTTTTTGTCATGCAGCAAAGATACGTTTAAAATTGTACCTTTGTATAACGATGCGTACAGCGGTTCACATACACGATCTTTCTTTTGCGCCCTTCATTTCGGAAACGACCATACAAACGCGAATAAAAGAATTAGCTAGCCAGTTAAATACTGACTACAACAGTAAGGACCCTATATTTTTAGTGGTCTTGAACGGTGCCTTCATGTTTGCCTCAGACTTATGCAAACAACTTACCTGCAAGCCTGAACTTACATTTGTTAAAGTAAGTTCATATGTGGGGACGCAGTCTAGCGGTAGGGTAGATGAACTCATAGGTTTGCAAACTTCTCTTCACAATCGGCATGTCATCGTGCTCGAAGACATCCTCGATACGGGTGTCACCATGAATAAAATAGTCGAGTTGTTGCAATCTGAACAACCTGCAACGGTTGCTATTTGCGCACTCTTACTTAAACCCCAATCTTATAAAGGAAAACACAAACCTAATTATGTCGGCTTTGAAATAGACGATCGTTTTGTGGTTGGCTATGGCCTAGACTACAAAGAAGGCGGTCGCGAACTCCCAGCCGTTTATCAATTAATTCAGTAGTTATGTTAAATATTGTACTTTTTGGCCCTCCAGGAGCAGGTAAAGGAACCCAATCCGAAAGACTTATCGAAAAATATGGTCTTGTGCATTTGTCAACCGGCGATGTCTTTCGCGCCAATATCAAAGGTGAAACAGATCTTGGCAAATTAGCCAAAAGCTACATGGATGCTGGTCAGCTGGTTCCAGACGAGGTTACGATCAATATGTTGCGTTCTGAAGTCGTAAAACATGCGGCTCCAAAAGGGTTTATTTTTGACGGTTTCCCGCGCACCAATGCGCAAGCAGTAGCATTAGACGAGTTCTTAGCGAGTTTACAAACCGAAATCTCACTCATGCTAGCCCTAGAGGTTGAAGAAAACGAACTCAAAACACGCTTGCTCAAAAGAGCAGAAGTATCTGGTCGACCAGACGATGCAGACCCAGCGGTCATTGAAAAACGGATTGCTGTTTACAAACAAGAAACCGCACCGGTCAAAGCATTTTACCAAACACAAAACAAATTTATTGCCATCGATGGCATTGGTAGCATCGATGACATCACCCAACGATTATTCTCTGCCATCGATACAAACTAATACATGGCTTCAGACAACTTTGTTGATTACGTAAAAATTCACTGCACCTCCGGAAACGGTGGTGGCGGTTCGACGCATTTTCGCCGAGAAAAATACATTCCGAAGGGCGGGCCCGATGGAGGTGACGGCGGACGCGGCGGCCATATTATTTTGCGTGGCAACAAACAACTCTGGACCCTTCTGCACCTCAAGTTCAAAAAACACATCAAAGCTGGTCATGGTGCCCATGGTGCCGGCAATCTCAAAACCGGCTCGCAAGGAGAAGATGTATATATAGATGTTCCGCTCGGGACCTTAGCCAAGGACGGCGAAACCGGCGAAGTACTTTTTGAAATCACAGAGGAGGGCGAGGAGCGCATAATTCAACGCGGCGGACGCGGCGGCTTGGGTAACAATAATTTTAAGTCTCCCACGAACCAAACACCTCGTTATGCTCAGCCAGGAGAAGAAGGTATAGAAAGCTGGAAAATCCTCGAGCTTAAAATTTTAGCAGATGTAGGTTTGGTCGGCTTTCCAAATGCAGGTAAAAGCACTTTGCTTTCTGTGCTTTCTGCAGCGCAACCAGAAATTGGAGACTATCCCTTTACGACTGTGCGCCCGAATCTCGGTATTGTTTCTTACCGAGACTACCGCTCATTTATTATGGCTGATATTCCCGGTATCATTGAAGGTGCGCATGCAGGTAAAGGTCTAGGTTTGCGTTTTTTGCGTCATATAGAACGAAACTCGATACTGCTTTTCATGATTGCAGCTGACTCAGACGATATTCAAAAGGAGTACAACATTCTCTTAAACGAGCTCAAGCAATACAACCCTGAACTTCTGCACAAAGAGCGCATGTTGGCCATCACAAAGTCAGATATGCTCGACGACGAACTCAAGGCTGCCATTACCAAAGAATTGCCCACACTTCAGCATTTATTCATTTCTTCAGTTGCCCAACAAGGCCTTGTTGAACTCAAAGACCTGATCTGGAAGCACCTCAATCATGATTGATTTTATTCTTAGCATCGACCGTAGTTTACTCTTGGGCATCAATCAGTTCAATGCGCCGTGGCTAGATCAATGCATGTGGGTACTATCCTCCAAATGGATCAATATTCCATTAGCTTTAGTGATCATCTATTTCTTGAGATTGCAATTTTCTTGGAAAAAAACAACGCTACTCTTTTTATTAACGCTTGTGGTCGTCTCATTAACCGATGTCATTTCTACCCAAGTTTTCAAAGTCTATTTTGAACGTTTACGCCCCTCACACGATCCCTATTTTCATGATTTGTTGCGCTACTACATGATTACTCCAAATAACCCTTACTTGGGAGGGAAATTTGGGTTTGTGTCCTCACATGCTTCCAATTTAGCTGCGGTTTTTATGTTTTTGCGCTCGTATTTGAAAAATTATAACGCTTTTATTTACGCACTTGGTCTGTATGTTTTTTTGGTGGCCTATAGCCGCGTTTATTTAGGCGTGCATTTTCCGTCAGATGTCATTTGCGGTGCCTTTTTAGGGCTGGGTATAGGTTGGTTGTTTCAGCAGTATTTATTTGCTAAATTGCTTCAAAAATGGGACTAAACAGTATTTTGCTTGTGTTTTTGGGCGGTGGTATCGGCAGTGTGCTGCGTTACGGTTTCTCCAAATTATTGCCATTTCAAGTCCATGCGTTTCCGTGGGCAACGCTAGTCAGTAATGTTTTGGCTAGTTTATTGCTGGCTTTTGTGGTGTTCCAATTCAAAGATTCCGAAAAATGGTCAAGCATTCAAGCGCTAGTACTCATCGGCTTTTGCGGCGGACTCTCCACCTTTAGTACTTTCTCTTACGAAAACTTTCAGCTCCTACAACAAGGGCAATTGGCCTTGTTTTGGTTCAATGTCTTGTTTTCTTTTGGACTTGGCTTGCTTGCGTTTTGGTACCTGGCGCGCAGCTGAAGGACGCACTAAAGACTTTAGTATTTTTTGGCCCTCATTTTTGGATTTTTCACTTTTTCGAATGTCCCATAGAAATTTGCGTTCCTCTTTTCTTGAGTCATCTTCTTTAGCTTCGCCATAAACAACTGTGATTTTTCGATTGAAGGGCTCGAGAAGTTGATTGATTTGTTGGATGGAATGCCACTGAAATTGCCAATGACGCAAACTGTTCTCGGGTGCGGCCCATTCACTTGGCTCTATTATCCAGAGGTAGAGTAAGGGTAGGCCACTTTGCTCAGCAGCATCTAGTGGTGCATGATCTGTAAGTCTTAAATCTCGTTTGAACCAAACAATACCGATCTTACTGTTCATTTTTGAGTTGCTTTTGAACTTTTTTCCAGAAGTTGAAAAAAGAACCCGGTTGTTGCGGGTAATTGGCTAAAAGCCAGGATCTTTCGTCATTTTGAATGCCGTAAATAGCAGTGAGCGGGTGTTCTTTAGTAAAGACCAAGTCTAGATTAATTTGCGTTTTAAGCGTTGTCCAAGTACCGACAACGATTTGAAGATTCGGGATATTGAGACGGGCCAGTTCATTGATCCAATGATATACATCGGCTGTGAAAGGGTAGTCTTGCCAGTGGGTGAGGTCCCAAAACAAAATACGGTTACCCCGCTGCTCCTCTCTCCAAAGAGGGTCGAGGTGATACGGCGTGTAGATGAAAGTTGGCGCGTTGGCATCTATTTGAAGGGTGTCAGTAGGTAAAGGTTCAAAGGAATAGGTTGGATCTTCCCATTGACATGCTATTTTAAGATTGGCAAGCACCTCGTAAGAGGCATCGAGAAAAGTTCCTCTTTGTGTACTGTTACAGTATTTATTGATGTTTTCTTGATTGGCGTAGTATACTTTAGGTGCATTGGCCCCACAAACCCATTGCCAACTCAAATGATTGCTTGCCGCGTCTGCATCGCAAAGTTGCGAGAACAGCCATTTGGCAGCCGTGCGCCAATGACAACCATAATGATTGCACATGAGCGCTGCTATGTACATGCGCAGGTGGTTGTGCAGGTAACCTGTTGTTTGGAGTGTGCTTAGTGCGTCGTCTATAGCTTCTATACCTGTATTGGCCTGTAGAATTTCAAGGGGGATTTGCGTTTCGTTTTTGATCCAAAATTGGGGTGCACGCACTTCTAACTGTGGGTTGTGGTGCTGCCAAATACGCTGCGCGTGTTCTCTCCAGCAGAGTTCCATTACAAACGCTTCCATTTGATACAGTTTGAAGCCTCGCTGCAAGAGTCGGTTGTATACATCCCGAATACTAATTATACCTCTCGATAAATAGGGAGATAATTGACTTACGCCTCCAGATAAATAGTTGCGTGTTTTGCCATAATGTATTGGGTCAAACTGATCTATTTGTGCATAAATATCGGCTAAGTTCCGCAGTGGTATCATACGCGTAAGCTCGAGATGCCACCATCTACATGCATCACTTGCCCGCTGATCCAAGAAGCGTTATCGCTGAGTAAAAATGCTGCCATTTGAGCAATATCTGTTGCTTCGCCTACCCGTTTTAATGGATGCCTTGCTGCATTGGCTTCTCGTTTGGCATCTGAATTGAGTAAGTTTTCTGCAAGTGGAGTATCGGTTAAAGACGGCGCAATTGCATTGACGCGAATTTTAGGCGCGAACTCCGCAGCAAGCGCTCTTGTAAGCCCTTCAATTGCCCCTTTAGATGCCGAAACCAAGCTGTGGAAAGGCAAGCCTTGTTGAACGGCGACCGTTGAAAAAAGCACTACGGATGCCTGCTTACTTTTTTTAAGTGCAGGAAGTGCTGATTGGATGCTTTGAATAGCACCTAGCACTTGAAGTTGGTAGTCTGTCTGGAAATCTGCTATGCCAAAGCGATTAAAAGGCTTGAGAGAGATCGTGCCTGGGCAATACACCAAACCATCTAAAATTTCTGGGAGGTCGAGCGGCGTTGGTGCCAAAACATCTAGTTGGTGCCAGTGGATGTGGGCGTGCTGTATACTCGGAGCTGTGTTTGCATAGGTGGCAAAAACCTGGTGGCCTTCTGCTACGAGCTGTTGGGCGAGAGCAAGACCAATTCCTTTTGACGCGCCGATAATAACGATGTTTTTTCTTTCCATACTGCTGTAACAAATTAGTGCTATCTTGGTTTAGTATTTCGTATAATTACTCCATATTTCTCACTATAGGTAAACCAGACGACACCGTTTCCATTATTGGTTTAGGTGAAGAATTCTTCGATTCTGATTTCTCATGAAGATTACGAGTGGGGACGGAGTTTCAATACGAGCTCACGTCGCAAAACAGCAAGCTTAACGATTCGCCTCAAATACGCTATTGATTGATAAATTGACTTTTATCGAGTTGTAGCCATTCTAAGGTGGCATTACAAAAGATATCTTCTTTGAAAGCAGCACTGAGCTGGCTGTCTTCTATAAACTGGCCAATTTCGAGGTCTCCGAGCGGAAAGGGGTAGTCACTGCCCAAACAAACGCGTTTAGAACCTTGCATTTTGAGGATGTATTCCAAGGCATCGATGTCGTGGGTAATGCTATCTACCCAAAATTTACCAAGGTAGGTGCGCGGGTTGTTTGGGTTGTCAACCGCCACTAAATCTGGGCGGCAATTGAAACCGTGCTCTATGCGGCCTAAAGTTGGTAAAAAAGACCCGCCAGCATGCGAAAAACAAACCCTGAGCTCAGGTAAGCGTTCCAAAACGCCTCCAAAAATGAGTGAACAAGCTGCTCTTGAGGTTTCGGCAGGCATGCCTACTAACCATGGAAGCCAGTATTTTTTCATGCTGTCAAAACCCATCATTTGCCAAGGATGGATCATGACCGCCATACCTAGGCGTGCGCAGGCTTCAAAAATAGGAAAGAACTTTTCTTCATTGAGGTTTTCGTCGTTGATGTTGGAGCCAATTTGAATGCCGACAAGTCCGATCGCTTTTGCACGTTCAAGTTCTAAAATAGCGGCATCTGGGTCTTGCATGGGAATGGTAGCAAGCCCAATATAATTTTTGGGGTAGCGCACAACAAGGTCGGATATGTGGTCGTTGAGAAAACGAGAGAGTTCGAGTGCATCTGGGGTTTTGGCCCAATAAGAAAACATCACAGGAATGGTGCACACCACTTGTACTTGCGTACGGAAGGGCTTGTATTCTTCGATGCGAAGTTGTTCATCCCAACAGTTGTCCATAATGCGTCTAAAAAACTGACCGCCCTGCATCATATTTGCACTTCCATCGGTGTTGGGTTCGAGATGAATGAACTTGCCATAGCCAAACTTTTGCGTCCAATTGGGCATCGTTTTGGGCAGAATATGGCTGTGCATGTCTATTTTTAGCATGGATCAATTTTTGCTCACGAAGATACAAAAAACTCAGCGCGAAAAAGTCATGACGTAGTCATCCATTACAAAACCATTCCCAATATCAAAAACGGCTTCTTCTTGAATGACAAAGCCATTTTTAAGGTAGAACTGAACGGCAGAGTTTGCTTTGTTTACTTGTAAAAAGAGTTGATCAATACCCGCTACTTGTGCGCTTTCTTTCGCTTTTTGGAGCAGCAACTGCCCCGCACCATTTCCCTGGAACGCCGCTAGGACGTATAATTTATTGATTTTGAGACTGGCTTGATTCTGATAATTTGTTGATTCTAGGGCAATAAAACCGATATCCTTACTTTGCGCGCTCAAGATGTAAAACTCGTGACCTTCGTTCATTTGTGTTTGCAACGCACTTGTACTGTACATCCAGTTGAGCATGAAATCAATCTGTTCGTGGCTAATGATATGGGCATAGGTGCCGGGCCAAATTTGACGTGCAAGATCTTCTAAAATTGGCAATTCTTGGGCACTTGCAAGACGAATTTCCATGTTAGATTTTAATAAACGGCGCTTGTTGGATGCGTCCGTTTTGGTGTAAACGAATGTAGTAGGTGCCTGTTGGGAGCTCTTGAACACTCATTTTACTATTTTCTATCGCTACCCAATAGCGTGTGCCATCTAAGGCAATGACCTCTGCAAATGGTGGCAACTCGACAATCGTAAAATATAAATAATGTTGTACTGGATTTGGATAGACAGACCATTCAATTTGTGGTTTTGTATCTAAAAAACCTAATGTTTGAACAGCTAATTGCACAGCTGCATAGGCATTGATTTTACCGGCTCCCCATTGAGGGCTCCCTTCGTTCGGAATGGCACCTGTATAGTTGTCTTGTCTGGCAGTTTGCATCATGATTTCTTTCACTTGCGCCGAAGAAAGGTATGGATTGGCTTCTAGCATAAGTGCAGCAACACCGGCCACCATAGGAGAGGCCATTGAGGTGCCGGAGAATTTAGCAAAACGGTAGGTTGTATTATTAAAGTTGGTGTTGGCAACACTTGTGTAATTTCCATCTGTGAAAGAGGAAATCGCCGATGCAATACCTACACCAGGTGCAGCAATATCTGGTTTCATGGCGCCATCGTAACGAGGACCCTTACTAGAGAAGGAAGCCAGAGCGCCACCAACAAGAGAACCTGAAGCGGTGGCGTATTGGGTTGCGTAGGCTGCGACGCTAATGACGTCGTCGGCGCAAGAAGGTTCGGAAATACCATTTTGATTGTCGCCTGAAGTGGTGCCCGTACCCGCAGCTAAAAAGGCCATGCCCCAGTTGCCCACCTCAGTAATCAGCTCGGTGACATTCCAATAATGTACGGTACCAGAACTTGCTGTTGAGTGGAGCTGTACGCGAAGGTTGGTATGCGTGTTTTTCACGCGCAAGTGCATTTGTGGCCTGCCGTTGAGCGGGTGAGCAGCGTCTGCCGAAATGTTATACCAGATGGTATCTTGATTGACGACTAAAAAGGTATCTACATAGTTTGAGCTAAGACTCGTGCTATACAAAGGGCTTTGCGCCAGCATTGTATTGGAGGTATTGGTGACAATAATTCCATTTGAAAAACTTTGCCCGGCTTCTCCCCAAGCGTGAATACTTTGGCCCCACATGTTTGGGTTGGCGTTGTAATCATAAAATTCAATCCGCGACTTTAAAACATCATTGGCAAAGGTTTTTTTAAGGTGGAAATTGACATTGCCATTGTTGCCTCCAGAATTCACAAAAACCACTCCTAGGTTGCTAAAAGCGGTAATGGCTTGGCTGAGCAGTGAGGTGCCGTCTAAAGTTCCAAAATGATAAAGCCCCCAGCTCATATTGATGACCAAACGCTTGTCGGTGGCAATAGCTTTTTGATACATCCATTGCCAGGCATCGAGCACTGCGCCTTCATCGATTAAAAAAGTAACAAATAAAAATTGTGCTTCGTAGGCGACGCCACGATAAGCTGTTGTTGCACCTCCACCACCTGCAATTCCGGCAACGTGTGTCCCGTGCGTACCATAACTGTAAATATTTGCTGTATCTGATCCTGCTGCAAGTAAGCTCTGCGTATCGCTATATTCTGTACCGTAATTGAATCCATTGGGGGCAGGTCCGCTGCTTTTATATTGGTCCCAAGCGGCATAAATGCGGTGTTGCTGAAGTAGCGTATCATAAAAAGCAGGGTGGGTGTAGTCAAAACCCCAATCGGTAATTCCAATTAAGACATCTTTACCAGCATAGCCCTGGGGTAAGCCGATACCTAAATGAACGGAGTCGGCACGAAGGTCTACTATGGCTTTATCGAGGTTGTTGTGAATACGGGCCGCAATTTGGAGGTAGGCAATACCATTTAATTGCGAAATAGCGCTCAATTGTTGGAATGGAACTTTTAATGTAAGTAAACCAGCAACAGGGTTTTGAAACAGAATGGAATGGTCTTGAAGTTCTGTACTGTTGAATTGTGAATTTGTACGCCCAAGCATTGATAGATACCATTTTCCATTGATCTGGTAAATGGGGTAGCGCTGTTGCATTTCTTGCGTAATGAAACCTTTTGAACGCAAGAGTTCATTTTGAATTTGCGCTATTTCGTGCTTATCGGCATTACTTAATAATGGGGCTGCCCAATAAATATGAAGTAAAGAACAGCCTAAATAGGCAACGAAGAGGAGCAAAACGCGCATGCTCAAATATAAATAAAAATAGATTTAGCGCGTCGTAAAAAGGAATTTAATAGGGCGTCTTACCTTTTTGAGGTGTTGGTAGCGGTCATTTTCTGAGCGCTTGCCAATAGTACAAATTAAAACACTGTGTAGTCCTTTTTCTTCGAGTGCTAATAATTCGTCAAGCGCTTTTGGATCAAAGCCTTCCATTGGAGTTGCATCTAGTTTCAAAAGCGCACAGGCTGTGAGGAGCTGTCCGAGTGCAATGTAGGCTTGTTTGTCATTCCATAACAGAATTTCGTGATCGGGTTTTGTTCCTACTGCTGTATGGAGATGTGCTCTAAATCCTTGGATTTGTTCTTCTTGCATGGAACGGGTGTCTCGGGTGAGGTCTATGTGCGCGTCGAGGTAAGTGCTATCCAGCGTGGTTAATGTACAAAGTACTATAACTGCTGAAGCGTCTGTAATTTGCTCCTGATTCCAGGCAAGCTTTTTCGTTTGTTCCAGAAGTTTTTGATCTTCGAGCCAAATATAATGTAGTGGTTGTAGACCATAACTACTTGGTGTAAGTTGCAATACTTGTTCAAGTGTAGCCTTATCTTTCGGATCTAGCTCGAAAGAAGAGTCGTATTTTTTGGTGGCATAGCGCCACTCTAGTGCGTCAATTAGTTGGTCGTTCATTTGAATGTTGGATATTAACGATATGAATATGCTTTTAAAAATGCTTAGTTCATCGGGACTTCAATCACAAGGATTTTTGCGTTCGCTTCGATTTCTATTTGAATTTGGTTGGTTTGAGAAATGCCTATAGCATCCTTTTGCGTCAAAAGCTGATCACCAATTTTGATTTGACCTTCAACGAGCATCAGGTAGATGCCGTTCCCTTGTCTTTTCAATTGGTATTCTTGTGAACTTCCTGCTTTAAAAGTACCCATAGACAACCAGGCGTCTTGATGAATCCAGGTGGAGATATCACTCTCTTCAGGACCGACAAGCTCTGTAAAAGCTCCTTCGTTTAATTGGTATTTTCTTTGTGCATAGCGTGGTTCAACTTGCTTTTGCTTAGGGAAAATCCAAATTTGGAAAAGGTTCAGTTCTTGGTCTGGGCTTGGATTGTATTCACTGTGGTAAATCCCAGTTCCGGCAGACATCACTTGTACTTCTCCTGCATGAATGACCTCACTGAAGCCCATGCTGTCTTCGTGTTGTATGGACCCAGCCAATGGAATGGTGATGATTTCCATGTTGTCGTGGGGGTGCTTTCCAAAGCCCATTCCGCCCGCAACGATGTCGTCATTGAGCACACGTAACATGCCAAAATGGACGCGTTCGGGGTTGTACCAAGAGGCAAAACTAAAAGAGTGTTTGGCGTTTAACCAACCGTGATCTGCATGACCTCTCGAGTTGGCCGCATGAAATACTGTTTTCATCATTTTTTTATTGCAAAGTTACAGCACTGCTGTCTACCGTTTCATTAACATATGTTCATACTTTTTGTTGTCAAATGAAGGATGTCCCAAAGAAAATGTGCAAATTCGTTCTATGGTATTAAGTCGTTTTTGGCTGATTATTTTCATCAGCTCTATTCTTTTTGTATTATTCGCCGTTTTTTCTGGTCAATTTTATAGCATCGACTATGTCTTGAATGGAAAAAAAGACGACCCTGTGCTCATTGGTGAGACTTATAAATGGAAATTGCCAGCAAAGTATGTCGAACTGATGGCGCGCTCAGACAATCAAACCTATGTGCGAGATATCAACCCTGCCGACGTAGATACTTCCTATGTCATGAAAGAAAAAACAGTGCAGATTTATTCGGGTGTTCAAAAATCAGATGGCTTATTGGTGACAGCCAAGAACAGCTTATTTGACCTGATTCTTCCGCTGATGGCCTACCTTGCCTTCTTTGCAGGGATAATGCAATTGCTCATCGATTCTGGGGCTACGGAACGATTGGCCAAGCGCTTAAGTCCTTTCTTTTTGAAGGTTTTTCCTCAGGTACCTGCAGGGCACCCCTCTATTACCTACATGACCATGAATTTCTCTGCTAATTTTCTCGGTCTAGATTCTGCCGCCACACCATTTGGCCTCAAAGCAATGGAAAGCCTTCAAGAACTCAATCCCGATAAAGAGAAGGCCTCAGATGCCCAAATTATGTTCTTGTGTTTGCATGCGGCAGGTCTTACGCTCATACCTACCTCCATAATTGGTTATCGTGCAGCGGCCAACGCAGCAAATCCTGCTGATGTCATGCTTCCTTGTATCATTACTTCTTTTATAGGTACCCTTGCTGCTTTCTTTATTGTGGGTTTACGCCAGCGCATTTCTTTCAAAAGTGGTTTGCTCTTGGGCGTCATTATGGCTATTATTGGCGCAATATTTGGTTTGTTGTTCTATGTGGGTTCACTCAATTTGGTGGAGAAAAATTATTTTACTGGTAATTTTTCGGGTATATTGCTCTTCTCCATTATTTTACTGACCCTCCTTTTTGCCTTTAAAAACGAAGCCAGATTTAAGGAAAAGGACACAACTGTTTTTGATGCCTTTGTTGAAGGCGCAAGATCTGGCCTCGATACAGGCGTTAAAATTTTCCCGTATGTACTCGGTATGCTCGTGGCAATCTCAGTCTTCAGAAATTCTGGACTATTTGAACTCATTGCGGGAGGTATTTCAGAGGCATTTAGGTATGTAGGCGTGAGCAAAGAGATCACCGATTCTCTACCAGTGGCTTTACTTAGACCATTTAGCAGCTCGGGCTCGCGTGGTTTTATGCTCGACGCCATGAATCAGTTTGGTCCGGATAGCCTTGCAGGTCGGTTATCTTCCATATTTCAGTGTTCTGCCGAAACCACTTTCTATGTGATTGCCGTTTATTTTGGCTCCATCAATGTACGCAACACACGCTACACACTCGGCACCATGCTATTAGTCGATCTTATTTGTGTCATTACCGCTATTGGGGTAGCGTTATGGTTTTTTTAAAATGATAGAACAAACACTATCGTATCCCTCATTGGTTATCCTTGCATGGGCAAAGGCGGTTGAAGGCCATCAGACACTCCAAAATTGGCTACAAGAAAACGGATATCTAGAACTTTGGATGGCAGCTCAGGCCATTCGTTTGCATGATCCGGCTAGAAAGTGGTTGTTGCAAAATGGTTATCCAGAACTAATGGCGATGATTGCTGCAGCAGAAGGTGATGAAAAGGCACAGAAGTGGCTCCAGCAATTTGGTTACGAGGTGCTCTATCATATAGCCATGGCTGTAGAGCACGAGCAAGAGAGTTGGTTTTGGCTGCGCAAGCACACCAATCCTGAATTAATTATTCTGACAAAATCTATACAAGTCATTAAAGACCGCATTGAGGAAAACCACAATGATGTGCATGCGATTCACAAAGATCTGTAGCAATATTTCTTAATAAAGAATAAGAAGTACTATTACAATAACATGGCTGCTGGTTGCTCCATGTACGTTTTGAAGGTTTGTAAGAAAGCCGCTCCGGAGGCGCCATCAACCACACGGTGATCACAAGAAAGTGTAACTTTCATGATGTTGCCTGGCACTACCTGCCCGTTCTTTACAACTGGTTCTTCTTTGATGCCGCCAATGGCTAAAATACAAGCATCTGGTGGGTTTACAATAGCGGTAAATGATTCGATGCCAAACATCCCTAGGTTAGAAATAGTAAAGGTATTGCCTTCCCAATCTGCAGGTTGTAGTTTTTTGTCTTTGGCTTTTTGCGCATACTCACGAACTTCAGCAGAAATTTGAGTTAAGCCTTTGCCATCTGCAAAACGCACAACCGGAACAAGTAGGCCGTCTTCAACGGCTACTGCAACACCAATGTTAATGTGCGCGTTTCGGCGAATAAAGTCTCCCATCCAGGCGCTGTTGACTGCCGGGTGCTTGCGTAATGCCATAGCCACTGCTTTAATGACCATATCGTTGAATGAAACCTTGACGCCTTCAATACTATTGAGTCCTTTTCTGGTGGCAATAGCGGCATCCATGTCAATCGCTAAAGTGAGGTAGAAATGAGGTGCTGTAAATTTGCTTTCGGCCAAACGACGCGCAATTGTTTTACGCATTTGTGAAACAGGTTCGTCGGTAAAAGAAACTGTGCCAGCTGGGGCTGCTGAAAATGATGGTGTATTTGCTGCTGGTGTGTAGGGAACGTAGTGGTCTACATCTCGTTTGACAATGCGTCCGTTTTCTCCGGTTCCGGAAACAGATTCAATAGAAATACCGCGTTCGGCAGCTAATTTTTTTGCCAACGGAGATGCAAACACGCGTTCTGAATTGTTGTTTGCAACAACAGGAGTGGTGATTGGAGCGCTAACAGGGGCAGGGCTAGGCGCTGGAGCGCTTTCAGCAACTGGCGCAGGGCTTTGTGTTGGTGCCTCAGCAACAGGAGCGGATGCAGCAGCAGGGGCACTTAATAAGCTAGAGATATCCTCTCCTGCTTCTCCAATAATGGCTAAAATACTATTTACGGGTGCTGAATGACCTGTTTCAACGCCAATATGCAACAAAACACCATCGAAAAATGATTCAAATTCCATAGTTGCCTTGTCCGTTTCAATTTCGGCAAGAACATCGCCAGATTTAACGGCATCGCCAACGTTTTTGGTCCAGGTGGCAACAACACCATCGGTCATGGTGTCGCTTAATTTGGGCATGTATACTACTTCAGCCATGTCTTTATATTAGAGTTTTAGTATTCTTTGATATAAGGGTAATCTGCTTGCGTGTAAACGTCTTCATAGAGTTCATGTGCTTCTGGATATGGTGAATTCTCGGCAAAAGCAACTGATTCTTCTACTTCTTTTTTAACCCAAGCGTCTATTTCTGAGAGTTCTGCTTCATTGAGCCATTTTTGTGCCTGAATAATGCGTAAACAATGTTCGATAGGGTCTTGTTCTATCCATTCAGAAACTTCGTCTTTGGTGCGGTATTTTTGCGGATCAGACATGGAGTGCCCTTTGTAGCGATACGTACGGATATCGAGTAGGGTAGGTCCTTCTCCATTTCTTGCACGGGTGGCTGCTTCTTCAATGGCTTCGTGAACGGCTTCTGGGCGCATGCCATTGACAATTTTCGAAGGCATCTGGTAAGAAAGTCCGATTTGAGAAAGGTCGGTGACGTTGGTGGTGCGCTCTACAGAGGTTCCCATGGCGTAATTGTTGTTTTCAATAATGAAAATGACCGGGATTTTCCAGTTCATGGCCATGTTGAACGTTTCGTGGAGCATACCTTGACGCACAGCGCCGTCTCCCATGGAGACAAAAGCTACATTTTTAGTGCCGTTGTACATTTCAGCAAAGGCAACACCTGCGCCCATTCCGATCTGTGCTCCTACAATTCCGTGGCCACCCATAAAGTTGACTTCTTTGTCAAAAAAGTGCATAGAACCACCTTTTCCTTTAGAGCAACCTGTACTGCGCCCATATAATTCGGCCATAAGTACGCGTGGGTTGGTCCCTAGCGCAATTGGATGCGCGTGGTCGCGGTAAGCCGTCATGTGTTTGTCTCCTGGCTGGCAAGCACTAGCAGTTCCGACGACAATTGCTTCTTGACCGATATATAAGTGACAGAATCCGCCAAATTTTTGTTGGATATACAATTGACCAGTTTTGTCTTCAAATTTCCTGATCAAAAGCATGTCTTTATACCACTTTACGTAGGTTTCTTTTGAAAATTTTGGTTTCTCGGAACTCTTAACGGCTTTTGCACACATAACTACTTATTTTATCGGTCACAAATATACAAATGATTCACAAACAATTTTCAAAATGTCAATTTTACACTAAGTGCTGGGCTCTTGTTTTTTTGAGGCTTTCGCGATGAAATAAACGCCAGCAATTACCAAGGGAATACTCAATAGTTGACCCGTATTGAGTATCAAGGTGTAATCTCGTGCGGTTTGGCCTAATTTGAAAAACTCACAAATAATACGCGCACCAAAAATGAGGATTAAAAAACTACCAAATACAAAGCCTGGTTGCTGCCATTTTTTGAGTTTCCAGTAAAGATAAAGCAAGATCCAGAATGAGATAAAATAACAGATGGCCTCGTAGAGTTGAGCCGGATGGCGTGGAGTAGGATCGTAATTCCCGATAGCCTCGTTGTAAAAATATTGAAACTCAAATGCCCAAGGTACGTCTGTCACATAACCCACCATTTCGTGGTTGACCAAATTACCCAAACGTATGAATGTACCTGCAATAGCAACTGGTGCAACGATTCGATCGAGTATCCATAAATAGGATTTTTGGGAAACTTTTTTTGAAAAATAATAAAGGGCAATTAGAATTGTGATCGCCGCGCCATGACTAGCCAAACCACCCTCCCAAATTTTGACGATATCTGCAGGGTGAGAAAAATAACCACGGTCAATAATTTGTCCGTTTTCTATACGATCCCAATAGGGCCCATAAAATAAAACATGACCAAGGCGTGCGCCAACAATAGTGGCAAGGACCATATAGGTAACAAGGGTATCGAGTACTTTGTCTTGTATTTGCTCTGCTTTGAACATGCTACGAATGACAAAATAGCCTAATACGATGCCCGACACAAAGAGTAGCCCATACAAATTGGGCGTGCGCCAGCCATCAATTAATTGAGAATCTACGGCCCAACGAATAGAGAGAATCATAATTTATGGTTTTTGAGCGCAATTTCAACAAGCGCTTTTGGTTTATTGGGGTGTCCTTGAAAGGGAAGTAAAGCAGAGCGTCCTTTTTTAAAGATGAGGTTACTTTTGTTTTGTCCTTTTCGGAGTTCTTTTTGAATCTCTAAGGGTAAATGGATTGTTTCCAAGCAAGCCGAACTACAACAATTCTCCATTAGTTCTTTGCAGGCATCACACTGTATGAACAACAGATGGCAAGCGTCGTTGACACAATTGGTATGGGTATCGGCTGGGTTACCGCACTGATGGCAAACGGCTATAATATCTTGTGTAATACGCTCACCTCTGCGTTCGTCAAAAACAAAGTTTTTACCTATAAATTTATTTTCAAGTCCTTTTTCTTTGCAATCGTTGGCGTATTTGATAATACCGCCTTCTAATTGGTGCACTTTGGCAAAACCGCGGTGCTTGAACCACGCCGATGCTTTTTCACAGCGAACACCACCCGTACAATACATCACAATGTTTTTGTCTTCGTTGCCCTTCAATACGGTTTCCTCAATAAATGGCAATGATTCTCTAAATGTATCGACATCGGGTAACACAGCTCCTTTGAAATGACCAACTTCCCATTCGTAATGATTGCGAAAATCGATCAGTAGGGTATTGGGGTCGTCGGTGAGTTGATTAAAGGCTTCTGCGTCTAAATGAACGCCTTTGTTGGTGACGTCAAAAGTGGTGTCGTTAAGGCCGTCGGCCAAAATTTTGGATCTTACTTTAATTTTAAGCTTTAAGAACGGGAAGTCTGCCTCGGCGTCGTCAACTGCAAAATTGAGTCGGATACCGTTGAGAAAATCAATTTTGTGGAGCTCTTCCCTAAAATGACCAAGATTGGCAGTGGGTACGGCAATTTGCGCATTGATGCCTTCTTTGGCTACATAAGTTCGTCCAACGATGTCAAGTTTGGTCCAATTGAGATATAAGTCATTTCTAAACGCTTGCGGATCTGAGATGTGCGCATACTGATAAAAAGAAATGGTGATGTATTTGTGCCCAATGGCAAGCAATTGTTTTTCTAAAGAGGCCCTATCTAGTGTGTTCCAGAGTTGCATTTTTTGATTCATTAGACAGCTACATTGTGTTCGCGCAAGGCGTCGTTGAGGGAAGTTTTTAAGTCTGTAGAGGCTTTGCGTTGGCCAATAATGAGTGCACAAGGCACTTGATATTCACCTGCAGCAAATTTTTTCGTGTAGGAGCCTGGTATCACCACTGATCTTTCGGGTACATAACCGTTGGTTTCAATGGGCTCAGGGCCAGTCACATCTATGATTTTGGTTGATTTGGTCAAAACTACATTTGCACCGAGTACAGCTTCCTTTCCGACGCGTACGCCTTCAACTACAATACACCTCGAGCCAATAAATGCGCCATCTTCGATAATGACTGGTGCAGCTTGTAAGGGTTCAAGAACGCCGCCAATGCCAACACCACCACTCAAGTGTACATCTTTTCCAATTTGCGCACAACTCCCAACCGTAGCCCAGGTATCTACCATGGTGCCAGAATCGACGTAAGCGCCAATATTTGTGTAAGAAGGCATCAGAATAACGCCAGGTGCAACATACGCCCCATAACGAGCAATTGCATGAGGCACTACGCGCACGCCGAGTGCTTTGTAGTTGCGTTTGAGTGCCATTTTGTCGTGGAACTCAAATGGACCCACTTCAATGGTTTCCATTTGTCGGATCGGAAAATATAAAACCACTGCTTTTTTTATCCATTCGTTGACTTGCCATGTGCCGTTATCGAGAGGTTCTGCAACGCGCAACAAGCCTTTATCGAGGTCTTCGATAACTTGTTCAATGGCTGCTATGGTTGTTTTTTCTGATAGTAGGGAACGGTTGTCCCAGGCGGCTTCAATTGCTTGTCTCATGCGCTTGTTGTTGGGGTATACGAATTAATAGAAGAAGTCCGAGTACAAAGAAAACTACCAACGCGAGTATGGAGGTGCGGATATCTAAAAATCCTTCGATGAGGCCGAAGGTTAGTGTGCCGATTGCTAGACCAATTTTTTCTGCGAGGTCGTAAAAACTAAAGTAGGAGGTGAGGTCTTTGGTCTCGGGCAAGAGTTTAGAGTAAGTCGAACGCGAGAGCGATTGAATGCCACCCATTACAAGGCCGACAATTGCAGCGGCAATATAAAACTGCCAAGGGTACCACACAAATTGGTATACGTAGAGACACAATAATATCCAAATGATGATGGCGATACCAAGCGCTTTAAAGTTACCAGTAAGCTTCGAGACTTTTGACATCAGGTACGCGCCTAAAATACCGATGAATTGGATAATCAAAATGGACAAGATGAGGTCGGTTTGCTGAATGCCAATGACTTCTTTATTGGCGAAAGCAACAGCCATGACCATAATGGTTTGCACCGCCATGTTAAACATAAAAAACGAAGCTAAATAACCCTTAAGTATTTTGTTCTGACGGATTTGCTTCCAAACGCCAAAGACTTCTTTGTACCCACTGCTGATGAGGTTTTTTTTATCCGTTTGATAAGCTGTGGTTTTAGGGAGCCTAGAAAAGGAGAAGGTGGCAAAGCTGATCCACCAAAGGCTGACAAGCGGAAATGCCCATTGGATGGAGATAACTTTAGTAAATACAGTTAAAATCAATACAATGATCAGTAGGGTAGAGCTACCTAGATAGCCCATCGAGAAACCTCTGGCAGAAACTTTGTCGTGGTCTTTGGGTTCGGCAATATCTGGTAAATAGGCATTGTAATAAACCAAACTACCCCAAAAACCAATAGAACCAAAAAAGAGCGGAACGATACTCCAACCAATTACAAATGGGGTGCCTGCAACTTGTTGATCGGCGTGAAAAAAGTATAAAAGTGCACTCGAAAAAGCGCCCAAATAGCAAAAGAATTGCATGAATAGCTTGCGTTTTCCGCCGGCGTCAGCAATACCAGAAAGTAATGGTGAAATGAGGGCAACAACAATATACGACAAGCAAATGACATACGCATAGAATTCGGTATTGTGGAATTCGCGTCCTAAAAACGATATGGTATCGTAGATGGTGCGTCCAGCCTCATTTTTGATACTCGTTTGTGTCTCGTATAAAATTGGAAAAATAGCTGAACTGATGATCAGCGGATACACAGAATTGGCCCAGTCATAAAAGACCCATCCGGTAATCGTGCGTTTGTTTCCTTTTTCCAACATCATTCAAAATTAGGGAAATATCATTATGCTTTATCTTTTGTAATGAACGGTTCAAAATTCTTATCTCATTCTAGACCGTCGAGATAGGGTTTTAGGTATTTAAAAGGTTCGTTGAGTTCACCCTCAAAAGTTGTTTGGGTGCCGCGGTAAATTACGTTGTCGGGGTCAGGGCCTAAGAGTACTGGGAATACTTCCTTGAGTAATTCGGAGCCGAAGTCTTCGGCGGCATCTTTGGAGAGCTCACATGGCAAATTGTCTACAGCCATCACTGCAATTGCGCCAGGCTGAAGCATGTCTACTTCCACACCCGTATGTGGGTCATAGCCGTACATAGAAGCACCAATTTTGCTGGGGCGAATAGTGCAGGCGATAGGGCCAGCAATGTCGCAGGAGACATCAGCTACAACTTGAATGGTGTTGGCGGGGTCTTGCAGCATTTGCTGAGTCAGGATAAACGGTGACTTAGACGACCAAAAATGACAAGGAATATACACATTGCTTTTTTGTGCATAAACCCCAAAATTGCTTTGGTATAATTCAGGTTGGGCGTAAAATTCTTTTTTGTCAAAGCCAGCATCGGACTTTCTGCAGAAATATTGATGGGTATCGAGATGCGTAAAGACAGGTGCTGTAAACTCATCTTGAAGAAAGGCTTTAGCGCTCACTTCCCGGATGGGTAAAAGGCTGATAATTTCTCTGGCACCGTGTCCGACGCGGCCAAACCCAGTAAGTACGGTCTTAAAATTGGCTGGCAAAACCACCTTCTTCAATTCTTGTTCCACTTCTTTGCGATCAGTACACAAATGCGCCGCTTTGAGGGTGTAGGCGCCTGTTTTGAGGCCATAGGTCAGAAAAGCGTTGTAGGCGCCTACTACGCCCGCATAACGACCAAAGCCAATGATGCGCTTGTTTTGGGCGTCTTTGAGTACTTCGTAATCGATGAGTCGGATTTTCTTGTCTAAGATTTCTTGTAAAAGCGCTCTGTTGTAGGCTTGCTTTTTAAAAGTGTGCGAAAAGAACAAGTAAGTTTTACCCGCAATTAATTGGTCTTTGGGCACTTCTTTGACACCGAGTAGGATGTCACAGTGGCTTAAATCTTCTTGAACAGTTAGGCCGAGATCTGAGTAGGCTTGGTCTGAGAAACAACGAATAGGGCTGGGCTGAACCGTTACTTTTACGTTGGGGTATTGCTTTTCTAGGTCTACACACTGCTCTGGGGTCAGTGGAACCCTAAAGTCTGGTGGTGTTTTGCCCTCGCGGATGACGCCGATGTTGATGATTGACATAAAGTAGTTTGGTGTTGATGCTAAAGAAGGTAGTTGTCGATGAATTCACGCACACAAGCATCGCCACCCTTTCGGCTTAAGATGATGTCGGCAGCACTTTTGACTTTGCTTACTGCCGATGCCGGACAAACCGCTAAACCCACTGCTTGCATGACGGGGAGGTCGTTGAGGTCATCGCCGATAATGGCAACTTGGTCTAGACTGTAGCCCAAATTTACGCACCAAGTTTTTAAGATGTCGAGTTTAGGTTCTCTCCCAACGTATACGTGTTCTATGCCCAAAAGCGCTGCGCGGTCCTGCACCATGTGTTCGGTGAAGCCTGATGAGATGATGCCTAGTGCTATTTTTTTACTTTTGCTGAGTTCGAGCAAGGCCAAGCCGTCTTGGGTATGGTAGCGTTTCATTTGATCGCCTTTTTCACTGACATACATACCGCCGTCGGTCAAAACTCCATCGACATCTAAAATGAGCATTTTGAGCTTTTGGATTTTTTGATCGAGGCTCGCTTGTGAAAATAAAGGTTTGAAAAGCAGCGCTTGGAGGTCAAGCTCATATTCTTCGCAAATGGCCTCGAGATCATAGACCGATAACTCGTGTACGTTGTCGACGTCTAGATCTGCTAGAAATTCATTGAATTTGATGCCGTGCGTCTTGCACAGGCCTTTAATGTTAAGTTCAAGTACCATACTTATACAATTTGATATCCAACGCTTTGCGCTACTTTCTGAATGTCAGAATGGAGTTTGCGGAATTCGTCGTAATTGAGTTGTTGTGAGGCATCGGATTTCGCCACTTTCGGGTTCGGGTGTGCTTCAATCAGCAAACCATCGATGCCCATGGCCACACAAGCGCGGGCCAAAGGATTGACGCCATACGCATAGCCCATGGCATGCGATGGGTCGAGTACAATTGGCAAGTTGCTATGTTCTTGCAACCATGCCACACCGCACAAGTCTAATGTAAAACGCGTTCCGGTTTCAAAGGTGCGAATGCCTCGCTCACACAAAACCACATTCTCGTTCCCACCTGAAAGTACAAATTCGGCAGCCTGTACAAATTCTTGAAGCGTGGTTCCGAATCCGCGCTTGATGAGTACCGGCTTTTTTATTTTGGAACAAGCTCTAAGGATACCTTGGTCGTACATGGCTTTTGCACCTACCTGAATGATATCTGTGTGTTCGATGATTTCTTCGATGTGGGTTGCGTCGCGGGCTTCGGTAATGACGTTTAAGCCATAGTCTTGGCGCATTTTGGCTAAAAGTTGTAGGCCTTCGAGGCCCATGCCTTGAAACGAGTAGGGGCTGGTGCGCGGTTTGTAGGCGCCTCCTCTGAGCGTTGAAAGATTCATGTCTACGAGTAATTCAGCTGCACTGCGTAGTTGCTCTTCAGATTCTACAGAACAAGGCCCACCAATCAGAATGGTGTTGTTGGTTTGGCCACCTATGGTGATATTTCCAAATTGAACCTCGCGCTTTTCAGCTTGAAACTTTTTAGAAGCCAATTGGATATCATTGCCAAAAACCCAATGGTGCTTGGTGTGGGCTTCCAAATCTACAGGAACTTCTTTGAGGCCACTGCCGGTAATGAGGTACGACTTACCGAGGTAGGTGATGTGAAAAGCCTTTGCTAAACTTGCCAATTCGGCAGCTTTATCGGCTGAGCTTTCTTTGATTTCTATAATCATATTTCTGCTTTGATCAGGTTGGAGAATTGGACAATCCCTTTGAGTTTATTTTCGATGTCAACCACCGGTAAATAAAGAACCGCGAAGGGGCTATTTTTAATAAGTTGCAAAAGCTCAAGAACGGTGGCGTCTTCAGTAATATAAATCGGCTTTTCATTGATCATTTCTGTAACATCTAGCTCATTGAGGTCAAGACCATGGGTAAGTTGCTGCAATAAGGCTTTGCGGATATCTGCACTTGAGACCAATCCTTTGAATAGATTATGGTTATCTACTGCCATGGCTACTCCCATTTGTCCGTCTTCCACTGTTTGCAAGACGTTTTGGAGTTCGATGTTTGCTATGTTAAACCTTGGCGTTTCGTGCAATGGCGTCATGAAATCGGCTACTTTATAGGTAGAGCCTATACTGCGCTGGGTCAGGTTCATTAGTGCATTGCCAACGCTTGCTTCTTTGAATAAGTAAGAGCCAGAAACAGCAGTGCTGACACCCATTTGCCTCAAAATAAAGGATACTTCAGGGTTGACGCCGCCATCTACATGTATCGATTTATTGGGGTATTGCTTTCTAAAGTTTCTGATTTTGTCAAAATTCAAACGATCGAATACACCTCCCGATTGGCCGGGAATGGTAGCCATGATCAGAATAAAATCGAAATCTTGATAGGCATCAAATGCACTTATTGGAGTTGGGGTAATTACCGAAAGCCCTTTTTTTGCGGTAATTTCTTGTGGAATTTGAATAGGTGCGTTTAGGGGTTCAGCTTGAAAAGTGAGGTATTCAACAGGATTTTCTATCAAGAAGGGATAAAATTTCTCTGGTTCGGATGTGATGATGTGTAGATCAAGAGGTAAATGACAAATACTTCTGATCAGCTTTATATCGTTAAAGACAGAGAGGTCGTCGTTGCAATCGATATGAAGAAGATCTACTTGATGCGCCACTAAATCAGCAATAACGGCCTGCAGCGGGCGGGCGGCGTCAGAGTAAATGGATGCTGAAATTTTCATGGTGGGCAGCAAAAAAAAAGATGGGGTAAGCTACTTTTATCGCACCGCTACAACCTCATACCTTTGCTACATTCCTGTCCTGGAGGATTCAGAGGGAGCTGGTCGTAAAAGACTTACCCCATGCAAAAATACGAAAATCTTGCGGTTTTATGCAACTATTGCACGGTTCAATAAAGAAATCATGGCTAAGCTGACAATAAAGAGCTGGGTGGCAGTTTCTTCTGACAATGCCGATCCGTCTTCATCTTCCTCAGAAACTTCCATTGCCATAAATTGAGCCAAATGGGGCTGATCGCAGAAAGATTCGATGATTTCCTCGTCGTCGTCTTCAAAATATTGATCGAGCATGTCAAAGAAAGGCTCTTCGAGCGCATCGATGTCTTCTTCGGAAACGCTGCGCAATTCAATACCCTCTTGTTTGAAGGCTTCGAGTACCAAGCAAAAATAATAAATCAAGAGGCCTTCGAGGTCTTCATTTTTATATTCTTCAGGGGCCGTCATGACATAACCCAATAAAGATTCTTGGGCCTCAGCATAGCGCTCAGTGATGTTTTCGAGTTGTTCGTCGGTGAGGTTGTCAATAACCCCTATAGCCTTTTCTATGGCCGCTAAAGAAACATGTTTCATACAATTGATTTGAACAAAGGTAATTCAATTCTTTCTTTTTTCCTTGTGTAACATCTGCTACACATCAAAAGGTAATAAGGAATTAACTTTGTAGTCAAAATGAAAAAGATCTTACACTCAGAAACAATTTTTACTGGTATTGGTTATTTAATCGGTGCTTTGTTGGGTTATGCTTATTATCTGAACTATCCTTGTACAGATGGTTGCGCACTCACGAGTTCACCTTTCGGAACAGCCCTTATTGGATTGCTCATAGGAGGTCTGGTCTTTCAGTTTATATTTGAAATTATCCATCCAAAAACGAAAAAAGATGTCAAAAACAATCATTGATGTGCGCACGCACGCTGAGTTTGCTGGGGGCCATGTAGCTGGGTCTATCAACATTCCACTCCAAGAAATTACGGCTCATGTCGACGAAATCAAAGCAATGGAACAACCAATTATCTTTTGTTGTGCCTCTGGCAACCGCTCTGGGCAAGCCACTCACTATTTTCAATCATTGGGTGTAGACTGCGAAAACGGCGGTTCTTGGTTAGAGGTGAATTACATGGTTTCTCAACATTAAGCCATGTCGTTACTTCAAAAATTATTCGGAGGAACAAGCGTTGATTTCAAAACGTTGGTTCAACAAGGCGCCATGATCATCGATGTCAGGAGCCCTGCTGAGTACAAAGGTGGTCATATCAAAGGTTCGGTAAATATTCCTTTACAATCTTTGCAATCTAGCCTTTCAAAGGTCCCCAAAAATAAAACGATTATCACTTGCTGTGCATCTGGCATGCGAAGTGGCAGCGCCAAAAGCTTATTAAAGTCTGCAGGTTATACAGTTCATAATGGTGGGGGTTGGTCTAGTCTCCGATCCAAATTATAATATCGATAAATCAAAAAAGGAGACCAAACGGTCTCCTTTTTTTTGAATAATTGGAATGATCAGTTGTGATCGATAATATAGCTTAACACTTTTTCCATCAAATGCGCGCGGTCTTTGCCCATCACGTTGTGCGGATGCATAGGGTAGACAAAATAATCGACTTGAACTTCATTTTCGACGAATGATTTTAGTAAAGCTTCGTTGTGTTGCATCACAACGACGTCGTCAACGGTACCATGAATCAATAATAATTTCCCTTTAAGGTTCTTGGTGTAATTGAGTAACGAATTTGCAGCATAACCTTCCTGGTTTTGCTCTGGGTGGTCCATGTAGCGCTCTCCGTACATGATTTCGTAATATTTCCAGTCCGTAACAGGGCCACCAGCAACACCAACGTTAAAGATACCCGCTCGGCGCAACATCAGTGAAGTAGTCATAAAACCACCAAAAGACCATCCATGGACCGCTATGCGTTGGCCATCAACATAGGGTAATGATTTCAAATAATCCACACCAGTGAGCTGGTCTTCCATTTCTACGGTACCTAATTGACGGTGAATTTGGCTTTCAAAAGCAAAGCCGCGTTCGCCAGAACCTCTGTTGTCTAGGGTAAATACAATATAACCTTGGTTGGCCAACCAATGCATCCAAAGATTGGCACCCGCTAACCAACTGTTGGTCACCATTTGGGCATGAGGCCCGCCGTAGACATAAACCAAAACAGGGTATTTTTTAATCGGATCAAAGTCTGCAGGCTTGATCATGCGGTAGTAAAGTGCGCTGCCATCCACCCCTTTGATATTGCCAATTTCTGTAGCCCCGATGTTGTAGTCAGCTAATTTATCAGGGGATACCATGAGCATTTTGGCCATTTTTCCGTTTAGGGTCCGGATGTATTCACTGTTGGCGGTCTCCAAACTACTGTAACCGTCGTAATAATAGGCGCCCTTTGGAGCAAGCGCAAAACGGTGTGTGCCTTCCGCATTGGTAAGCAAGCGCTGGTTTCCTTTTAAATCTACCTCGTAAACAAGGGTATTGCACGGATTTGAACCAGTTGCAGAAAAATATATTTTGTCTCCTTGCGCACTGACCGCTAAAATATCTTTAAGCACAAATTTATTGGCGGTGATGGTTTGGATCGCCTCCCCGTTGATACCTACTAAATACAGGTTGTTGAAGCCATTTTTCTCCGAAATCCAAAGAAAGTTGTCTGAGGTACTGGAGAGAAAAAAAGCAGGGTGTTCGGGCTCTACCCATTTGTCATTTTGCTCTTCCCAAAGGGTTCTGATCAAATTCCCTTTCAAATCGTAGAGATACAACCACATGTGGTTTTGATCGCGGTTAACTTCCGCCACAAGAATGTATTTTTCACTCGGTGTAAAAGCCACATTGGTGAGGTAAGAATCGGCACCGGAACGCGGGTTAATGAACACCGTTTTCTTTGTTTTGATATTGTAAATACCCACACGTGGTTTTTCAGACGCCTGCCCCGCCATTGGGTATTTGATGAACTTCACTTCGCCAGGTGTTTGGCTAATGTCGAGTAGTGGATAGTTGTGCACTGTGCTCTCGTCTTTTTGATAGAAAGCCAATAAAGCGCCAGAATTGGACCAAAAAATCCCTTCTGAAATGCCGAACTCGCTGCGCGCGTAGGTTTGGCCAGACACGATGTTTTTGTCTTTGTTTTTAGTGATAGGTCGGTAAAGTTTTTCTGATTCTTGGAGATAAAGGTTGTTTTCAAGAGTGAAAGCAATTTTTTTACTCCCTGCATGAAAATGCGCATTTTCGGCACCTTCGGGTAATTTATGTACGCTACCAGTTTTTGCAGCCACATTATATAACGCATATACATTGCCGCCGTCGGAAACCTCTAATACATCTTTGCTGACCCATTTTGCAAATCCGAGGTGAGCAAATGAAGTACCTAATTTTTCATTGATTTCTTTGACACTTGTGAGTTCTATAGATTTTTCCGAAGCCACAGAACTTTGTTGTAGATTTTGCCAATCGGCACTGCACACCGTATATTGATCCGTATCTGGAATCCATTGAAAATTATTGAGTCTAGCTGGCGACAACGCTCTTTGCTTGAGCACAGACTCTTTGAGGTCAAAGGATTTCTTTTGACCAAAACTTACAAAGGTTAGTCCGATAAACAGTAATTGAAAAAAGTGTTTCATGATCGATGGATAAATTGATTGAAAAATAATTCGAGTGGCCGCCCAGTCTGATAACATTCCATCATGAGCTGATCGAGCTTAGGATCTAGGAGCGTTTCGGGCTCAAAAGTACTGTAAAAGTAAAATTGTTTATTGAAGATGAGGGGTTCTTGCAAAGCAGCCTCCAGAAAATCTTTGTCTAGTTTTTTGTTTTTCTCTCCATGTATTTCTCCAAATAATTCCTTGAATTTTTTGGATTGATATAATTTTTGAAAATCAGCGAGGTTATTGGCAATTCCTTCGCGAAGGGCATACAAGTCATCTTTCTCGATTTCGTAAACCCCGCCATACGCCCGCACATGTGCCGGCCCGAATTCAAAATAGATCCCATGAATAGAGCTACTCTTCTTCCCATTTGGCGAAATCACAGCAGAACATTGCGTTTTGTATGGGGTCTTGTCTTTGGAGAAGCGGATGTCGCGGTTAATGCGAAAAATGCAATCTGAAGCTTTGAGGTCTTTAAATAGAGGTTCGTCCTTTGCAATGGTATCGATGAGGTGTTGGGTAAAAGCCTTGAATGGCTCCTTCACGCTTGTTTCATAACGCTTGCGGTTGGCATCAAACCATTCTTTGTGGTTGTTGGCAGCCAGTTCCTTAAAAAAATCCAGGTAATCTGCGGTAAAAAAGCTCATGTTGTAAAGGTAAGAAAAAACGCTAAATCCTTGTTAATTCAAAGATTCTACCTATCTTTGCACCCCAAATAGTATATTAATTAAAGTTTAACCTTATGAATTCTTACGAAACTGTTTTCATTTTAACTCCCGTTTTGTCTGATGAGCAGGCAAAGGAAGCAGTACAGAAATTCGAAGGCGAAATCACCTCTAAAGGAGGTAAGATCAAGCATTCGGAGAGCTGGGGTTTGCGCAAGTTGGCCTACCCAATCCAGAAAAAATCAACAGGATTTTATTTCCTAGTTGAATTTGAAGCTGAAGGCAACGTTGTTGCAGATTACGAACTGATGATGAAGCGCGATGAGCGTGTTCTCCGATTCCTAACTGTAAAAATGGATGTCGATCACCTTGCTTACGCTGACAAGCGCCGCGCAAAAGCTGGAGCAACTGCCTAATTATTGTCAAACCCATTAAAAACAACGAGACATGTCAAACGATATCCGTTACCTAACTCCGATTAACATCGATATTAAAAAGGAGAAGTACTGCCGCTTCAAAAAGAGTGGTATTAAATTCATCGACTACAAAGACGCTGGTTTCTTATTGAAATTGGTCAACGAACAAGGTAAAATTTTACCGCGTCGCATCACCGGTACTTCCCAAAAGTATCAAAAACGTGTCAACAAAGCCATTAAGCGCGCTCGCCACCTAGCGATCCTGCCTTATGTTGGCGACATGTTGAAATAAGTCATTGTTGAACGATATAACTGAGAAATCATGGAAGTCATTCTTAAGAAAAATGTAGATAAACTTGGTTACGCCAATGAGGTAGTAACTGTTAAGCCAGGATACGGACGCAACTTCCTTATCCCACAAGGGTATGCTGTTTTGGCTACCGCAAGTGCCAAAAAAGCACACGAAGAAATCATGCGTCAGAAATCGCACAAAGAGTCTAAAATGTTAGGCGAGGCGCAAGCAATTGCAGCTAAACTTGCAGACGTTACGTTGAGCATTGCCACTAAAGCTGGTGAAAACGGTAAAATCTTCGGATCTGTCAACACCGTTCAAATTGCTGAAGCACTTCGCGAGGCCGGTTTCGATATAGATCGCAAATCTTTGAAAATCAAGGAAGAGCCAATCCGCGACCTCGGTACTTTCGAAGCTGAAGCCAACCTTTACAAAGGCGTTAAGCAAACTTTCAAAATTGAAGTAGTAAGCGAATAAGCTGATGTTTCTAAAGCAATCAAAAAGCCCCGCAATTTGCGGGGCTTTTTTTATGGTGTAACTCTTTGAGATTTTTATTTTTGGGCTCGTTCTTTGACGAGGTATTCCTTCACGTAATTGCCTACGCCCTCTTCTAAGGTATGAAAACCTCCGGTGTAGCCTGCAGCCAATAGTTTGGTCATATCTGCTTCAGTAAAATACTGGTATTTGTCTCGGATGTCAATAGGGGTATCGATGTAGGTGATGTTGATTTGAAGCCCTAGTGCTTCGAAAGTTAGGCGTGCGAGGTCATAGAACGAGCGGGCTTTGCCTGAACCTAAATTGTAAAGGCCACTTTCAGGTTGGTGGGCTTGTAGAAACAAACAAACTTTCGCTACGTCTTTGACATAAACGAAATCGCGGAGTTGTTCGCCGTCTTTGTATTGGGGGTTGTGCGATCGAAAAAGTTGCATTTGCCCCTTTTCCTGTATTTGGTTGAAGGTGTGCAAGACTACACTCGCCATTCGGCCTTTGTGGTACTCTTTTGGCCCGTAGACGTTAAAAAATTTGAGCCCATACCAATGAGGTGGTGTGTTGGTTTGTTGTAGTGCCCAAATATCAAAATCATTTTTTGATTGGCCATACAAATTGAGTGGTTGTAGTTGAGTACTCAAATGGTGCTCGTCTTTGTAACCGAATTCACCGAGGCCGTAGGTTGCTGCGCTGCTTGCATAGACCAAAGGAATCTGCGCCTTTGAACAAACTTCCCAAATGGCTTTACTGTAATTTAGGTTGAGATGATCTAAGATTTCTTGGCTTTTTTCTGTGGTATCTGTGCGTGCACCTAGATGAAAAACCAAATCAATGAATTTACTGTTTTGCTCAAACCAAGGCAAAAAAGCTTCGCGGTCAAGGCACTGCTCGAAGCGTAGGTTGACCCAGTTGCTTCTTTTGGCATTTGTTGTGAAGTCATCTACTAAAATAAGATCGGAGCGTCCTTGCTGATTGAGTACTTCTGCTAAGTAGCTAGCGATAAAACCAGCGGCACCAGTAATGACTATCATGGCTTAAAATAAACCGTTGATTTCAGCATCTATCGAGGTAATGATTTTACCAAGGTCTTCTTGGTTTTCTGGAAAGCGGTTGTTGTCTACATCGATAATGAGTACTTTTCCTTTATCGTAGGTAGAAATCCAGGCTTCATAGCGCTCATTGAGGCGCTTGAGGTAGTCTAGGCGTATGCTTTCTTCGTAATCACGACCG
The DNA here is from genome assembly GCA_044372045.1 of Crocinitomicaceae bacterium. GTDB lineage: Bacteria > Bacteroidota > Bacteroidia > Flavobacteriales_D > Crocinitomicaceae > UBA952. The sequence goes on from JBILSN010000018.1 coordinate 33,860, forward strand.
CGTTGTTGAATTTGAGAAACGAGCGTAGGTACGCTCGCACGCAAGTAAATGAGGAGGTCAGGAGCAGATACAAAGGAATCCATCAGGTTGAACAACGAAAAATAGTTTTCAAAGTCTCGGGTGGTCATGAGGCCCATAGAATGAAGGTTTGGCGCAAAAATAAAGGCGTCTTCATATATGGTGCGGTCTTGAATGACTGTATGGGTAGATTCTTTGATTTCTTGAATTTGCGTAAAGCGGCTATTGAGGTAATAGATTTGTAAATTGAAAGACCAACGCTGCATGTCGTGGTAGAAATCATTCAGGTAAGGGTTTTGATCCACGTCTTCGAAATGGGTGTCCCAGTTGTAATGTTTGGAGAGCAAGTTGGTTAAGGTTGTTTTTCCTGAGCCAATATTTCCGGCGATAGCGACGTGCATAAACTTCAATTTTAGAGAGCTAAAGTACGACAATTAGACTGAAACGTCAAAAGATAAACGCTACAAAATCAAGCGAAATACCTTGATTTTTTGGCCTTGTTGAAAATAAAAGCGGTCCTGAAGAACTTGCAGTTGTTTGTAGGTAAATACCGGCAGTTCAATTGGTCTGGAAGACGTAGAGGGTCCGAATTGTTCGATTTGATCTTGATCTTGTTTCCAAAGGGTATTTCGAAATCCAAAAACATTTAGGTTTGGCGTTAGGACCATTTGATTGATCAAGGTGAGGTTCCGATCAAACTCAAAATAACGACCGTCGTTGAGTAGGCAAATGAGTCTTTCTGCATTTTCAAAAAAATGTGTGATTTGGGCGTCCTTGATGCCGCCAAAACAATTGTCAACGATTTGTTGTGTTTGTAATGTTCTGGTATTCAACAAGACCAATCTTTCACGGTATTGATCAAAAAGCCAAATAAAATCTGGTCTTGCGCAGGTGGCAATTTTTGTAATATTGGAAAAATTTAGGTCGTAAAAGGCCACATTCCCCACTTTCAATTGCAGGGTGTTGTCTACAATCCCAAATAATTGTTGATTTTCACTGAAAATAACGGAGCGCAAGCCATTAATAGGCTGGACAGCAGTGATTTCTCCAAAGTCTTTATACGTTTCTTGGAACGGTAGGTTATTCTGGTTTTGTTGAAGCCAAATGGTATTCTCTTTCCATTGGTAAAGCTGCCCCCATTCATCGCTGGTCCAATGGTAGCTGCTGTCTTTTAGGGTCAGTTCTTTTTCCAAAACCCAAGTTTGGGTGCGCGCTATGCTGCAGAGGAGTAGGCCGAAAGCGAGCAGTTGGTATTTTATTGACAGCCCCATATTTCTTTGAGTAAGTGCGGTGTGTTTTGGAGGCGCGGCACTTTGTGTTGCCCCCCTAGCTTGCCTTTCTGCTTGAGCCAGCGGTGAAAAGTTCCACTTGCTGCAATGGATACAATTGGCGGACCAATATTAATATTGCCTTTTCGCTTGGCATCGTAGTCTGCATTGATTTGTTTGAGTTCTTCATCTAGGGTTTGGCAGAATGCTGAAAGATCAGAGGGTTCTTTTTCAAATTCAATTAACCAATGGTGAGCGCCTATTTCGTTTGCAGTAGAAAAATCTGGTGCTGCTGTATATTCCCTAATTTGTAGGCCATGAATTTGACAGCTTTTACTCAGGGCGCCATCCGCATGTTCAATAATCAGTTTTTCGCCAAAAGCATTGATAAAATGGGCCGTTCTGCCGCTGACCACAAAACGGTATGGGTCGGTTTGTGTAAAACGTATGGTATCGCCAATGATGTAACGCCAGAGCCCTGCTGATGTGGAAATAACCAGTGCGTAGTCGGTATCGGTTTGAACTTCTTCCAAAGACAGCACCTTTTCCGATTCTAAACCATTAAAAGTATCCATTGGGATGAATTCATAAAAAACTTCTGAGTTAGTGAGCAGTAATAGATCTTTGCTATTGATCTGGTCCTGGAGTCCGAAGTATCCCTCAGATGCATTGTAGTTTTCCACATAATTCATGTCTGGCTTTCCAATGATCGTGTCAAACGCTTGCTGATAAGGCGCAAAGGACATGCCGCCATGAATGTAGAGTTCTAGATTTGGCCAAACGTCTAAAATACTTTGCTTTTTACTTTTCTCTAATACTTTTTGTAAGAGCAAGAGGGTCCAGCTGGGCACACCTGCTATAATACAGATATTCTCTTCAATGACTGATTCGGCCATGCGGTCGAGCTTTTCTTCCCAATTTTCTAAGAGTGCAATTTCTTTTTTTGGCGTGCGCCTAAGTTCTGTCCATATCGGCAGATTATTAATAATAATTGCAGATAGATCGCCGATGAAAACACCATGGCTTTGTTGTTCAATCTTACCCGTTCCACCAACAATGAGGTGCTTTGCATTATATAGTTTGCGGCCTTCAAAGTTGTGGTAATATTGTGCCAATAAATCTTTGCCGCCAGCGTAGTGGTTCTCCAAAAGAGAACTTTCGGTGATGGGTAGTATTTTAATTCGGTCAGCAGTTGTGCCCGAGGATTTAGCAAACCACTTGGTGGCCCCCGGCCAAAGCAGATCGTTTTCTCCTTCTATGGCACGGTCTATAAAAGGTTTAAGGACGCCGTAATCTGCTAAGGGCACCTTTGATTTGAATTCTTGGTAGTCTTTGACACTGGCAAAAGCGTAGTTTTTGCCGTAATGTGTTTGAGAGCCTTCTAGTAATAAAAAGTCTAGGGTTCGTGCCTGATTGGCCAGGGCTTGATTTCGGTAGTCTTGGATACGATCCATACGCCGACCAATCCACCAAGAAAATAAGGTGTTAAACGGCATAGGTCTTTTTATCTTTACTTAACCCCAGATGAGGATAGCAACAACGATACCCAGCAAAGCCACCGTAATGATGGTACCAATTGCTGCTGTTGAACTTTCGAAGAAATTATCTGACATAATGTTTTGATTTGAGCTCCAAAAATAGCAATTCTTTTAATCTCGGTTGCCCAAAAGACGCAATAAAGACAAGAATAAATTCACAAAAGTTAAATACAATTGAAAACCTGCAAATAATGCTAATTTTTGACGAAGGGTGCCATCCATTTGTGCCTGGTGCGCCATGTTTTTAATCATTTGCATTTCGTAGGCAACAAGGCCTGTAAAAATGAATACAGAAACCAATGAAATGACGTAATCAAAGCCACTGCTGCCCAAGAATATATTAACAATACTGGAGATAATAACGCCGAACAGCAGCATGTAGAGCAAGCTTCCAAATTTAGTAAGGTCGGTCTTTGTTGTGTAACCTAAGAATGCCATGAAGCCGAAAGAACCAGCTGTTAGCATAAAAGTAGTGGCCAGCGTGCCCATTGAATAAGCGATGAAAAGCACAGAAAGACTCATGCCCATGAGTACTGAATATAAAATAAACAGTGCCATTAAGGTTCCAAAAGAGAATTTATTGAAACCACCAGCCATCACGAGTGAAATCAAAATAGGGGAGAACAACACAACATAAAATACCATAGAAACACCGCCGCTTGCCGTCAAGAATAAAGAGGCGAGAATTTCTGGATTGGTACCGATCAAATAGGAGATAGCACCCGAAATAGTAAGGGCAGCGAACATGTAGTTGTAAACGCTTTTGATGAAGTCGCGGGCGTAGTCTTGGCTAAGCGAGCCTGAATTTTGGTAGTTGAGATCTTCCATAGTTAATGAATTTTTGCTTGCACTAAATTAATAAATTCTTTTCTTGTGGCATCGTTGGTCATAAAGAGTCCTGTAAAAGCACTTGTGGTTGTCACGGAGTTTTGCTTCTGAACACCGCGCATTTGCATGCACATGTGCGCACATTCAATTACAACAGCTACGCCTTTTGGAGCCAGGGTACGTTGAATGCAATCGCGAATTTCAATAGTAAGTCTTTCTTGGACCTGTAGCCTACGTGAATAGGCATCCACTATACGAGGAATTTTACTCAGACCTACGATTTTCCCTTCGGGAATGTAGGCAACATGCGCTTTTCCAAAAAAAGGCAACATGTGGTGTTCACACATCGAATATACCTCAATATCCTTGACGATGACCATTTCGGAATAGGCTTCGTGGAAGATCGCTGACTCGATGATTTCATCTGGATTCAGATCGTAACCATTGGTCAGAAATTTCATGGCTTTGGCGACGCGTTCTGGTGTCTTGAGTAGGCCTTCGCGCGCTGGGTTTTCACCGAGTTCATGAAGAACTGCTGCATAAAGGTCTTGCAATTTTGAATTTTCCAAGTGTGTGATTTTAATAAGCTAACGTGCTTTGCTTAAAAAGGTTCCTTTCCGCCGTAGTATTCTACGAAATTATTTTCGGTTTCGACGAGTTTGATTTTGGCGAGTTCGCCACCATTCTCAAGAACAAGCGGAGCAAGGATGTCCCAGATGGCAATTGCCATGATTTCTGTCGAGGCCATTTTGCCGGCCAAAAACGGAACATCTAAATTGAGATTTTTATGGTCTAGGGCTTCTATGATGTGTATTTTGATGATTTGGCTCAGTAATTTGAGGTTCATAATGAAGCCAGTATTTGTATCGGGAACGCCTTTTACAGTAACCCACAGCTCGAAATTATGACCGTGCCAATTTTGGTTGGAGCATTTGCCGAAGACCTCCCAGTTTTTTTCATCGGACCATTCTGGACGCCATAATTTGTGAGCAGCATTAAAAGTTTCACGGCGGGTAATGTATGTTGTTTTCATGTCTTTGACCTAATTACGATGCAAAGTTAGTAAGAATGTGACATTTCATGAGGCCATCACGGTCAATTTCTGTCAATTGAACGGCGATAATTCGATTGATCAGGCGCTCATCGTAAGGCGTCTTTACTTTCACGTAATTTTCGGTGAAGCCGTAAAGCAGCCCTTCGTTTTCTTCTTGCTCGAAAAGTACTGTTTTGTTTTTGCCCACTTGTGTCTGATAGAAAGCTTGTTTTTTGCGGTCCGATAACAAGTGGAGTATCTTACTGCGTTCGCGTCGGGTTTCCATCGGAACTTTTGTGCCTAGTTTGGGTGCGCCGGTGTTGGCGCGTTCCGAATAGGTAAAAACGTGCAAATAGGAAATATCGAGGTCTTTGAGAAAATTGACCGTAGCTAAGAAATCGTCGTCGGTTTCGCCAGGGAAGCCTACAATGACGTCTACCCCAATACAAGTATCAGGATTGATAGATTTGATCTGATCCACACGTTCTGCATACAGCCCAGTGAGGTATTTGCGCCGCATTTTTTCGAGAATTGGATCGGAGCCACTTTGCAACGGAATATGAAAATGAGGCGCAAAACGTTGTGCTTTTTCCAAGCAAAATGCGATGATTTCATTGGAAAGCAAATTGGGTTCTATAGATGATATTCTAAAACGATCTATGCCCTCAACTTGATCGAGTTCTTGGATAAGCGAAAAAAAGTTTTCCTCACCACCTTGGCCAAAATCGCCGATGTTTACTCCGGTGAGTACGACTTCTTTGACTTCTGTCGTTGCAATTTTTTGAGCTTCTTGTATGGTTTGGGCAATGCTTGCATTTCGGCTTTTACCTCGAGCAAGCGGAATGGTACAAAATGTACAGAAGTAGTCGCAACCGTCTTGAACTTTTAAAAACGATCGGGTGCGGTCTCCAAAAGAATGAGACGGGATAAAGTCATGGGTGTGTTTGATGTTTTCGTGAACAATTCGAACCTCGTTTTTCTTTTCGAGGTGCGCAAGTACATTGAATTTTTCATTGGCACCCAAGACGAGATCAACGCCTGGTATTTGACTGATTTCTTCAGGTTTAAGTTGTGCATAGCAACCTAAAATGATCACCATTGAGTCTGGCGAAATCTTTTTGGCACGCTTAACGAGTTGTTTACATTTTTTATCAGCGTTTTCGGTAACCGAACAGGTATTGATGACAAAAATGTCTGGACTATCTTGGAAATCAACTTTAGCAAACCCTCCGTCTTCAAAAAGCCGCGCTATAGTAGAGGTCTCGGAAAAATTGAGTTTACACCCTAGCGTATAAAATGCAACACGTTCGAACTGATTCATCGCTGCAAAAGTACAAAATCCTTAACTTTGGATCAAAATAATGTCATGAAGTACGATATCGCTGTGATTGGAGGAGGAATAGTTGGCGCAGCCACCTTTTATAAATTGCAAAAAAAGTTCCCAGATCTCAGTATCGTGCTCTTCGAAAAAGAGGCAGTTCTTGCCGATCACCAGACCGGTAATAACTCAGGTGTCATCCATTCAGGATTATACTACAAACCCGGATCTCTCAAAGCGCGCAATTGCATTCAAGGGCGCAAAGAACTCGTTGCGTTTGCCAAAGAATACCATATCGCTCACGACGTCTGCGGTAAGGTGGTGGTGGCAACCGATGAAGCAGAGTTGCCAAACATGGATAAAATTTTCAATACCGGACTTGAAAACGGTATTGAAGGCATCGAAAAAATTACGGCTGCACAGGTCAACGAAATTGAACCGCACGTTAAAAGTATTGGTGGTATATGGGTGCCTGTAACCGGTATTATCGATTTTAGAGGCGCCACTGAAAAAATGGCCGAGCTCGCACTTGCAGCCAATCCACAAAGCGCCATGCATTTGGGTTGCGAAGTGCAAGGCATTGAAAAAGGTGATCTATTCAGCACCATCTTTACCAGCAAAGGTAATTTCGAAGCGCGCTACCTTGTTTTTTGTGCGGGTTTGCAGGCAGATCGCTTGGCGCGAAAAGACGGCGTATCGCTCAAAGAACAGGTGGTTGGTTTTCGTGGAGACTACTACGAACTCACCCCTGAGGCGCGTCACAAAGTAAAAAATCTCATTTATCCGGTACCAAATCCAGACTTCCCATTTCTTGGTGTGCACTTTACCCGCATGACCAACGGCGAAATTGAATGTGGTCCAAATGCGGTCTTTACATTCAAGCGCGAAGGCTACGGCAAAACAGATTTCTCGCTACGCGATACCTACGATGCGCTCACCTACAAAGGAACCTGGAAACTCTTTTTTAATAATATGTCATTTGGGATCAATGAATACCGTCGGGCTTTTTCAAAAAAGTTATTCTTAAAAACCCTACAGCGCATGATTCCTTCTTTGACCATGGAAGATATCCATCCTGGTCGCTCTGGTGTACGTGCTTTGCTTTTGGCAGAAGATGGCGATACCCGCGACGACTTCCGTATCGAGTACCACGGCAACTCCATTCATGTACTCAATGCACCGTCGCCTGCAGCTACTGCCGCTTTGGCAATTGGCGAGTACATTGCTGTAGAAGCACAACAGCATTTTAATTTATAAGCAATTTATTTTACTGGATTTCTTATTGTCGTTCTAAATTGCCGGCCTTCCAGTCTTGGATGAGTTTAGACCATGCATAGGGATTCAGCAGGTTGTTTTGAGGGAGCTGCCCGTTGGTATAAATTTTTGTGTTTTGTTGTTTGGTGAGTGCACCATAGGCTAAAGATGGGTCTGCATCCAGGCGCGCTGCAACAAAAGCTAAAGATTCTCCACTGAGTTCGCGCTGCGCTCGTCGAATATCGTCTTCGTAGGGGTTCATGTGAATGAAATGTTGTGCAAATGCTTCTTTGTTTGGCCACGGATAAACGCGAATATCGGGCATTTCAAGGGTGTCTCGGGTGAGCATATGAATGATACTATAGCGGTTATCGCCGAGGGTATCCGGAACCCAAAAGGGGCTGCTGCTGTACCCTTTTCTTGAAAAATAAAGGGTGTCTCCGGGGTAGCAAACAATGGAGAAAAAGCCGTAACCATCTGAAATCACGCCTTTTTTGAGTGTTTTGTTGTAAACAGTAGCATAGGGGAGTTCGAAGGCCTCTTCGGTTACAACAACGCCAGATAACTGAATAAGAGGTTTGTTGTCTTGCTGGGCATGGAGCTGAAAAGCGCTCAAAAAGAGCATTAAAAGAATGGTAAGGTGTTTCACATGTTAAATTTACGAATAACATGACGAATCCGTTTGAATTTGGTAACCAAATGGCAAATTTTATTGCTAAATTTGCAAGAATTTATTAAAAAATAAGTTCATGTCGCTCTCGAATCTATCCCAGATCACTGAAGGTTTAACCTATGATGACGTTCTTCTTGCACCTGCTTACTCTGAGGTGCTCCCCCGCGACGTCTCTCTGAAAAGTATGTTTACCAAGCAAATAGCTGTCAATACACCCATTGTTTCAGCTGCTATGGATACCGTAACAGAGTCGGCGCTGGCTATTTCAATAGCTCAACAAGGAGGTATTGGTGTCATTCATAAGAACATGACCATTCAAGCTCAGGCACTTGAGGTACGCAAAGTAAAGCGTTCTGAAAGCGGCATGATCATCGATCCAATCACACTTCCCGAAGATGCAGTAGTAATAGATGCGCTGACCCTCATGCGCGAGAACAGCATTGGCGGCATTCCAGTTGTCAATGCGAACAGAATCCTTAAAGGAATCCTCACCAATCGCGACCTCCGCTTCGAGAAAAACCTCGAACGACCTGTACGCGAAATCATGACCTCCGACAATATCATCACCACCGGAGAAAGCACTGACCTAACCACCGCTGAGGTTATTCTACAGCAAAACCGCATCGAAAAATTACCAGTTGTAGATGCCAACAACCGCCTGATAGGTCTTATTACATATCGGGACATCATTAAAGTAAAAGAACATCCAAATTCTTGTAAAGATCAGCTAGGTCGATTGCGTGTTGCAGCAGCAGTAGGAGTTACATTTGATACCCTACCTCGCGTTGCTGCGCTTGTTGAAGCAGGTGTTGACGCCATCGTCATCGATACCGCACACGGCCATACAAAAGGAGTTGTGGACCAACTCAAAGCAGTAAAAGCAGTATATCCAGATCTCCAAATTGTGGTGGGTAATATTGCAACTGCGGAAGCCGCAAAATACTTGGCAGATGCCGGTGCAGATGCCGTTAAAGTAGGTATCGGTCCTGGTTCTATCTGTACGACCCGCGTTATTGCTGGTGTTGGGGTTCCGCAGCTTACCGCCATCAATGAAGTTGCAAAAGCCCTTGAAGGCACAGGCGTACCTGTCATTGCCGACGGAGGTATACGCTACACCGGCGATATCGTCAAAGCAATAGCAGCTGGTGCAGATGTCGTCATGTTAGGTTCTATGTTTGCTGGTGTAGAGGAGTCTCCAGGAGAAACAATCATTTACGAGGGCCGAAAATTTAAATCCTACCGCGGAATGGGCTCTTTGGAAGCCATGCAAAAAGGAAGCAAAGACCGCTATTTCCAAGACGCCGAAGACGACATCAAAAAATTGGTTCCAGAAGGAATCTCTGGCCGCGTACCTTACCGTGGAAAGCTCATCGAAGTGATGTTCCAACTTATTGGCGGCTTGCGCGCCGGTATGGGCTACTGTGGGGCACCTTCTATTGATCAGCTCAAAGGTGCGCGTTTTGTGCGCATCACCTCAGCTGGCGTGCGCGAGTCGCATCCGCACGATGTCACGATCACCAGAGAAGCACCTAATTATAGTCTCAAATAACTTGAAACCAATATCCAAAATAAATCTTTTAGTAATGAAAAAAATACACGTATTATTCTTATTTGGCTTTTTAACTCAATTGTCTTTTGCACAAAAGGAGCCAGTCGTCATGACAATCAACAACAAGCCTGTTACCAAATCAGAATTTCTACAGATTTACACCAAAAACAATCCAAACCCAAGTTTTGATAAAGACACCTTGGACCGTTACATGGAATTGTTTGAAGTCTTCAAATTAAAAGTAGCCGAAGCTGAGGCACTTGGTTACGACACCCTGCCGCGTTTGAAAAAAGAACTCGAAGGCTACAAAAAACAATTGTCTTTGCCCTATTTAATAGACTCCGTTCAAAATCAAGTAATGGTACAAGAGGCATACAATCGGACTGCCACTGAGGTACGTTGTTCTCATATTCTTATAAAAATAGACCCAAACGCCAGTCCAAAAGACACACTCGCTGCATATAACAGATTGCTTGGCTTAAAGGCGCGCATAGAGAAGGGTGAAGATTTTGCCTCAGTAGCCAAATCTAAACTAGGTTCCGAAGATCCATCAGTGGTCAATAACGGTGGAGACTTAGGCTACTTTACGGCTTTTCAAATGGTCTACCCATTTGAAGAAAATGCCTATACTACTCCAGTCGGAAGCATTTCAGAACCATTTAGAACGCGTTTTGGTTATCATATTTTAAAGGTGACCGACAAGCGTGCGGCCAGAGGAACCATCAAAGTGGCACACCTCATGATTTCAACCGGCAGGGAGGCGGGCACAGAAACGCGCCAAAATGCCGAAAAGAAAATTTATGAAATTTACGACAGCCTGGCTGCTGGTGCTTCTTGGGACAAAATGGTAAGCGCATATTCAGAAGATGCCAACAGCATTAAAAAAGGAGGCGAATTACCTGCTTTTGGTTCTGGGACAAGCCAAAGAATGGTCCTTGAATTTGAAGATGCAGCATTCTCATTAAAAAATGTCGGTGAAATTTCTAAACCTGTCCAAACGCAATACGGTTATCATATCATCAGACTCATCGAATGGACGCCAGTTAAAACATTTGAAAGTATGCGTCGCGAACTTCAAGCCAAAGTAAACAAAGACGAACGCTCCAAAATTACCCAGGACTCATTTGTTCAAAAACTCAAAACGCAATATCAATATGCCTTCCAAGGAGATAAAGCGCTCAGCATGCTCGAACAGCAAATAGACTCCACTTATTTCATGGGTAAATGGAAAGCAAGCACAATCAAAGGAAACAAAACACTTTTTGTACTCGGTAAGCAAAAATACAAACAACAAGATTTCGCCATGTACATGGAGAAAAATTTCAGAACAGTCCGAAAAGATGCTCCTTCTGTAGTGGTCAAACAACTTTATGACCAATGGGAAAAGAATCAAATTTTAGCCTACGAAGAAGCACTCTTGCCAGCAAAATATCCAGCCTACAAAGCACTTTTGCAAGAATACCACGATGGTATTATACTCTATGAAATCATGCAAGATCAGGTTTGGAACAAAGCAGTCAAAGACACCGCTGGTTTACGCATGTTTTTCATGGATAACAGGGCTAAATACAGTTGGGCCGAGCGCTTAGATGCCACGGTTTATGAATGCAAAGATGAGCATGTAGCCGTTCAAGTGTATGGTATGCTCATTTCTTCAGACACCATCAATTCCAAAGATGTTCTTGAATTCATCAACAAAGAATCCGAACTCAATTTAAAGGTAAGAATTAATAAGTTTGAGGTACAGCAAACACCATATCTTCAAAATCAACGCTTTACTACTGGCCTGAATCCTGTTTATTCTTTTGGGGGCAAATGGTATGTTATTAGTGTGGCTGCTTTGCTGCCGCCTGCACCGAAAGAATTCAATGAAGCAAAAGGGATAGCTACTTCAGATTATCAAGCTTATCTCGAGAAAAAATGGCTGGAAACGTTACGTTTAAAGCATCAGATCGTCATCAATGAAGATGTACTCTATCAAACTGGCCAATAATGTTCTATAAAACGCTGCTTTTCCTCTTTTTTCAATTTTTTATTTTTGGCACCTTCAATGCCCAAAAGTTGGTGAATCAAATTGTAGCCCAAGTGGGTGACAACATCATACTTTGGTCAGATATCGAAACCCAGCGCTTACAGCTCCCGGACAAAGAAAAAGCGCTAGAGGGTAAGGACTGCCAAATTTTAGAGCAGCTGTTGCTAGAAGAGTTGTTGGTCAATCAAGCGCTCATCGACAGCCTCGTCATTTCTGACGAGCAGGTAGATGCTGAAATGGAGAACCGTTTGCGCATAATGGAAAACAAAATGGGCGGACGTGAAAACCTCGAATCCTTTTACGGCAAATCAACTGTTGCGATCAAAGAGGAATTCAGAACCATCATCCGCAATAAAATGCTCGCTCAAGAAATGGAGCGCAAAATTACCGGAGACATCACAGTTACCCCCAAAGAAGTAGCCGCTTTTTACCAAAAACTTCCCAAGGACAGCATCCCATTCATTAACATGAAGCTGAGTTTTCAGCAAATTGTTCAGTTTCCTGAGCTCACGGCTGCTGACAAAAAACTGGCCTATGACCAACTTGTGGACATCCGTAAGCAAATTGTCAGTGGTGGCAAGTCTTTTGAGACCATGGCCCGATTAAAATCAATGGACCCTGGTTCAGCGAGTCAGGGAGGTAAAATAGCTGCATCTAAAGGCATGATGGTGCCGCAGTTTGAGGCGGCTCTTTACGACTTAAAACCTGGAGAGGTTTCAGATATTGTAGAGACCATGTACGGTTATCACATCATCAAGTTAGTGTCGCGCAAAGGCGACGACTACACGGTACTTCATATTTTGATCATGCCTGAATACAGTTCCGCAAGTATTTCATTGGCATCGGCGCGCATGGACAGTTGTTATCAGCTGCTTTCTCGCAATGCCATTACTTGGGACGAAGCTGTTTTGCGTTTCTCCAATGACGAGGCTACCAAACAAAATAAAGGCGTACTTACCAACCCCTACACCATGGATATCTACTGGGACATGGAACAACTCAATGAAATCGACCAGCAAATTTATTTACTCACAGATGCGCTCGAAAGCGGTGGTGTTTCCCTTCCTTCGCTATACATGGATCTATTTGAACGCAAACAAGGCATTCGTATTGTCCGTTTGCAAAACAGGGTAGCTGCGCATCAAGCCAATCTCGAAGAAGATTATGCACTCATCAAATTGGCGGCAGAAAACGACAAAAAACAAAAATTGCTCGACGACTGGACCCGCACCAAAATTCCAAACGCCTATATTCGTCTTGATTCCCAATTTCAAGCCTGTAATTTCCGTGTTAATTGGCTTAAAACTCCTTAATATTCCATGACAGACAAAGAAAAAATTGATCAATTAATCATTGATTATCAAGCACTTAAGAAAGAAATTCACCAGGTCATAATAGGCCAAGATGACGTTGTAGATCAAGTGCTTATTGCCATCTTTTCGCGCTCCCATTGTTTACTCGTTGGCGTTCCTGGTTTGGCTAAAACCTTATTGGTGAACACCATTTCTAGAACCTTAGGTTTGTCTTTCAATCGCATTCAGTTTACTCCAGACCTCATGCCTTCAGATATCGTAGGTTCTGAGATTCTAGACGAATCCAAACAATTCAAATTCATCAAAGGCCCTATTTTTTCGAATATGATATTGGCCGATGAAATCAACCGAACACCACCTAAAACACAAGCGGCGCTTTTAGAGGCGATGCAAGAACGCGCCGTTACAGCTGCCGGAACAACCTACCAACTTGAGGCCCCATTTTTTGTACTCGCTACGCAAAACCCAATTGAGCAAGAAGGCACCTATCCTCTCCCAGAAGCCCAACTCGATCGTTTTATGTTCAATATTTGGGTAGATTACCCTTCTTATCAAGAGGAGCTCGCTATAGTAAAGTCCAGCACTACTGACCAAATAATTGAGCTTCAAACAGTACTCAATGCACAACAAATTATCGACTATCAAGCACTTATTCGCCGTATTCCTGTCGCTGAAAACGTTCTAGAGTATGCGGTTACATTAGTAGCCAAAACCCGCCACAAAGACCCGCTAGCTCCGCAAATCACTAAAGATTTCATTACATGGGGTGCTGGCCCACGCGCTTCACAAAACTTAATAATTGCAGCAAAGTGCCATGCCGCGCTAAACGGCAAATACTCTCCAGATATTGAAGACGTCAAAGCCGTAGCAAAAGCCATTTTGCGGCACCGCTTGGTACGCAACTACCGTGCTGAAGCAGAGGGTTATAGCATGGATGATATCATTGAAGCTTTACTTTGATATCCATATTTTTTATGTTTTGGTAGGATTCAAATGTGTAACTTTGAACCGTGAAAGGATTTAGTCTGTTTTTATTGCTTTGTTTTACAATGGTCTTGACACCCAAGCACTGGTGGCATGATTGTTCCCATACAAAGCAGCACCACATAGCGCTAGGACAAACCGATTCCATTGATGAAGACTGCCCAGTTTGCGACCTCTCTTTGAGCGCATTTACGCGTCCAACCACTTTGGTTACTTATGTTTTGAAACAAAAGCCAATCGTAAATGGTACTGCCATATACACTAGTCTTTCCACTCCTGTTTTCTCCCTTCAACAACTCAGAGCACCACCTGCAACAAGCGTTTGATTCCAAGCTATTGTTGTATGAATTTAAGAGCTCTTTTTCATGAAATATTTATTATTGTGGGCTGCGGCGTTTGCCGGTAGTCCTTTACTTGCGCAGCAAGGTATAACTGGAATTGTGCTAGATGCACAAAGCCAAAAGGCGATTCAAGGCGTCTTAATTACAGTTCCTTCCTTTCAAATTCAAGTTCGTTCGGATGCGAAGGGTCAGTTTTCTTTTCCTTTTTCTTGGTCAGATCAACAGGCGTTAAGGCTCAAACATCCTGACTATCAAATAATGGATACTTCCATATTTGGCAACGTTACCAGTTTGCGCTTCGAACTGAAACTCGGACACATGACTACCGAAGAAGTGACCGTTAGTGCGCAACAGGTTTCGTTGCGTGCAAAAAACACCGTGCCAATTGAGGTGCGCTCCATCAATGATTTACAGCTCAGTGGGGGTATGCATGTTGCGGAACTTTTAACCAAGATTCCGGGTGTTTACATGAGCAC
>JBILSN010000036.1:0-15580 GCA_044372045.1 Crocinitomicaceae bacterium
TTCCGGGTGTTTACATGAGCACTTTAGGAAATGGAATTGCCAAGCCAGTCATCAGAGGCATGCAAGGCATGCGCGTGGTGACGCTTGTAAATGGTCTGAGGCTAGAAGGCCAGCAATGGGGTGGAGACCACGGTTTAGGAATAGGAGAACTTGCCTTGGGTTCTGCTGAAGTGATCAAAGGACCTGCCTCTGTACTTTATGGTGCCGATGCGTTGGGTGGTGTAGTATATTTGCTAGATGAACCATATGCTCGTATTGGTCAACAAACGCTAGATGTGCAGCAAAAGTGGAATCAGAACACGAGCGGAAGTACTTCTAGTCTTTTATACAAAAAGAGTCAGGGCAATAAAAGGATTTTGGTAGCGGGTAGCTATGCAAATCATGCCGACTTTCAACTCCCTAGTGGGCTTTATGCCAAAAATTCGCGCTTTCATGAGTGGGTTGGCAAAGCCTCGTATTCGTGGTTTAAGCCCAATCAAATTCATCAATTCCGCTACGCCTATAACAATACAGTTGCAGGCATACCAGGGCATACCCATGATAGTCTAGCAACGCCATTAAGTTTTCAAGTCCAGACGCAAGGAAGAAAATATTCTCTACCAGCCCAATTTTTTACAAACCAGCTGCTAAGTTATGAATACAAGCGCTTTTGGGCTGGTCAAGAATTCAATTTACTGATCGGACAAACCCATAACCGGCTCGTAGAGTACGATGAAAAAGTAACCAAACCATTTATGGAGATGGATCTTTTTAATTCCATTTACCAAGCAAAATGGACTAAAAAATGGGCGCAACAACAACTGATTATTGGCGTAGCGGGTATGCTACAACTCAATATAAATGCACCAATTGCCGCGGATCAACTTTTGCCAGATGCCCTGACCTTTGATCAAGGTATATTTGGTTTATACAAATATGAACTTTCTAAAGCACACCTGTTTCAAGTAGGCCTTAGACAAGATGTGCGTTGGATCCAAACGCAATCGGATAGTCTCTTTTTACACCAGCGCTATGCCAGTCCTAATTTGTCAGCGGGTTGGTCTTGGCAAGTCAATAGCTTTCAGCGTCATCGCTTGAATTTTTCGAGTGGTTTTCGGGCGCCTCACCTGAGTGAACTTCTTGCCAATGGATTTCATCATGGTGCATTGCGCTATGAAATCGGAGACAGTAGTCTAGTTCCAGAAAGAAGTCTACAACTTGATTGGTCGAGTGATTGGAATACAGAACACGGCAGCATTACCATTAATCCGTATCATGCCTGGGTGAGAGATTATATTTATATCCAGCCCAATGGAAATAGTATAGATGGTATTCCAGTATTCAACTATGCGCAACTTGAGCTCGGGCGCATATACGGATTGGATCTTAGTGCGCATTATCATCCGCATTGGCTTCACAACTTACATTGGGAAGGTAACTTCTCCTATATCCAGTTTAAAAGCCCTCAAGACAGCGCTATCTCTTTGTTGCCAACAACGCGTTTACAGAATGAAATTCAATACCACTGGGATTTCAATGGTACCATTCAAAAAATAGAACTCAGCGTAAGTCATGCTTGGATGGCTGCTCAAACAAGGGTTGCATTTCAAGAAACACCGAGTGAAAGCTATCAATTAATCCATATCAATGCACGCTGCTATCTGGAAAAAAATGGCAGCTGGATGCTACAAGGAGGGGTGCGCAACCTTACCAACAGCACGTATATAGATCATTTATCACGTTTAAAAAATATAGGAATGCCGGGTCCTGGTAGGCATTTTTATATCAGTTTAAAGTACCAGGTTCAACAACAAATCAAAAATTGAAAAAAATGAAAAAGTTAATTTTAAGTGTCACTTTATTGGGGTTTTTAAGCATCTCTTGTGACAAAAATAAATGTGCAGAGTGTCATTACGATGGCCCTGTAGGTGAGGTAGAAATGGGTACTTATTGTGGTGATGAGCTACATGAACTCGAAGATCTAGGAACTTTTACAGATAGCCTTGGCAATAGCTTTGTAGTGCATTGCGGCGAACATTAATTGATAACTTTTCAACATTTTAGGCATTTGTTGATAAGTGCCAAAAGCAATTGTTGTCAAGAAGACACAAAGGGCCTAATTTTATAGTTAGAATTGGGCCCTATGTTTGACGACGAAGAAGAAGAATACAACGATAGCAGTTTGAGCGAAGACATCGAGCACTTCGAGGCCCATTTGAAAGGTCAAAAACTCAAATTTATCGACAGCGATCGTTTAGAAGGCCTAATCGACCACTACCTCATACAAGGTCAGTTCAATAAAGCAAAGATTGCCGCTGAATTTGGAATTTATCAGTTCGCTTACAATCCAATGTTCAAGCTGCGCAAGGCTCAGGCACTTGGCGGCATGGGTTTACTACAAGAAGCCCTCGACTGCGTTATCCAACTAGAGAAGCAAGAAATTGATAGCGCAGAGCTCTACCTGACCAAAGCCTCTATTCACGCCCAGCAAAGAGAACACAAGCAGGCCATTCGCTATTTTAAATTGGCATTAGAGCACTCAGACCCCGCAGAACACGATTACATCTACTTAGATATCGCCATAGAATACGAGCGTTTACAACAGTATCAAGAAGCAATCGATACCTTACATCAAGCCCTTAAGACCAATAAAAACAATGAAGCCGCACTCTATGAGCTAGGCCGTTGTTATGACGCGCTTGGTGCTACGGAAGCTTCTATAGCTGCGTATCTTCAATTCATCGATGAGCAACCGTATTCGAGTACGGCATGGTACAACCTAGGTAATGCATATAGCCGCTTAGAGGACTACGACCGCGCCGTTTGGGCCTACGAATATGCCATTTTGATTAACGAAGAATTTGGCCCAGCTCATTTTAACCTTGGCAATGCTTTTCTCTCCATTGAGAAATACCACAAAGCCATCGAGCATTTTGAGCTTTGCATGAAACACGACGGCGACGATGCAATGGCGCTTTGCTATATCGGTGAATCCTATGAGCAGCTCAACGAATTAGAGCTCTCCAAACACTACTACAAACTGAGTATCGACCTAGAGCCCATGCTCCCTGAGGCATGGTTAGGTTTGGGTATTGTCGAAGACCTCATGGGCTCCACCAAAGAAGGAATAGTGCTGATTCAAAAAGCCCTCGACTACGATCCCGAAAATTCAGGAATCCATCATGTACTAGCTGGTGCATACCAAAAAATTGACTTGCGTTCAGAAGCAGCATTTCATTACCTCAAAAGCTTAGAACTACTCCCAGACGATCAAGAAGCGCTTTCAGACTACATCTCTTTTGTAAGTGAAACCTCCCTTGCTGACGCGCAGGCCTTTTTACTAGAATTTGGCGCTGCACACCCAACTATAGCTGAGGTCAAGCTTCATTTGATCAATACCAAATGGCAAATGGGACAATTTGCCGAAGCAAAGCACTTGTATAACGAGTGCCTACAACAAGATGCCGCTAGTGCCAAACTTATTTTTGAAATCAATCCAAAATTACTAGACGACACCGATTTTTTATACTTAGCTGACTAACCATGAATTTTAAACTTTCTTTTATCCCCAAGCGTAGTAACAAACCGCGTAACAAGGGCATTACCATGATGATGGATAAGGGCTTAGGTCTACGAGAAACCGAACATTTTATCGAAGCCTCCGCCCATCTTACGGATCTGGTTAAATTTGGTTTTGGTACGGCATTCGTCACGAGCCAACTCGAAGAAAAACTAAAGATTTACCGTTCAGCCGGCATTCGCCCATATTTTGGCGGAACCCTTTTTGAAGCCTTTTACGCACGCGGCATGTTCAAAGAGTTTGTCAAAATGCTCGATAAATACGACCTCGACCTCGCCGAAATTTCTGACGGTTCTATTATTATTCCTCCTGACGAAAAGTGCAAACTCATACACGAACTTTCTCAAACAAGAACGGTCTTATCTGAAGTAGGCTCTAAAGACTCCGGAATTCTTATTTCTCCTGCCAAATGGGTTCGTCTTATGAAGGCTGAATTAGAGGCTGGAAGCTGGAAAGTCATTGCCGAAGGTAGAGAAGCTGGCAATGTGGGCGTTTTCAGACCAAATGGAACTGCACATACCATGCTAATTAACCGTATTATCGCAAGTGTAAAACCAGAAGACATCCTTTGGGAGGCACCCCAGAAAAATCAGCAGGTTTGGTTTATCAAGCTTTTTGGTGCAGAAGTCAATTTAGGGAATATTGCACCAAACGATGTTATTCCGCTAGAATGTCTGCGTCTAGGTTTGCGCGGCGATACCTTCTTTGATTTCTTGCCGAAGTCCTATGCAGATCGGCTCAAACAAGTCAATGACGACGCAGAGGTCGACACTGAAGATGAACAAGAATAAGTCCGTTACCAGCTATTCCAAAAACTTTCAAATTACCGGCCACCAAGGTCCAATTTACGCGCTTAGTCAAGACAATCATTTTGTTTATTCTGCGTCTGCCGACAAATTTGTTGCGCGTTGGCACAAGTCAACCGGAACACAAGATCAATTTGCGATTCGTTGTACACATACACCATTTAGTATCTGTGTGCTCGAAAAGCAACAACAACTCGCAATTGGTTTAGCAGATGGCAGCCTACACATCATCGATACAGCGTCTAAAAAAGAATTGAAATTTCTGAAGGTTCATCATGTAGCTATTTTTGCTATTGCCACAAACGAGCAGCAAAAACAACATTATACCGCTGATGCAGATGGCCATATCATGGTTTGGGATGAGTATTGGAATTTATTGATTCAATTGCCATTAGATTGCGGAAAAATCAGACAAATTGTCACCGGACCCGACGGTAGTTATTTCCTTGTAGCTTGCGCCGATGGCTTTATTCGAAAAATTGACACGACCTTTTTTAATGAAATTGCGCAAACTTATGCGCATCAAGATGGTTGCACGGCGCTTTGTATTTTACCGAGTGGAGACTTACTCAGTGCTGGAAAAGATGCGTTTATCCGAAGATGGTCCGCATCTGGAGAAAAACGGAACGCTTTCCCAGCACATTTAGGTACAATTTATCAGCTTTTAGCCTTACCAAACCAGACATACGCATCTGCATCTCGAGATAAATCTATTAAAATATGGTCTCAAATCGATGACCAAATTCAGCAAAAAATTGATTTGCAAATGGCCGGACACCGGCACTCCATTAATACACTTCTACTTTTAGAAAATGGTTTTGCTAGTGCCGGAGATGACAAAAGAATTATCGTTTGGCATGCTCAGAACTCAAAATCGCTGTAATTTTAAAACATGAAATTAGCGGTTCTCGTATTTTTATTTGTTCAGTTTGCCGTTCAAGCGCAGTTTCAATTTAATTTCACGGATTTTATTCCGGTTGTCTCAGACGGACTAACTTTATCAAAAGCATGGGCTGGCGGGCTCAATACACCTCAGTTTTCTACACTAGATTACGACTATGATGGCGACGAGGATCTTCTTGTTTTTGATCGTGGAGCAGATCAGCTTCGCTTGTTTAAAAATGTAATGATCGGAGGAGTACAAACGTATGAGCTGGACTTGCGTGCGCATCTATTTTTTCCACCACAACTGAATTATAGAGTTACCACCTATGACTACGACAACGATGGCCGCAAAGACCTCTTTTGTTATGCTGTTGGCGGCATTCAAGCATATCGAAATGTGGGGACTGCTGCAACTGGTTTGCAATGGGAAGCATACAGCCCTTATTTAGTCTCTAACTACGCTGGTCCAACGCTCAATTTGTATATTTCAGGAGCAGATATTCCTGCGCTTGTAGATGTTGATGCAGATGGAGATATGGATATTCTCACTTATCACATCAGTGGTGAATACCTACAATACCATCAAAATCAAAGTCAAGAATTATACGGACACGCCGATTCATTGGTGTTCGTATTGAAAAATAGGTGCTGGGGAAAATACAGAGAAGATGTCACGAGCAACTCACTTTTTTTAAATGATACCAGTTCGTATTGTACAGATGGAAACGTGCCCAACGCCGAATTCCCTACCCATACTTCAAATAAAGCACATGCAGGCTCTACCGTATTGGCACTAGACCTCGATCAGTCTGGGGTGCTAGATTTGGTACTTGGCGATGTTGCTTATGCCAATTTAATCAGACTCATGAATGGTGGTACCAGCCCAAATACCAACTCTGCCATGGTCACTGCTGATTATAATTTCCCGAGTAACACAACCCCAACAGACCTTCAATTATTTCCTGCGGCCTTTTATCTCGACATCGATTTTGATCAAAAAAAGGACCTCCTTGTGGCCCCAAATGCCAATAATGTTTCAGAAAATGAGAATAGCGTTTGGTATTATAAGAATTTGGGGAGCAATCAAGCACCCGTTTTTGTTTATCAAGATCACGATTGGTTGCAAGGAGACATGATTGACCATGGTGCGGGTTCAGTCCCGCTACTCTACGACGTCAATGCCGATGGCCTGACCGATATGCTCGTGTCTAATTTCTTTGCTTACAAACCTATATTAGATAAGGAGTCTAGAATTGCTTACTATCAAAACATGGGTACTCCCAGCAATCCGCAATTTCTTTTGGTGGATACAGATTTTTTGAATTTAGCAAGCGCCAATCAAGGCCTTAGACTTATTCCTGCCATGGGTGATCTCAATAACGATGGTAAACCTGAATTGCTTTTGGGCAAAGACAATGGTCAAATTGCTTATTTTGAAAATACAAGCTCGGGTACTAGCCCTAATTTCCAATTGCTTACCGCTGCTTTAACCGACAACAACAGCCAAGTTATTCAAGTTCCGCTTTTCTCGGCACCACAACTTTTCGATTACGACGCAGATGGCCTTTTAGACCTCATCATCGGTCACAAAGGCGGAACGCTCCATTACTATCGAAATACGGGTACAGCTACTGCACCGTTATTTACGCTGCAAACAACTCAGTTAGGAGGGGTTAACGTACAAAGTAACGGACCCGACGGTTATGCGGTCCCGCATTTTTTTAAATACCAAGACACGACCTATTTATTTGTTGGGGCACTCGATGGCCGCATTCATTTTTATGATAGCATCCAGGCCAATTCAAATCAAAGTTTTCATGAACGCAGCCAAAATTTCTTGGGCTTAAGTGCTCAAATTGGAGCGTATGCAGCTGTTGCTACCGCAAACCTAGATAACGACGCGCACTTGGAACTTTTCATTGGGCAGGATTTAGGCGGGGTGTTTTTGTTAGAAAACCAACCTGGTTCTGACCTTAGCCTCGACATACAAGTCCAAGAAGCACTTTTGATCTTTCCAAACCCCAATAATGGGTGGTTTAAAGTCAAAGGTATTCAAGGGAGCTGCTCAGGTGAAATGATCTCACTCACCGGAAAAGTAGTCTTGGCGTTCGCTGAATTACAAGATCAGCAACTTCTAGATGTGAGTTCGCTTGCTTCTGGCACTTACCTGTTGAGGTTAGCCAATGGGCAAAGTTCACTTTTAATCAAAGAGTAGCGCTTAAGCAATCTTGAGTTTAAGTAATGGTTGGCCATTGAGCTCTGCCGTTAGTAAATCTCCGATTTGCACGGGGCCAACACCTGCCGGCGTACCTGTAAAAATAAGATCGCCAGTTTTGAGTGTAAGGTACTGTGACACATAAGCTATAACGGCATCAATGCTGAAAATAAAATCTTTAGGATAACCCGTTTGTTGTAGTTCCCCGTTCTGAAAGAGTTGGAATTGAGCAGTATCGAGGTCAATTTCAGTTTTCGGAATCCAAGTGCTAGAAATGGGTGCGCTGTGGTCAAAACCTTTTGCCCGTTCCCAAGGCAAGCCTTTCGCTTTGCATTGCTGCTGGATATCTCTGGCCGTAAAATCAATACCTAAGGTAAAATGCGTGTAGTATTTATGTGCAAATTCTGGTAAAATATGCTTTCCTGCTTTTTCAATTCTAACGACAAGCTCACATTCAAAATGCAAGTCTTTGGTAAAACCAGGGTAGTAGAAGGTGTCTTCTTTGAGTAATGCGGTATCGGGTTTTAAAAAATAAATAGGTTCTATTGGGAGCTCGGCCTTCATTTCTTTGGCATGATCGGCATAGTTTCGACCAATACAGACGATTTTCATGGCTTTTTAAATTTATTTTTCAGTAATTCGAGTTTGTCTTCTATTTGATGAGCTGTATTGCTTGCCTTGATGCGTTCCATTTCTTTTCTTAAGACTTGCTTGGTATGGAGTGGAAAATCTGCTTCGAGCATCCAGCCGTAGTAGCCAGGCTCTAATTTGAGCACTTGCGCAACTGTTTTTCCTTTGTGCTTGCCAAAGTTATAACAGACTTCCTGGTTGTCGTCATAAGATAAACGACCTGCAAAATCGGCGTTTTGCTGGGTGCCTACTGTAGAAAACCTTGCTAAGCTGGCAATATTGTTGTCGAGGTTGTCGTATTTCTGAATTTGAGCTTGTAGTACTTCTAAAGTTGCCAAGGTATCGAACAACGCGTTGTGGGCATTTTCAATTTGCTTACCGCAGTAGAATTGGTAAGCAGCCGCCAGCGTGCGTTGTTCCATCTTGTGAAAGATATTTTGAACGTCTACAAAATGGCGCGCGCCTAGGTCGAAGTCAATGCCGCAACGCAATAATTCTTCTGAAAGTACAGGAATATCAAATTTATTGGAGTTGTATCCTGCTAAATCGGCGTTGCCAATAAATTCGAGTAGGCGTGGAGCTAGGGCTTCAAAGGTTGGGGCGTCGGCAACCATTTCGTTGGTGATGCCATGAATTGCTGCTATTTCAGCTGAAATGGTTTGTCCAGGATTGACCAGTTCATTGAATGTTTCTGTGTGCCCGTCTTCAAATAATTTAATGACTGCGATTTGAACGATGCGGTCTTTGGTGATTTGTAGGCCGGTGGTTTCGAGGTCAAAAACACAGAGCGGGCGTTCGAGTTGTAGGGCCATGCTTAGATAGCGGTTTCTGGATCAAAGCCTTCAAGGTAGTCAGCTACCCTGCGCACAAATTGCCCGCCCAAAGCGCCGTCCACAACACGGTGGTCGTAGGAGTGAGACAAGAACATTTTGTGACGGATGCCAATGAAGTCTCCTTCGGGTGTTTCAATGACGGCCGGAACTTTTCGAATAGCACCCAAAGCTAAAATGGCTACTTGTGGTTGATTGATAATTGGCGTCCCCATTACATTTCCGAAAGTTCCGACGTTGGTAACGGTGTAGGTTCCACCTTGGATATCTTCTGGTTTAAGTTTGTTGTTGCGCGCGTTGTTGGCCAATTCATTTACTGCTTTTGCCAAGCCATTGAGATTCATGCGGTCGGCATTTTTAATGACAGGAACAATGAGATTGCCACTAGGCAACGCAGCGGCCATTCCGATATTGATGTCTTTGCGCTTGATAATATTGGTTCCGGAAACAGAAACGTTGATCATCGGGAAGTCTTTGATGGCCCTGGCAACTGCTTCTATGAAAATAGGCGTGTAAGTGAGGTTTTCGCCCTCGCGTTTTTTGAATTCATTTTTCATGCGCTCGCGCCACTTAACGATGGTGGTAACGTCCGCCTCCACATAAGAAGTTACGTGAGGTGATACATGAACGGACATCACCATATGTTCAGCAATGAGCTTGCGCATGCGGTCCATTTCGATGATTTCGTCACCACTATTTGGAATAACAACGGGCTCTTTAATTTGAATGCTATTGCTCTGCGGCGCTTTGGTGGCAGCAACTTGAGTAGCCGGAACTGGTTCGGTCCCTCTTGTTTCTAAGTAGCTTAAGATATCTTTTTTGGTGACGCGACCGTCTTGCCCTGTGCCTTGTATTGCTGAAAGTTCTGTCGAGCTAATATTTTCTTTTTGTGCAATAGTGCGCACCAGTGGAGAATAAAAGCGACCGTCTGTCCCTTTGGTTAAAGGTGCTGTTGTGGTTGGCGTATGCTGCGTTGTTACAGTATCGGCAGTGTCGTCAGGCGTGCGCTCTGCCGGTGTTGCGGGTGCAACAGGCGTAGGTGCAGCACCTCCGTCGGTGGATAGAATGGCAATGACGTCGCCAACTTGCGCTACTTGGTCTTTTTCGAATAGAATTTGAATCAAAGTACCAGCTGCTTCAGATGGAAGTTCGTTGTCAACTTTGTCTGTGGCCACCTCGACAAGCGGCTCGTCTAGAGCAACGGAATCGCCGATATTTTTGAGCCAGTTGGTAATTGTTGCCTCGGTTACGCTTTCTCCCATTTTGGGAAGACGAATTTCTATTTCTGCCATGTTGATGTTAATTGATGTCGTTGATGTGTGTGCAAAATTAAGCAATTTTGATCAAAACTAAGAGGGTTCTTGATCGAGCAAACGATAGTTGAGTAGGATTGATTTGAAGTCGGTTTGGGCATCGTAATTTTTAGTGTAACGCAGATTTGTTTCTGGCTGATTTTCAGCATTCCAGTAAAAAGGTCTCACGATACTTTTCTTGTGATATTTTCGGTTGAGCTGATCCATTTGAAGACCGACGAAGGTGTATTTAGAACCAAGTATTCCAAATAGGTTCTTGAAAAACCGCATTGGTTTTTTGAAAAACATAAATAGTAAAGGGCTCAACAATAAGAGTATGAAGCAAATAAGGAGGTCAAAAACACGTTTGATTCTTTTGTTGGTCGCTTGTTCGAGCGCGTCAAAATGTAATTGATAGTAATCTCCGGCCGTATCGATGGAGTTACTACCAATGAGGTAACTGGTGTCTGGTTGTGCAATTTTATATTCTAACTGAGCAGCAGAGGTTGAAACCATAATTTCGATGATGTTCATGCTACTAAGGTCTTTGGCCGAAAAAATGAGTTCGTTTAAGCGGTGAATTTCAAGCATTTCATCTAGCTGATGGCTATTGATTTGTGCTTGATCAGATGAAGAGCGTAGCGCTATATGATGAATGCTTTCGATATGAGGGTAGGTTTGTTCTAAAAGAGACTTAATACGCATGAATTCAGGCTGTTGTCCTAATATACCAAAACGTTTCTTCGGAAATGGATTTAAGTCAATTTTCCCTTTTTTAATTAAACTGAGCAGGGCTCTGCTAATAAAGAAAACACCAATAAATTCAAGTGCTCCGAGTAAAATATAAAGACGAGAAAACTGCCAATCTTTAGGCAGCAGCGCATAAAAAGCCAAAATAGCTAAAGTTGCAAAAAAGGTACTTTTCCAAATCCTTTTTACGGGAGTTCCTTTATCGTATAAACCGAGCAACCAAGCACTGAAGATCCAACAAAATAGATAACTCGGAAGCAATAGCTGAACAAGCCAATCTGGAAATTGAATTTGCTTCACCTTCCATTGTTCAGCAAGTAAGACGAGCAGCAAAAGGTTGCTTGCAAAATCAAATATGATCCAGATGTAGTTGCTCAATAGCCTTTTGATCAAGGATAATGAGGCTCTGAAGTAAATTGCGGAGTGTATGGTTAGGGAAAAAAGCTTTGCGTAGCGCTTTGAAAAGTGTTTTTGCGCAAAAATAATCATGGCGTTATAAAACACAAACACATAATTCAAAGAGCCTTTTTTAGTGCTCTCCCCTTTATAATGAATGATTTTTGTTTCGGCAAAATAAACAATTTTGTAGCCGCCTTGCTGGATACGATACGACAAATCGATGTCTTCTCCGTACATGAAAAAGGCTTCGTCGAGCAGCCCGACTTTCTGAAGTGCGTCGGAGCGCATGAACATGAAAGCACCACACAATACATCGACCTCATGGTTGCTGCGTTCATCTAGGTAGCCTAAGCTATAGCGGTTAAAAACTTTTGACTTCGGAAAAAGTTTGGATAAACCAAAAATCTTGTAAAAGGAAACCAGAGGCGTTGGAAGCCCTCGTTTAGATTCGGGTAAAAATCGACCACGGCCATCGAGCATGCGTACACCCAATGCGCCTGTTGCCGGGTTTTGGTCCATATAGCGTAAACAACTTTCAAAGGTGTCTTCTTGCACAACCGTATCCGGATTGAGCAACAACACGTAGCGACCTTTACTTTGTTCAATTGCTTGGTTATTGGCTTTTGAAAAACCAACATTGATAGTGTTGGCAATCAGTTGAACAGTAGGGAATTTTTGTTGCAACATCTCCTGTGAGCCGTCTACACTGTTGTTATCCACTACAAAAACTTCTGAAGGAATGGTTTTTAGGGCGGCATAGACACTATTTAGGCATTGCTCCAAGAAATTGGAGACGTTGTAATTGACAATTACAATGCTGAGATCAAGTGTCTTTTCAGGTATCATTTGTAGGCGATACAAGAAATTTCAATATTGACATCGAGTGGCAAACGACTGACTTGAACGGTTTCTCTGGCAGGAGCCACCCCTGTAAAAAAATGGGCATAAATAGTATTCATGGCTTGAAACTCTTCGAGATTTTTCATGAATATACTCACCTTTACGACATCATCTTTGCTAAAACCTGCTTCTTGAAGTAGCGCCTCGATATTTTGAAGAACGCGTGTGGTGGCTTCTTCAATTGTGGCTGTTTCTAATTGGCCCGTTTCTGGATTCAAGGGGATTTGTCCGCTGACGTAGAGTTGTCTGTCGATCAGAATGGCTTGACTATAAGGGCCAACAGGTGCGGGTGCGTTGGGTATTTGTATGGGTATTTTTGCTGTCGACATCCTTTATGCTTGAATTTACTACTTTTGCAAAGTAACAAAAAACAAGCTACGTGAAGGTTCTTTTGATCGATTTTTATGACTCTTTTACGTATAATCTAGTTCATTATTTTGAAGCACTTGATGTTGATTTGTGCACCAAGCGTTACGATCAAATTGAACCTTCAGATTTTTTCAATATCGCAGCCATTGTTCTTTCTCCGGGCCCTGGCTTGCCATCTGAAAAGCAAGGTTTATCGGAAATTTTAGCTCGAAATGTGGGTAAGTTGCCAATATTAGGCGTCTGCCTTGGTATGCAGGCGCTGGTTGAACATATGGGTGGGTCTTTAGAAAATCAGCAGAAAGTAAAGCACGGTGTCCAAGAAACAATTTTGCTGCAAAATCATCTAGGATTATTCAATAAATTACCCGAACAAATTCAGGTAGGTCTCTACCATTCTTGGCGCGTGGTTTGTCCCAGCGCTTGGATTACAGCAAGCAGTCAGAGCGGTATCCCTATGGCCATCGAAAGACCCGAAATGATGGTTTATGGTGTACAATTCCATCCAGAATCGATCATGACCCCTGAGGGAAAAACTATTTTACGAAATTTCGTGGAAATTGTTCGCCTTCATTGAACCCTCGAATTTGGTCATTCACTACTCCATCAAACATTTTTGTTTAACTTTTGTTACGTCATGACATAGTCAAACTCCAACAAAATGAAATTTATTCTCCAAACGATCTTCTTTTTAATTTTTCCACTCACACTTATGGCTCAAACCGGTATCCTGTCCGGCAAGGTGCTCAATGCTGCCAATGGAACCGCTGTTTCACCTGCAAAAGTTGTAATTATTGAACTACAGGCCCTCAAGGCTGTAGATCTCGATGGGCGCTTTAGTTTCGAAGCCTTAACGCCGGGTATTTATACAGTCAAATTTACGGCACCAGGTTTCCAAGACAGAATTCAATCTGAAGTACTTATTACAAATGCACGTCCGACAGAACTTATCATCGACTTGGAAGAAAAGGTGCAAACCTCCAAAGATGTGAAAGTAACTGCTGCGCCGTTTCAACGCAAAGTTGAGTCTCCAAATTCACTCAAAACGCTAAGTGCTACCGAAATTGAGCGCCTTCCTGGCGCCAACCGCGACGTAAGTCGGGTCATAGCGGCTTTACCCGGTGTTGCCTCGCGTGCAACGTTTCGAAATGACATCATTATTCGCGGGGGTTCTCCTGGCGAGAATAAATTTTATTTAGATGGAATAGAGGTGCCTAACATCAATCACTTTGCTACGCAAGGAAGTAGTGGCGGGCCGGTTGGTTTGCTCAATGTCAACTTTATTCGAGAGGTGGAGTTTTATTCTGGTGCCTTTCCTGCAAACCGTGCCAACGGCCTATCTTCGGTGCTTTCCTTCAAGCAAAAAGATGGCAATAAAGATGCACTCATTACCAATTTTGCGCTCGGTTCCTCGGACGCTGCACTCACTCTCGACGGACCCCTTGGCCAAAAAGGAGATTTTATTTTTTCGGTGAGGCGCTCTTATTTGCAGTTTTTATTTGCAGCACTCAAGCTGCCGATTTTGCCAACCTACAACGACTATCAATTCAAGTTTAATTTTCAATTGAATCCGAAGAACAAACTCTCAATTATTGGTCTAGGGGCGCTCGATCAGTTTGGACTCAATGCAAGTGTAAATGATGGATTAACAGACTCAAGCCAAATTAAATACAACAACTTTATTTTAGGCAATCTTCCGATGCAAGGTCAGTGGAACTACACCATGGGAGCAGTCTGGCAGCATTCATCCAAATCTTCAATTCAAACGCTTGTAGTGAGCCGCAACATGCTTAATAATCGCGCATATCGTTACAAAGATCGCATTGAAGAGCCACAAAATTTATTGCAAGATTACACTTCTTTTGAAGCAGAAAATAAACTGCGCTTTGAACATACATACCTCAAAAACGGTTGGCGCTGGAATGTAGGGGTTGGCTATGAATTCGCCAAATATTTCTCGGACACTTATCAAAAACTCACCATTTTTGGGCAGCCAGCTGTCATCGATTTTCAATCAGAACTCAACCTACACAAATACGCAGCATTTTCTCAAATGAGTCGCGCCTTTTGGAACGAAAGATTTCGTTTGTCGTTAGGTGTTCGTGCCGACGGCACGTCGTATAGTGCGCAAATGCGCAATCCGTTCAAGCAATTTTCACCGATGTTCTCAGCGTCATATCGCCTCACCGAAGATTGGGCAATCAATACCAATATTGCGCGCTACCATCAGTTACCAGCTTACACTATTTTAGGCTACCGAAATGCAGCCGGAGATTTGGTCAATCAGCAAAATGGGGTTCGTTACATTCAAGCAGATCATTTTGTGTTGGGTACGGAATACCTGCTCAAATGGAATGCGCGCGTTACGCTAGAAGGTTTTTATAAAAAGTACAATTACTATCCGTTCTCCATTGAAGATTCTATTTCTTTGGCAAATATCGGCTCCGACTTCGGTGTTGTGGGCAATGAACCAATTAGCTCAACGTCAAGCGGAAGAAGCTACGGTGCTGAATTTTTATATCAACAAAAACTTTACAAAGGTTTTTACGCTGTACTTGCCTACACTTGGGTACGATCAGAATTCTTAGACAAAAACAACATTTATGTACCCACTTCTTGGGATAGCCGTCATATCGTCTCATTAACAGGCGGAAAGCGCTTCAAAAATGGGTGGGAGTTTGGCATGCGTTGGTTGTTTTCAGGAGGGGCGCCATATACACCTTTTGATATTGCTACTTCGACTTTGACCACCAATTGGGATGTAAATGGCGTGGGCTTGCTAGATTATGCTCAGCTCAACTCCGTTCGTGAATCTAGTTTTCATCAGTTGAACGTCAGGGTCGATAAAAAGCTTTACCTCAAGCAGTTCAATATGAACTTTTACTTAGATATTCAGAATCTTTATGGCTTTAAAGCAACGTTAGCCCCCATTATATAGGTAGAAACTG
>JBILSN010000002.1:0-155056 GCA_044372045.1 Crocinitomicaceae bacterium
TAAAGCGTTGAAGCCGCCCATACCCATTTCGTTGACACCTGCCTCTGAACCACCAGTTACGATGGCGTCGGCTTTGCCTAAACGAATGAGGTTAAATGCATCGATGATGGCATTGGTTGCAGATGCGCACGCTGATACACAAACATAGTTTGGCCCGCGCAAGCCATATTTAATAGAGATATGACCCGCTGCAATATCTGCAATCATTTTTGGGATAAAGAATGGATTGAAGCGCGGAGTTCCGTCGCCACTAAAATATTCTCTAGCTTCTTCTTGGAATGTTTTAAGACCACCAACACCAGAACCCCAAATGACGCCAATGCGATCAAGATTTGGATTGGACTCAAGCAAGGCAGCATCTGCCATAGCTTCCGTAGCGGTAACTATGGCATACTGCGAAAATTGATCAAGCTTGCGAGCTTCCTTTTTGTCGATGTGGTCTTCCACATTGAAATCTTTGAGTTCACAAGCAAATTGCGTCTTGAAAAGAGAGGCATTAAATTGTTTAATTGGTGCAGCGCCACTTTTACCTGCCATTAGCGCATCCCAATACTCTTGTACTGTATTGCCAATTGGCGTTAGTGCACCCAGACCTGTTACAACAACTCTTTTTAATTGCATACCCGTAAACTAAAGAATTAGTGGGAAATGTTAAACGTTTGCTTCGATGTAAGCAACAGCGTCACCAACTGTTTGGATACCTTCTGCTTTATCGTCTGGAATAGAAATGTTGAATTGTTTCTCGAATTCCATGATTAACTCAACTGTGTCAAGTGAATCAGCACCCAAGTCATTGGTGAAGCTAGCTTCGTTAGTTACTTCACTTTCTTCAACATTCAGTTTATCTACGATGATCGCGATAACTTTAGCTTTGATATCAGACATTTTTTAAATTTTAAAGGTTTCAGCTTGCAAAGAAAAAAACTATCGCCCAATAAACAAAACTTATCTCCATTTAATTTATCAACACTTTGTGGCTCAAAGCCGAGGAATCGTACACTATGCTTAACTTTATAGCCAAAATGCAGGAACAATTAATTCTATTTATTTCTGGAGGCGGTAGTAATGCGCGGCAAATAATTCATTATTTCAAAGAAAATGAACGTGTTAAGGTGGTTGGTGTGCTCTCCAGTAAGCCAAATTTACAGATGGAGGCCTTTTGTGACGAGCAGAAAATTTCATATCGCCATATCCCTGGCAATGATTTTGAAAGTTACCTGCAGTTCTGTTCTGAACTTCGTGCAAGCTGGATCATTTTAGCAGGCTTCCTTAAAAAAATACCTTCCGCATTACTCAGCGCTTTTCCGGATAGAATTATTAATATTCACCCCGCTCTTTTACCAAACTATGGTGGAGCTGGAATGTATGGTCAATACGTTCATCATGCGGTATGTGCTGCAGAAGAAACTTTTAGTGGAATTACTATTCATCTTGTCAATGAAGAATTTGACAAAGGTAAATTACTCTTTCAGCATGCAATTGCGCTCAAGGCAAACTCAACTGCAATAGAAATTGAGCAACAAGTGCGGACACTTGAACTCTTACATTACGCAAAAGACCTCGACACTTATATAACAAGCACTATACGATAGCGCGCTCTAAAAATTGTGCGAACCTGAAGCAGTCTTCATAAGAATTATACAGTGGCGCAGGCGCTATTCGTATCACATTTGGCTCTCGCCAATCCGCTACAACACCCATATTAGTAAGCCGATCAAATAACTGCTTTCCTTGACCTTTTGCCAAAATAGATAATTGCGCGCCTCGTTCGATCGGGCTCTCCGGGGTTATAATCTCAAAAGAACACTTTTCTTGGTTTCTTTGGGACACATCTCGAATTAAATAGGCCAGAAAAGCGGTCAGTTGATCGCGTTTTTGAGCAATTCGGTCCATGCCGGCCTCCTCAAAGATTTCAAGCGAAGCTAAATGTGCTGCCATTCCTAGTATCGGTGCATTGCTTAGTTGCCAGCCCTCTGCCCCAGCAATGGGATCAAAACCAGGGTTCATCTGAAAACGATCGGCTTTATTATGGCCCCACCAACCGGCAAAGCGAGGTAAAGATTTATTATTTGCATGACGTTCGTGAACAAATAAACCTGAAACACCGCCTGGCGACGAATTGAGGTATTTATAACCACACCACGCTGCAAAATCAACATTCCAATCGTGAAGAGAAAGATTGACATTACCCGCTGCATGTGCCAAATCAAAACCAACTACTGCGCCTACAGCATGACCTGCCGCCGTAATTTTCTCAAGATTGAAAAATTGGCCAGTGTAGTAATTGACTCCGCCGATCATCACCAGCGCTAATTCATCGCCGAGCTCTTCGATTTTTTGAAGAATATCCGCTTCGTGAATTAAATGTTCACCTGGCCTTGGGCCAACCTCAACTATAGCTTCTGACGAAAAGCCATGAAATGCTACCTGAGATTCCAAAGCATATTGATCACTCGGAAAAGCTTTTGCTTCGCAAAGAATTTTCACGCGTTTGCCTTGAGGCCTGTAAAAAGAGACCATCAAGAGGTGTAAATTAGTGGTAAGCGAGTGGGTAATAACGACTTCAATTGGCAATGCTCCAACAACTCTTGCCGCCATTTCTGTTAAGTTTTCATGGTAGGAATACCATGGTCTATTGGCTAAAAAATGACCCTCCACTCCAAAATATGCCCAGGCCTCTAATTCTTCTTGAACATACTTTGCTGCAGTTTTAGGCTGAAGACCTAGAGAATTTCCGGTAAAATAAACCGGGTCCTTGCTATGAAATGTTGGAAAATGAAAGCGCGAACGAAACCCCGCAAGAGGGTCATTCTGATCTAAACCTTGTGCGAAGGATAAGCTGTTTTCAAACATCATATAAGCGGCTTTATTCGTAACTTTACTGCCACAAATATACACAAGAATGAAGACTCCATCTCCTATCGACCGCAGCCGTTCATCAGAATTATTCGAAGCCGCTAAAGGATATTTTCCAGGTGGAGTCAATTCTCCCGTTCGTGCTTTTCAATCGGTTGGTGGAACGCCGCTTTTTATTGCCAGAGGTAACGGCGCGCAAATTTGGGACGAAGACGGCAATGAATTTATTGACTTTTGCTGCAGCTGGGGGCCACTCATTCATGGCCACAATCATCCCTATGTCTTCGAAAAAATTGTGGGGACACTGCAAAATGGTGCCAGTTTTGGCGCGCCAACACGCAAAGAAAATGAGTTAGCGGCTTTCATGCTCCAAAGACTCCCTTTTATCGATAAAATCCGATTTACCAGTTCTGGAACGGAAGCGGTGATGAGCGCCCTGCGGCTGGCTAGAGGAGCAACTGGCAAAAATAAAATTATCAAGTTTGAAGGTTGTTACCACGGGCATGTCGATGCGCTCTTGGTTAAGGCAGGTAGTGGCTTAATTACTTTTGGCACCTCATCTAGCGCTGGAGTACCTGAATCATTTGCCAATGAAACGCTTGTTTTGCCACTCAATAATGCTGAGGCTCTTCAGGCCTGCTTTGAAACACAACACCAAGATCTAGCCGCCGTCATCATTGAGCCTATTCCTGCAAACAATGGGCTGCTCTTGCAAGATAAATCGTTTCTCAACTTATTGCGGGCCTTGTGTACAAAATACGGCGTCCTTCTCATTTTTGATGAGGTCATCTCCGGATTTAGAGTGGCTTTTGGCGGAGCAGCTGAGCTTTTTGGCATCAATCCCGACATTGTTACCTATGGAAAAATCATTGGAGGCGGATTGCCTGTCGGCGCTTATGGCGCCAAAAAAAACATCATGTCGTTTGTTTCACCTGAAGGGCCTGTTTACCAGGCGGGTACACTCTCAGGTAACCCTGTGGCCATGGCTGCCGGGCTTGCTCAACTCGAACTTTGTGCAGCTGAAGGTTTTTATACCAAACAAGCATTGCGCACCCAACAATTTGTTGACGGAATCAACAGTTTTGCCCAAACAAAACAATATCCTATGGAGCTTGTATGTGTTGGTTCTATTTTTTGGTTCTCCTTTAATGGCAAAAAACGCATCACGGCAGCTGATCAAATTGCCAGCGATATGTCGGCCTTCAATTTCATGCACCATTTTCTACTTTCTGTCGGGGTTTATTTTGGCCCTAGTGGTTACGAAGTTGGTTTTATTTCGTCGGCGCATACCGACGCACAATTAGCTTTTGCTGCCGAACAAATCAAAGCCGCACTTGCCGCATACTATGAAAAGTAACAACAAGTTTTAGGCTGTGAATTTAGTAACTGGTGCCACCGGACTTCTCGGAAGTCATGTCTTAATAACGCTCACAAAGCGAAATATTCCTGTGCGTGCTACGTACCGTAACGAACAAAAAATTGCAGTTGTTAAAGCACTCTTTGATTTCTACTTTAAAGACAATGCAAGCAGCAAATGGGAACTCATTAGTTGGACAAAAGTTGACCTTTTGGATATCGATGATTTAAAATCCATTGTGGCCGGTAGTTCGCATATCTATCATTGTGCAGCGTTGGTATCTTTTTTTAAAGCAGATTTTGAAGCTTGCATTCAACAAAATCGTTATGTTACGGCCAATTTGGTTGATCTCTCCATTCATTTTGGCGTTCAGCGTTTCTGTCATGTAAGCTCAACTGCTGCCATAGGTGGTAAAGAAGCACTAATTAGTGAAAAATCTAAATGGCAAGTAGGTGGGCAGCACAGTGGTTACGGGGTTTCAAAACTAATGGCAGAAAAGGAAGTGTGGCGTGGCATAGAAGAAGGTTTGCAGGCCGTCATTGTGAATCCTTGCGTTATACTAGGCCCGGCAGCGCCAGGAAGCCCTTCCCTACAAATGCTCGATACCGCAAAAAAAGGTCTCAAATTTTATACAAGTGGTGCTAATGCTGTTGTAGATGCCAGAGACGTGGCGTGGGCAATGGTAGAGCTTGTTGAACAAAAGCTGCAGGCAGAGCGCTATTTAGTGGTTGGGCCACAACAATCGTTTAAAGCACTCTTTAGTGCATTTGCTAGCCAACTTGGGCGCAAAGCACCAAGTATTGCCGCGCCTAAAACACTAACTATGATTGTTGCAGCATTTCATGAACTTTGGTGCCACATTTCTGCAAAACGCTCAGGGCTTACGATAGAAACTGCGCGTTCATCTCATGAAGTACTACGGTTTGATCGCAACAAAATTGAAACACAATTGTCATTTAAATACACACCGTTGGCAGATGTTATTAAAAATATGATTGAAGGCCAGGCTTTTATAGAAAAAAACATAAAGAATTGAGTCGGAAACTGATTATTTTCATCGGTATCTTTTACCTAGTAGGCATTGTGGGCATGACTGTAGGGCCTTATCAATCTTTTTTTGTTGACTTGTCTTTTTTTCATCTTTTGCTCTCTTTTGGCGCGCTAATCCTCGGAAGAAAAAAACACTCCAAAAAACTATGGCTATTTATCGGTATTGCGTTTACAACAGGTATGCTTGTAGAGTGGATTGGTGTGCATACTGGACTCTTGTTTGGAGACTACAAATATGGTTCTGTTTTAGGGCCCAAAATCTATGGAGTGCCTATCATTATTGGCGTGAACTGGGCTATGCTTTGTGTAGTCAGCGCTTCACTACTCGCCTCCCTACAGCTTAACTTTTGGTTAGAGGTTCTTATGGCAGCGGCCGTCATGGTCTTTTTAGATTTTTTACTAGAGCCCGTGGCCATTAAACTTGGTTTTTGGCAATGGAAGGATGGAATTATCCCCTTCTACAACTATGTTTGCTGGTTCTTTACTGCAATACTTTTACAGCTTTTATACCGCAAATGGCGACTAAATGAGCCAAACAATGTGGCTATAGCATTGTTTATTTATTTGACTATTTTTTTTACTATTTTAAACTTTTAGCTATGATTTGGTGGGGTCCTATAGTACTAATTGCTACTTTTTTTGGGATGGAATTTATGGCGTGGGCAACACATAAATACGTAATGCATGGAATTATGTGGTATTTTCACAAGGATCACCATCAAGTTGAGCCCGGTTTCTTCGAAAAAAATGACGTCTTCTTTTTGATCTATGCCATTCCATCCTGGTTGTGTATCATGCTTGGTATGATGAATCATACCTTATTCCCTGTTTGGATTGGTTTCGGCATTGCTGCATATGGCTTGGCATACTTTCTAATCCATGATGTTTACATTCATCGAAGGTTCAAATGGTTGCGAGACATTGAACACCCTTATTTTTATGCCATCCGAAGAGCGCATAAAATACATCACAAACATTTAGGGAAAGAACATGGCGAGTGTTTTGGGATGCTTTTAGTTCCCTTTCGTTTTTATATCGATAGTATCAAACAGTTCAAAAAACAACAAAAAGCATGAGCCTATATGCTTGGGTAATCTTATTGTCCTTTGCCGGGCCTTTTGCACTCAGTTTCGATAAAAAAGTATCTTTTTATAAAGAGTGGTCTTTTGTATTTATAGCCACATTTATTGTTGCCCTACCTTTTCTCATTTGGGACGAGCTATTTACACAATGGGGCGTTTGGGGCTTCAATGCCGATTATCTATTAAAAATTTATATTGGGCGCTTACCATTGGAAGAAGTCTTGTTTTTTATAGTAATCCCTTACAATTTTATCTTCTTATTAAAGGTTATCCAGGCTTATTTTCCAAATAGAAATAAAAAGCGAATTGCGCCTGTTTTCGCTTTCATTTTCGTTGCCACTTCTGGCCTTTGGATGCTCTTGTATGGTGCAAACTATTACACCTTTTTGGCTACTTTTTTAAGCGCCGCACTTACTATTCTGTTGCGCAATAAAAAATGGTATCAAGATTTTATGTGGACATACCTGCTCTGTTTGATCCCGTTTTTTATTGTCAACGGTGTTCTCACAGGCGCATTTACAGATGCGCCAATTGTCTGGTACAGCGCAAAACACATCATTGGCTGGCGAATGATCAGCATCCCTTTTGAAGACCTCTATTACAATTACGCACTGCTTTTGCCCCTTACTTGGTTGTATTTTTCTTTTAAAAAACGCAAGGAAAATTGACTTAGTATTTTGAAAAATTAAAAAAACCATTAACTTTGTGCCCCCTAGCAAAGCAAAGGCTAAGCCATAATGGGAGTCTTAAGCGAGAATAGCTCAGTTGGTAGAGCACGACCTTGCCAAGGTCGGGGTCGCGGGTTCGAATCCCGTTTCTCGCTCTTTTGAGCTCGAGTGGTGGAATCGGTAGACACGCCGGACTTAAAATCCTGTGGGCATTTGCCCGTGCGGGTTCAAGTCCCGCCTCGAGTACAATATTGTGAGATTAGCCCTTGATTCTGATAGAATTAAGGGTTTTTTGTTTTAACATAGATTGCATTTTATCGGGATGTAGCTCAGTTGGTAGAGTACTCGTCTGGGGGGCGAGAAGTCGCAGGTTCAAGTCCTGTCATCCCGACTATACTTCCTTACCTTTATTCATGCTCCAATTAAAACACTACAACCCGGTACGGCCCATATCCTTAAAGGGGAAATTTTTAGTTGGGTTGGTGCGTTTGCTTTTTAAAATTCGAAAGATCTTTGGTGGGCAAGATTGGGAGCAGCCGTTGGAAGGTCATCATGAGGATCCACGCAAAATGACCCGAAAGCAGCAGCTTTATTTTGGCTATAAATATTACTACCGTGCAATCCTAAAAGGCGATAAAGGCGAAGGGCTCGAACAATACTTTCAAAGTCAAGCAGCAAAATTTCAAAAGAAAGACACTTACAATAACACCCAAAAAATTACCCTTAGCGCTGGGGGCGACCTCATGCCATATTTTTGTATCACTCAAAAACAGTGTCGGGATATATGGAAAGAATGTGGCGATTTTTTCTTTGATGCTGATTTGGTAGTAGGCAATTTAGAAACACCGCTCAATCCAAAGAAGCCGGTATCATACGTGCCGGAAGTCATGCTAAGCAATATGTACTTCAACGCCAACTATGAAATATTCGATGTCTTTTCGGGGTTTGGTAAATACAAAGGATTTGATGTGCTGTCAACAGCCAACAATCATGCTTTGGACCAGGGCGAAGAAGGAGTAAAAGAAACGCTACGATTTTTAGATACTCAAAACATCGCACACGTTGGGACATCAAGCTCTTTTGAAGAATGCGACAATTTTCCAATTCTTGAAAAGAACGGCATCAAAGTCGCATTTTTATCCTACACCTTCTCGTTAAATGCATTGATTTGTCCACCGGGTAAATCCTACTTAGCCAATCACTTGAACCTCAATGAAGCCAATCCAGATATTTCATTGATTGTAGAACAAGCAAAACTGGCCAGACAAAAAGGAGCAGAGTTTTTGGTGGCCTTCCTACATATGGGTTGCGCGTATCAGCCGTATCCGTCAAAAGTGATTATAGACAACACACACCAAATTTGCCAAGAAACTGGCATTGACCTCATTCTTGGCGGCCACCCGCACAACGCCCAACCCATCGAATTTCTTGACCTTACAGATCCAATTACTGGGCGATCTAAACAAAGCACCATTGTTTATTCTCAAGGAGATTTTATTGCTTATGATATTCACAAATGGTGTAGGCTGCCGCTGCTACTGAAATTTGAACTCTCTAAAATCGATGGGGTTGTGGTCTTATCTAACCTGTACGCTAAATTGTTATACAATTATGCTGAAATTAAAAAAGGCAAAGTCGAGCGGCTATTGTTATTAGATTACCAAAAGCTGAGGAAAAACAGGGGTGTTTTAAAAAAAGATAAAACAGCACAAAAAGAATTCGAGGAGCTAAAAACCTTCGCAGAGTCGTATCTTCTAAAAGGAAATCTTAGCCGCTTCTTAGTAGAAGAATAGCGCGATAGAAAAAGCAATAAACACGACGCCAACTATTTTATTGACAAGCGCTAAGAACCGCTCAGTAATGTATGGCTTTAAAAATGCTGCGCCCCAAGCAATGACACACTCCATCACAAAGATAGCGCTGAGTGCACCTGAAAAATAAAAAACGGCATCTGATAAAGTGTACTGTGCTACAGTTTTTATTTGGGTTGTAAGCGCCAACCACCCTATGTAATTTCCTGGATTGAGTGCATTAAGAAAAAAGCCCATTGATATAAACTTAACCATTCGTTTTTTCTCGGTTTTTGGGTAGCTAGCTTTTTCTTTTTTCAATAGATTGGAGAGGCCGTAGAGCAGTAGAAATACTCCTCCACACAGGCGAACAATCAAATCAGTAGTGCTCCCCTCTGGTATCAATTCTGCATTAAACCAACTCAAAGCAATCAATAAGATATCTGAACTGATAACGCCTGTTGCGATGAAAAATCCCGTCCTAAACCCATGATCTATGCTGTTCTGAACCAAAGCAAAAAAAACGGTACCGAGCATAACACTCATCAATACTCCCGTTAAAAAACCATAAAAAATAATATCTGGCATATATTGGTCTTGGAATTTTGCAGTTCAAAGCTATCCAATAATATTGAAAAGAATCAGTTAAGCAATAATTCGTAACTTCACGCCTCAAAATTTTGTACATTTAGTCGCATGTGGAGTAGAGTTGCTAGTTTTATCTTAAGGAATCGCTTGTTTATACTGGCCATTATTGCCATCATAACTGTTTTTTTTGGTTACTATGCAGCTACAGCGCTCAAGGTTGATAATCGTGTGGGAAACACCCTACCCAAAGACGACCCCATCCAAATGGACTACGAAAACTTCAAATTACAATTTGGAGAAGATGGTTCTACCCTCGTCGTTGCCGTGCAAACAGACTCTCTTTACACGGAGCACAATTTTAAAAAATGGCGAGAACTGGGCTACCAAATACTAAAAATTAAAGGTGTTGATAACGTTGTTTCTGAAGCCACGCTCTTCGGCATGACCAACAATATCAAAAAGAATGAATTTGAAATACACCGGATTTTCTCAGATACTACTTTTCGAGATAAGTCTATAAAGGAGGTGCGCAAAGAGGTGCGCAAAAACCCCATCTATAATGGCTTGCTTTACAACGAAAAGAGCAATGTTTCCTTATTAATGATTGGAATAGACGAAAAGGTCCTTTCCAACCCTAAAAAATCCAAAGTTGTATTCAAAATTGAAGCGCTTGCTCGTGAATATGAAAAACATTTTGGCAAGGTATATTTTGCAGGGTTGCCACATATTCGAGTTGTTGTTGCCAAGCGTATTGTCAATGAAATGTACATCTTTTTAGGCTTATCCATTTTAGCCTCATCCATTTTAATGTATTTAATCTTTAGGTCTTTTACCATCATGATGATCAGCAATATCATTGTGTTTATATCGGTAATTTGGGCGCTCGGAAGTATTGCCTTTATGGGCTACACCTTATCGATTATCATGGCGCTTGTTCCGCCATTACTGATTGTAATTGGTGTGCCTAATTGTGTATTTCTTTTCACGCGCTTTCATCAAGAATACATACGTGTCAACAGCAAAATGCGCGCGCTCTTTATCATGATCAAACGTGTTGGTTCTGTCACTTTTCTCACCAACGTAACAACCGCTGTTGGTTTTGTAACCTTTACGAGTTCGGATAAA
This sequence comes from Crocinitomicaceae bacterium, assembly GCA_044372045.1. GTDB lineage: Bacteria > Bacteroidota > Bacteroidia > Flavobacteriales_D > Crocinitomicaceae > UBA952. The sequence goes on from JBILSN010000002.1 coordinate 10,517, forward strand.
CTCGCAGAGTTTGGCATTATTTCAAGTTGGAATATAATGGTGGTTTTTGCACTTTCGCTCACAATTCTTCCCATCTTGACTTCCTTCATCGGCAACCCGAAGCCTCGACATCTTCATCATTTATCAAGACAGTCATCAAAATGGTTTCTAGACCTCGCGGTTACAATTGTCACTAAATACAGAACTTGGGTCTATGTGAGTTCCGTTATTCTCGTCGTCATCAGTCTTTTTGGCATGACCAAGATATTCTCCACGGGTAATATTACCAGCGATTTGCCTCCGGATGACCCTATTTTATTGGACCTCAAGTTTATTGAAAAGAATTTTGGCGGCTCCATTCCATTTGAAATCACGATAAACTATAAAGAAAAAGGGCGTTTGTTTAATATGAACACCATGAGAAAGGTAGAAGCCATTCAAGAAAGCTTCCGTAAGGACTCTCTTTTTTCTAAAAGTATTTCCTACATAGACCTCATCAAGTCTATCAATATGGCTTATCACGGCGGTAACCCAGATAAATACACGATTATCTCTAACAGAGATAAATTGCGCCTCAAAAAATATATCGATAAACTCGATTTAAGTAGTCTTAATGGGGGCGCTATCTCTTTAAAAAGCCTTATTGACACCACCAACACTACGCTGCGCATAAGAATGCAAATGAAAGACCTCAGTGTTGACAAAGTTGCGCCTGCCCTTGAAAATCATAAAAAAACTACAGACGAGATTCTCAATCCTGAAAAAAAACAATTAGAGCGCCTCTACACGAAAATAACAAAAGGAAACACCGACATGGTTGACACCCTTATATTAGCTCACACGGACGTTTTTAATAACTTATGTGCTTTGTTATCGAAAGGCGATGCCGACAAACAAATGGCTTTTGATTTGGACCCATTCAAAGTAAAAGCCTATGCTGGAGAGGCTAAATTCAAAAAAGAACTCAGAACTGCCATAGACCAAACATATCTTGAGCCCGTCTTTACCGGAATTAAAGTGGTACAAACAGAAGGCACCAAATACCTGTTTACCAACCTGCTACAAAGCTTGGTTTTTGCCATTATTTCAATTGCCATCATGATTGGCTTTTTGTTTCGCTCCCTAAGAATCATTATGGTCTCTATGATCCCCAATATTATCCCGCTCTTGTTTACAGCGGGCATGATGGGTTATCTTCAAATTCCACTCAAGCCCTCTACTATTCTTGTTTTCGGAATTGCTTTAGGGATTACAGTAGATAATGCTATTCTCTTCTTAGGAAAATACCGAAGTGAGCTCAAGCTCCATGCCTGGGACACCCGTTTTGCAATCCTCTATTCCCTTCGAGAAACCGGTTTAGGAATTGTCTATACATCAATTGTATTGTTTTTTGGCTTCCTCATGTTTTCATTCTCACAATTTGGTGGAACGCAGGCTTTAGGGCTATTGGTTTCTATTACCATTTTTGTAGGCACAATTACCAACTTAATTATTCTGCCTTCCCTGCTCTTAACTTTAGAGCGAAAGATCAATATCCGCTCTTTGCAAGAACCTTTCTTTGATAATTATTATGAAGAGACGGATTACGACATGGACAAACTAGCCATCGAATTTGGCGAAGATTTTCCCGATGAAAAAATCAATGAAAGCGTCTAATTGAACGTTAAGCGTCTTTTAGTTTTTTAACCATTGTTAGAATCGTCGCCAATGCAACGGTTTCTCCCGTTTCATCATAGACATCTACCAAAAACTTTACGATTCCTTTTGCGATATCATCAGCAGACTTCTTTTCTTGGTCTATCTTTTCTTTGACGGTAAAACGAACGCCGATAGTAGCGCCCGGGTAAACAGGCTTCGTAAAGCGCGCTTCTTCGATGCCATAATTGAGCAGAACAGGTCCTTTTTTAGGGTCTACGAACAAACCAGCGGCCTTGGAAAGAATAAAATAACCATGTGCCACACGGCGCTCAAATATGGTTCCATCTAACGACGTGGCATCCATGTGGGCATAAAAGTTGTCTCCCGAAACATTGGCAAAATTGACGATATCAGCATCTGTAACGGTGTGCTTGTGCGTAAATACGGTTTCCCCCACAACCAACTCTTCAAAATGTTTTCTAAATACATGCGGCTGGGCTTCAGGCATGGATGCTCCAACCTGAAACTGCTGCGTAATAGCGGTAATGGTGCTCGGATGGCCTTGGATGGCCGTGCGCTGTAAATAATGAAGCACGCCGCGTTTTCCGCCCATTTCTTCGCCTCCTCCCGCACGACCCGGGCCACCGTGTGTAAGTAAAGGCATTGGTGAGCCGTGGCCGGTACTTTCCTTAGCACAATCTTTATTGAGTACTAAAATTCGTCCGTGCATACTGGCTGCACCTACCACATATTCTACAGCTTCTTTATTATCTGGGGTGACGATAGAAGAAACCAATGAGCCCTTGCCCATTTTGGCTAGTTCAACAGCTGCAGCCATGTCTTTATAAGGCATGATGGTCGCTACTGGGCCAAATGCTTCGATTTCGTGAACAGCAGTGGTAGTAAACGGATTTTCATTTCGGAACAGCACTGGTGGGAAAAAAGCTCCCACTTCTTTATTTGCACCAATTACCTCAAAATCAGACAGGTTGCCATAAACAATTTGTTGTGTTTTGGCTAGTTCGGCAACACTTGCACTGACGCGCTCCACCTGCAATTTGGTAGCAAGTGCACCCATGCGAACGCCTTCAACTGAAGGATCGCCTATTTTGGTGCTTGCCAATCGTGCGGCAATTGCACCCTGTACCTCATCTAGTAATTTTTCTGGCACTATGATTCGGCGAACAGCCGTACATTTTTGACCAGCTTTGATCGTGATTTCTTTGACACATTCTTTAACAAATAAATCAAACTCTTCAGTCCCTGGAACAGCTGCTTCTCCTAATATAGTTGCATTCAAAGAGTCTGCCTCAAGATTGAAGCTCACACTCTGTTCAGAAATGATCGGTAGGCCTTTCAGGATTTTTCCTGTTGCGGCGCTGCCTGTAAAAGTAACGGTGTCGGCAGAGGTAACGGTGTCGAGAATACCACGACCTAAACCGCAAATCAATTGCAAAGCACCTTCGGGTAAAATTTTGGAATCAATGATGTCTCGGACCATCACTTCGGTCAAAAAACACGTGTACTCTGATGGTTTGACTACAGCGGGAACACCTGCCATTAAATTGACCGCGATTTTCTCGAGCATACCCCAAATAGGAAAATTGAATGCATTAATGTGCACCGCAACACCTTCTTTTGGAACCATGATGTGATGACCAATAAAGCTGCCATTTTTAGAAAGTGGAGCAGCAACGCCATCTACATAATAAGGAAGATCTGGAAATTGGCGACGCAAACTTGCATTTGCAAATAGGTTACCAATTCCTCCTTCGATATCGATCCAGGAATCTACTTTAGTGGCGCCTGTTAAAGCTGAAACTTGATAATATTTCTCCTTTCTTTCCATCAAGAATAACGCAAGAGCTTTGAGCATGCGACCTCGTTCTTGAAAAGTCATTTTGCGCAACGCATGACCATTTTGACGCCCGTAAGCTAATACGGAAGAAAAATCTATGCCCGCGCTAGAAGCCTCCCCAATTTGGGCACCGGTAATAGCGTTGAATAAAGGGGTTTCGACCCCTTGGCCATCTACCCATTGTCCGAGAATGTAATTTTGAAAACGTTGCATAGGTGCTTATTTCATTAACCAACGCACTAAGTCCGCGCCATTGGCATAAACCATCAAAGATAGAAGTAAGAAAATCCCGATATACTGCGCAACCTCTAATACTTTTTGAGGCGCTTCTTTGCCTGTTATCATTTCGTACAACAAGAAAACTACATGACCGCCATCTAAAGCTGGTATTGGCAAGATATTCATAAAGGCCAAAATAATAGAAAGTAAAGCTGTTGTAAGCCAGAACGTATGCCAATCCCAAAGTGGTGGGAACATATTGCCAATAGAAGCAAAACCTCCAATTTGTGTGGCGCCCTTCTTCGTAAATACAAATTTAAATTGGCTGACATAATCAGATAAGGTGTTATATCCGTAACTCATGCCGATACCAATACTTTGTGAAAACCCGTATTTTTTTTCGGAAAGTGCTTTTCTATCTATGAATTCCGAATTAGTCATGATGCCGATAGTGCCATTTGATTTTACCTTTACTTCTCGGGAAATCGTATCTTTCACATTGCCTCGCTGCGCAACTTTGATGTCAACCACTTTGTTTTTATTCGCAAATAAAATGGCTTGAAATTCATCGTAATACTCAATTGGCATTCCATTTACCGCGTAAACATGGTCCTTGGCTTTGAAGCCTGCCTTAAGTGCTGGCGAATTTTTGGTCACTTCTGCTACCTTCAAACTTTTTGCGCGTAAAGTGAATGCAGGCAATGCGCCTACTTCAAATAATTGCTGATCAATATCGGAAGGCAGTTTGATTTTGGTTGTTTTTCCGTCCGGATGTTGAACAACCATATTTCGAGCACCGCGGAGCAAAATTTCTTTATTTATGTCGTCTAAATTGAGTGGTTTTTCTCCTTCTATTTTTAAAATAATATCGCCAGATGCAATTCCATATTTAGCTAAAAAAGGATGCACACCCAAACCTGCCTGAAGCTTGTTTTGGTCCAGGACTAGCTGGCCCCAAGTAAAGACAACAGCGATGTAAATCAAGAAGCCTAATACTAAATTGACAGTAACACCGCCTACCATAATGATGAGGCGTTGCCAAGACTTTTTGCTTCGAAATTCCCATGGCTGGGGCTCATTTTTGAGCTGCTCGGTATCCATAGACTCGTCTATCATGCCGGCAATTTTAACAAAACCGCCTAATGGTACCCAGCCAATTCCCCACTCTGTGGTATCTGGGTCTTCGGACCATTCTTTTGGAGGAGTTTTACTCAGCCATGAGGTTTTTTTAACTCCTTTCACTCGTTTCCAACGAAATAGCGAAAAATATGGATTGAAAAACAAATAAAATTTCTCGACGCGCGTCTTAAAAAGTTTTGCTGGTATGAAATGTCCGAACTCATGAAGAGTAACGAGGATTGCCAAAGATGTAATGAGCTGTGCTGCTTTAATGAGTATTTCCATTTTCTGTATTGTATTTTACAAAGATACCTTAAGTTTATTAGTGGGCCTCTAGCCAATTCGGAGCGGTTTTCATTTCGACTTCCATCGGAACTTCCATAGAAACGGCTTGTTCCATTGCTGTTTTTACAAGCGCTTGCATTTGTTCGATTTCGTCTTGATGCACATCAAATACGAGTTCATCATGGACTTGAAGGATCATTTTGGATTGCAGGTTTTCTTTGCTCATGGCCTTTTGTACGGCCACCATCGCTAGTTTGATGATGTCTGCCGCCGAACCTTGGATGGGTGCATTAATGGCATTTCTTTCAGCAAAGCCCCTGACCACTGCATTTGTAGAATGGATATCTGGTAAATATCGCCGGCGTTTGAGAATGGTTTCTACATAACCCCATTCTCTGGCCTGGGCAATTACATTGTCCATGTAGGTTTTGATGGTGCCGTATTGTTCAAAATAAGCATCGATGATGCCTTTTGCTTCAGTGCGAGAAATTTGAAGGTTTTGTGCCAAACCAAATGCCGACTGACCGTAAATGATGCCAAAATTGACTGCTTTTGCTGCGCTGCGCTGTTCTCGAGTAACCTCGTCAATGGGCGTGTGAAAAACTTTGGCAGCTGTAGCCGCGTGAATATCGTGGCCGCTTTTAAAAGCGGCGATCATGTTGGCATCGCCAGAAAGTGCAGCAATAATACGCAGTTCTATCTGCGAATAATCTACGGCCATCAGCTGAAAATTGGCAGACCTAGGCACAAATGCGCGGCGGATTTCTCGGCCCTTGGCCGAACGAACCGGTATGTTTTGAAGGTTGGGGTTATTGGAACTCAGGCGGCCTGTTGCGGTAACAGTCTGCATGAAATTGGTATGAATTCTCCCGTCAATAGTGTCGCAAAGCGTAGGCAGCGGGTCTACATACGTACTTTTCAGTTTACGCAACTGACGGTACTCCAAAATAGAACCTATAATGGGGTGGTCGTGCTCGTGTTTTTGTAGGATGTCTTCTGAGGTAGCGTACTGACCTGTTTTGGTCTTCTTTGCTTTGCTAGATATCTTTAATTTTTCAAATAAAATTTCACCGAGTTGTTTAGGTGAATCGATATTGAACTGCTCACCTGCCATGTCTTTAATTTGTTGATCTAGTTCGATCAGTCGGGTATCTAATTCTTTAGAAAATGAGGACAGCGCTTCGGTATCAATAGCGATGCCTTCTTGTTCTATTTCTTTGAGCACACGCACTAAAGGCATTTCGACTTCGTAAAATAAATGATGTAAATGTGGCTTTTCGATTTCTGGCGCTAATAATTTCTTTAATTGGAAAGTGATGTCGGCGTCTTCACAAGCGTAGTCTTTAATTTGCTCAGGCGCTAAGTCTGACATATTGCCTTGGTTCTTTCCTTTTTTACCGATGAGCGCCTCAATAGAAATGGGCTGATAATTTAAGTAATAAGTGGCCAAAAAATCCATGCCTTGTTTGGACTCAGGATTGATGAGGTACTGTGCAATCATGGTGTCGAAAAGCGGGCCTTTTAATTCGATGCCATAACGATGCAATACTTTGAGGTCATACTTAATGTTGTGAGCAATTTTCTCAATAGCGGGGCCCTCGAAGACCAATGCAAATTCATTTACAATAGCTTTTGCTGCTTCAAAATCTGATGGTACAGCTACATAAAATGCCTCGCGAGGCTTATAAGAAAAAGAAAAGCCTACCAAATCTGCATGAAGGGCATCGATAGAATTCGTCTCCGTATCAAAACAGACCTCGCTTTGAACTAACAATAGAGCGAGTAATTCTTTGCGTTCTTCTGCCGAGTTAATGAGATGATAACTTGGCTTCTCTGTGGCAATTGTTTTGTAGCTAGATGTGGGTGCCGACTCTTGGGGTTCTAGCATACTTTGCATCCCGAAGAGGTCTAATTGAGATTCTTCTTTATTTACAGTTGGTTGCGTAACCACCAATTCTTCGCCAATGATGCGCTTGGCTAGTGTTCTGAATTCTAATTCCGTAAAAATGTCGCGAATGGCATCTGCATTGACCGGGCAAACTTCTAAGTCCTTTTCATCAAAATCGATTGGCACATCTCTAATGATGGTCGCCAAAGACTTAGACATAAGGCCCTGTTGCTGAAAATTCTCAACGTTTTCTTTTTGCTTCCCTTTCAATTCATGGACGTGCTCAAATAGGCCTTCCATGGAGCCATACTTTGCCACCAAAGTCTTGGCGGTTTTCTCACCAATTCCGGGAATTCCGGGAATGTTGTCAGAGGCATCGCCCCACAAACCTAAAATATCAATGACTTGTATAGGTGACTGAACTTCAAATTTTTCACATACTTCTTTAACCCCTAAAATTTCCGGTGGATTTCCTCCGCGCCCAGGCTTATACATAAACGTTTGTGGACTCACTAATTGGGCGTAATCTTTATCGGGGGTCATCATGTAGGTGAGAAAACCTCGTGGTTCAGCCAACTTGGCAAAGGTGCCTATGACGTCGTCGGCCTCGAAACCAGCAACCTCTAAAATAGGAATATTGAAGGCTTGAACGATTTGCTTAATCGGCTGAATCATGGAGCGGATGTCTTCGGGCATTTGCTCGCGTTGCGCTTTATACTCCACAAATTCTTCTTGGCGCTGTGTTGAGCCACCCGGAGGGTCAAAAACCACAGCAATGTGGGTAGGCTGCTCGGTTTTAAGAATGTCTATGAGCACATTTGTAAAACCAAAAGCTGCAGACGTATTTTCTCCTTTTGAATTAACGCGTGGGTTTTTTGCAAACGCAAAATATGCTCTGTAAATGAGCGCATATGCGTCAAGTAAGAAAAGTTTTTTAGGAGCAACGGGTGTGAGCATCAGAAAGTTGGGATATAAGGAATAAATTGAGCAGGTTCAATTTGTGCCTCTTTGGATATGGGAAAAGTCTTGTAAATAAATAAAACACCAGCCTTAGGAAAGCCGCTGATTTTTACATTTGCAATAGGCTTTTTGGCAGCTTTATATGCTGTAGCAATAAATCCGGGCTCCGGGATCATTCGCAGCGGCACCGTAAGCTCACTCTCCCTATGACCACGAATTTTAATTGGGGTGTCTAAATATAAATCACCTATTTTCTGTTGATCTACAAATAATTCAAAAGAACCGGGCTTCATTTTAACAGGAATCCAGAGCTTATTTTGAACATGAAAACTTGCCTTAAACTTCACGAGTTGGCCGCTGAATTGCTCTATTTGGGTGCCGTCAAAACTGATCAATTCAACTGGCTCTTGTATACTTTTGCAAGCCACTAACGTCAACAAAATAAATAGATAGATGCCTATTTTCATACATTGATTTCACTGAAGTATTTGTAAAAATAAGGAATGGTTTCTATGCCCTTAAAATAATTGAACAAACCAAAATGTTCATTTGGGCTGTGAATGGCATCACTGTCTAAGCCAAAACCCATTAATATTGTTTTGAGCCCAAGCTCTTGTTCGAACATGGCAATTATTGGAATACTGCCGCCGCTGCGAACAGGTATTGGTTTTTTTCCGAAAGTGGTTTCATACGCTCGGCTTGCTGCTGCATATGCGGGAGAGTCCGTTGGCGTTACGACTGGTTCTCCACCATGGTGAGGTGTAACTTTAACACGCACGCTCAATGGCGCAAAGCTTTCAAAGTGTTTTTTAAAAAGGTTGGTGATTTCTACAGGGTCTTGGTCTGGCACCAAGCGCATGGAGATTTTTGCAAAGGCTTTAGCAGCAATGACTGTTTTTGCGCCCTCGCCTGTGTAACCACCCCAAATACCATTCACATCTAATGTAGGGCGCATGGAACCACGCTCCATGGTGCTATAACCTTTTTCACCGTGTGTGGACCGAATATCCAAAGCTTCACAATATGCAGATTCAGAAAATGGTGCTTTGGCCATCTCGGCGCGGTCTTCATTTGATAGCTCAACAACTTTGTCGTAAAAACCAGGAATGGTGATGCGCATGTTGTCGTCGTGCAGGCTCGCAATCATTTGTGTGAGCGTATTGATCGGGTTAGCAACACAACCACCGTAAAGACCAGAATGAAGGTCACGATTGGGGCCTGTTACTTCTACTTCTACATAGCTAAGCCCTCTCAAGCCGGTAGTAATGGAAGGGGTGTCATTGGCCAACATGCCAGTGTCTGAAACTAAAATGATATCCGCTTTTAATTTGGTTTTGTTTTCGCGGACAAATATGGCCAGGTTTGGACTCCCGACTTCCTCTTCTCCTTCAATCATGAGTTTGAGGTTGCAAGGAAGCTCCTGTGCTTGTAGCATTGCTTCTACTGCTTTAATGTGCATAAAAAATTGACCCTTGTCATCGCAAGCGCCGCGCGCAAAAATAGCGCCGTCAGGATGTGTCGCCGTTTGCTTGATTACAGGCTCAAATGCTGGGGTGTGCCACAATTCTAGCGGATCAGCGGGTTGCACATCATAATGACCATAGACTAAAACGGTTGGCAATGATGCGTCCACAATTTTTTCAGCATAGACAATTGGATGGCCCGCTGTAGGAATCACCTCTACCCCATCCAAACCTATTTCTATTAAATGGCCCGCTAAATGGTTAGCACACGCCGCAACATCTTGTTGAAAGTTTGGATCTGCAGATACAGACGGTATTCTTAATAAATCAAATAATTCAGCAACAAATCTGTCTTTGTGCTGGACAATAAATTGTTGTGTTTTATCCATAATCATTCTATACCTCAAAGTTGCAAAAAATCGCGGTGTTTTGCAGCGTCAGAGATTATATTAATTTTGTAATGCAACTATATTGTCAATATTAACGTCTAAACGGCAACTTGCACTTATGAAACATTTACTACACCTCATTATTATTTTTGGCTTCGGCTCACTTTTTGCTCAGCCAATTACTGTCTCAAACACCCAAACACCTCAACAATTAGTAGAAGACGTGTTATTAGGTTTTGGTGTCTCTGCTTTTAATATCACCATTAATGGCAACGCGTCTTTAGCCAATACCGTACAGTCCAATATTGGGTATTTTACGAACACGAACACGGCGTTTCCAATCAATAATGGTCTTATTTTAACAACTGGCAATGCCTCTGCAGCAGTAGGGCCTAATAATTTCGCAAATTTTACTCAAAATAATCCTCAAACGAGCAATGTTTCTCTTGACCCGCACCTAAATGATATTGCAGCAGGAAATGTAACCAATGGGGCTGTTTTAGAATTTGACTTTATTCCGTCTGGAGACACGTTAGTTTTTAAATACCTCTTTGGTTCAGAAGAATATCCTGAATTTTCGCCCTCTTCATTTAATGATGCCTTTGGCCTCTTCTTGTGGGGTCCTGGAATATCTGGTCCGCACCTATTAGCCGGATACCCTAACGGGGGAGCAAACATTGCTACCATTCCTGGCGGAATCCCTGTAACGATCAATAATGTAGGAGATGAGTCCAACACGCAATATTATGTGTTTAATGAAACAGCATCCACTTTAACTTACGGCAATGCTATCCAATATGACGGCACAACGACTTTGCTCACTGCTTCGGCGAGTGTTCAGTGTAATCAGATCTATCACATTAAACTAGCCATAGCGAATGTTTCTGACCAATCTTACGATTCCGGTGTATTTCTCGAAGCGGGCTCATTTAGCTCTGCAGCGGTTGAGGTTGCGGTTGCGACTGTTTCCGGCGACACCACTATCGTGGAAGGGTGTACCTATGCTGATTTTATTTTTACTCGCCCCCCGGGGCAAATAAATGACACGCTCATTATTAACTACACCATTAGCGGGGATGCACAACAAGGAGTAGACTATAATACGCTTCCAAACCCTGTCATTTTCTTGCCTGGTGAAGATTCTGTTGTCATTACCCTTACGCCCATTCAAGATGGCATTAATGAAGGATTTGAGTCGGTAATTATCAGCGTAGAAATTATCAACCCTTGTGGAGATACTATTATCTCATCAGGAACTATTTACATAGGCGAAGGGCCTATTATCAACATCTTAGGAAATAACCCGACTGTTCCTTGTGCTAGTAATGACGTTATACTAACGGCAAGTGCATCCGGGGGCTATGCGCCCTATGAGTATCAATGGGAAAATTTAACCGGGACCACTCTAGGCACGAACGACTCAATCTCGGTTGGGATCAATCAAAACGGCACGATGTATTATTTGGTGACTGCCACCGACAACTGTAATTTTACCCAGACCGACACCGTCACCATTACCATGAATCAACTATTGACTATTGATACCATTTACACGGGGCCATCAACCTGTGTGCCAACAGGATATGTTTCAGTACAAGTATCAGGTACTCAGGGTGTGCCAGAATATAATTGGAGCGGTCCTGGCCCAGGAGGTTTTATTGATGCTTCTGTTTGGCAGAACATTCCTTCTGGTTGGTATTTCATCACTGTAGAAGATGACGTTTGTTTGATCACAGATAGTGCATTTATTGATATACTAGACCCTCCAGTTGCAGCATTTAGCGCCTCTGTTCAACAGGGCTGTGAGCCGCTTACTGTCGTATTTACAAACAATAGTCAAAACGCACAATCGTATCTTTGGGATTTTGGAAATGGACAAACTTCCAATTCTTCAGAACCAGTAAGCATTACTTATAATGCAAATAATGCTAACTATATCGTCACACTTATCGCCCAACAAGGAGCACAATGTACAGACCTAACTAGCCTTACAATCTCTGTGGCTATATGTGGCTGTACTGATTCATTAGCTATCAATTATAATCCTAGCGCTACTTTAGACGATGGTTCTTGTCTGATCCCAGAGCCTGAGATAATTGTTCCTAATGTCTTTAGTCCAAACTCTGATGACAACAATGAAACGTTTTATTTAAACACCAAAAATGTCACGTCTTTACAGCTCATTATCTTAAATCGTTGGGGAAGTGTTTTGTATGATGTAACTTCTACAGACCTCGTAAATAACAACCCTTTTTGGGATGGAAAAATAAATGGCGAACAGGCGAACGAAGGCGTTTACTTCTATAAATACATTGCTTACGGATTAAATAATCAAGAAGTTTCCGGCCATGGCTTCCTTCACCTCGTGGATAACCAGTAAGTAACGGTTTTTATATAAATGAAACCTTCACTATTGCGCTACATTTTGCCCGGCTTTGTGGTAGTGGCGGCAGTGGTTGTTTTCTTTTACTACGGGCATTTGCCACGCCACGCTGTTGGTGACGCCAAATACGGAGGGGTACTAAAGATCTCTGTTAAAAGTGAGCGGGTGACTCTTTTTCCACTTGCTGATCATACACTTGATCACCATCGTATACAACAGCTTGTTTTTGAGCCGTTGCTCCAGCCTTCACAAACCCAGCGCGGTTGGAAATATTTTCTTGCCAATCACATTACAAGTTTAAACGCCGGTAAAACATTACGCATTCAACTTCGCAAAAATGTACATTTTTCCGATGACCCCTGTTTCCGTTTTCACTCTTCAGAACTCTCCGCTGAAGATGTCGCTTTTAGCTTAAGCCTCGCCTGTTCAAAAAACACGAGTGCAAAACAAGATCTTATTTTACCCCAAATAATAGAGGGCGGACTTGCGTTTTACGAACAAAATGCCGACCCTCTTCAGTCAACCGTTCGCGGAATTCGCATCATTGATAATTACACCCTAGAAATTTCGCTAACCGGTGCATACAACCATTTTTTAAATGTCTTGTCTAGCCCTAGTTTAGGCATACTTAGTAAACAGGCCGTGCAATATTACGGTAAAAAAATAGATGAAAACCCCGTTGGTACGGGGCCCTTTTTCTTGTATAAGACCGATAAAAAACAATGTACGTTTAAGCGCAATACAAATTATTGGCGGCACGACCGCTTTGGAAACCAACTTCCTTATCTCGAAGAAATTCAGCTAAAAATTAACGTGCCAGGAGAAGATGCTCATGCGCTATTTTTAAAGGGCCGGCTTGATTTACTATTTGATTTACCCATCGAAGATTTGAGAGGGGCATTCGGAACGCTTTACGACGCAAAACGCGGTAAAAACCCGCTACACGAAATTTACATCAAACCAGCGGCGAAGGTTCATTATTTGCAATTCAATAGTACGCAAGCGCCTTTTGATAATACCAACATTAGAAAAGCGTTTGCAATGGCAATTGACGCATCAACCATATGCAATAGTGTATTAAAGGGGGAAGGTCGCTCTCTAAACAATCTATTGATACCAACCACAACTCAACACCAAAATCCTTATCTCCAACCAGACAACCGGAGCTTCTCTGAAAAGATAAACGAGGCAAAAGCCCTGTTGCAACAAGAAGGCTACTCATCTATGGCCTCTTTTCCGAAAATTGCATTTTATGTTGGTAGCAAAAGAAACACAGCAGCTTATAAATGGACAGAAGCAGTAGCCCAAATGCTTGAGCAGCATATAGGGATTGCCTTTGAATTATTTGAGCAACAACAACCCTTAAATATGCCGGCGGCGGCGGTTTGGCGTGTCGGCTGGGTTGGAGATTACCCGGGCTCAGAATCTTATCTAAGGCTTTTTTACAGCGCGGCCCAAAAACAATCGTACTTTAAAAATGAGTTCGTCGACTCTTTGTATTTAGTTTCAGTTTTTGCGGGTTCTATAAGTGAAAAAGTTGCGGCACAACACCGCTGTGAAAAAGCAATCATAGACCAACAAGCACTATTACCTATCTATACCGAAGATTTTATAGCCCTGTATCGAATTGGCGTTCGCAACTTTAATCTAAATGAATCAGGACTACTCGACTATGCAAAAGTATTTGTCAAAGAGTTGTAAAAACAATGCGCTTATTTTAGATGGTCTTCTACCCACATCTTTCCCCAGTTTTCATGTTCTGTTGTGGTCCAAAGTTCGGGGTAAAAAATGCGTTTTTGGAATCTTGGGGGTAAATACTTTTGCCAATTTGTGCCTCCTGTAGCTGCCACATCTTTATCTTGTCGGGCTAAGTATTTCACCGCTGATTTATAATGAGCAAGTGGCCAATTGATATTTACATTGGTGTCGTTTTGACGTAGTACTTGTTTCACGTTTTCATCGGCTTGATCTTCCCTGCTGAGGCGTAAATATACCTGCCATAAGTTTTTATCCTTACAATGGTTACCAAGTGCTATAAAGTGGGTCCTGTACTTTTCTTCAAACTGTATGAGCGTTAGGGTTTTCTTGCCGCTTTCTACCTCTGTGGCTCCTGCTTTCCAGTAGATGTGGTCAAACAATTGGTTTATATCATTTACACCTCGCATTTCTTCGCGTACATCTTTTGCCACTAAATTGATAAAATCAGTGCTGTAAATTTCTATTTCTCTGTATTGAGCAGATTGAAACCCTGATGCAGGCAATAAACTCATGCGGAATTTTAAAAATTCCTCGCGATCCATCCCGTCTATCATGACTTCAAAACTTTTTACCAAGGCATCAAAATAACGGTTGATGCGGCCAACCCTGTCAATAAAATACGTTTTATTGAGGCTCGTCATTTGCCCAAGGGCCTCAAATTCACGCAGCGCTAACTTGAAATATAGCTCTGTAATTTGATGATACATGATAAAAACAACCTCGTCTGGAAAAGATGTTTTTGGTTTTTGTAAACTCAAAAGGGTATCTAGTTGGATGTAGTCCCAGTAGGTGGTGACGTCGGCATGCAGCAAGCCCTCTAAATAAGCATTAAAATCTTCGCCAAGCGCGGCATATTTTTCATTTAACTGACTAAGTTTCTCTTTGAGCTCTGCTGTGATTTCCATCTTTTTTTACTTGATATGCTAGTCCGAAATTAAACAAAATTTAAGTGCTTTGAGAATTTTTACCTTTGTAGCATAATCAAACTAGCACATGATCAACTACAATCCAAAAAACTGGCTCAATTTTATCTTTTCATTTCATAAAAGCGACACGGTTCGGATGATGTGGAAAGAGCTTATTTATATCAGTGCGCTCTCCGTACTTATCGCCTATGTGGAAATTACTTTTTTTCCAGAGGCTTACTTTTTAAAAAATTTAACTGCCGTTTACTCATTGCTTGGCTTTGTTATTTCCCTTCTGCTGGTTTTTAGAACCAACACCGCTTATGATCGTTGGTGGGAAGGTCGCAAAGCATGGGGCGCTCTAGTGAACGATACCCGTTCGTTAAGTTCTAAATTAAGCGCGCTTCATTTAACAGCAGCGGAAAAAACCTCTTTTACTCGGCTTATTCCGCTTTTTGTTTATGCAACTAAACAACATTTACGCAACCTGAATCTTCAAGAAGAGGATGCTGCTCAACTCGACTTAAGCGATTTGGAATTAAGCGGTCACCAACCGTTGAGAATTGTCCAAATATTAAGGGCTGAAGTCGAACAACTTTACCAAAAAGGAACTGTTCAACATATGCAATGGCTTGCGCTAAATAACGATTTGGACGCGCTTATTGACTCTCTGGGAATCTGTGAACGAATTAAAAACACCCCCATTCCTTTTTCTTACAGCCTCTTTATCAAAAAGTTTATTTTCATTTACGTCATAACGATGCCGTTGGCATTTGTTCCGTTATTTGGATATTTGTCGGCGTTTATATCAACTTTTGTGTTCTATGCACTGGTCAGTATGGAATTATTGGCAGAGGAAATTGAGGAGCCTTTTGGTGCAGACGAAAACGACTTGCCAACTGATCAACTCTGCTTAACCATTCAAGATAACGTACGACAAATCTTTGGGGCATAAAAAAAGCGCCCAGCGGCGCTTTCAGAAAATATGAATATGGTGATTTTTATGATTTCACTTCTTCGTCAAAAATGCGTTTTGGACGCAATTGCTCAAACAAACCCAAAGTAAGCCAATAAGGAAGGATGAACCCTAATAAAAAGAACAACATCCAAAAGGCCATACCACCTATTAAAAGAAACATTACAATACCGAAAGTGCTCATCTTCTATTATTTTTGCATTTGAAAACACATCAAAATTACATAAATTAATTCACAAACACCAAAAAATGGAATATCGCATCGAAAAAGACACCATGGGGGAGGTAAAGGTTCCTGCCCACCGCTATTGGGGAGCACAGACCGAAAGATCTCGAAACAATTTTAAAATTGGCCCCGAAGGCTCGATGCCCATCGAGGTTATTCATGCTTTTGCTTACCTCAAAAAAGCTGCTGCTCATGCCAATCATGAATTAGGTGTTTTGGCGCAAGAAAAAAGAGACCTCATCTCTAAAGTTTGTGATGAAATATTAACTGGGCAGCACAACTCTGAATTTCCTTTAGTGATTTGGCAAACTGGTTCAGGCACACAATCCAATATGAACTGTAATGAGGTAATTGCCAATCGCGGCCACGTTGTCAATGGTGGAGATTTACAAGATGAGCAAAAAGCGCTCAACCCTAACGACGACGTCAATAAATCACAATCCTCCAACGATACCTACCCCACTGCTATGCACATTGCGGCCTACAAAATGGCAGTTGAGGTAACGCTTCCTGGCTTGAAACACTTGCGCGATACGCTTCAACAAAAAGTAGTTGAATTCAAAGACATTGTTAAAACTGGGCGCACCCACTTTATGGATGCAACCCCACTTACCTTGGGTCAAGAGTTCAGCGGATATGTAGCTCAACTCGATTACGCTATGCGCGCTATCAACAATGCGTTGGTTGTGGTTTCTGAATTAGCATTAGGCGGAACCGCTGTTGGAACAGGTTTAAATACACCAAAGGGTTACGATGTGCTCGTGGCTCAAAAAATCGCCGAATTCACAGGTCTGCCATTTATTACTGCCGCGAACAAATTTGAAGCACTTGCTGCTCACGATGCAATGGTTGAGCTTTCTGGCGCGCTAAAACGCGCAGCGGTATCATTAATGAAAATTGCCAATGACATCCGCATGTTGTCTTCTGGGCCACGTTGTGGTATTGGTGAAATCATCATACCAGACAACGAGCCGGGATCATCTATCATGCCGGGCAAGGTTAATCCAACGCAGCCAGAGGCGCTCACTATGGTATGTGCTCAGGTCATGGGCAACGACGTAACAGTAGGTATTGCAGGTTCTAACGGTCACTTTGAACTCAACGTTTTCAAGCCGGTCATTGCCGCGAATGTATTGCAATCTGCGCGCCTCCTAGGCGATGCTTGCGTCTCTTTTGCAGACAACTGCGCTGTAGGTATTCAAGCTAATTTGCCAATGGTACAGCAGCACCTCGAGAACTCCTTAATGCTTGTCACCGCACTCAACACAAAAATTGGTTACTATAAAGCAGCAGAAATCGCCAAATATGCCCACAAAAATGGCACGACACTTAAAGCAGCTGCTGTTGGGCTTGGGCATGTAAGCGCTGAAGAATACGATCAAATCGTTGACCCATCAAAAATGATCGGTTCTTTAGATTAATTGCACAGTGTTTCTTAAGCTTGTCAGTAAAGCACAAGCATAATAATGCTTAATTTTGTACATAAATTTTTTACATGTCAAAAATTAAAGTTAGCAACCCGGTAGTAGAACTCGATGGCGATGAAATGACGCGCATCATCTGGAAATTTATCAAAGACAAACTTATCTTGCCTTATCTCGATATAGACATCAAATACTATGATCTTGGAATTGAAAAAAGAGATGAAACCAACGATCAAATCACAATTGATGCGGCTGAAGCAATTAAAAAATACAAAGTCGGTATCAAGTGTGCGACCATTACCCCAGACGAAGCAAGAGTTCAAGAATTTAACTTGAAGTCTATGTGGAAGTCTCCTAACGGAACCATTCGCAATATTTTAGATGGCACTGTTTTTCGGGAGCCCATTGTTATGCAAAATGTACCGCGCCTGGTAACAAACTGGACGGCCCCGATTATTGTTGGGCGTCATGCTTTCGGTGATCAATATCGTGCTACAGACGCTGTTTTTAAAGGGAAAGGGAAGCTAACCATGACCTTCACTCCTGAAGATGGCGGGGAAACACAAACTTTCGAAGTGTATAATTTCAAGGGTGATGGCGTGGGTATGGCTATGTACAATACCGATGAGTCTATTGCTGGTTTTGCCCGCAGCTGTTTTAATATGGCATTAACCAAAAAATGGCCGCTTTATCTCTCTACAAAAAACACCATCCTTAAAAAGTATGACGGTCGTTTCAAAGATATATTTGAAGAAATATTTAATGCTGAATTCAAAACACAATTTGAAACGGCTGGTATTGTTTACGAACACCGACTCATTGACGATATGGTTGCTTCTGCTCTAAAGTGGAATGGTAATTTTGTTTGGGCTTGCAAAAACTACGACGGCGACGTGCAGTCAGATACCGTTGCGCAAGGTTTTGGCTCTCTTGGCCTAATGACATCAGTTTTAATTACACCAGACGGACAAATCATGGAATCCGAAGCCGCACACGGAACAGTAACCCGCCACTACAGAGATCACCAGGCGGGTAAAAAAACATCCACCAATCCTATCGCCTCTATCTTCGCATGGACTCGTGGTTTGGCGTTTAGAGGAAAACTCGACAACAATCAGGCGCTTATTGACTTCTGTAATCAATTAGAACGCGTTTGTATTGAAACCGTTGAAAGTGGCACAATGACAAAAGACTTAGCTGTTTGTATTCATGGCAACAAAGTCAACCACGGCGAACACTACGTGTACACTGAAGAATTCTTAGACGCCCTTGATCAAAGATTGCAAGCAAAAATACATTAATTTTAGGGGCTTAGGCCCCTTTTTTATGCGCGTGCTTTTTATTCTCTTTTTAAGTTCTGTTGCCTTTGGTCAAGGAATACCAAATGACTGGTTGGGTTCATATGAAGGCACTATGGAAATATATAATCAAAAGGGCTTACAACAAACCATTGGCGTCAATTTTGACTTATTAATCATGGATAGGCCGAATTATTGGACCTATAATATGTCTTATATTAATCTAAAAAATGACGAGATCGTAAGTACTAAAGCGTACAAAATATTTTATGTGGAGGACGGCCAAAAACTTTGGATAGACGAAGGGGGTGGGCTGCTCATCGAAATGAGTTTTCTTGGCAATTGTTTTTATGATCACTTTGAATTAAACGGCATGTTTTACAATTCGTCACTCTGTAAAAAAGACAAAAACCTACTCTTCGAAATTAATGGCGGTCAATGCGCCCCGTCTTATACCAGCCCATTCATTGAAGAAGCTAAAGATTCGGTTCAAACAATGCGTATTGATTTTTTACAGCGCGTACTGCTCAAACCAAAACAATGAGATATATCAAAATCATTTCATTTCTTAGCTTAGGGTTATTTTCTTGTAAAACAATTACAATTGAATCGCCCATTACGGATCTCAAAGTTATTGATGAGGTAAGTGCTCCTGAGCCTTCTTTTCTTTCTTTACAAACCGAATTAGCGCTTAAACCGTACTTAACGGAGGCAGATCAATCCTTAGATCAAAGGTTTAATGGAGGAGAACAACAATGCGAAGGAATTAGTTATAAATACCATTTTGAACGCGACCCCCTTCATTTTGAATTCAAAAACAACGAAGTGCGCTGCGATATAAGCGGAAAATTTGATTTAAGTTTAAATTATTGCCCCGCCTGTCAATATATTTTTGGTGATGAACGCTGTATGACGCCACGAATTTTCGCTTCTTGCGGTGTAAATGAACCCAAAAGAAAAGTAATGATGTCCTATAAAAGTCAAGTAGAAATAACCCCTGACTTTAGTCTCAAATCTCAAACAAAACTGCATTCATTTGCACTTGTTGATCCCTGTAAAATAACCGTTATTAAGTACGATGCAACGGCTACAATCGAAAAAGAAGTCAAAAATTCCTTGGTGCAACTTGAAAAAGAAATAGACAAGCAACTGGCCTCAACACCTGTGCGGTCTGCTATGAAAGATGTTTGGAAATCTTTACAAGATCCGATTCTTGTTGCTCCATATGGTTACTTTTATTTGCGGCCCAGCCAAATAGGCATCGACGATATGGTTTTAAAAAACGAAGGTCAAAAAGCTATATTTACCACTCAGATTGCGGCCCAGCCATTGTTTTCAACAAATGCGCTAAACATACCTTATGCACGCCTACCACAAAACACCTCCCGTTCTGGTGCTTCAAAGGAAAGTATTTTCAACCTTAGAACCGTTGCGTCCTACGATTCGATAAACCATTTTATTTCGCGCGACTTCGACACACAACAAATTTACATCACGGAGAAAAAATACATTAACGTTGATCAAGTAAAAATACTGGGTCCTCAAGGGGAGCGCTTGATGCTCTCTGTTCAATTTTCAGGCACAAAGAAAGGAACGCTTTATTTAGTCGTGCAACCTTATATTGACCAACAACAACATTTAAAAATTAGAGCGGTTGATTATGAATTGCGAACCAAAAGTGTCCTGTTGCACTCCGCTAAATGGCTATTAAGCTCCAAACTAAAAGAACAACTAGCTGCTAAAATCGATGTGGACTTGAGTCCTATACTGGCTGAAACAAAAACAGCTATTGAACAACAAATCAACGGAGAAATCACAAAAGGTGTTTGGTTGTCAGGAAAAATAGAAGAATTAAGTGTTCAAAATTTAATTTTAACTACAGGCCACCTCGTTGTAGATTCTCGTTTAACAGGTCGATTGAAACTAAAAATAGACTAAGTTGTATAAAGGTTTTGTGAAAATTTTAATTTGCCTTGAGTTTCTCTTTTTACTCAACTGGTCATACGGGCAGCACTCTTCTTATAATCATTGTTCAGGCGCTGTATTTGCGCCAGTAGATGGTTCTTTTTCCCTTTCTTTCTTAGGTGATAAAAAGTCAAATCAAATTTGGGTGGTTTTTGTTGCTCCTAAATCAGGCAAAATTCAGGTAGAATTGACCGCCAAGAGCGCATCTTATAGCTCATCTAGAGGCCTCTTGGTTTCGAGCAACACCGAAATTTGTGATTTCAAACAAAGTAAAAACCAAATAATAGACAGTTTGGTTTTTGAACTCGGTGGTCGGCCTAAAATCATGGAATTGAATTTAGAAAAAAACCAATACGGCATTCTTTGTATGCAAACACAAGCGCGTATAAAAGATGAAATTTTATTCAAAAGCACTTTTGTGCCCACTCTCCCACATGAAGACGAACAAATTTTAGATTTTACCCATGACGACGCACTACCTATTTACACCTTGGTTTTGCGCGACGGTCAAACCAAGGCGGCTCTTTCTGGAAGAATCGTTTTACAAGGCGCGGCTGAAATAAACGGAAGCTATTTTGCCTCAGAACTTAGTATCAACCTCAAGCAACCCATCAAAAAGGGCTTCATTAGAGTAGAAGTACCTGGTTATTTTCCTTTAGAATTCAAAGAGCGCCGCATTCCGCTTGGCACATCATACGTGGATACTATTTATCTAAACGGCTTTAAGGCTGGTGAAATTACCAGGCTGGAACAAGTTTATTTTAACGCGGGCTTACCTGAAATCATGGAGGAGTCTTATGCGCAGCTCAACAGACTGCGCGACTTACTTTTACTCAATCCTAATATAGAACTAGAAATCCACGGGCATGTAAACATAGATGAAAACAATGCTAAAAAAGCACTGAAATTATCTAAACAGCGTGCTGAAATGGTCAAAGATTATTTGGTACAAAATGGTGTCGCCGCCAAGCGTTTGTATCCAATTGGTTTTGGTTCACTTAAGCCTGTATACAGCAAGCCTAAAGATGAAGAAGAAAAAGAAGCCAACCGAAGGGTTGAAATCTTGATCAAAAAAAACTAGCAAGAAATTTTTGCAACACGTGTTGCATGGCGCCCACCTTCAAATTCAGTGTTTAAAAATACATTTACCATTTCTTTGGCTTCCTCAACAGAAATAAATCGGGCTGGCAATGAAATAATATTTGCATCGTTGTGTAAACGTGCTAACGCTGCGATTTCTGGCGTCCAGCAAAGTGCACAACGGATGCCTTGGTGTTTGTTGGCCGTCATGCTGATGCCGTTTCCAGATCCGCAAAGTAAAATACCTAAGCTTCCTGGGTTGGCTTCGAGATGAGCAGCAACAGGATGTGCATAATCTGGATAATCTATACTTTGCTCTGAATAGCATCCATAATCCTTGACTTCATAGCCTAACGAAGTTAAATAAGTGATGAGCAGTTGCTTAGTTTCAAAACCAGCATGATCGGAGCCAATGGGTATTATCATCTTTTTCTTGCTAAATTAAGGACTATTTTAGGTTTAAACTTATAAACAAACTAAAAAATAGCAGCGCTACAACTCAATAAATAGGTTGTGTTTACAAACACTGCAGTGCGCATTTGAGTTAAAAACGTGTTAACAATACATTAAAACATTTTTTGTAAATGTGGTTCTTTTGTATAAGCTCAAATTTCTATGACATAGCAACACTCTTTTTCGTTTTATTCTACAAAGCTTATAAACCAATTGTGAACTTTTTCTAATGTTCACTCTTCTACAATTTTTGAACAAGCTTTAAATTAGCTTATATGTTAATATACAAATAAGTATTTATATATCAGTTAGTTAAATCAATTTTTATGTGTAAAACATGTTTGTAAAACAAGTACTTTATACAACCCTCTTATTTTAGCTTTATTTTATACACATATCAACAGCCTTAATAGTAATAGTAAATTTTTATAAATTCTTTTTAAATAAATGTATTAATCTAATTAAGCATCGGTATAGGTATTAATTTTGTAGCTAACAAATGAAGCAGTAGTTTTAACCTATGCAAAGTTCTTACAACCTTCTTATTGATCAAATAGATGCTTTTATCCGGAAGTACTATAAAAATCAATTGATTAGAGGTTTGATATTGTTTACTTTGTTTTTTACACTGGCCTTATTACTTACCAGCTCTCTTGAATTCTATGGCAAGTTTCCCATATTTGTTCGCGGTATTTTGTTTTTTGGATTTATTGTGCTGCAGAGTTTTTTATTTATTCGTTTAATTGCCATTCCACTCAGCCGACTCTTCGCAATTGGGAACCGCATCTCGCATCTTCAAGCTGCTGAAATAATAGGTGTTTTTTTTCCTGAAGTAGCTGATAAGCTCAAAAATACCATACAACTGCAACAAGATTTAGCACAAAATTTAGGAAATATAGCGTTGATTTCTGCGAGTATCAAGCAGCGTGCAACACAACTAAGTATCATTTCTTTTGAAGCAGCCATACAATACAAAAGTCAACGTCAATATTTGAAATATTTAGTGCCTGTACTGTTGGGTTTTTTAGGTGTTGCACTGTTTATTCCTCAGATTTTAACTCAAGGTTCAGCAAGAGTTTTACAATACACTAGAGAATTTAAGGAACCAAATCCATATATTTTTACGTTTAGCAAGATTCCGTCTAGTCTGGAAGAAGGAGCATCATTTGAACTACTTGTAAAAGTAAAACCCGCACCAGGATTCCACACCTTACCTAAACAACTGTATATTATTCATAATCAAGGTAAATTTTTATTAAAATCCAAAAACAGGGATGAGTTTTCTTACCGCTTTAATCAACTACAAAAAACAAGTTCTTTTATTATTACCACCAATGAATTTAATAGTGCAAAACAATGGATTAGAATCAATAAAAAAGCATTAATAGGAACTATTAAAGCGCATTGCATCTTTCCTAAATATTTAAATAGGTCTGATTATACTTATGAAAATACAGCTGATTTAAATATACCGGAAGGCACAGTAGTAAGGTGGGAGCTAGCAACTAAAAATGTGAGTAAATTAAAACTATTGTTACAGCAGAAGCTTCGTTATTTAGATCCTATTTACAGCACATTTGATCAAGAGTATAGAAATAGTGTAAAGCAATATTTCATTTTTACAAACAATCAAACGGGTAAAAAAGATACGCTTTCTTCTGCAATAGATGTCTTAAAAGATGCGCATCCGACAATTGAAGTTCTTGAAGTTCAAGATTCTTTATATAACGCGAGAAAGTATTTTTCAGGCTCAATAAATGATGATTATGGCTTGAGTAGTTTGAAATTTGTTTATTCAATAACGCAAGAAGATGGCCAAAGCAGAACACAAAGTGTAGCTGTTGAAGCTGTAAAAGGCACCACACAAAAATTTGAATTTGCCGTAGATTTTTCACGAGAAAAACTACAATTAAAAGATCGTATAACCTATTACTTTATGGTTTATGACAACGATGGTGTAAATGGCCATAAAGCGACAAAAAGTATGGTAAGTACTTATCAGTTACCTAGTTTAGAAGAACTTAATGAACAAAGAAAAGAAGATCAAACTGAACAAATTAAACAATTAGAAGATGTATTTAAAAAAATGCAAAAATTTAATAAAGACATCCAGCAACTCAAGAAAGAAAGTGCCCAATCCAAATCAAATAATTGGAATAAACTCAATAAAGTAGAACAATTACAACAAGAACAACTTGAACTTCACCAGCAAATACAAGAGAGCTTAGAAGAAATTAAACAAAGCACAACGCAAAAGAATCAATTGTCACCGCTCGACGAAGAACTATTAGAAAAACAAGCATTACTCGAAGAATTATTGAAAGAAGTGATGGACGACGAATTAAAAGCGCTTTTAGAACAATTAGAGCAGCTTTTGAAAGATCAAAACAGAGAAGATGGTAAAGAAAAACTCGAACAGTTGGAACAATCTTCTGAAGACATGAACAAACAATTAGATAGAAGTCTAGAGTTATTAAAAAAATTACAGGTTAATGAGCGTATAGATGATTTAGAAAAAGAATTAAAACAATTAGCAGAAGAACAAGAAGAATTAAAAGATCAAACGCAGGAACTATCGAAAGAAGAGCTATTAAAAAAACAACAAGCTCTCAATGAAAAATTTGAAGGGTTAAAGCAGGATATAAAAGAAGTGCAGAACTTGAATGATGAATTGGAGCGCCCTCTAGACTTAGATATTATTGATGATTTAGAACAACAAGTATCAAAAGATTTAGAAAATGCCGCTAAAGAAATATCGGAAGGTAAGTCTAAAAAAGCAGCAGAAAATCAAAAGGCAGCTTCTGATGGAATGAAAGCCATGGCGTCTCAATTAAATGCAAAGCAGAACCAGTCTAACAAGCAACAACAAGAGGAGGATATGGAAAGCTTGCGTGCAATTTTAGAGGGCCTGATAAACTTAAGTTTAGACCAAGAAATGAACGAAAAAGCCTTTCTTAAAATTAGCACCAAAGATCCGGTTTATAGAAAATTAGGAAGGAGACAGCAAAGAATCAATGACGACACAAAGATTATAAGAGATAGTTTAATGGCTTTAGCTAAACGACAACCAAAAATTGCAACGTTCATAGATGGAGAATTAAACACAATTGATAAACAACAGCTGGCGGCAATAGAAGCAATAGATGATCATAGAAAAAAAGATATTGAAAAACACCAACAAGTGGTGATGACATCCTTTAATAATTTAGCTCTATTGTTAAACGAAGCTCTACAATCCATGCAACAACAGATGAACGCCGCAATGGAAGGAAGCGGTAGCTGCGACAATCCTGGCAAAGGTCGTCCTAAGTCTGGGCAATCTATGTCCTCAGGAGACATGAAAGAAATGTTAAAGAAGCAACTTGAACAGCTGCAAAAAGGTTCAAATCCCGGGGGTAAAAACCCAGGAAACAAACCCGGTTCTACTCCTGGAAATAAAGGGGAGCGGGGTTCTGGGTTGCCAGGTTTAGGCGCTAAAGAATTGGCAAAAATGGCAGCAGAACAAACAGCTATTCGACAAAGATTAGAGCAATTAAGACAAGAGTTAAATAAAGAAGGAAAGGGGCTTGGCAATCAACTTAATCCGTTATTAAAAGAATTAGAACAGCAGGAAAAAGATCTTTTACTGAAAAGAGTCAGCCCTGAAACGATCCAAAGACAAAAAGAAATTTTAACACGTCTGCTTGAAAGCGAAAACGCCATCATGAAAAGAGGCTTTGAAGAGAAAAGAGCGTCTGAATCTGCAAAAGATGAGCAAAAAGGTAACCAAATTCGTTTTGATGAGTATAAAAAGGCCAAATGGAATGAGTTGGAATTAATAAAGTCAATAGACCCCTCTTTGCAGTTATACTACAAACAAAGGTCTGACAAATATTTAAGTCAATGATTTCTCGGATTTTTATCATATGAAAGAAGGTTTTTCTATAGTTTCTGAAGTGGTGTTACCATCTGATTATCAATCTCTTATAGATGTAGAGCGTTTGGTAGGAACAGTGTGCGAAGAGTTTGGGGTGCAAGAAGACGCCTTTGGAAATGTTTTAATAGCTGTTTCTGAAGCAGTCAACAACGCGATCCAACACGGCAATCAAAATAATCCCGAAGCAAAGGTGGAGCTGAAAGTGGCCAATCAAGAAGACGTTTTTTGCATACAAATCAAAGATCAGGGTACGGGTTTTGCTTATCAGAACCTACCCGATCCTACCGCGCCAGAAAATCTATTAAAAGATAGTGGACGAGGTGTGTTTTTGATGCAGCATCTTGCGGATGAAGTCGAGTTTTTGAACACTGGAAGCACCGTCAATTTATATTTTCGTAAATGACGTCTATAGTTAATCTAGGAGTAAAACTTCCAGATTTTTTATCAAAGAAAGAATTGAAGCTTGCGGTGAAAGAACTCGTTCATCAAGAAGGAAAAGTTTTAAAGGATTTAAGCTTGGTTTTTACTGACGATGATTATTTGTTAGAGGTGAACAAACAATACTTGAATCATGATTATTTTACAGATGTGATTACTTTTGACTATTCCGACTTTCCGCATGTCTCAGGCGACGTGATGATTTCTGTTGATCGTGTACAAGAGAACGCCAATACACTAAATCAATCTTTTAAATTAGAGTTTTATAGGGTTGTTTTCCATGGCGTCTTACATTTATGCGGCTATAAAGATAAGACCAAGGAGCAAGAGCGCATAATGCGCGACAAAGAAGACTTTTATTTAGGTGCATTTGTTTCACGTGAAACAAATGAATTGTAAAACTTGTTGTTTCACGTGAAACACAATAAAGATGTTAGATAAATACGACGTAATTGTAGTGGGCGCTGGCCATGCTGGGTGTGAAGCCGCAAATGCCGCGGCGCGTATGGGAAGCAAAGTTCTGCTCGTTACAATGAACATGAATACCATTGCCCAAATGAGCTGTAACCCTGCTATGGGCGGTGTGGCTAAAGGTCAAATCATTAGAGAAATCGATGCGCTTGGGGGTGGTTCAGGAATTGTAAGTGATAAAAGCGCTATTCAATTTCGGATGTTGAACAGATCTAAGGGCCCAGCAATGTGGTCGCCGCGCACCCAAAATGACCGCGTCATGTTTTCTTTAGAATGGCGTTATTTATTAGAGCAAAATCCGAATGTGGATTTCTGGCAAGATATGGCTGTTGGCGTTTTGGTTGAGAACAACACGGTTATTGGTGTAGAGTTAGCCATGGGAACCAAGGTTTATGCTAAGGCGGTAGTCTTGACTAATGGAACATTTTTAAATGGCCTGATTCATTTAGGCGAAAAACAATTTGGAGGAGGAAGAGCCGGAGAAAAGGCTGCCACGGGGCTTACCGAAGCTTTGGTTCAGCTTGGCTTTGAAGCTGGCCGAATGAAAACAGGCACACCCCCTCGGGTAGATGGACGAAGTTTAGACTATACCAAAATGGAAGTCCAGCATGGAGATTCAAACCCGTCCAAGTTTAGTTACGGTAATACTCATGCATTGAGCACACAGCTCCCTTGTCATATTACTTATACCAATACACACACACACGAGCTCCTAAGAACAGGTTTTGACCGGTCTCCAATGTTTAATGGGGCTATTAAAAGCAGCGGACCAAGGTATTGCCCAAGTATAGAAGATAAAATTTCTCGTTTTGCAGATAGAGATCGACACCAAATTTTTGTGGAGCCAGAAGGATGGAACACAGTAGAAATATATGTAAATGGATTTAGCACGTCCTTACCAGAAGAGGTTCAGTTTGCAGCAATGAAAACCATTCCGGGTTTTGAAAACGCCAAAATGTTTAGGCCTGGTTACGCAATTGAATATGACTATTTCCCCCCTACGCAACTAAAGCACTCTTTGGAAACAAAGTTGATCACTAATTTATTCTTTGCTGGACAAATTAACGGAACCACTGGATATGAAGAGGCAGCGTGCCAGGGATTAATAGCTGGTATCAATGCCCACCAAAAAGCACTAGAAAGCGCGCCATTTGTTTTGTCAAGAAGCGAGGCGTACATAGGCGTATTGATAGACGATTTAATAACGAAGGGCACCAACGAGCCTTACCGCATGTTTACCAGCCGTGCGGAATTTAGAATTCTATTGCGTCAAGACAATGCAGATGAAAGACTAACAGCCTTGGGTTTTGCTTTGGGCTTGGCAGACAAAAGCGCTTTAGAAAAAGTAGAGCGAAAGCAAAAATTGACTAAACAATTAAAAACAGAATTAAGGGCAATTGGCATTAGCCCAACCGAAGCGAACCCTATGCTTCTTGATAAGGATTCTGCGCCGATTACTCAACAGGTGAAAGCCAGCTCATTGATTACAAGGCCCCACGTTACTTTGGCAGACTTAGTGCAAGTAAACGAACAAACCGCCAAGGCGGTTCGCGATGTTATGGATGCAGAACCTTTAGCGGTAGAACAAACAGAAATCCTGCTTAAATACGAAGGATACATAGAGCGAGAAGAAGAACAAGCACAAAAACACCAGCGCTTAGAAAACGTGCGCCTTCCCGAAGCGCTCAATTATTCGAGCATTAAAAGCCTAAGTATAGAAGCCAAAGAAAAGCTGAATAAACTCAAGCCTGCAACAATTGGTCAGGCCGCACGTGTTTCAGGGGTCTCGCCCAGTGATATTTCTGTTTTATTGGTCCACTTGGGTCGCTAAAATCGATTTTAAAGCGTTTTAACACGTGTTTGTGGTGTTTGTGTTGGAATCACATTGAACAACAAGAGAAGCGTCGTTAAAACACTTTAAAAGGCGACTCTTTTTTTGACGATTCAACTAATTTCGGCTTTTTTAGTACCTTTATTGCATGTCTGAGCGCCTCATTTTATTTATTGATAGTGTACACCCTATATTAGAGGAAAAACTCACACAAGCTGGATTTTTATGCCAGCGACACTTTAAGAGTAGCTTCGAAGAATTACAAAATATTTTACCCCAAGCTTATGGCATTGTAATTCGGTCAAGATTTACTATCGATCAAACTTTTCTGGATTTTTGCCCCAACCTTCAATTTATTGCTCGTTCAGGTTCAGGTTTAGAAAACATCGACGTTAAACTATGTCGGTCTTTGGATATCCGATTGTATAACTCCCCAGAAGGAAACAGAAATGCAGTTGCCGAGCACGCTTTAGGAATGCTTTTGGCTTTAATGAATAAATTGAATAAAGCGGACCGCGAAATTAAAGAGGGTGTTTGGAATAGAGAGGGTAATCGAGGTGAGGAATTGGATGGAAAGACGGTTGGAATAATTGGTTATGGAAATAATGGGGCCGCATTCGCAAAAAAGCTTAGGGGCTTTGATGCAAAGGTATTAGCTTATGATAAATATAAATCGGGCTTTGGCGATCATCAGGTTCAGGAATGTACTTTAGATGCAATTCTAGAGCAAGCCGATGTAATCAGTTTTCATGTTCCACAAAATAAAGAGACACGAAATTATTTCGACCATGAATTTTTACGTAGGATGGCAAAGCCCTTTTATTTACTCAATCTGTCTAGAGGTAAAATTGTTGAAACGGCTGTTTTGGTAGAAGGATTAAAAAGCGGTCAAATCAAAGGCGCTGGCCTTGATGTTCTTGAATACGAGAAAAAAAGCTTTGAATCCTTTTTTGATCAAGATATACCTGCTGATTTCCGGTACCTTATTAACGCCGATAACGTTTGCTTAACCCCTCATGTAGGCGGTTGGACCACAGAAAGTTACATCAAATTAAGTAGTGTTTTAGCCGATAAAATATTAGCGGACGAACTTCATTAATCTTCTTGCCAATCATCCATAAAACGATCGAGCTCACGCCTGTCTTTCTTGGTGGGTTTACCGTCGGTGAGCCTATAATTGCGCTGCGCCTCTTGGTAAGCCTTTAGTTTTTCGATTTCTTCTGGTGCTGTGCGTTCTTCAATAAAGTCTTTCACGAGAGGAGCCCCGACGCGCTTATCTAATAAATCAAGTACTTTGTACTGAAAGCGCGCGCTATGCTTGAGTAGCACGATTGTGTCGCCAATTTTTACCTCACGCGATGGTTTCACATGTGTGTCGTTTATTAAAACGCGACCTTTTGCGATAAGCTCGCTTGCCTGTGAGCGCGTTTTACTGAGCCGAACCGCCCAGATATATTTATCCAAGCGGATTTTCACTAAGCTAAAACAGGGTCTGGTTTACCTAAGTTTTTAAGCATTTTGGTGTGCTCAGAAAGCGCAGCAATAAATGTTTGATAAGAATGATAAGGTAGTTGGTATTCCTTGGCGGTTTGCTCAACAATTTTGGAAATATGTTTGTAATGGATATGGCAAATAGAAGGGAACAAATGGTGTTCAACCTGGTAATTTAAGCCCCCTACATACCAAGAAAAAAACCTGGATTTGGGTGCAAAATTAGCCGTGTTAAACAACTGACTAACAGCCCAATCTGCTTCGACGACACCAGAGTCATTTGGCATGGGAAAAGTAGAGCTTGGAACGATGTGTGCGGGCTGAAAGATCATGGCAAGAATAAGGCCACATATAAACTGCATGACTAGAAATCCAAGAACATTAGTGAGCCAAGAAGCGCCGCCAAAATAAATAGGCAGAAATAAAAAGATGCCTGTGTAGATAACTTTAAAAAAGATGATTCTAAACATATGTTGACCAAAAGTGACACCCTGTGCTTCAATTAGCCCTTTTTTCTTGTAGCGATAGGCTTGTTGATAGTCTTTGGTGAGGTACCAAAAAAGGGTCATCATGCCATAGAAAAACCAGGCATACAGATGCTGGAATTTATGAATAGCATAATGTTTAGAATGTGGTGAAAAACGAAGCATGAATAATGGTGGATCGATATCTTCGTCGTGATCAGTTACATTTGTATAAGTGTGGTGCAAGACGTTGTGCTGAATGCGCCAGTTTCTGGCGCTTCCGCCTAACAGAATCATAACGTTACTTACAAGGACATTGACCCATTCTTTGCGTGAGTATGCGCCGTGATTAGCATCGTGCATTACAGATAAACCCACACCTGCCATTCCAAAACCCATAATAACCCAAAGGCCATAATAAGCAAGCATTGGCAGCTCTTGTTTATAAAGAAATCCATAGGGCGTTAAAAACAGAGCAAGTAGCGCGAAAGTTTTAAAAACCATAGCAGCATTTGCTGTTTTGGAAATATTATTGTCTTTGAAATAAGAATTTACTCTAGACTTCAGTGTTTTGTAAAACTCTGAATTGTGTTCTTTTGAGAACTGTACTGGTGCGTAGGGCATTTAGTATTGTTTAGGGAACAAATGTACGTATTAATAAAATAGAGCAACAATCCCAATCAAGGTTTTGTTTTAAGAGATACCTTGAAGACCACAGAGTTTTTTATATAAACCTTCTTTTTGAAGCAGGGCCTCGTGGGTTCCGCGTTCCACAATTCGACCTTTAGAAAGGACAATAATTTCGTCAGCGTTTTTGACAGTAGACAAGCGGTGTGCAATGACAATAGAGGTTCTGTTTCGCATTAAATTTTCCAAAGCCTGTTGAACCAGCGTTTCTGAAGCGGTGTCTAGCGCAGAAGTGGCTTCGTCTAAGATGAGTATGGCCGGGTCTTTATATACAGCCCGGGCTATTGCCAATCTTTGTTTTTGCCCGCCTGATAATTTATTGCCCCGCTCACCAAGGAGGGTGTCATAGCCATTTTCAAGGCCACTTATAAATTCATGCGCATTTGCAACTTTTGCTGCCGCAATGATTTTATCCTGATCGGGATGGTCGTCGCCAAATGCAATATTTTGAGCGGCTGTTAGGTTGAAAAGGACGGACTCTTGACTAACTACACCAATGAGTCGTCTAAGTGACGACAAGCGCAAGTCTTTCAGGTCAACCCCATCTATGCTAATAGCACCACCCTCTGTATCGTAAAATCGTTGTAAAAGATCCATTAGAGTCGATTTCCCGCTACCTGATTCACCAACAATAGCAATTAATGCGCCTTTTTGAATGGATAAGTTGATGTCTTCGAGGATGGGCTTTTCTTTATAGGAGAAGTTCACCCGGTCAAAATCTATCGTGCGATTAAATTGTTCTAGCGCCACACACGTTGGTTTGTCTGTAATGGTTTCATGTGCGTCGAGTAGGCTATTTATGCGGTCTTGCGAGGCCTGGGCTTTTGTCATGTTGGCCATGTTGTTAGAAACACTTTGTATAGGCCGTAAAAACTGAGAAAACACAATGATGTAAGTTAAAAAAACCTCGCCGGAAAGCCCAATTTCTTTTCCGCTCAAGATCAGTTGACCGCCAAAATATACAAGTGCCAATAAAACTGTAGCACCGAGGGTTTCATTTACCAACGGGGAGAGGTCGCGCTTTCTAAAGACGCGAGTGGCTAGTTTTTGGTGTTGGTCGTTTGTTTGCCGAAAGGCTCTTGATATAAATCCTATGGCATCAAATGCTTTAATCACCCGAACTCCCCCAAGGTGCTCATCCATAGAAGCATAAAGAAATCCCAGTTGTTCTTGTGTTTTTTGCGCGGTTCTTTTTAGACTCTTTCCAATGCGCGAGATGACAAAGGCCGAGATGGGCAACAGTAGTAAAGAAATTAAAGTGAGATGAGGGCTCATGTACACGAGGGTAACGAGATTGATTAAAATAGCGAGCGGCTCTCTAAAAATCAGCTCCAAAAGACTGACAACAGCCACTTCAATTTCATTGACGTCGCTATTCATTCGAGCCATAAGGTCACCTTTTTTTTCATTGCTGTGGTAGGCGAGTGGTAGTTTTAATGATTTTTCAAAAAGCGAGCCCCTTACATCGCGTACGACAGACATGCGCAACTTTGATTGTGTCCAAACGGCACCGTAGCGAAAAATATTTTTGAGTAAAAAGGCCAAGAAAACACTGATGCAAACAAAAAGCAATGCGCTTTTTGGGTCCGTCTTGACCAGTAAATACATCTCGTAACCATAGGCATCTTTGATGTAGTTGATGGCTCCTGAAAAACCGCTTTTAAATTGAGGGGCAGAAACAACAGGCAGCGTTTTTTCTGTTCGAAAGATCAACTGAAGCACCGGCACAAATAGCACAAGAGAAAGCAAGTTGAAGACAACGAACAAGAAATTAAATAAAATGGTAGCCAAGGCAAGCCCCTTGTATTTAAAGGTATAGTTATAAATTTCCTTGTAGTAAGACATTGATACAAAGATACATTTTTGTTTAGATGCCGCCCTTCACAGCAAGTATTCTTACCTTTGTAATATGAGTTCAATACGTCAACAAAAAATAGAAGCCGTTATTCAGGCAGAACTTGCTGCTTTTTTTCAAAGACAAGCAGGTGAAATTTGTTTAGGTGCAATGGTTACCGTTACAGTTGTTCGCATTACCTCAGACCTAAGTCTCGCACGAATATATTTGAGTGTTTTTGCAGGTCCAGCCAAAGAACTTGTATTAGAAAGCATACAAGCAAACCGAGGTAAAATTCGTTTAGAGGTCGGTAAAAGGCTCAAGAACTTGCGCAAAATACCAGACCTTGTCTTTCACATCGACGACTCTTTAGATTATGCCTTAAAGATCGATGAACTCCTCAAAAAGTAACCATTAGAACACCGCTGCACATAGCGAAACGGTATCTATTTAGTCGTTCAAAACGCTCGATAGTAACGATAATTTCGAGAATTTCTGTGGCTGGCATAGCTGTTTGCACCGCAGCAATGGTCATTTTGCTTTCTGCCTTCAATGGCATTGAAGGAATGATCTCTAAACTTTACACCTCTTTTGATGCACCAATTACTATACAGCATCAAACCAGAAAAACTTTTTTTTTACGCGAAATAGACCTTGGTCAGTTACAAAAGTTACGGGGTGTTAGCTGTTTTAGTAAAGAACTTGAAGAGCTGGTGGTGCTTAGAAAAAATCAAAGATGGATGAATGCAAACATGCATGCTGTTGACCCTGTATTTGTGAGGCAAGCAAAGGTGAGCAGTCACTTAATCAACGGCGTTGGTGCCGCCCAGTTAAATCAAGAAAGTCATGTGTTTCTTGGCGCAGATATTTTTTCCAAATTAAGGTTGGGGTTGGGTTCAGAGGATAATAACATTCAACTGTATGTGCCTAAAAGAGGCCTTCGCATGCAGCTCGGGAAGACGCCCTTTTTTATCCGACAAATTCAAGTGGCTGGGGCCATGAATTTCAACCAGGAGTTAAACGGCAGCGCTCTTCTTTGGAATTACGATGCTGCAGCCCAGTTTTTCAATCAGCAGGGAGCGGTTACTCGCCTTCATGTATATCCTAAACAAAACATCAATTTAGAGGATTTGCGCACGGAAATCAAAGCATTAGTAGGCCCTAGATTTTTAGTCCGGACACAATTAGAAAAAAACGCCCTCATTTACAAAACGAGTCGGTCGGAAAGGCTGGTTGTGTTCATTATACTGCTTTTTGTGTTCATACTTGCCTCGTTTAATTTGATCGCTACTTTGACAATGCTCATACATGAAAAACAAGGCAATCTGCAAGTTTTAAAAGCGCTGGGCATGACTGCGCAAAGCCGGTTTCAAATTTTCTTTTTCGAGGGCCTGCTCTTATCTTTCATTGGTGTGTTGATTGGTGTTGTTTTGGGCTTGATGGTATGCTGGACACAGCAATATTTTGGTTGGCTAATCGTACCAGGCGCCAATGTTCCTTTTCCTATTGTTTTTAAGTGGAAAGACTTTGCAAGCATACTCCTCGCATCCAGTGCTTTATCTTTCTTATTTACTTATTTTCCTGTTCGCTTTTTACTTCGCAAGGCTTCGTTTGTTTAACGTAAAATATTTTTGCCTTGTACATAAGGATTTCAAATAAAATCTCGTATATTTGCGCCCGAATTTAAAAGACAAATGATGTCATCAATTAAAGGAAAAATCTCACAAGTTATCGGTCCAGTTGTGGACGTTCGATTCGAGCGCGGAACAGCGCTACCAAACATTTATGATGCATTGGAGGTATACAAATCCGATGGTGCGCGTGTGGTTTTGGAAGTTCAATCTCATGTTGGAGAAAACGCAATTCGCGCCATTTCTATGGACTCCACTGACGGCTTTACCCGTGGCATGGAGGTTGTTTCTACCGGAATTCCAATCAAAATGCCAACAGGTGATCGCATTAAAGGACGTTTGTTCAATGTGGTTGGAGAGGCGATCGATGGCATCAACACCATGGACAACACAGGCGGACTTCCTATTCACCGTGAAGCCCCTAAGTTTGATCAACTTTCTACTGCAACTGAGATTTTATACACAGGAATCAAAGTAATCGACCTTATTGAACCATACGCAAAAGGAGGTAAAATTGGTCTTTTCGGTGGTGCGGGTGTTGGTAAAACAGTACTTATCCAAGAATTAATTAATAACATCGCAAAAGGACACGGTGGCCTTTCTGTTTTTGCAGGCGTTGGTGAGCGTACCCGCGAGGGCAACGATTTACTTCGCGAAATGCTAGAATCGGGCATCATCAAATACGGTGACGACTTCATGCATTCAATGGAAGAAGGCGGTTGGGATCTCTCCAAAGTTGATCTCGAAGAAATGAAAGAATCCAAAGCAACCTTTGTGTTCGGACAAATGAACGAGCCTCCAGGGGCAAGAGCGCGTGTAGCACTTTCAGGACTTACAATTGCAGAATATTTTCGCGATGGCGATGGCGAAGGCCAAGGAAAAGACATTCTCTTCTTTGTGGATAATATCTTCCGCTTTACGCAAGCAGGTTCAGAAGTATCAGCACTTTTAGGCCGTATGCCGTCAGCTGTGGGTTACCAACCAACGTTAGCCACAGAAATGGGCGCCATGCAAGAGCGCATTACCTCAACAAAAAACGGATCTATTACATCAGTTCAGGCGGTTTATGTTCCTGCCGATGACCTTACTGACCCGGCACCAGCAAATACCTTTGCTCACCTCGATGCAACTACTGTACTTTCTCGTAAAATTTCAGAGTTAGGCATTTACCCAGCGGTAGATCCACTAGACTCTACTTCTCGTATCCTTACGCCGGAGATCGTTGGAGAAGAACATTACAATTGTGCACAACGCGTTAAATTAACCTTACAGCGCTACAAAGAATTACAAGACATTATTGCCATCTTAGGTATGGATGAGCTTTCTGAAGAAGACAAAATGATTGTACACCGCGCACGCCGTGTTCAACGTTTCTTGTCTCAACCATTCCACGTTGCAGAGCAGTTTACTGGTATACCAGGCGTGCTCGTTGATATTCAGGATACGATTAAAGCCTTCAATGATATCCTAGATGGTAAATTTGATAAATACCCGGAAGCAGCATTCAACCTCAAAGGAGGAATTGAAGATGTTATTGCTGCCGGAGACAAAATGTTAGCTGACGCCTAATTATGATACTAGAAATAATCACACCAGAGGCAAGTCTTTTTAAAGGAGAGGTAAGCAGCGTAAGTCTTCCAGGCTTGGATGGTGTTTTTCAGGTCTTGAACAACCATGCGCCAATTATATCTTCTTTGAAAAAAGGGGAATTGCGCTTTGAATCGAGTACGCCAGTAGAAGCTACTTCTTTTTTAGAAGTTTCAGGCTCCACTGTTTGTGTAAAAATTAAAGGTGGTGTGGCAGAGCTAAATAATCAGAAGCTTATTGTTTTAGCTGAATAAGTAATTCAAAACATGACTCAAAAAGGGATTGGTTTCACCACTCCCTTTTTTTATGAAATTTTCACCAAAAGATTGCGTATTTTCGTTTTTCCAAAATGAGCAACATTAAAAACCTTGATTTACAGAATATTCCACGTCACGTGGCATTCATAATGGATGGCAACGGGCGCTGGGCTAAAAAAAAGGGTCAACACCGTTTGTTTGGCCATGCAGCAGGCGTTGAATCTGTCAAATCTGTGATTCAAACCGCCCGAGAAGTTGGCATCTCATATCTTACTTTGTATGCGTTTTCTACAGAGAATTGGGCCCGGCCTAGTGAAGAAGTGGAGGGCCTCATGCAGTTACTTGTAGACGCCATTGCAAATGAAGTAGATGAAATGCATGCCAATGGCGTGCGCTTATTGACTATCGGAGATATCCAAGGACTTCCCGGAAATTGCCATGATTCTCTGCGCGCCGCGATGTCAAGAACCAAAGACAATAAGGATCTTACGCTTGTTTTAGCGCTCAATTATTCTGCCCGCCAAGAAATATTAAGTGCCGTGGTTTCAGCCCACGAGCTTGTGAAAGATAACAAAATAGAAATCAATCAGTTAACCGAAGACGTTTTTGCTTCTTTGCTTCAAACTAAGGATATTCCAGATCCAGAATTGCTCATACGTACGAGTGGAGAGTGTCGCATTAGTAACTTTTTGCTTTGGCAATTGTCTTATACAGAGTTGCTTTTTACAGATACCCATTGGCCAGATTTCAGACGAGACGCGTTTATTTCCGCGCTTTCGGATTTTCAGAAAAGAGAACGGCGCTTTGGACTAGTATCTGAACAAATTCAAACCACTAAATGAAACTTTTACGCAGCATCTTCATTTTGTTATTTGCCAACTTGGCGCTTGCTCAAACGCCAAACAGCATAGGAGGCTTAGATTTTGACTATGCCAATCCACAAACATTTGAAATAGGCCCTATTAGAGTTATTGGCGCCGACAATTACGATCACCAGGCAATAAAGTTAATCGCGGACCTTCGAACAGGTCAAAAAATAACCTTGCCAAGCCAACAAATTAACAAAGCTATTCAGAGTCTTTGGGCTGAGGGATTGTTTTCGGATGTAGCTATTTATGCAGAGAAAGAAATGGGCGGAATAGTCTTTTTAGTCATAGAATTGAGCCCTAGACCTAAATTATCAAAGTTTAAATTTGAAGGGATTAACAAGCGAGAAGCAGACAAACTCCGCGAAGAAATATCCTTGTATGCAGGCAAAACAATTACAGAAAATCTGGTCTTTGAAACCAACAACAAGATTCGAGGCTATTACCGAGATAAAGGTTTTCTACATGCAAAGGTGCAGATAGATCGTCAATTAGATACCCTGATTAATAATTCTGAAATTTTTAACATTAAAGTAGATAAAGGCATTAAAATCGGGATCAAAGAAATAGAATTTTTAGGTGTAAGCGCCGTTCCAATTTGGAAGTTGCGCATGGCTATGAAAGATACCAAAGAAAAAGGTCCTCAACGTCTTTTTAAGCGCTCTAAGTATACCGAAGGAAGCTATGCAACAGACAAAAAGGCTTTGCTTGCTAAATTCAACGCAGAAGGCTTAAGAGATGCCTCAATAGTCCGAGATTCTGTTTTCATGCTCGACGACAAGAACATGAAAATCCGTATTGAAATTAATGAAGGAGAAAAATATTATTTTGGCACCATTGAATGGATTGGCAATTCTAAATATAGGTCGAGCTTTTTGGACACTGTACTAGGAATCAAGCCAGGCGACTTGTATAACATAGATTTATTCAATCAGCGCCTTTATGGCAATGGTGATGGCCGAGACATTTCCTCTTTGTACATGGATAGAGGTTATCTATTTTTTCAGATCTCCCCTGTAGAAACAGGTGTAAAGGAGAATAGAATTAATCATCAAATACGTATCATTGAAGGCAAAGAAGCACATATTGGTACCGTAACAATTCGGGGCAATACCAAAACGAATGACCACGTTATTTTACGCGAGATTCGCACCAAACCAGGAGATCTATTCAATAAAGCAGATATCATGCGTACCCAACGGGAGCTTTCGCAGCTTGGCTTTTTTGACGAACAGGGTTTTCAAGTAAACCCTAAGCCGAATCCGGCAAATGGCACGGTAGATATCGAGTATGTCGTTGCAGAAAAGTCTAGCGATCAAATAGAGCTTTCTGGAGGATATGGCGGGGCGGGCCCAAATACATCGGGCCGTATAATAGGCACTCTTGGCTTGTCGTTTAACAATTTTTCTACCAAGAATTTTTTCAAAAAAGACGCCTGGAGTCCTTTACCGGGC
Organism: Crocinitomicaceae bacterium; assembly: GCA_044372045.1. GTDB lineage: Bacteria > Bacteroidota > Bacteroidia > Flavobacteriales_D > Crocinitomicaceae > UBA952. The sequence goes on from JBILSN010000002.1 coordinate 49,710, forward strand.
GGAGACGGCCAAAGGCTAACGATCAGAGCACAGTCTACCGGCCGTTTTTATCAAGGGTACAATTTTTCTTTCACCGAGCCTTGGTTGGGTGGCAAAAAACCAAATTCCCTCACTTTTTATGTGACCAATTCTTCGATTTCAACCAACGGATTATTGCGTACTAACCCAGACTACAACGGCATTTCTATTTCAGGAGCAGGTGTTGCAATGGGCCGCCGTAAAAAGTGGCCAGACGACTACTTTGTAGCTTCATATGAATTGTCTTATCAGTATTATGACGTTCAAAAATATTCATTTTTTCCACTTTTTCAGAATGGGTTTGCCAATGATATTTCTTTGAAATATACGTTGCAGCGCAGCTCAGTTAGTGCGCCAATTTATCCGCAAAACGGCTCTAACTTCACTTTCTCAGCCAAAGCCACTGCACCGTACTCTATGTTCGGTCCTGAAAAAGACTATGCAAACATGTCGCAGCAAGACCGCTATAAATACTTAGAGTATTTCAAACTAAAGTTTACAGGAGAGTGGTATACGCCGCTTAGTGCTGACAAAAAATTAGTGCTTATGTCGAGATTTGGTTTTGGCTATATGGGTGCTTACAATAAAGCAAAAGGCATATCGCCTTTTGATCGTTTTATTATGGGCGGAAGCGGCCTCACAGGAATGGGCGCCAATCAAATTGGCGGACGAGAAATTATCGCCTTACGAGGTTACGAAGATCAAACGATATCTTCTGCAGGCGGAGACCCTATTGTTGCCAAGTACACGTTAGAACTTCGCTACCCTATTTCTTTGAATCCACAAGCAACATTTTATGCGCTCACATTCATGGAAGCGGGTAATACATACCCAAGTTTCGACAAATTCAATCCGTTTAATGTGAAACGAACAGCTGGAGTTGGCATCAGGGTGTTTTTACCAATGTTTGGCATGTTAGGTCTAGATTACGGTTTAGGCTTCGATCAAATGGATTCTTGGGCAAGTGGTTTTGGAAAAGGCTCAGATCTAGATATAAGCACAAAAGGCTATTATCCGAAGCTCACTTTTACGATCGGCATGAACCTCGGAGAATTGTAGCATTCACAATAAATTGGTAACTTCGTCGTTCTAAGCACGCAAATGACATACACAAAATACTTCGCGCTTCTTCTTTTCGTTTTTGGCATGCGAATTGTCAGTGCTCAGTCTTACGCGTTTATCGACTCAGATTACATTTTAGAAAATGTTCCTGAATATACAGAAGCCAAAGAGCGCCTAGATAAAATGGCCGAACGCTGGACCAAAGAAATCGAAGACCGTTACACGACAATTAAAGAGCTTAAAAGCAATTATGATCGCGAAGAAGTACTCTTGCCAAAAGAGGAAAGAGAAAAGCGCAAGACGGAAATTGATAAACTAGAAAAAGAAGCCATTGATCTCCAAACGCAGCATTTTGGTTCAGAAGGAGATTACTTCCAAAAACGTCAAGAACTTATTAAACCTATTCAAGATCGGGTTTTTACAGCTATGAAAAAAGTAGCAAAACGAGAAGGATATGCTTTTGTTTTTGACAAAGCAAATCAAAGCAACCTGCTTTATGCAGAAAAAGAATTCGACATCTCAGAGGAGGTGCTCGAAGAAATGGGAATAACTAAATAAATATAAAAATGAAAAATGTATTACTCGGTCTGTTTGTTGTTATCGGATTCAGCACTTTAGCTCAGACCAAAATTGGCCACGTAGATTCACAAAAACTACTAGACACACTGCAGTCTCGCAAAGACGCCATCAGAAAATTAGATTCGATGAAAACAGCTGGCATGGAAGAACTCAAAATCATGGATGCTGACTTTCAAAAGGCATATCAAGACTACATGACCAACCAAGCGAGCAAATCTCCGGCAGAAAGACAAATTATCGAAGGTCGCTTAATGCAGAAGCAGCAAATGCTCGAGGCAACTCAGGCATCATTGGAAGAGGGCTTACAAATTGTGAGTGAAGAATTAAACAAACCAATTTTAGACCGCGTTCAAAAATCCATAGATATCGTTGCTGACCGCAAGAAATTAAACTATGTATTAGATGTATCGGCAACGATGTATTCTAAAGGCGGAATAGATATTACTGGTGAAGTAATTACCGAGTTATTACTGCTCGATGCAGCAGCAAGAAAATAAACCAAGTTCATGTTGATCTTAAAAGGGCAGCCATTGGTTGCCCTTTTTTCTTTAGTTTTGGATAATGGAACAGCAAGGTCCAATAGGAGTTTTTGATTCAGGTTATGGCGGCTTAACGGTATTGTCTGAATTTCGAAAAAAACTGCCTAATCATGATTTTTTATATTTTGGCGATAACGCCAGGGCTCCGTACGGCGGTCGTTCGTACGATGTAGTCTATCAATTTACCCTGGAAGCCGTCAAATTTCTATTTGATCAAGGCTGCCCGCTCGTTATATTAGCTTGTAATACCGCCTCTGCAAAAGCGCTGCGTACAATACAGCAAAAAGATCTCCCCCAACTTGCGCCAAACAACAGGGTGCTTGGCGTAATTCGTCCAAGTACTGAGGTACTTGGAGAACGCACAAAAACAGGCCGGGTTGGTATTTTAGGAACCGTTGGAACCATTTCTTCGAATTCTTTTCCAATTGAGTTGGCTAAGTTCGCGCCCCAAATAGAAGCTTTTCAGCACGCCTGTCCCATGTGGGTACCGCTTATAGAAAACCAACAATATGAGCACCCGGCCGGCCGGCAATTTATCGCCGAAGACATCCAAAAAATACTGAGTAAAAATGCAGACATAGACACCTTGTTGTTAGCCTGCACACATTATCCAGTTCTGAAAGCACAAATCCAATCTTTAGTTGGCCCCAAAATACAAGTTGTACCCCAAGGCCCAATTGTAGCTCAAAAGCTCAAAAGCTATCTTGTTGCGCATCCAGAAATGGATGCACGCTTGTCTAAGTCCGGGGGTGTTTCGTACTTTACCTCGGAAACCACAGCAGTTTTTAATCAAAGGGCTCAGCATTTCATTGGAGAGGCCATTAATGCTGTGCATCATAGCTTTTAGTTTCAATTGAGTTTACGGCTCATATTAGTGAGCAATACTTCGTTCAGTGATTTTTGTAGTGCTGGATGAGCGGCGTAATAGCGCAAGCTTTTCTTAAATTTTTTCCGCGTGCAGCCCGCTTTTACTAATGCTTGATCGACGGATTTATCTAGTGCTTTTTTGTATTGACTTGGCACCCCAAATCGGCTTTGGTAATGGGTTTCTATTATTGTAATTTCTTCAACAAGTTTGGCCATCTGATCAAGCGCCAAGACGTCATAGGGCGGTTGCGACTGTTGACATGCAATGAGCACCAAAAAAGTAAAGATTTGATAAAAGCGTGTCATCTGGGATTAAAAAGAAGACGTTCTCCTAAACCATTTTCTAGCACTTGGCCATCCGCATACACACAGTTGCCATTGACGTAGGTGCTGTGAATTTGATGAGAAAATTGATGCCCTTCAAAAGGAGACCAACCGCATTTGTATAGCAAATTATTTTGGCTAACTATTTGGCCTGGTTCAGGCTTTACGATTACGATATCTGCATAAAATCCTTCGCGAAGATATCCGCGTTCTTTGATGCGAAATAGTGTAGCAGGGGCGTGCGCCATTTTTTCAACTACCTGTTCGATAGAGATTTTCCCAGCGCTGACTTTGTCCAACATGGCAAGTAGGGCATGCTGAACAAGCGGCCCTCCCGAGGGAGCATTAAGATAGGAATTTGACTTTTCTTCAATGGTGTGCGGTGCGTGGTCGGTGGCAATGACGTCAATGCGGTTGTCGAGCAGCGCTTCCCAGATGCCGTCGCGGTCGGCACTTGTTTTTACTGCCGGATTCCATTTGATGTAGTTGCCTTTTGTCTGGTAGTCTGCATCGCTGAACCAAAGATGATGGATGCAGGCTTCTGCTGTAATAAGTTTCTGTTCTAACGGAAGCGAGTTGTCAAAAAGCGCGGTTTCTTTGGCTGTGGAAATGTGTAGGACGTGTAAACGCGCTTGGTGCTTTTTTGCTAGAGCCACGGCTTTCGAAGAAGACAGGTAACAGGCTTCTTCATTGCGAATGAGTGGATGAGCACTTACAGGAATGTCATTGCCGTATCTTGCTTGGAATGCCGCCAGATTTGACTTCACTGTGTGTTCGTCTTCACAGTGTGTAGCAATAAGGGCGCTCACGCGAGAGAACAAGCCCTCTAACACACTTTCTTTGTCCACCAACATGTTTGCTGTGGAAGAACCCATAAACACCTTTACACCGCAAATTTTAGAAGTGTCGGTTAGGAGCACTTCTTCCATATTGTCATTGGAAGCCCCCATAAAAAAGGAAAAATTTGCAATTGCGTTTTGAGCGGCAATTTGATATTTATCTTCCAACAATGCTTGGGTAAGCGCGTTAGGAACAGTATTGGGCATCTCCATAAAGCTGGTGATACCTCCAGCAACGGCTGCTCTAGATTCTGAATAAATATTTCCTTTATGAGTTAGTCCGGGCTCTCTAAAGTGAACTTGGTCGTCTATACACCCAGGTAAGATCAGCAAACCACTTGCGTCTATTTCTTGAGCGGCTGCGTCGCTGTTAATTTGATGGGCAATTTTGGTAATTTTCCCGTTGGAAATGAGGATATCTGCATTTATTCGTTTGCCGTCATTAATAAGGGTTCCATTTTTAATTATTGTTGTCATTTCCATTTCATTTTGCGCATTTGCCAAACCCCGAAGAAGGCCTCTTTGAATATGCCGGTGCTCATTTTGGATTCACCTACTACCCTATCTACAAAACTGATGGGGATTTCTTTGACTTTAAAACCAAGCTTTACGGCGGCGTATTTCATGCAAATTTGGAAGGCATATCCTTTGAAAGGAATGGTGTTAAGGGGAATCGTTTGCAGTACTTTGTGGTGGTAACATTTGAATCCAGCGGTAGTATCTTTAATATTAATCCATAAGATGAGCCTTACGTAAACACTTGCAAAGTAGCTCATCAGGATGCGTTTAGCAGGCCAGTTTTTTACTTTACCTCCCCGAACATAACGGGAGCCAATTGCGCAATCTGCGCCGCTTTCACAAGCGTTGATCAGGCGCGGGAGGTCTGCTGGGTTGTGAGAAAAGTCGCAATCCATTTCGATGATATAGGTGTAGTCACGGCTAAGTGCCCATTCAAAGCCATGAATATAGGCGGTGCCCAAGCCTAATTTACCCGGTCTTTTTTCTAAAAAAACGGCGGGGTGCTTTTCCATAAGCGCTTCTATCTGAGCTGCGGTTCCGTCGGGAGAATTATCGTCGATGAAAAGGATATGATACCCCTGCTGAAGATCCGTTACGGCCGAAACCATCTTGGAAATGTTTTCAAGTTCGTTGTAGGTAGGTATAATGATGAGCGTTCTGGGACTGGCCATTTCTAATTTGAACGAAATTAAAGAAGAAAAGTGACAAAAAAAAACCGCCACATGGGCGGTTCTTTAATTCGTGTGGCGAAAGACTATGCTTCTTCGTCTTCGTCTTCGTCATCCAGGTCGGCACCTTTGACTGCACCACGAGCCATTTTCACAGAAACAACTACTGCGTTGGCAGGATCTAGGAATTTAACGCCTGGGATTTCAATGCTGTTGACGCGAATAGACTGACCAATACGCAGCTTCGTAATGTCAAGGGTAATTGCATCTGGCAATGCGCTTGGCAATCCAATACATTGTAGTTGACGAAAAACTGTCATTAGTTTACCTCCAGCTAAGACGCCACGAGAAGATCCCGTGATGCGTACTGGAAGTTTAACGCGTACTTCTTTGTTTTGGTCGAGCTCGTAGAAATCTACGTGCTGAATGGTGTCTTTGGTCGGGTGTTGTTGCAACTCGCGAATGATACCAATTGCTTTTTTGCCTTCGATGTCTAGGGCAACCTGAAAGACATCAGGAGAAAAAACGATTTTGTCAATTGCTGTTCGCTTTACCGCGAAGTGAGTTTGCTCACCTTGTCCGTAAAGCACACAAGGAACTAAGCCTGCATTGCGCAAAGCCGAAGCATCCTTCTTCCCTACGTTCGCCCGGAGCGAACCGCTCAAATGTGCTGTTTTCATGTTATATATTAATTTAAGAGATTACAAAATGTGAACTGATCGATTCGTTGTTTACCAAACGCTTAATGACATCTGCAAAGAGGTCAGCTACACTTACTACGCGAATTTTATCGCTGTGCTTTTGGAGTGGAATGGTATCGGTAACGATGAGTTCGGTGAGTTTAGACGCATTGATGCGCTCGAATGCTGGGCCGCTTAAAACAGCATGAGTGGTAAATGCACGAACGCTTTTAGCACCTTTTTCAATGAGAAGATCGGCTGCGGTGGTGAGCGTTCCTGCGGTATCGCACATGTCGTCGATGATGACAACGTCTTTACCCATCACATCGCCAATGACGGTCATTTCGGCAATTTCATTCGCTTTTTTGCGGTGTTTGTGGCATAAAGCCAAGCCACAATTTAGGTTTTTTGCGTAAGAATTGGCACGTTTTGCCCCGCCTGCGTCAGGTGCTGCCACTACTAAATTTTGCTGATCGAGTTTTTCTACTTCTTTAAGGAAGAGCGTAGAGGCAAAAAGGTGGTCAACAGGCACTTCAAAAAAGCCTTGAATTTGATCGGCATGTAGGTCCATGGTCATGACGCGATCTACACCGGCTGCCATCAGCATGTTAGCGACGAGCTTGGCACCAATAGCAACTCTAGGTTTGTCTTTGCGGTCTTGACGCGCAAAACCAAAGTAGGGAATGACGGCAATGATTTTTCTTGCGGAAGCGCGTCTAGCAGCGTCTACAAGTAATAAAAGTTCGAATAGGTTTTCAGTAGGCGGCATGGTTGACTGAACAATAAATACATCTTGCCCCCGCACGGTTTCTTCAAATGAAGGTTGGAATTCACCGTCGGAAAAAACACTTACTTTGACATCACCTAAAGATGCGCCAAATGATTTAGCAATGTTGGTTGCGAGTTGTTCAGAAGCTCTGCCTGCAAAGATTTTTACGCCCACGATACTTAAAATTGGATGCAAAGGTAAGGAATTAAGAACTAATTTTGTAATACAATGAGTCAAAAGCTACAATATTCCTTGTTCAAACGCCTTTTCGCCTTTGCCAAGCCCTATAAAAAATACCTAATTGTAGCCGTTGGCGCAACAATTTTGTTGGCCGTGCTATCACCTTCTCGGCCTTATGTCATCGGTCAACTCATCGACCGCTATCTTCTAAAAGACAAAGATCCAAACATGCTTCTTTTGGGATCATTGCTCGTTCTAGTGATGCTATTAACAGAGGCCATCTTACAAGTGTTGGGCACTTACTTTTCGAACTTACTTGCACAGTCGGTTATTCGGGATCTTCGCCAAAAGGTGATCCGTCATTTTATGAAACTTAGGGTGGCGTATTTCGATAAAAATCCGGTTGGCGCAATGGTAACTAGGGTTGTGTCTGATATGGAGGCAATCACCGAGGTTTTTTCTTCTGGCATGATGGATATCGCTGCCGACTTATTGTCTTTGGTACTTATTGTCACTTTTATGTTCTTAACAGATTGGCAGTTGGCGCTCATGACGTTAATTCCTGTTCCTATTTTAATTTTTGCCACGCGTATCTTTGCGCGTTCCATGAAAACATCTTTTCAGCAAGAAAGACAAGCGGTCACCAAACTCAATACATTTGTGCAAGAAAGGCTAACTGGCATGAGCCTTGTTCAGTTGTTCAATCGTCAAGAACAAGAGGCTGGGCACTTTAATCAAATTAACGCAGAGCACAGAGCCGCCCATATCAAAGCAGTTTGGGCTAACTCTATCTTTTTTCCGGTTGTGGAATTATTGAGTTCTTTGTCTATAGCCGCTCTTCTCGTTTGGGGCGCCTTACAAGCTGAAGGAAAATCAGATGCGCAAATTCAAAATATGTTTGGCGAATTATTTGCCTTTGTATTTTGGATTAGTCAGTTGTATCGCCCGATCAGAATGCTGGCCGATAAATTCAATATATTACAGCGGGGAACAGTGAGAGCGGAACGCATCTTTGCTGTACTTGACGAACAAACTGATGTTCAGGACAAAGGCAACCGAACAAACATAGATTTCAATCAGCACTTACATTTTAAAGGGGTCAATTTCTCATATGTGGAAGATCAGCCCGTTATTTCGGATTTGAACTTAACAATTGCCTATGGTCAAACGGTTGCAATTGTGGGCGCTACAGGTTCAGGCAAAACAACTTTGGTTAACTTGTTGGGTCGTTTTTACGAGCATCAGTCAGGTCAAATTTTAATAGGAGACGTGCCCATAGAAACCATTCAGCTCCAAACCTTGCGCAAAAACATTGCAATTGTATTGCAAGATGTTTTTTTGTTTTCGGATACCATATTGAATAATATTACACTCGGCGACCCCACCATCACCTTTGAACAAGTGGTGAAGGCAGCCAAAGAAGTTGGTGCACATGAGTTTATCAGCGCCTTACCAGAGCAATATGCACACAAAATAGGCGAAAGAGGCGGCACGCTATCTACCGGTCAGCGCCAGCTGTTGGCTTTTATTCGCGCTTATGTTTATCAGCCTTCTTTATTGATTTTGGATGAAGCCACCTCTAGTGTAGATAGCGAAAGTGAATTCATGATACAGCGGGCAACTGAAAAATTAACAACGGGCAGAACCTCCATTGTTATTGCCCATCGTTTGTCAACTATTCGGCGAGCTGACCGCATTATCGTAATGGAAAAAGGCCGTATCATCGAGCAGGGTACTCATGAGGAATTGCTAGCCTTAGGAGGTCATTACAAGAATTTGTCCGACAGGCAATATTTCAATCAGGAAGCATGAAAAGATTTAAAATTGGCGGTGTGCCCGAACATTTCAATCTGCCCTGGAGACTCGCTATAGAGGAGGGTAAATTTAAAGCTGCAGGAATAGAGCTTCATTGGTCGGACATGACGGGCGGTACCGGACAAATGATTAAAGGACTCCAAGCCGGATCACTAGACATTGCCGTCTTGTTAACAGAAGGGATTACACGCGCAATTCTCAAGGGCTTGGACGCTAAGCTCATTTCGGTTTATGTACAGAGCCCCTTGTGTTGGGGAGTACATGTACCGGCGAATCAAGCTATTCATCATCTATCTGATCTTGACGGCGCTACATTTGCCATCTCGAGAGAGGGTTCTGGTTCACATTTGATGAGTTTTGTATTGGCCCAGCGAGAAGGCTGGGAGCCAAGCGCCTTATCTTTTAATGTGGTGGGCGACGTCTATGGCGGTCTCTGGTCCTTGAATCATGGGGAGGCAGAAGGTTTTTTATGGGAAAAGTACACAACCCAACCATTTGTTGATCAAGCCAAATGCAGGCGTATCGGCGAGGTTTATACGCCTTGGCCCTGTTTTGTAATTGCAGTTAGATCTGACATCTTGCATTCAGAAGCAGCGCTTCTTCAAGAGGTTTTGACAATCGTACAAGAACGCGCGGCACAACTTAAAAATTCAGCTGATGCAGCGGAGGTGCTAGCTTGGCGTTATGCCCTCAAAAAAAACGAAGTAGTGGAGTGGTTAAATCAAACAGACTGGGCCAACACAACAACTTTGGACCAGGAAGTGCTCGAAAAAACGGTACGCACTTTACTGGACTTAGGCTTAATTAGCAAGGAAGAAGCAACAGATTGGTCAGATAAGCTTATAGGATAAAAATATATGACCGGGCAGTTATTTTTTAATTGGCTTTAATTTTAGACGTACTTGGGTGAAAACCAACTGAATAAATAGGCTATTGTTCTTTAAGCGGCCGTACATGTTCACTAATTGACTGCATTTGTTCATTTGAAATAGAGCGAATGAATTTATCGTTTACATTCATAGAACTAAACTTTGCAGTATGATTCCACTTATACCTCAATTTGACAATAATTTTTGGTGGGCAGTTGCAGCAGTGTTGGCAATTGTGAGTATAATTTTTGCAGTGTTCTTAACAGACCGTAAAAATTAGAAGCACTTAAGCGCACGCTGAACCTCAGGATCATAGTTATTCATGACCTGAAAGTAGCCATTTTCCAAGTAGAGATGCCGGGCAATTTCTGCCTTGAGCAAGTGAATTATGTTTTCTTTACTGTGTAAGTATTCGTTGCGTTGCATCTTGACGTCAAAATCTTTTGTGGCAAACGTTGTGAATTGCTCAAGGAGCTGGTCTGTAATCCTAAATTCGGCAACGAATTCTTGAAGGGTGTATTTGATGTTTACCTTATTGAGGTAATCAAAAGCAAAAGCATTGAACACACCTCCCCATTGCAATTCAGATAAATACAATGATCGGCCGGTGGTGTCGCCTGGAATAAATATGTCTGGCATGATGCCCCCTCCTCCGTATACGGTTCTTCCTTTGCGGGTTTTGTATTTTAGAGAGTCTACAAAAATACTGGAGTCTGGTTTAAAGTATTCTTCGGTATATGCTTTCTGTTCGTCTTGACGATACGCTTCATAACCTTTTTTGTAAGGACGTTGAATAGAACGTCCGGAAGGCGTGTAATAGCGCGCCACCGTAATGCGAAGGTTGCTGCCGTCTTTTAAGCGCTTATCTTGCTGAATAAGTCCTTTGCCATAAGAGCGCCTACCCACAATCTTGGCGCGGTCGTTGTCTTGCAATGCGCCAGCTAGAATTTCACTAGCAGAAGCCGATTGCGCATCTATGAGTACAACCACTTTGGTTTTTTCAAGCACACCTTCGCTTGTAGCGCGGTATTTTTGTTCTTGGCTGTGTAGCCCTTTTGAACTAAGGATTAGGTAGCCATCTGGTAAAAACTCGTCTGCGATTTTTATAGCGGCATCCATTGTTCCGCCGCCATTGCCGCGTAAATCGAGAAGTAGTCTTTTCATGCCTTTAGCCCGAAGCGTAAGGGCAGCGTTATGAAATTCTTGTGCAGTCGGCAGTGAGAATTGCGCTATTTGGATATACCCAGTTTGGTTGTCGATCATGTAGTAGGCAGGTACCGTTGCGATAGAAATGGTATTGCGAACAAGTGTTTTCTGTAGTTTGTTGCCTTTTCTAAGGATGGTGACCTTCACATCTGTGTTGGGCAATCCTTTGAGCAGCGCCATTACTTTTTCATTGCTAATGTTTTTTCCTATAGAAGGTTTTCCGTTGATGGCAATGATGCGATCACCGCGTTTTAAGCCGCCTAGGAAGGCCGGAGAGGCCGAATTGACATGCGTGACACAAATTGTGTCGCGAAACAATAAAAAACGCACCCCAATGCCGCCAAATGCCGCATTGGTTTGTTCGTCTAAAAGTTTGAGATTTTTGGCAGAAATATAATTGCTGTGTGGATCAAGACGGTGTAACATTTCAGAAATCGTTTTTTCAAAGATTTCTTCTTTGTTGATCTTGTCTACATATTGGTTGTCTAGTACTTGAAAGATTTGTTCGAGCTTCTGTATTTCCTTGCTTGAGCGCTCAGCGCTACCGAATAATTCGCTGCCTATATAGATACCTAATGCCGCAATTAAAGTCAATAAAAATGGAAGCCAATAGAGTGGTTTAGGTCCTTGCTCAGACATCTGAAATATTTTCAATTTGTGTAACTTCCAAACCAGCAGATTTCAAAAATTCTACACCTGAAAGGTCTTTATAAGCTTCTTGATAAACCAAGCGTTTGATGCCAGATTGCAAGACAAGTTTACTACAGTCTTTGCAGGGGGAGTGTGTTAGATAGAGCGTGGCGTCTTTACAATTATTAGTAGATCGGGCTACTTTTAAAATAGCGTTTGCTTCAGCATGTAATACGTACCAATGCGTTTGATGTTGCTCGTCTTCACAGCAGTTATCAAAACCTGCAGGGGTGCCGTTGTAACCATCGGATATAATAATGGCGTCTTTGACAATAATGGCTCCAACTTGTTTTCTTTTGCAATGAGAGAGTAGTGCCCAACTCGCGGCTAAGCGTAAATAGGCTTTATCGTATCGCAGTTGTTTTGGATTGTTATTATGCGCCATGTCTGATATGCCCACCTAGGTAGCCTGTAAATGCAAAAAGAATAAAAGCAACGATACCAACAATAAGGGCAAAGCGTTCAATTTTTATCTTGCTTTCCCATTGCGCTCGCTCTGCCCAAAGCCCAACAACAGCTGTAGCGGTTAATAGAAAAATGAAAACAAGTGAGTTTTCAGCCATTTCTTCGTGAATATGAATGACTTTATGAGAAATTCCTTTTAAGTGTTCTATGTTTTCCTCTGCTGCCTCCCCAGAAAAATAAGCGATAATTCCACCAAAACCACTGACCAAAAGAATGAGGTAGGCGCTGAGTGTGGTATTCAAATTAGGCTTAATTAAGGCCACTACCAACAACAGAACACCAAACAATGAGCCTAGGATGGGAAAGTGATTGCTGAGTAAATGCAAATTGGCCATGTAGTAACTGTTAATGAGTATCGAAAGTTACATAAAAATCAATGATTGTAGTACGGAGAAATCATTAAAAAGACAATGACTCCAGTAACAGCAACATATAGCCATATGGGAAAAGCGAAGCGAGCCCATTTTTTATGTTTTTGATAATTGCCTTCCCAAGCATGCAAATAGGTAAAAAGCACTACTGGAATTACGGCAACACTTAGGAAAATATGAGAAATTAATAGAACGACGTATGCAAGTCGGGTAGGGCCAACTAATTCGAGCTCTTTTGCCGATAAATTTCCATTGTGGTCTAAATCACCGTATAATGTAGAATCGGAGGCCATGTGGTAGGCTACATAGCACAACAAGAACAGGACACTTAAACCAAGCGCTGTTTGTATGGTTTGTTGGTGTAATTGAATTTTGCCACGCTTTATAAAAATAAGGGCAAGAACGAGCAAGGCCGCGGTGATGCCGTTAATGGTGGCGTAAATTGGGGGTAAAAAAGAGAAGTCGACTCCTTCAATTTTGATTCCGAATAGTGCTGCAACGGCAATAGGAATGACAATAGAGACGGCGACAATCCATTTGCGGAGGTTTGTTTTATTCGGGGCGGAGGTTGTATTCATGAGTGAAAAGAGTTTTGGTGTCTTTGATTAACCGTTCAAATTCTTTTTTGTTGACGCTAAGATCGGGTTTTACTACTTCGTACACACCACGCACGTAACCTTTTTTGTCTACTAGGGTAAATGCGCCAGAATGCGCATAGCCACCCAGCGCATCTTCCTCTCTTCCGGCAAAAATAAGGAAGTGTTCAATGCCTAGTTGATGTGTAAATGATTCATTGCCCGTTAAAAAAGCCCAGTTGTTATTTGTAATACCTAATTGTTTTTTATGTGTTTTTAGCTTACTAGGCGTATCGTTTGTTGGATCGATGGTAAAGGATAAGTATTGAATGTGGTCTTGATAGGCGGCTAACGATTTGGACACATTTTTAAGTTGCGTATTCATGATTGGGCAAATACTCGGACAACTTGCAAAAAAGAACTCGCTGATCCAGACTTTACCAGCATAGGTCTGATGACTCACTAATACAGAGTCTTCATTAAAGAAGGTGAATGCTGGAATGCGCTGATAAATGGTGTCAGTAAGCGTTTGTCCATTCACCTTTTTGTAGGAAAGATCATAGTTTCCTAAATAGGGTAATCGTCTTTGTTCTTGATTAGTACAAGCAAATGCGAAGAAAAGACTGATGAGTATCCAACTAATCTTGTGTTTGAGCACGTTCTTTATCGTATTGTTTGATTAAAAGCGCCAAATGCTCTTTCATTTTTCGTATCATTCCTTCCGTGTGCCCATTGAGCACCATTCGTAAATGATTGTTTTTGTCGAGGAGCATGATCAGTTCGTTGTAGGAAATTCCGCCGAAATACTTAGCATCTTTTACGATTAACTTTTGGCCGTTGTTGGTCAAATTATAGAATATTTTTGGGTCGGCGCTAACCAATTGCCAAATTTCAGGGTCATATCCTTCTACACGGCTTCGCAACATATCTTGAATATCGAGTAGGGCTTCTTCTGAAACAGGATTCCCGAGAGAGTCTACAACAATAGAGAGCATTCTGACTTGCTTTAGCTTTTTGCGTTTGTTGGTACGCAAATCTTTGTAAATATTTTGAGTCAGCGGAAAAAATGCGAGCCCACAGTTGTGCGGACATGTTGTTTGGAGCGTGTTGATCAAAACGATTTGATCTTGATAATCTTGGAGGGTTTGCTGTTGCTTTCCTTTGTGGTTATATACTGTAAAGGAGGGGGTGCTCACCAAGCCGTAATCTGCTAAGGTCTTGAATCGGTGGTCGCAGCCACGAGTAGCCATGAAAATAAGAATGAGCGCTGGACCAAAAACAAGAGTTAACGCAAAGAGCGACCTCTTTTTACTGCGAACAGCGGTTTTATTTTCCATGCTTTATTGCCACATAGTTTCCCAAACCTTGCCAATAGCAGTTCCTTCCCAAAGCCCAATAAAGATGAGGTATAGAACGAATATAAAATAAGGGATGAGGATGACATTGCGCAGGTATCTGCGTTCGTCGCCAAGGTGCATAAATACCATGACGATATAGCCAGCTTTGAGAAGCGTTAGTAAAATGAAGATGATTTTAACGGTGGTCCACCAATCAGATGATTGTTTAATACTGGCTCCAATGAACACTTCAATGACCGTGATTAAGGTCAAGAGAATGGTTACTTTGTAAATCTTCTTGCGGATTTCTTTGCCTTTATTTTCGTCGTGGTGTGCGTGAAGTGAATATTCTATAAGGTCGTCTCTTTCCATGTGTAGAGTTGTTTGAAAGAATTACAATAAATAAAAGAAGGTAAATACAAAGACCCAAACGAGGTCAACGAAGTGCCAATACAAACCTGTCTTTTCGACCATTTCGTAATGACCACGCTTGTGATACGTTCCAGATAATACGCCAAGAAGGATTAATATGTTAATGACTACGCCTGAAAATACGTGAAAGCCATGGAAACCTGTAATGAAGAAAAAGAATTGAGCATATTGTTGCGGGCCGTATTCATTTTGTTTCATGTTGGCACCGTAAATGACGCGGCTTTTCTCGCCGGCATAAAGTGCTTCATAGTAGAGCTTTTCTGCTTTTGCACCAGTTATTTCTTTACCGCCAAGTTTGTATGTATTGCCGCTCTTTTTGATGATGAGTTTCATGTCGTGGTCTTTCGCTTTATTTATTTTGGCGATGGAGCCATCGGCTAAATGAATTTTACCGGCCTCTAAATGCCCACTTTCGGCGGCATGTTGAAATTGGTGCATGAGGTCTTCTTTGATAACAGCGCCAACTTTGTGTTTACTACCTGACTCTAGTACTGTGAAGTTATTGATTTCACCAAAATGACCTCTTACAATTGCAACAGAACCATCGGCAAGTTCAATTTTACCGAATTCGGAGCCGTGAATAAAGTGAGACCATTCCCAAGCTTGTGAACCTAAAAAGAAGAAGCCGCCAATTACGGTTGCGATCATCCATTTGGTAACGCCTTTGCGATCCATGCGGTGACCAGCTTCTACGGCCAAAACCATAGTTACAGAAGACACAATTAGGATAAAGGTCATGAGGGCTACATATAGAAGCGGATAGCCATGACCTAAGAAAGGCATAGAGTTAAAGGTTTCTTCACCAATTGGCCAAGCGTCTTGAGCGTTGTGGCGCGTAAAACCGTAAGCTATTAATAAACCACTGAAAGTGAGGGCATCCGAAACGAGGAAAAACCACATCATGAGTTTTCCATAACTTGTTTGGAATGGGGATTCTTTACCACCCCATAGTGTTTTGGCGTCTAGTTGAGCAGAATGTGCGGCCATTTTATGAGAAATTTTTGTGCAAGTTTAGTGAATAAAATTCAAAAAGACGAGTAAATACAACCACAAAAGCCCTAAAAAGTGCCAGAAGATACTACTCAAACGTAGCGATAAATGATTCTCGGATGAGAATTTGCCTGTAAATGAGGAAATTGCAACTCGAGATAAATAGAGGAGTGCAATCAGGACATGTAACAGGTGAACAAAAGTGATTAAGTAGAGGTAGGCCGAGGCAGAGTCTGCTGCTTGCATAGCACTAAGCTGCATGTGCGGTTTCAAGGGAGTTCCGTTGTACTGAAGTTGACGGTTTTTGTATGCAAGTGCTTCTCCGGAGTAATAAATCGTAAAATCTTTACCGTATGTGCCGTGGGCAAAGAAATCACCGCGCTTGTCTCTAATGTGGGCTGCGAGCTCGCTTAAGCGAATTTCATCAGAGAAAGTGAGTTCCGTACTGTCATTGGCATATAGTCGTTTATTTTTTATTTGTACGGGGAGGCCCTTGTAGAAGAGTTCTATTTGCGAATTTGGCGCTTTGACTTGAAGAGGCGTGCTTTGTTTGATTTTTTCGAATGGCTTGAAATAGGCTTGTATGTTTTTAAAGTCTGATGCAGCTATTGGCTTTCCATTGATAAGGTATTCATTGCCATCTACGCCTACTAAATCGCCTTTGTATTTAATCTCGTAATAATCTCCATAGCGACCATTAGTAACGAGCATGTCGTTGACGGGGTTTACGCCTTTTTTGATGAGCGTTCCGTAGCCTTGAAATTGAAAATATACAAAGCCTATTCCGAAAAGTAGCGTTGCAACCATTGCGCCTTTCAACTGCCCTTGCTTGTCTTTTTTAGCCCCTTGAATAGCCCACCAAAAGCTGAGCGAACTCAAGGCAATAAAAAGGGTACTGAGGTAGAAACCGGTTGGCATCGGGTACTTAAGCCAAAAAGATTTACCCATAGATACGTAATAGCCAGAGGTGAGGCCCGCAAAGAGCATCACGATACTGAAAATCCCGACGTAAACGAGATTTTTTTTCATTTTTTCTCTGATTTCAGGTTTTAATTCTTGTTCGTATTTCATGACAACGTTTTTAAAAAGTCAATAAAGTAATCGGTTCGGTCAAAAACATATATAAACTGGATGATCGGTAAATAAACAAACGAAGCGAACATGAGTTTGCGCGCATCGGAAGTTTCACAACTATAAAAGAGTTTATAAGACAAATAAAAGAACCAAATGCCCATTATGCTGGCTGCAATTAGCGTGGTATAGCCTGTCCAGCCGAGAATCCAAGGCATGAGGCTAAATGGAATAAGCGCCAATGAGTAAGCCATGATTTGAAATGCAGAAGCTTTCCCTTTTCCGTGTTTGGAGGGCAATAAGGAGAACCCTGCTTTTTTGTAGTCGTCGTAGAGCACCCATGCAATTGCCCAAAAGTGAGGGAATTGCCAAGTAAATTGAACAAAAAAGAGAATGCCGGGCACAAAACCAAAGGCGTCAGTAGCGGCGATTGCCCCAAGAAACGGCGGAATAGCGCCAGGAAAAGCACCGACAAACACTGCCCACGGCGTGATTTGTTTAAGAGGAGTATAGATAAAAACGTAGCTTGCGAAGGCTAATAAGCCCAGTAGTGCGCTTTTGAGGTTAATGAGGTAGAGCAGATAGGTTCCGATCAATAAAAACAGAATGACGATGATATAGGCCTCTTTAATTTGAAGTTGACCGGTGGGTAAAGGCCGGCCATTGGTGCGGTTCATAATTTGGTCGAGGTCGCGTTCCCAAATTTGGTTGGAACCATTGGAGGCGCCAGTAACGAGTGTGCCGCCTATCATGAGGTAGGTGATTTCTAGCCAATTTTGCCCTCCGGCAAATAAATAGCCACTAAGTGCCGAAAGGATGACTAAAAAGGAGAGTCGGAACTTGGTAAAAACCAAGTAGGTTTTAAATTTAGACGGCGGCTTTGGCGTTGCTTCTGACATTTTTACAAAATTACGTCAAATAGCACTTGTATAATAGCTAAAACCAACCAAATTAAAAGAAAAACAGTCCCAAAGGCAAGAAAAACAGCGCCTAAGGTATCTATGATAAGCCCACCTATTAAAAAGAGCACTAAACCGACCAAAATGAATACCAAACCGACTACCCCAAAAGATCGTCCGATGCCACCAAAAAATCCATTCGATTGTTGCGCGGAATTTTTTTGAGTAGATGCGATAGGTGTGTAATGGGTAGTTTGATGTTGGATACGCGGGTTGCTCGAACTGTTATTGAGATTTTGCTGCTTACTTATGTTTGGAGTAATAGCGGTATAATCTTGTGCTCCTTCAGTTCTGATAATTTGATTTTGTAGGATACTGACTTCTTCTTGAAGCGGGGTAATTTTTGATAATTCGGGTTTCTGCGCTTCTTGCTTTATGCTTGTATAAGCGCTGTCGTTGTTTTCCTGTTTTTGACTGTAATCGGTGATTCCTTGAACCTTACTTTTTCGTAAAACAACTTCTGTTGAATGGCAAGATGCCAAGATAGAGAAGAAAATAAAAATCTTAGATAGATTCAGGTATTTCATGGTAGTATTCGTTTTTGATGAAATAATCTAATAGCCCTTCTTTGAGCAGGTGTTGTTGTTGTTGATGGTTGAGCGCAGGGAGTTTTTGGTTGAGCGTGAAGTGAGGCCAGAGGTCGGCATCTCGGCCATCGAAGGTGTAATATCCATAGGGTTCTAGCAGAGTACAGATGGCGATGTGCATTAGTTCCATTTTTTGTTGTTTGGAAAAGGTTTGGTGCCCCATTCCGAGTTCGTTTACACCAACAAGAAATAAAAAAGTAGACATATCCATTCCTGGTCCAAAGTCTTTTTCGAGGTGCTTTTGTAGTTTTTGAAAACGGAGTTCGATATCGTGATCCATGGTGCAAAAATACACATAGAACCCCGATTTTGGGCACAAAAAAAGGGGCCTCTTTCGAAAGCCCCTCCTTTTCATCAATCAACTTCTTATTTTTTCACAAATTGCTTGCTGCTGTTACCAGCTGCTGTTGCGATTTGGATAGTGTAGATACCCGCTTTAAGCGCTTCTACATTGATTTCTTGTGTAAGACCATTGGCAACAAAGTTTGCAACTTCTTTACCTGTAAGGTCGAGGATACGGATTTGTTGGATTGCTTCAGTAGCTTTAACTGTCATGATGCTGTTTACCGGGTTAGGGTAGATAGCTACTGCTGCATTCAATTCAGAAATACCAGCAAGGCAATCTGAACAGCTTTCCCAACATACTTCGCCGATTGTTGCAGCACCTGTTACGGTGTAAGAACGGTTCGTGTATTGACCAACTGTGATTGTACAAGGTTCGCCACCAACAAAGTTTTCTTGATCTGTCCAGCCGTTTACGGTGAATTTGTACTCGATAGCACCTGCAGGAACTGCAGCAGTTACTTCCCATACGTTGTCGCCGTTAGCGTCTGTCATTGGTGTACATGAACCACACCAACCGTTAAAGTTACCATTTAAGAAAACACCAGCAGCAGTAGAGCCACCAGCTGTAATGTAGTCATTCATGTCTACAGCAAAGCTTACATCGTAGGTGCAAATTCCACAGCTCTCCCAACATACGTTTGGTAAGGTGATGTCACCAGTAATGGTGTCAGCGCGGTTGATGTAAGTATTGGCACCATCAATGATAGTAATAGTACAAGGTTCAGTTCCATCAAAGAACTCTTGATCAGCCCAACCCCCTACAGTAAACTTGTAATCAATGTGCCCGGGTGCAAGTGGAAGCGTTAAAGCGTACATACCATTACCCATGTCTGTCATTGGGTTACAGTTGCCACACCAGTTATTGAATGTTCCATTGACAAAAACACCACCTGCTACAGAGCCTGTGTACTGTGACATGTCTACACGGAAAGTAACGTCGTAGTCTTGAACTGTAAGTGGAACGGTACGTTGGTAAACAAAGCGCCACCATCCTGGACCAAAGTTAATATCTGCAGTCATGGTGTTACCACCATTTGAGAACGATACGTTATAAGTGATTGAACTTGCTGCCAAACTTGGACTATTAATTTCAGCACCGTTGATCGCTTTAGCCA
The DNA here is from genome assembly GCA_044372045.1 of Crocinitomicaceae bacterium. Lineage (GTDB taxonomy): Bacteria > Bacteroidota > Bacteroidia > Flavobacteriales_D > Crocinitomicaceae > UBA952. The sequence goes on from JBILSN010000002.1 coordinate 69,581, forward strand.
AACCTATATGTGCTCCTAAACCGTTTACAGTTAGTGTTTCAGCTGCAGCATCATAAGAATAAGTGGCTGTACCTCCCACGTGTGGAGCAATTGGCGCACCACAAACATCTAGAGCAGAATTCGGTGCCGAACCTGGAACCTGTTGCCATAATTCTAACCAAGTTTGACCATCCATATAATGCGTCATGGTGCCGTTATCGAATTTAATAGAGTCGTCAAAAAGACAAGCGCGTGTAGTTACGTCACCAGCGCCGTTAGCCCACCAGCTCATGTCGCCTGGGCCAGATGGACCAACACCTAGCGCAGCTGCCTGAGGAGCTAATTTCCATGTGCCTTCTATCTGTGCTGAGAAGCTCAAGATAGGGGCAAAAAGTAAAAAGTAGAGTTTTTTCATGTTGTTAAATTTTAAAGTTTTAGAGGTTTAGTTCTATTTATTGGGTTAAATATAGTAAAAAATACAATAAGCCAAAAATCTTAGGCTTTTAATCGTTTTTTAGTTTAAAACAATAAGTCGTTAAAAAGTTCAAAAGAAAGCTTATTCCCCTCGCAAATGATTTCAAATGTGCCTTTTTCAGCACGCCATTTGCCATCGGCACTCACTCTTTTGAGCACACTTGCATCGAACGTAAATTCTAGGGTCTTGTTTTCTCCTGGACGGAGGGTCACTTTATTGAAGTCTATTAGTCTTTTGTTCTCGGGTGTGGTACTCGCATAGAGGTCGCTGAGGTAAACCGGGACAACCATCTGAATGGTTTGTGAATGCGGATTACTTACATTAACGGCAATTGAAAAGGACCCGTTATTTTGGTCTTTGGCAGTAAATTGCATACCATTAATACTGCCGCCATGATAAGAAAGCCCAAAACCGAAATCCCATTGTGGATTATAGGCGGTGAATTGGCCAGATTTTGCCCGTGCCACACTACCGGGGTGGTCGTAGAATTCGATGACGCCGTCATAGCGCGGGTAAGTGTAGGGTAGGCGTCCGCTGAAGTCTGCTTTGCCAGAAAGAAGTTCAGCTAAAGCTGGTCCTCCCTGATCACCGGGTAAATAGGCTTGTACAATGGCATCGCATAATGGTTCAATATCGTTGATGATTCTAGGCCTTGCTTCTAGCAATACCAAGACCACCTTTTTACCTGCCGCTTTTGCCAAGCGGACCAATTCTTTTTGTTTGTCGTCGAGTTGCAAGCTACGGATGTCTCCGGGTTTTTCGGTGGAAGGAAGCTCACCTAAGCAAATAACAATTACATCGTTTTTCTTGAGTGCTTTTTTGTAGTTATTGATATCAACAAAGCGCGACGCTTCAAAGTCATTTTCTAGGTAAAGTTCTACTCCTTTAGCAAAATTGATAGTGGAGTATGGCATTTGTTGTCTGAGCGCTTGATAGATATTTAAAACACCCTTTGTGTTAAAACTCGTGTCTAATCCTTGCCAAGTGTGTGTCCATGCTCCATTGAGCATATTAAGGCTTGCAGCACCTGGGCCAGCCACTAAAATGCGTTGCGCGTTCTTTAATGGTAATATTTGCGCATCGTTTTTGAGCAGTGTAATAGATTCAAGAGCGGCTTGTTTGGCTATATTTTTAAAGGTTTGACTGCCAAATAGAGGGTATTTGCTCATATCCGGAAGTGGGTTTCCAAAAAGGCCGAGTTGCTTCTTGACATAAAGAATGCGTCGAACGGCGTCATCTAGGCGTTCCATGGAAACCTTCCCTTCTTTAACAGCTTTCACCATATCTTGGCAGTATGCTTTGTATTGCGGGTTGGAGGGCACCATGCTCATGTCAACCCCTGCATTGAACGCTTGAATTGCAGCTTCCGTTAACGAAGGTGCGGTTTTGTGAACGGTATGTAGCATGATGAAATCTTCCCAGTCAGACACCACAAAACCCTTGAAACCCCAGTCTTTTTTGAGTGTTTGCGTAAGCAGTTGGTAGTTTGCGTGGCCTGGAATGCCATTCACCACACCTGAATTGATCATGAGGGTGAGCGCGCCTTTTTCTACCGCCGCTTTAAAGGCAGGAAAGTAGAGCTCTTGCATGTATTTCTCTGGAATAAATGCAGGGGTGCGGTCTCTGCCTGTGAAGCTTGCGCTGTAACCTACAAAGTGCTTCAGACAAGCCGCTGCATGAAATTCATCTACTGTTTCTCCTTTACCTTGATAACCTTGAACTAGTCCAACACCCATTTGGGTGCCAAGAACAGGGTCTTCACCGAGCGTTTCAAAATGTCTGGACCAAAGTGGCTGACGACCGAGGTCTAGTACAGGAGAAAAGTTCCAAGGGATACCTGATGCCCTGCATTCGTAGGCCGTTACTTCTCCCATTTGCCGGGCAAGATCGGTGTTCCAGGTAGCAGCCAAACCAATTTCTTGAGGAAAGAGGGTGCCGCCAACGGTGTAATTGACCCCATGGATGGCGTCTATACCGTAGAGAATGGGAATATTTTGTTCTGTTTTGAGATAAGGCGCGTGGATGTCCGTCATTATGGATTTCCATTCAGCAAGTTCAAGGGTGTGCCAACCTACATTGAGCACAGAACCAACATGATAGGTTTCAAGCGCTTCGTTTAGTTTGGCTTGATCAATTTGTGCAGGAACCAAAGCTTGTCCTTTATTATTGGTTTTGTGAATAGCGTCCAGGGTAATTTGACACGTTTGCCCCACTTTTTCTTCAATACTCATTTGAGAAATGAGCGTTTCGATATCGGTTTCAGTTGGTGCGGAAAAATAGGGCTTTTCGGAACTTTGGAAGCCTAATAGGGCAGCCAACACAAAGAAGGAAGACAAAAATTTCATGACAAAAAAGTGTTTATTATTGGAATACGCGTACGTAGTCTACATACATTTTTTGAGGGAAAGTAGTGCTGGCGTTAGGAGATCCAGGCCAATTTCCACCTACGGCTACGTTCAAAATAATGAAGAATTTTTCGCGAAATTCTGACATTTCAGCTGGGCTTGTGTTGATGCTGTGGTATTCTACGTTGTCGAGCAACCAATGAATGGAGTTGTCATCCCATTCAATGGAAAAAACATGAAAATTATCGGCAAACTTACCAGAAGAAAGCGTTTTACTTCCGCCGAATTGGGCATGGCTACCGTTTTCGCTCCAGTGAACAGTTCCGTGAACGGTGCGGTCGTTGGCTCCTGCTCCACCGATGAGTTCCATAATATCAATTTCTCCACAGGAAGGCCAGCCTGCCGAGGTGATGTTGTCTCCGAGCATCCAGATAGCAGGCCAAATACCTTGGCCGTAAGGAAGCGCAGCGCGTACGTCTACGCGACCGTATTTCCAAGATTTAATACCTTGAGTCTTGATCCGGCTCGAGGTATAATTGGAGGTATTAAACGTTTCATTTTTGGCGGTAATGGTTAAGATTCCGTCTGAAACTACCGCATTGTCTTGGCGATAGAATTGTAATTCGTTGTTGCCCCAACCCCAGCTGCCTGTGCCAATGTCGTAGGTCCAGTCAGAAGAAAGACTAGCGCCATTGAATTCATCTTGCCACACCAATGTATAGTTTGGATAAGTCAATGGGCTGATATATCCTGTAGTAGGCGCGCCAGTATTGCCTGCTGCTATTTCGATCAGCACTTCTTCAGTCTTTTCAATAAAAGACGTCTGAAGGGTGTGCGCGCGCGTTCTGATTTTATAGGTTCCAGAACTGTTGAAAATATGACTGGCCTCTCCATCTTGACTTTCGACTGTAATGGTATCGTTGTTGTCGAAAAAGGTAATGGTAAAGAAGTTGACGCTGTCTGCTGTTGCTAATACAGTTACCTCACCGTTGGTTACGGTGAGTTGGGTATTTAGATTACTCGGTAACCCTGGGGTCTTAGGCACATCAGGTTCGCAAGCTAATAGTGTCAAACTCAGCAGGAGAAAAGTCATGGTTTTCATGTTGTTTGTTTAGAGTGTTTTGAGTTTGAGGTACCATTTTAAACCGCCCGCATGATGCCCGTACTGCAAGTGCAGTGTTGAATCTGTTGCAGAAAGGATTTTATAAACTCTTGGGCCAGTGTAAAAACCAAGAAATGCCGAGCCAGAAATAGTAATGGTTGGGTCGGTATCTTCAGTTAATAGCCAGCTTTCATTTAATTGGTCTGCAAAAGGCGCGGTGTAGTCGAATAAATTTTGAAAAGAGCCCGGAAACTCATTGGCGATGGTGTTGTGCACATAGACGTCGCCATTGGTGATCATATCAAATTTAAATCCTGCAAGATGAAAAACATATTGGTCGTCGTAAATTCCGCAGCCAGGTTTTTCACCAGCGCTTGCAGACCACCATTCAGGCGTTGCACCAAGTGCACTTTCCGGATCAGGACCAACACCCATATGTGCTGACGCAGCTGAATCTACGACCCAAACTTTGAATCCTGGGCCGCTTACACCACCGGTAAGTAATGTGTAATATGGATTGTTGAGCAGCGTAAAGTCATCATTTGCAATGGTCACCTCTTGGGTAGAACTGCGGCTTCCACCTTTAGCAAAAACCGTTAACTTAATGGTGTAAGTCCCAGCATAAGGATATGTGGCGGTTACATTTGCACCCTGTGCTTTGCTGCCATTGCCGAAATCCCAAACACATTGCAGGGAGGGGTTGCTTGCGCTCAATTCAATTATATTGACATTTGCAGCAGATGGCGCCATTGTGAATTGCGCATCGGCGTCTGTTGGAGCTGGCCCAAGAGATGGTTCATATTTTTGGCAGGCAACAATGGCCAAACCAAGACTGAGTATGCTGAGCAATAATGTTTTCATGGTTTTAGATTTTTTGGATTAATAACCAGGGTTTTGTGTCCAGTTCCCACCAGCTAAGTCGATTTCAACTTGTGGAATGGGGAACAATTCATGCTTACCAACAACAAATCCTGTGATATATTGTGCGGCCTGACCGGTGCGCACTAAGTCAAAAAAGCGATGACCTTCTCCTGATAGTTCAAGTCTGCGCTCATTGTATATTTTTTCAATACTATTGATATTTATTCCTGGAATTCCAACGCGTTGACGTACTTGATTCACCAATTGCCCGGCACGTGTGGTGTTTCCGGTTTGATAATTAGCTTCTGCCGCCATGAGTAGGACGTCAGCATATCGAATAACACGGTAGTTGACAGGGCTTGTGAGGTCGTTGTCTGGCAAGCCAATTTCTCCTTGGCGTTTGATGTATTTGTTGTTATAATAACCCGTATGGCCACCAGCACCTATTGCATAGGTAATTGAGGAAGGGTCTTGTTGTGCGGCAATAAAAGCTTCGATATCCAACACTGATGCAGCACGTCTTTGGTCTAAAGAACCAAATGCTGCATAAAGTTCTGGCGTAGGGAGGTTATACGAGTTGCCATCGCCGTAAACTGGGCCGCTGTATTGGCGAATTCCTTGAAAACCAACCGCTGCGTTTCCTTCTAAACAGATTAGACAGCCGTAGCTTCCGCCTTCGAGGCCAGAATATTCTACGTCAAAAATGGTCTCTGGATTGCCTTCGGCTGCAACACTGAATAGTTGACTGTAATCTGGATAGAGGCTGTATTGGCCTGATGCAATTACTTCTTCTAAAATAGCAGCAGCTTCGGTAAATTTATTTTGATACAAATACGCTTTGCCAAGTAAGGATTTTGCAGCACCTTTTGTTGCGCGGCCTTTTTGTGCAGGCGTTGCATTCAAGACGGCAGCTGCCGCAATGAGGTCAGCTTCAATTTGTGCATAGACTTCTGCTTTTGGAGAACGCGGTATGCTGCGCGCTTCTTCGATCCCGATGCGTTTGTCAATAATTAGCGGCACATCACCAAAGAATTTAACGAGCTCAAAATAGTAGTAAGCGCGTAGGAATTTAGCCTCTGCTAAAATGTGCGCTTTGCCTGGAAAATCAATGTTGTCTTGATTTTCTAGAATGTAATTGACGCGCGTAATACCGGTGTAGTTCCAGCGAAAAAGATTCCGTAATTCAACATTAACACCACCGTGGGTCATGTTGTCGATATCGTGCAAACCTTTGCTGTCGTTCACGCTTTCGCCACCGGCAATCGCGTTGTCAGAAGCAATTTCACCTATCCAAAGCGAAAGAAAAGAGCCTTGAAGAAGATCGTAAGCACCAACAAGCGCGCGTTCAAAGTCTTCTTGTGTTTGAAAGAAATTTTCAGCGTCCTGTGCATATGGCGGATCCACAGATAAGAACTTTTCACAAGATGGCAATGTAACTATCGAAACAAGTGCCAAAAGGGTATAGATTAGTTTTTTCATGACTTTAATTCTTAAAATTTGATTTGAAGACCACCCATTAATGATCGTGCTTGCGGATACATACCGTAGTCTACACCTGCAGAAAGCACGCTTGATGAACCTAGGTCAGGATCAAAGCCCATGTAGCGAGTGAGGGTAATGAGGTTGTTGGCTGCAACATAAATGCGCAACGATTCTACGTGAATTTTACGCAAGAGTGTGCTCGGCAAAGTATAACCAAACTGAAGGTTACGTAGTCTTACAAAGGAGCCATCTTCTACATAGTAATCTGAGAACAAGTTGTTGTTGGTTGGGCCAGTGGTTAGACGTGGGTGTTCGTTTGTTGAGCCTTCTCCTGTCCAGCGATCAATAACATATGCGAGTTGATTTGCATACGGCTGTTGACGCTCGTAGTTGCGGATAATTTCTTGTCCAAGGGCAGCGTAGACATTGCCAGAGAAGTCAAAACCTTTGAGTTTAAAGTTAAAGGCAAAACCCATGGTAAAGTCTGGAATAGCCGATCCTAGGTAGGTTTTATCGGAGTCATCGGAGAAATTGATTTTGCCGTCACCATTGACATCTTTAAAGATGAGGTCTCCAGGTTGTGCGCCCTCTTGAACTACAGCGGCATTGTCGATTTGTTCTTGGGTTTGGAAAACTCCTTCTGTTTGGTAGCCAAAGAAATAACCGATTTCATAGCCTTCTTCGAAGCGTGTTGCTACATCTCCGCCTACACTAAATGCTGCACCCGGAATATATTCAATTCCTTCCGGGACACTAACTACTTTGTTGTTAATGGTGGTGAGGTTGAAGTTGAGGTTGGTTTGTAGTAAGTTTTTGCGGTCAGATTGGTAAGCTACTTCAAATTCCCAACCTTTGTTAGAGACATCGCCAGCGTTGATAATTGGCGGGTAACCACCAGGGCCGTATGAGCCCAACAAGGCAGAAACATCTGGCTGGAACAAAAGGTCATTGGTATTTTTAATGAAGTAGTTGGTGGTAAAGTTGATAACTTTCAACCAAGTGAGGTCTAGCCCAACATTGAGCTGGCGAGTGGTTTCCCACTTAAGGTCTGGGTTGGCAGGACGGCCAATTGCAGCTCCTTGCGTAATAAGGTCGTCGAATACATAAACACCTTCTCCATTGAGCAAAGCTCGGTAGGCAAAGTTTGGAATTTGGTCATTGCCAGACACACCATAACTTGCTCGGAACTTCAGATAATCAATGCTTTCACTTTTGAAGAAGTCTTCTTCTGAAAGCAACCAACCACCGGAAATAGTTGGGAAAATTCCCCAGCGGCTGTTTGGGCCAAATTTACTAGAACCATCTCTGCGCAAGATACCAGAAACCAGATATTTTTCTTTGTAGGCGTATTCTGCGCGCATGAATGCAGATAACAAACGCTCTTTGAATTCCCAAGAGTTGACGTTATTTAAAAACCCGCCTTGCGCTTGGTTGGCAGAGATATCAGCATAAGCCAGAGAGTTGTTCGGAATGCCAAAAGCAACGCCGTTTAGCGATTGTCCTTGTCTTTCAAAGACTGATACACCGAAGGTTCCTTTGACTTTATGAATTTCGTTGAAGGTTTTGTCGTAGTTGACAAATGCTTCGTAAGAGAGGTCTAAATATGTAGAACGCTCTTCGTAAACTGCGGCGCCTCTGTCGATGAAAACGCTGTCGCCAATTTCTACCTCTGGCGACTCCAGCGCGGCATTAGCTGCCGTATTGGCGTATTTGCCATCGCCGTACCAAACAAGTGGAGAGAAGACTTTGGCGTCTACATTCGCGTAATTGTAATTAAAGCGATTGGTAAGGGAGATGTTTTCGTTGAATTCGTAGATAAATTCTTCTTTTCCGACAAATTTATTGGCCGTGCTCCAATTGTATTGGTTCATCATTTGAGCAATTGGGTTAATGATGTCACTCACTTCTTCCATGTAGGAGAAGGTGCCAGGGCTGCTGTAAACCGATTCGTTCGGAAAAGCATTGATGGTATTGTATAGCACCGAACCAATACCGTTTTCTGGTAGGGTACTGCGCATGTCTGAAGAGAACAACAAAACAGAATTGAGTTTGAGTTTCTCCGACATATCGGTTGCAAAGTTCAAGCGTGCGTTGTAGCGGCCAAAGTTGGCTTTGTCGGCTCCAACGATACCTTCTTGGTTGAAATAACCAAGGCCAATTGAATAGCGGGTATTGAGTGTTCCTCCGCTTAGCGAGAGGTTGTGGCTTTGTACAGGGGCAGAGCTAAAAACGGAGTCTTGCCAGTTGGTGCCAGTACCTAGGTTTGTATTAGAGAAAGGCATCGTTTGGCCGCCGAAGGCAAAGGCTTCATTTTTAATGACCGCATATTCTTCTGCGGTGAGCAAATCGAGTTTGCGGGCCGTTTGCTGTACGCCAAAATAACCGTTGTATTCCATGGTAGGTTTGCGGTTGATGGCTCCATTTTTTGTTTCGACGATAATGACGCCGTTGGCGGCACGCACACCGTATATACCAGCGGTGGCATCTTTTAAGACGTTAATGGATTTGATGTCTGAGGGGTTAAGGGCGTTCAAGCCTTCGGAATCATAGACAACACCATCTACTAAAATAAGTGGGTCGTTGTCGCCAAATGTAGATAAGCCTCGAATTCTGATATTGGCTGATCCGCCCGGAGAACCGGAGTTGCTAGACACTGTTACCCCCGATACTTGACCTTGCAGGGCTTGGTCCATACGGGTCATGTTCATTTTTTCGAGGTCTTCACCCTTTACTTTAGAAGTAGCACCTGTTAATTCTTTAGATTTTGCAGTGCCGTACCCGACGACCACAACGTCTTTGGTGTCTTGAGATACTTCTAAAAGAACTACGGTGAGGTTTGTTTGGCCGGCAACAGGCACTTCTTGTTTTTGGTAGCCCATTGCAGTAAAAACGAGCACGTCGGTTGCTGGGTCCGTGACGCTAACTTGAAAAAGTCCTTTTACATCACTTAAAAATGGTTTTTTACTGCTTTTGACAGTGATTTTGACGTATGGAACAGCTTCGGAGCGCTCATTGATGATGGATCCGGTGATGGTTTGTCCATAGACCTGCGTGACACCAATGCAACAAAGCAGTGCCATGACTAGTGTTCTGATCATGTTATTTTAGTTTTAGAGTGGGTTAAATATACGCAAAAATTAAATTATTGTACAATTAACAATAAGTTTTCGTATCTATAAGAAAAACAGCATTCTGTAAAAAGAGAAACGGAGACACTCCTCTCCGTTTCTTTGATTATTAACCTGTTTAACGCCCGACTATGAGTGAAAGCGATGGTCTAAGGTACAAACATTATTGTAAAAAATACAATAAGTGTTTAATTTTTACATTTTGAAGCTGTATTCGTTTGCCAAAAGGCGTTGCTGATAGGTCTCGTGATCAAAAGAAAAAAGCTTAGCAGGTCGGTGCTTCACGTTTTTTTGCTTCTCATTGAGCGCAACAAGTGGAATGTATTTGATTTTCTTTCTGAAGTTGGCTTTGTCCATTTCTTGTTCAAAGGCAAACTCATATAGCTGCTGAAATTCATTTAATGTAAAGCGCTCAGGCAATAAGTCAAAACAAACAGGTTCATTTTGCAGTTTTTGCTTGAGCATGTCATAGGTACTTTCTAGGATATGGTTGTGGTCAAATGCGAGTGTAGACACTTCGTTGAGCGGCACCCAACTGATGTCGTCTGCCCATGAAGATGCTTTCACCTGAAAATCTTCGATGCGCACTAGAGCAAAATGTGCAATGGTAATGACGCGCCCTTGTGGGTGTCTTTTTGGGTGCCCAAAAGACTGCGACTGATGCATTTGGATATCATCAAGGCCTGTGAGCTCTTTTAGAATTCTTTCTGCCGCAACTGGGAGGTCTTCGTCGGGGTAGACTAAATCTCCGGGGATTGCCCAGAAATTTTCGTAGGGTTCCATGGCGCGCTTGATGAGTAGCGCTTTAATTTGTCCGGCTTTATAGCCAAAAATAATGCAGTCTACAGAAAAGGCTGCAGTAAAGAAATCGTGAAATTCAATTTTGTACATTCCCATTAGTGTCCGTTTGATGCAGCATCAAAGGTATGAATTCCTTTGTTTTTGAGAATAGTAGCGGTCCGAATTGCGAAATAAATTAAGTAAGCAAAGCACGCAACGCCAACCCAATAAGAATGTTGGATACCCAAAAGGCTGTTATCTGAGAGCCAGCCCTGTGTAACAGAAATAACCCCTCCACCCATGATCATTAAGATCATTAAACTAGAGGCAATATTGGTTTTGGTGCCCATGCCTGTAATACCCAGTGTAAAAATGCATGGCCAAAGCGTACTGCAAAATAAACCAACTGAAATAAACGCAAACACACTTACATATCCAGATCCGAAAATGCCTATAATGAGCGCTAAAACACCTAAGCTTGAGTAGAGTATAATTTGGCGAACAGGGTTGCCCTTTGACAAGAAATCAGCGGCAATTAATACAAATACCAAACCAATATATGGCATAAAGGTAGATACGTCTGAACCGCCTATTGTATTGGCTAGCGCAAATATGCCGAAGGCAACCAATGGCAAAAATATGCCCATGACACGATTGAATACTTTAGATTTTTCAAAGACACCTGCCGCTGATGCCCAACGGCCGATCATCATGCTTGCCCAAAATAAGGAGACATAAGGGGCAACTTCACTTTCTTGTTTGCCCAAATGCTGTTTCATAAATTCTGGCAAGTTACTTTGGGTTGCTACCTCTACCCCGACATATAAGAAGATGGCTATCATGGCTAAGATAACCTGTGGTTCACGTAGGGTCTGGAGTAATTGCCCAGGCTCATTTTGATTGTTGTCACCGATCGAGTCTGGAACAGACGAAAATTTAAAGAATAAAGCGGCCAAAACAAAAGTAGCGCCGAGAATGAGGTAAGGCATTTGAACTGCTGTTAAATCTAAAACTGTATTTTCTTTAGTAAGACCACCAAAAATGGCATAGGATAAAATGACCGGCCCGATGGTAGTACCTAGGTTATTGATGCCGCCCGCCATACTGAGGCGCGCGTTTCCTTTGGCAGGGTCCCCCATTTGAATAGCCAAAGGGTTCGCAGCGGTTTGTTGTAAAGAAAAACCAAGCCCAACTATAAAAAGGCCGCCAAGTAGCAATGGAAAAGAACCACCATTTGCAGAAGCTGGAATAAAAAGAAGTGTTCCGGCTGCGGAAATTAACAAGCCTAGCGCCAGCCCGTTTCGATAGCCAATTTTATTTAAGATGTCTTGCTTGAGTAGGCCTGATATACTGAAGTAAATAAGAGACCCGACTGTATACGCGACATAAAAGGCAAACTCAATAAGCTGAGACTGCAACTGAGTAAGGGTTAGCGCTTTTTTAAAAACGGGAATCAGGATGGAATTGGATGCGGCAACAAAGCCCCAAAAGAAAAAGATGACAATTAGCGTCCCGAAGGCGCCATAGTTAGTTTTTTGCATGTTAGTCGTTAAAGTTTTGGTCCAAATTACAATAATTTGGTTTTAGCCGACGTTTTGCGTTGTAATTTTTTCTTGTTGTAGATTGAAAATACTAGTGATTGTGCGTACAATAGACTGAGTATCAAAGCCGCAGTCTGCCCAGAGCTCTTCTTGAGTTCCGTGGTGAATGTATTCGTCTGGAATGCCTAAACGCGTCACTTCTGCCTGATATTTTTGATCGACCATGAATTCGAGGACAGCAGCTCCGAAGCCACCCATCAAGCAGCCGTCTTCTACGGTGATGACTTTTTTGAATTTACTGAAGATTTCGTGGAGCAAGATGGTGTCTAGTGGCTTGACAAATCGCATGTCGTAATGAGCAACGGATACACCTGAACCTTTGAGTTGCTCAATGGCTTCTTGTGCAAAATTACCGGGGTGTCCGATGGTGAGAATAGCGATGTCTTCTCCTGCAGTGACTTTACGTCCTTGCCCTATTTTGATTTCTTTAAATGCTGTTTTCCAATCCGTCATGACGCCGTTACCGCGCGGGTAGCGAATAGAGAACGGACCTTGATTAGGCAATTGAGCAGTGTACATGAGGTTTCTAAGCTCTTCTTCGTTCATGGGGGCTGAAACAATCATGTTTGGGATCATGCGCATGTATGCGAGGTCGTAAACGCCGTGGTGTGTAGCGCCATCCGCACCAACCAAACCACCTCGGTCCAGACAAAAGACAACATTGAGGTTTTGCAGGGCAACGTCGTGTAAGACCTGGTCAAAGGCACGCTGCATGAATGTGGAGTAGATATTACAAAACGGAACCAATCCTTGGGTAGCAAGGCCTGCACTAAAGGTAACGGCGTGTTGTTCGGCAATACCAACGTCGAATGCACGTTTGGGCATGGCTTGCATCATGATATTCAATGAACAACCCGAAGGCATTGCTGGGGTAACGCCCATAATTTTATCATTCTTTTCTGCGAGCTCAACTATGCTGTAGCCAAACACATCTTGGTATTTGGGTGGTTCAGGTGATTTAGGTACAATTTTGACGATTTCACCAGTTTCTTTATTGAAAACACCCGGAGCATGCCATTTTGTAGGGTTGCCTTCTTCCGAGAATTTGTAACCCGCGCCTTTACGGGTAACACAATGCAAGATTTTTGGTCCGGGAATATCTTTAAGGTCTGCCAAAATTTTAGCTAAGCCAATAACGTCGTGGCCATCTACAGGGCCAAAATAACGAAAATTAAAAGCTTCAAAAAGATTGGATTGCTTCAAGAGGGTGCCTTTCAAGGCATGTGAAACTTTAGAGGCAATGGTTTGGGCATCTGGGCCAAATTTAGAAACCTTGCCAAGAAGTTTCCAAACTTCGTCTTTAACTTTATTGTAGGTGTGCGAGGTAGTAATGTCGGTGAGGTATTCTTTAAGCGCACCAACGTTGGGGTCAATAGACATGCAGTTATCGTTGAGAATAACGAGCAAATTGGCGTCTTTTTCGAAACCAGCGTGATTGAGCCCTTCAAACGCCAAACCGGCGGTCATGGCGCCATCGCCAATAACAGCGATGTGTTGGCGCTGCGTTTCGCCTTTGTATTGGTTGGCAACAGCCATGCCAAGAGCGGCAGAAATAGAGGTAGACGAATGGCCAACACCGAACGTATCGTATTCGCTTTCCGAACGTTTCGGAAAACCAGAGATACCACCTTTTAAACGATTGGTATGGAAGCGCTCTCTGCGCCCAGTTAAGATTTTGTGTCCGTAGGCTTGGTGTCCGACGTCCCAAACGAGTTGGTCGTCAGGAGTATTAAACGCGTAGTGCAAAGCAACGGTAAGTTCTACAACGCCAAGTGAAGCACCAAAGTGTGAATTGCCAATTTCTGAAATGACATCGACAATGTATTGACGCAATTCTTGTGCAATTTGCGGAAGTTGTTCTTCGGTGAAATTCGTGCGTAGATCGCTCGGAACAGTGATTTGCGATAAAAAGGGGCCGGGCTTGTACGGATGAAGAGACATATGAGCAAAGTTAAGCGTTTCGGTAGCTAAATAAACACCCTAACGCAGAAATTGTTTGGTTAGTGTGTGGTACTGCTGCGAAGGTTATTTTTTTCGAGCACAAAAGCAAATGCTACAAAAAAGAAAACGAGGAGGTTGTGTAAGAAGTGATTGACCATTGAATTGGTAAACTGAATTTGGCGGCCTATCCAGAATAATAACAAGCTAAGGCCCAGATAGAGCAAAAACTTTTTGACGTTGTATGGAATAGGATAGAGGCGCTGCCCAAGCCAATAGGAGAGGAGCATTTGTGTGGCATAGACAATGAGTGTGGCCCATGCACTCGCCATGTATTGAAATTGTGGAATGTAATAAATGTTAATGGCAATAGTGAGTGCTGCTCCTATTATAGTGATGTAGGCGCCGTATTGTGTTTTACCACTAAGTTTATACCAAATGCTTTGGTTGTAATAAATGCCCAAGAAAACGTTGGCAAGAAGCAATATGGGCACAACCTTCAGTCCTTCCCAATAGGCTTCTTTTTGGATAAAATATTTGAAAATGTCTAGGTTGAGGCTGACCAATAAAAATATGGCACAAACCATAGCAACAAAGATGTTCATGACGCGCACATATATCGTATTGCGGTCTTGGTTTTGCATTTGCTTGAAAAAGAAAGGCTCAGCAGCATAGCGGTAGGCTTGCAAAATAATCGTGACGAGCATGGCCAATTTATAACAAGCACTGTAAATACCCACCTGAGACTCCGCATAGTTCAAAGACTCGGGCACGGCGGGATCATAAAGGAGATGCTTGAGTAAAATTCGATCGAAAGTTTCGTTCACAATACCCGCAAAACCGGCAATAACTAATGGAATGGCATAGCGCCACATGCGTTTGTAAAGGCTCCAATCTCGGACAAAAAGCACATTGAAAATACTATCGTACAGCAATAGCGGTTTGGATAGCGAGGCAAGCAAATTGGCCAACAGGATAAACAAAATACCTTCTTCAGGTCGTTGAGGACTAAAAAAGAAGACCATAGCAATGACATTCAACACGATATTGAGCCCTATGCTGGTCATTTGAATAGTGGCAAAACGCAGCGCTTTTTCTTCAGCGCGCAGGCGGGCTAGGGGCAGCGCTGTAACGGCATCGATCATCACGATGGTGCCAAGCAATACTACATATTCGTTGTGTCCTTCAAAAAGAAGAGCGGTGGCAATATCGTTGTTAAAGTAAAGAAGTATTAAATAGAATAAGGCATTGATACCCATCACAGACCAAAATGCTGCACCGTAGGCTTTGTCTTTGTCGGTTTCGTTTTGTAAAAAGCGGAAAAAAGCGGTTTCCATTCCGAAAGTGAGCAATACAATTAAGAAGGCCACCCAAGCGTACAGCTCGGAAATGACGCCGTAATCAGAGGTTTGTGCAAAATAGTAGGTGTGCAATGGGACCAACAAATAGTTGAGCAGCCTTCCGATAATGGAGGGCAGCCCATAAATGGCGGTTTGGCCAACTAATTTGCGAATCGGATTGCTCATTGCTTAGCCTCTAAAGTTAGGCTTGCGTTTTTCTAAGAATGCGGAGGTTCCTTCTTTAAAGTCTTTGGTGCCAAAACATTTTCCAAATTCTTCGATCTCGACATGGTAGCCATGAATCCCACTTGTAAAGCCTGCATTGACGCAGCGAATGGCTGCGGCAATAGCCATTGGGGAGTTATTCAGTATTTTTTTCGCCATTTCTTCACAACTTGCAAGAAGGTCTGCTTGTTCAACAACAGCATTGACCAAACCCCATTGTAGTGCCTCTTCAGCTTTGAGCATGCCGGCTGTAAAAATGAGTTCATTAGCTTTACCGCGCCCGACGAGTTGGGCCAAGCGTTGGGTGCCACCATAACCAGGAATGACGCCCAATGAAGTTTCAGGAAGGCCCATTTTAGCGTTGCTACTGGCAATGCGGATGTGTGCGGACATTGCGAGTTCTAGCCCACCACCAAGGGCAAAGCCATTCACTGCTGCAATAACGGGGGTGCTGAGTTGTTCTATGAAATCGAAAAGGGTTTGCTGGCCATGTAAAGCAAGTTGCCCACCTTCCGCGATGTTAAAATCTGCAAATTCTTTGATGTCTGCACCGGCTACAAAAGCTTTCTCACCGCTGCCGGTCAAGATAATGACGCCAACTTCCGGGTCGACATCTGCCGTATCTAGGGCATAGTGTAGGGCTTCAATGGTGTCTTTATTGAGGGCGTTGAGTTGTTGTGGTCGGTTGATTGTAATGTAGGCAATTTGATTGCGAACCTCGGTCAGAACAAGCATTTCCATATTTGTGGTTTTGAAAGGTAAAGATAGACAGAATTTAGCGTTCGGATTTTAGTGCGGGATGGAAATCCTAAATGTAGTGCCTTTGTCAGGCGCAGAATCTAACACAAACACTTTCCCTTTATGGTACTCCTCAACAATCCGCTTGACAAGGGTAAGCCCGAGCCCCCAACCTCTTTTTTTGGTAGAATATCCGGGTTCAAAGATGGTTTTGAATTGTTTTGGCGTCAAACCTTTTCCGGTGTCGGAGATATCGATGTGTACCCATTCAGCTACTTCTTGAATGTGGATACGCAGGGTTCCTTTTCCTTCCATCGCATCCACTGCATTTTTACAGATATTTTCAACTACCCATTCCATCAAAGAGGAATTGTGCAGCACCATGAGCGGCCGCTCTCCATTTATTTCGAATTGCATTTCCACTTTTTGCGACAAACGTGCCTTGAGATACAGTAGGTTGTTTTCGATTGTAGCGGCTAAATCTCCTTCAACGAGTTTAGCGCCAGATCCAATTTTGGAGAAGCGGTCGGTAATTTTCTCCAAACGTTCGAGGTCCTTATGCATTTCTCTCGGAATCATGGGGTCAATTTCTTGCTGTTCTAGGTGTGCTACCCATGCCATCATAGAAGACAGCGGCGTTCCTAATTGATGCGCGGTTTCTTTGGCCATTCCTGCCCAAACTTGGTTTTGTTCTGCTTTGCGGTACATCGAAAAGAGCAAATAGCCCACCAGTACTAATAGCCCAAGCACGCCAAATTGCAAATAGGGCAGCCAAAAAAGTTGCTTGACTTCTTCGCTGTCTTTTAGATAAAGTAGTTTTGTATTTCCTTTGATATTGAGTTCAATGGGGCGGTAAGCACCCGACATTTCTTTTAAGGTTTGTTTGATGTTTTGCACATTCAATTGCTCGGGGTCCAAATTACTGGCCTCAACTTGTTTGGTTTGCGGGTCGAACAATAACACTGGAACTAAGCTTTTTTGGTCCGTAAGGTCGGCGTTAAAAGAGCGAATCAAGGAGTCTGAATGCGCTTGCAAACGCAGCAATTCCGTGGAGAATCCATGGCATAGGGTCATGTACATGTCCTCAAATACTTGGATTTGATAACTCCGTCCTTTGGCAATCCAGTCCTTGGCAAGTTGCAGTATGACTGGTTTTGGGGTTTGTGGATCAATATTCCTAGATTGTGAAATACTACCATCGTCATTCAACAAGATGAATGGAATGTCTTTGTTGGCCTCAATGATTTCGAGTGCGAAATCTACATCTTGACTTATAGTGAGGTCAGAGGCTCCTAAAAGGGTGCGGTTGGCCCTGACCACCAACGCCATTTTTTGACGTTCTTTTTCTTGGAGAGCTGAAAATATATCGGTACTCAAAGCAACTAATTCTGCTTTTTTGCGCAGCGCAAGTGCCCATTGTTGGGCCTTTGTGCGCTCTCGTTCGCCAATTTTTTGAATCCGTTGGTTCGAATAGAATAAAGAAATACCCACAACTGCAAGTGCTAAAATGACAAGCAGGAGTTTCCAGCGCTGTTTAGAGGTATATAAATCCATTGAACGAATTTACTGAAAAATTGGCGCGTCAAGCCCCAATACTTCTGTTTCTACTAGCGAACAAACGCGGCTAAAGTCAAAATGTTGTTCAAAATCGGCCTTATTGAGTGTTGGAAAAGCACCTGCCAAAATTTGATCAATTCCATTTGAAAGGGAGGGGGTACTATTCAATTCAAAACAAAGCCCTCCTCCGAATAGCTCCATGATTTCTTTACTTCCGCCGTTGTTCACCCCAAGCACAGGGCAATTGTTTTGTAGTGCCTCGAGCGTGACCATACCCACTGTTTCTTTATCAGCAGCTGAAATAACGACATCAGCAGCGCGGTAGACAAGCCTCATTTCTTGATGAAACCCAGCCCAAATCACTTGCTGCTTTTTAGGGTGCTTTGATATTTTTTCTTGAAGTGCCAAATAATAGGAACTTGGCTCATCAGGAGTACTTTCGCCTACAAATATTAAAAATTCATCGGTATTTGTTCGCTGTTTAAAGCAATCCCAAACAAAGGCTTGTCGTTTTTTAGGGTCAATCCGACCCACCACAACGATGAGTTTTTTATCTACAGGCCACTGTAGAGCCATTCGGGCGCTTGACTTATCCACGTAGGATTCATGCTTTAAAATGAGCCCAGATGGTATTTCTTTAACCTTATGTTTGGCAATTCGTGTTTGTTGTAAAACTTGTGCATGAAGATAGGGCAGTGGGCAAACCCAAGTGCTCATTAAGGCATAGCGAAGTGTTCGATAAAACTGAGCGCGCTTTCCACCGAGGGCCATTTCCATGAAGTAGTGCGTTTTGATCTTGCCGCGTGAAAAGAATGAAATAGACGCAGCAATGCTTTGTTCTCTGTTATTTCTAAAAAGGAGATGATGGTAGTTTTTCTGGGTAAGAAACACCACTAATTTTAGAGCAAAATACAATTGATAATGCTTTGGTTTTTGTTGCACTATATAGATAGGTATATTCGCCTGTTTCGCCGCTTGATGAACAGGACTCCCAAAATTGACAATGATTAAGACCTCATAACCGCGACTTTGCATTTGTTGTGCATTGCGCAGTTGGTTCATTTCTAAACCGCCCCAACCCTCTGACAAACATAAATAGGCAATGCGTTTCATGATAGCGCTGCGAAAATAGACAGATTTGGCCTAACTTTGCGGCATGGAAGGATTCAAAACTTTACTTCTCAAGCCTTGGTTTGTATTTTTATTCAGTTTCATTCTTATAGGCGGCGTGCTCATTTTGGTAAGCCCCAATTTGTTTGAGGGTGAAATTGTTTATGCACACAATGGCAAAAAATACACTCTTGAGGCTCCCTTAAGTTTGGCTTATTTTGTGGGGATTGGTTATCAAGAATCCGAGATGGTGGGTGTCGTAGATTTCTATCTCACACGTAGAGGTTACATGTTAGCAGCTAGTTTGTTATTAGGTTTTCCAACGCTTTTGGCTTACCGTTCCTTTTTGGCCAAAAAGAATAAATAAGCATCAAGTGCTTCGACAGTTTTTTACAAACTTTTCGTACGGCCGCCATCTACCGGCACGTTAATACCATTTATATAAGAAGCCGCGGGCGATGCTAAAAATGCGACAGCTGCAGCCACTTCATGTGGCTCGGCAATGCGTTTCATGGGGCTTTCTTGCCCCATTTCAGTTAAAATCTCAGCAATACTTTCGCCGGTCTTCTCGGCTTTAACTTTTGCAATTTCGGTAAGGCGTTGGGTATTGGTAGCACCCGGCAAGACATTATTAACTGTAATACCAAATGCACCTAATTCATTGGCAAGCGTTTTGGACCAACTTGCTACAGCCCCACGAATGGTGTTAGAAACCCCCAAATTAGGCAGCGGTTGCTTAACCGATGTTGAGATGATATTAATGATGCGTCCAAAACCAGCGGCTTTCATTCCCGGAACAACTGCCTGCATTAAAATATGGTTACATATGAGGTGCTGATTAAACGCCGCTAGAAATTCGCTAGTATCTGCATCTACAAGAGGCCCGCTTTTTGGCCCACCTGTATTATTGACAAGAATTTGGATGTCACCGTTTATACGAATAAACTTGGTGATTGCAATTTTTAATCCTGCCGGGTCAGTAAAATCAGACACGAAATATTGGTGTACTTGACCATGAGCCACATCTAATGTGGCAAGTGCTGTTTGCAAGCGCTCTTCATTTCTAGCCGTAAGAACAACAGAGAAACCGTCGTTGGCTAGTTGTTGTGCAATAGCGAGGCCAATTCCTTTGGTTGATCCACAGACGAGTGCAAATTTAGATGACATGAGAAAAAATTTTTTATAATCGAAAAATTCAATATATTTGGCAAAATTACAAATACTAAAGTTACTACTATGAAAAGTTTTACGTTTAGATTGTCGTGCATTTTTTCTTTTGTACTCGTTGCTCTGTCTCTCACGACAGCAAACGCTCAGGCTACTTATGTTGGCAATTACTTTCCAAATGCTGGAAATCCGGGCTCAATTTACAACTTATCTAGCGATGCTCCAGGCACTTCAGGCTGGACCTCATGCGGTCTTGCAGCCTCGCTGTCTGCCAATGCTTGGTCTCCAGCAATTTCCTTACCTTTTTCTTTTAATTTTTATGGAGCTCCAGTTACACAATTCAAAGTAAGCGCAAATGGCCTGTTAACTTTTGATGTTAGTGTTACTGGAACGCCTCCAAATTCTAATGAAAACCTACCCAGTGCAACATTGCCAAATAAAACCATTTGTGTAATGTGGGATGCATTTACTAACACCCCACCAATTGGATCTAACGACTTAGTTTATTACAGAGTTTTTGGTTCTGCCCCAAATAGACAATTTTGGGTTTATTGGTATTCTTATGAAATAGGTGCCCCAAGTGTTAGTTTTACATACATGGCAGCAGTATTAGAAGAATCATCGAACAAGATATATATCGTCGACACATATGGAAATGCTACACCAGCATTGACTACAACGGTCGGAGTACAGTTAAACTCCACAACAGCGACCCAATTCGGCTCAAATAATATTGCACAAGCAGGAAATGGAATCGGTATTTCAGATAACGACTACTGGGAATTCCAACCATTATTTTTGACTCCTTGTGCTGGTGCCCCAACAGTTCCAGCTATCACAGCATCAGTACCTTTTGTATCCAACACTACAACTAATGTAAACTTAGCCTTTTCTAATACGCTTCCACTCCTCTCGTCAACAGGATTGTCTTATCAGTGGCAATCTTCGCTTGATGGCATTACTTACACCAATATTGCGGGTGCAAATGGCCTCACCCTAAGTACAACCATTGCTGCTACTACATACTTTCAATGTGCAGTAACTTGTGCTAACGGCGGTGCTGTTACTAACAGCAACGCAGTGCAGGTTGAATATGCATTTGCACCAAGTATTTCTACAAACAGCATTACAGCACCCTCGTGTTCGAGTGCAATTGCACATACTATAAGTGCAGAAATTTTGGTTGGGTCCGGGTCATTTTCGGTTCCTTCATGCCCTTACACGTTTAACCTATCGGATCAATTTGCAGATGGGTGGAATGGTGCCACTATGCAAATCCTAGACGGATCAACTGTAGTAGCAACCTTAGGTTCCTCCTTCACTGCCGGTGGCTCTTCAACCCAATCTGTCGTCCTACAAAATGGCGGCTCGTATTCGCTTTTTTGGAATAATGGTGGTGGTTATCCAGAAGAGGTAGGTTTAAGTGTAGTAAATCCTTCTGGCACATCGATATTTACGCTGCCATACAACTCAACTTCATCTGTTGGCACTAATTTATTTACCATCTCTGCTAGTTGTCCATCAAATGCAATTACGTTTAGTTATACCACTAATGGTGGAGTAACTAACAATAACATTCCGATGACCAACACATCCGGAAATACCTACACAGCAGAAATTCCGGCAGCAACTCCTTCAAATGCGGTAGTTTCTTGGACGATTTCTGCTACCAACTCTTACAGCTTGGTGACTACACTTTCTGGTTCTTACCAAGATAGCCCAACATTGGGCCTTACAGTAGCAGCGGTTGCTACACCAAGCACAATCTGTGCTGGTGAGTCTACAGTTTTAAATGCTGTTATTTCACCGGTTGCTGCTTACACCGACGCTCCAGTAAGTTCAACCGCCGATGAAGATATCGGTAATGTAACCATCATTAATGCTAATGGTGATACACTTCTTAATAACACTTCTGCTTACTTAAGTCTTGATGGTGCAGTCGGAACCGCAACAGGTATTGCAGGTCGTTATTCAAACTTTGCTGCGCTTACCAACATTCCAATGGTAGCTGGCAGCACGTACAACTTTGCTATTTCAAGTATTGACCTCCCAACTTTCTATGATAATTCACTTGCCATTTTTATTGACTACAACAAAGACGGTGATTTCACAGATGCAGGCGAAATGGTTTATCAACCACCTGCCGTTATTAACGGACCACACACCCGTACAGGTTCTTTTACAGTACCGTCTTGGGTATTCGGAACCATGCGCATGCGCGTTGTTTGTTTGGAAACACTCATTACTAGCTATGCAACTACCTCATCTTGGGGAGAGCTTGAAGACTACACTATTACAGTAGCCAGTGGTGCAACTTGGTTTGCGGGTACAACAAACGTCGGAACAGGTGTTTCCTTAACACAAGCTCCTACTGCTACTACCGACTACACTTGTGAAGTAATGGCTGGTATTTGCCCTATTACATCTTCTATTGCAACAGTAGTTGTAAACGCGGTTCCGGCAGCTCCAATTGCAACGAGTAGCACACAATGTGGTACTGGTATTCCGGCAGCTTCGGTTGCTTCTGCTGCAGGTGCTGCAGGTACTGGTATGTTTTACTGGTACGATGCCGCTACCGCAGGAAACGTAGTTCAAAGCCCACCTGTTGCAAGTACTTGGACTACTTTCTTCACAGATGATTTCAGCGGAACATCTGTCGCTACTGGTGCTTCTATTAATGGCTCTGCAAACCTAACTAATACTCCGGGATGGTTGGAGCTCGTTCCTGCTTCAAACTCTCAACTAGGGGGAATAACTGTAAATGAAGGGATTGATGCTAAAGCATATAAAGTAGAGTTTGATGTTAAAACAACAAACTCTGCAAACCCTGTTGCTGACGGTTTCTCATGGAGTTTTGCAACGGATGCCTCTGCCACAGCAACTTCGCCTGGCGCTGAGCTTGGTACAGGTAGCGGAGTCAAAATTTCTTTTGACGCTTATGGTACCTCAGGGAATAATATCAAAGGCACTTACCTTTTGTACAACAACACGGCAACCTCTTTTACTTCGGCAACTTCTGGTGTCCTCGCAAGTACGGTGGATACACCTTGGCTTGGTTCAGACTCTTCAAGGATTACAATTGTCATTAACGCCGCCGGCCAACTTACTTTGTCTGTGAATGGCAACGCTTTATTTCAAGATGTTCAATTACCAAATGCTTACCTCAGCGCAAATAAAGCGACATGGAAGCATGTGATCAAGGCAAGAACTGGTTTTGTTAATATGCTCGCTGCAATCGACAACCTCAGTATTCAGTATAAAAACTTTGCCCCAGGTGATTCAACATATGGCTCCCCATTATCAAGTGCCGTTACTTATTACGTTACTGAACTTGGCACAAACGGCTGCTATAGCCAGCTTGCACCTGTTGTTATTGGTGTTTCTCAACCCGCTCCTATTAGCTTTGCAAATTCAGCAGCAGCAATTTGTATTGGCGATAATGTTACACTCAATATGAGCTCTGCTATTACCCCGCCTTATACATATACGATATCCTCTCCAAATGCAGGAGCTGGTGTTGGTTCAACAGCAACAGGTGCTACACAAACCTTTACACCAACTGCTTCAGGTTCTATGCCTTATATTGTAACAGCTACAAACGGAAACTGTACTGAAATTGATACAGTGAACATCACTGTAGTTCCTTCAGCGTCGCCTGCACCAATTATTGCTATGGATACTATTTCAATTTGTCCAAGTGCTACAAGTGCTGCATTTACCGCTACACCTTCTTCAATGAACGTTGCCTACACTTTCAATTTAATTGATAGTTACGGAGATGGCTGGAATGGCAATTCCTTGAAAGTTTTGTATAACGGTGTTTTAGCTGAAACATTGACTTTCACTACCGGAACAAACTTCTCTACAACACTTAGCATTCCGGAAGGAACAGCAATTACAACTGAATGGACGGAAGGAAGTTACTTGTCTGAATGTTCTTTCAATATCGTAACTGGCGGATCAACAGTTCACACTGCTGTCATGACTAATACTGCTAATATTGCATCACAAATGTATAGCGGATCTGTACCATCTTATAATTATACTTTTAGCTGGTATTCAGCTGCTACTGGTGGTACACTATTGGGTACTGGAGCAACTTTAGAAGCTTTAGGCACTACTGTATTGCCTAACTTAAATAATGTCGGACAATATGTTGTTTATGCTAAGCAATCTAATGCTTGTTTAAGTGCAGCTACACCTGCAGTTGTGAACGTAACAAATGTTCTTGCTGATATCGTTGCGATTGATGCTTCATGTAACAGCGTTTCTAATGGTTCATTCTCATTAGGTACAATCTCATGTGGAACAGCACCATTTACATATTCAGTCGATGGTGGTGCATTCGGGGCAATTCCTACAAACTTACCTTACGGCAACCATACAGTAGTTGTAAAAGATGCAACAGGCGATGTTGCTCCTTCAGTAACAATCTTTATTGATCAGCCAACTTGGATTGCATATGTTCCAGAATTTGTGGCAAATGGTTGGGCTTGTAAAGGTGAAACTTCTGAAGTTATTTCCGTTAATAACCCAAGTCTACCAGCTACGCTTAACGCTGCAAACACAGGTCTAAGCTTAGCAATTAATAACACTTTACCACCGGTACAAAACTCATTATTGGTTACATTACCGGCAACCGCAACAGTAACATCTATATCTGTTTTAGTAAACCTTACGCATACATGGAATTCTGATATTGATATGTCTTTAATTGGTCCTAATGGAACAGAAATAGAATTGTCAACTGACAATGGGGGTAGTGGCGACAATTACACAAACACGGTTTTCTCAACAAGTGCCACTACGTTAATTACTGCGGGGACCTCTCCGTTTACTGGAACTTTCTTACCAGAAGGTAACCTAGCTCAATTCTTGAGTGCCGCTGCAGGACAATGGACTTTAAAAATCATTGATGATACTGGAGGTGATAATGGTACGCTATTGAATTGGGGAATAACTATGGGACTTAGTTACCCACAGACAACAGCAACCAACAACGTAACTTGGTATGCAGCTCCTACAGGAGGCGTATCTTTAGGCTCAGGATATACACTTGAGTCAGTTGGGACACAGGTATTGCCAAACACGGTAACTCCAGGTATATACAACTTCTATGCACAAGGTGAACTAGATGGTTGTTCTTCGTTTACACGTCAATTAGTAACTGTAGAAATTCAAGCGCCAACAGTGGTTGCAAATATGCAGACTGCTACTGTTTGCCCGGGTGAATTCTTAATCTTAAACGCAACAGGTGGCTTAACTTACACTTGGTCAAACGGTGCGGGTCAAAACACACCTTTCGTGCCTGCTCCAACATCATATGTTGGTGCAACACAGTCATATGTTGTGAACGGTTTTGACGTTGACGGTTGTGCAAACCAAGATACTGTAGTTGTAACTGTATTACCACAACCTATCCTTAACGGCGGAGTGGATCAAAGTATTTGTGCCGGCACTCCTGTTATCTTGAATGCTTCAACAACCGCTGCTACTGCTACACCAGTTACTTCATTTGTATGGAGTAATAATGTTGTGAATAATACACAGTATGTACCTACAGTATCTGGCCCAATAACAGTTACTGCAACTGGTGCAAACGGGTGTACTACTCAAGACCAAGTAAATATTACGGTATTAGCTTTACCAGCTGTTAATGCAGGTGCTGATCAGACAGTATGTCTAGGAATGGGTACTTCATTAAGTGCATCAGGAGCTGTTTCATATGCTTGGAACAACGGAGTGTCACAAGGAATTACATTCTATCCAACAGCATCTCAAACTTACACTGTAGTTGGAACAGCAGCAAATGGATGTACCAATAATGATCAAGTCATTGTTAACATTCAAACTTTACCACAAGTTGTAGCTAGTTCAAGCACTCAAGTTTGTTCTAATGCGCCAGCTTCATTGAACGCTGTGGTTTTGAATAGCCTTGGTGGGTATTGGATAACAACCAATGGTTTGGGTGTAATTTCTCCTAACGTGTCAAATGCAAACGCGACTTATACGCCTAATGCAAATGACCCGTCTGTAGTAAACTTTACATACATTGCAAACAATGCCTGTGGAAGTTCTGCAGAAAATACTACGGTTGCTATTCTTGCTATTCCTAGCGTAGATGCAGGAGCTGACTTCTCAGTTTGTCAGGGAGCGTCTGCTACTGTAAATGCTACAGGAACAGGTTTCCTTACTTGGACAACGCCTAACGTTGCCAATGGAGTGGCTTTTGTTCCAGCCGCTACGGCTACATACAATGTGGTTGCCACAGGTGCAAACAACTGTACAAACAATGACCAATTGACCATCACAGTACTTGCCTTGCCTGATGTAGACGCGGGCATGAACCAAACAGTTTGTTCTGGAGAATCCGTTACGTTAACAGCTCAAGGTGCGACATCCTATCAATGGACGGGCGGTGTTGTGAATAATACAGCTTTTGCCCCTGCAACTACAGCTACTTATACCGTAACAGGTACAGGCAACAATGGTTGTTCAAGTATTGATCAGGTAACAGTTACCGTAAATGCTACACCGGTTGCTACAATCTCAGTTCTAGACAATACTACATTGGTTGCTACACCGGCTGGCATGAACTACCAATGGATCAACTGTGTTTCTGGTACGGATGTTCCAAATGCTTCAACGGCAACGTTTACAGCAATTGCAAATGGTTCGTATGCTGTTATTGTTACCTCTGCTGAGGGCTGTTCAGATCAATCTGCTTGTGAAATCATTGATGCTGTTGGTTTGGACCAGCTCACCAAAATAGAGATGTCTGTTCAACCAAATCCAACTTCTGGTGATTTGAGCATATCTATGCCTACAGATCTTACTGCTCAGGCAGAAGTATTTGATGCGCAAGGTAAACTAGTGATCTCAGAAGCTATGGTTCAGAACGGAAGCGTACTACGCCTAGAATCTATGACTACAGGCATATACATGATCCGAATTTCATCTGTAAACACAACTCAAACATTCAGAGTGGTCAAACAATAACTATAACCTATTGAATATTCAAAAGCCACCCCTAGGGGTGGCTTTTTTGTTTAGGAAACCTTAGCTTAGCTTATTAAAATTCCAATATGAAAAAAATTTACCTATTAAGTTTACTATTTATTGTATTATGTACTAAGATCGCAGCGCAAGTTTTACAAATTGGCACGAGTACGGCTTCAACAAATTATTATACAGGTCCAATTTATCGCAGCACCGCTACTTCAACTTTTAATTTTTCAAAGTATGCCTATATTTATAATTCGGCTGAATTAGCAACAATACCTCCTGGTTCAATTATTACGCAAATTGAGTGGGAAAAAGCCTCAGGCACTATTACAGCGCCAAATAATTTTGAGATTTTACTTGCAAACAATAGTGCAACAATGTTATCAACCGGAACTAGTTGGGGAGATCTCACCAATGGTGCAACTTCTGTTTACAACAGTACAAACCAAGCTTTTACAGCGGCAGCACCAGGGTGGGAGTCCTTTGTTCTCACCACGCCATTCGTTTATACCGGTGGAACGTTGCAGGTATTAACAGATCATCAAAAACTTGGTACAGCCAGTGGAGCAGTTAATTTCTATAGAGAGTCAGCAACTGGCATGGCAATAGGTTGGGCCAGTGGTTCTGCGGGCTCTGCTACAACTTTATTGACGGCAACTACCTCGACTACCTCTTATGGTAATTGGAGGCCCAACATTAAAATCCATTATGTACCAAGTCCTCCGTGTTCGGGACCAGTCTTTGCTGGCACAGCAAATGCATCAGTCTCTTCTGTGTGCCCGAGCGTTCCCTATTCGCTTTCATTAAGTGGTAACACCCTTGCTTCAGGCATTACTTACCAATGGCAATTTGCAACCAGTGCAACAGGTCCATTTACTAACATTACTGGAGCAACAAATGCCGGTTATCAAAGTACTCAAACGGTAGATACTTGGTATCAGTGTATTGTTACTTGTACTGGTTCGGGTTCTGCAGATACTTCTTCTGTGGTGGCAGTGCTCACAAATGATTTTTATAATTGTTATTGTACGAGTGGTGCTACAGCCACAACCTATGGAGATATTCAGCGTGTAGAGTTAAATACAATTAATAACTCCTCAACAACTTGTAATGGCACGTATTCTGATTATACAACTACCTCCACGCTTCTTACACCTGGAGCTACTTACCCGATGGAGTTAGATTTGTATAACTGTACATCTGGTACTTTTAATTATGGAACGCGTGTTTGGATCGATTTAGACCATAATGGTTTGTTTGATACCTACGAAATGCTCTATGACCAGAGCAATTCTTTACCCCCATTAGTCACAGTTAATGTTCCAATCAATTTGAGCATTCCGGCAACTGCATTGTCTGGCTTGACGCGTATGCGTATTGTTATTGTCGAGTCAAATGCCACTCCATCACCTTGTGGTACCTATTCTTGGGGCGAAACAGAAGATTATATGGTGAATATTACCCCACCACCAACTTGCCCACCGCCAACTTTGCTAAACGTGGTTTCTAGTACTTTTACATCGGGAACAATAGACTGGACAGCAGGTGGCACTGAAACTGAATGGCAAGTTGAGTATGGCACACAAGGTTTTGCGTTAGGAACCGGAACAACTGCATTTACTACCATTCATCCATATCTTATTGATAACTTAAATTCATATGCTTTTTATTCAGCTAGAGTAAGAGCAGTATGTTCCCCAGGCGACTCCTCTTATTGGACGCCGCTTGTTTCATGGAACACATATAACCAAGGTCAATTCATCGAATGGAATAGCGATTGCCCAACAACAGGTTTTGTAGATATCAGTACAACAGGAACAAATGCTGGATTGTTAGACGATACGGAACTTGGCATTACTTTGCCTTTTCCTGTTCTTTATCAAGGCAATCTTTTTACTACCATGACCATTGGCAATAATGGTGGTGTTGAGTTTGGTACGACCACCGCAAATATTAGTTTTTCAATGCCCAATAATGTGAATGGGCTGTACCCATATATACAAGACTTAGATGACGCATTTGCACCAAATGGTGTTTTCTACGAACAAATAGGAGCCACTCCAAATAGTAAGTTTATTGTACAATGGGAGAATATAGCGCATTATACTAATCCTCCGGTTTCTGATGGTGCCACATTTGAATTAATTATCGACGAGGCTACTCAAGAAATCTATTACGTTTACGATGATGTGATAATGGGGAATCCTACTACCTGGGACTACGGTGCAGATGCCGAGATTGGTGTGCGCGGCCCACAAAACATCAACGTTTCAATGAACAATCAGGCTTATCTGCAAAACAACAGTTGTGTACATTTTTACTATGTAGATTGCCCAAATCCTGTTGCCTTGACCACCACTTATCTGTTCCCTAACGAAGGGGCCTTTACCTGGACTGCAAGTGCTGCAGGCGAGACCGCCTGGACAGTTGTTTACGGCCCTACAGGTTTTGACCCACTTACAGCTGGCACAACAGTAACCGTAAATGCAGCTTCAGTTCAGTTATTGAACTTGATTCCTCTTGGCAATTACGACATGTACATTTATTCAGATTGTGCAGGAGGTCTTCAGAGCAACGGATTATTTTTTAACTTCCAGACGCCACCAATTTGTTCCAATCCAACGGCGCTTACCAGTACTGCTGCTGTTGACAGCCTTATGAGCAGCTGGAGCTGGTCTCCGGTAACTTCATTCTATCCATCGACAGGGTTTAATCTTCATGTTGTACCACAAGATTCAGCTTTATATACCGGGGCTACTTATGTTTTAGACAATAACTTTACTGACACCACAACTAATTCGGCTTGGTATCCTGGTCAGGAAATCGATGTCTATGTACAAGCGGTTTGTGGTCAAGATACTTCTGCATTTGTAGGCCCAATTAGTTTAATCATGCCAATCAGCAATGACAACCCGTGCGGAGCTCACGAAATTATTGTAGGCGCTCCAGGTTTATTATATAACAACACAGGTGCCACAGTGTCATCCGCAGAGGTAGCAATAGCACCTCCAATTACCGGCGCTCAAACCACAAATGGTTGGGCCAACAATAACTTGAACAACACTACATGGTTTAAGTTTAAGGCACCAGCTTCTGGCGACGTGCGTATCAATGCAACGGGGGTAGAATACAATGGTCAAATTGCCGTGTATTTTGGTACGGATTGCAGCAATTTACCAAGCTTTTCATTAGAAGGCGCCAACGACGACGAAATCGACGGCACTAGCCAAGCACCAAATTTCACCGTTTGTGGTTTAACACCAGGCGTTGATTATTACCTGCTGCACGATGGTTCAGGCACTCCAGGCACATATAAGATTGAGATTAGTGAAATAATCATTAACGCCGGAGTAGAAGGCGAGGCATTGGAGATTTGTTATGGCGAAAGCGTAAACTTATTTTTAGGTATTGCCAACTACATATTAGGTGGAGAATGGTCCCCTGTCTCTCCGGCGCTTGTACTTCAAGGCAATACTTTTAATTCTAATAACTATGCATCACCCCAAACTTATACTTTCAATTACGCAGTAAACGATGGCTGTGCGGTAGATCAAGCAATGTCAACTGTAATTGTTTATGCCACACCAAGTGCAGGTGAAGACGGCAGTATTGATGTATGCCTGAATGAGCCGTTTAACTTATTGGCAGGTTTAAGTGGAAGCGTTGATCTTGGAGGAACATGGTACAACGCAAGTAATCAAGCGCTGGTTTCTTATTTAGATACTGCAGCTAATATCGGGGGTCAGTTCAATTACGATTATATTGTAACGAGTACGGTATGTCCTGCAGATACCTCAACGGTTTTGGTAATAGTTGACGGAAGTTGCGACTTCACTGCAACTATTGAAACATTGGAAGTCAATTTTAGGGTGTACCCGAACCCAACGAGCAGCACTTTATTTGTAGACAACGGCATGGGCCTCACAATCGATAAAATCGAATTGATCGATATGAGTGGTCGCGTTGTACTTTCTGTACAAAAAGGTAGTTTCAACAACCAACTAGCTGAATTGAATGTGAGCAACCTCACAACAGGAGTTTACACGGTTAGAATGACAGCTGGTCAGGCAAGCTTTAATCAACGCTTGATCAAGCAATAAATACTTCTTTCAAAAAGCAAAGGCGAGCCGCAAGGCTCGCCTTTTTTGATTAGGAGAATATTTCATTGTCTTAATAACAGGATTTGGTGAGGTTAAATTATTTTGCCATTCGGTATCTTTTACATATATTTGGCTTTGATTAAGTAAATTACGATTCAATGCATAATAATCGTTTTTATTGGTTAAATAATAAATTGTAATTAGCGAGCTGTTTTTCAGCCTTTACAGTAATTAAAAATAAACATGGGATTAATTATGAAACAATTCTCAGCAAATCAAACTTCGTTAACGGTAGTAGACCAAAAAGTTTCAAATACTCATGATCATATTATATCAAAACGTATGAAAAAAGCAAATCTATTTGTAAGATCCTTAGGAGTATTGGCATTGATCTTGGCTACAGGCCTTGGTGTATTTGGACAAGTCCCAACGATAACGTCTTTTTCTCCAACGAGTGGCGCGGCGGGTTCAATTGTAACTATTACAGGAACAGGTTTTAATACAACTGCATCTAATAATGTTGTCCGTTTAAATGGCATGAAGTGTTATGTAAGTGTAGCAACAGCAACACAATTAACAGTTACAGTGCCAGAAGGAACTGGCTATGGTAAATTTTTAATTACAAATTTGGGAACCAATTTGAGTGTTTATTCTAATAATAAGTTTTCTATTACTTCTCAAGCTATAAGTAATTTTTCTTCTAACACTTTTTCTACAAATCAAATAAGTACAGCTTTTAACCCTACAACATACAAATCAAAATCACATTTTGTTGTTGATGTAGACGATGATGGAAAAACTGATTTAGTTTGGTACGAATCCAACGGCACATTAAAAGTAGCAAAAAACACATCAACTGCTGGCAGTTTCACTTCCGCTTCGGTATCGCTGTCAAGCACAACTAATAACCAATGGGGCTACGGTTCCACAGGGAGTATGCTATGTACAGATTTAAATAACGACGGTAAGTTAGATTTTGCTGTGTCCAATGGAGGATATAACGGCGGGCTTGCAAATATTAATAATTCTAGCGCAGGCAATGTATCATTTGATCCTTATTCTAATATTAGATCAAGCTTTAATGAATATAATGTCTCTTCGGGATTAGAACCTTTGGATTGGAATAGTGACGGAAAAATTGATTTTAGTGGGTTTTATAATATTGGATATTGGATATATTACAGTAAAAATAATTCTTCAAATGGAGTTTTTTCTGTTGCTACAGGTTCTGGATCTCAATATTATAGCGAAAATGTTTCAAATTATCCTAGTTTCCCAACTTCATCAGATAATTTTGATGTAGATGGTGACGGAAAAACAGACGTTATAATTGGCCATTCAAGTGGGATTAATGTTATGAGAAACACAACGGCGACAGGTGTAGCTCAAACTAGTTTTGCCTATACAAACGTAACGCCCATAACAGGAATAAGTTCTGTTTATAATCTCATTTCAGCTGATATAAATAGTGATGGAAAATTAGATCTTGTTGTTTCTCAAGGAACTAAAATTTCAATTTATTTGAATACTTCCACTTCTGGAAATGTAAGTTTTGCAAGTGCGTACGACATTACTTTTTCTTCAAACACCTATGGCGTTAATGCTGGAGATATTAATGGAGATGGATTTGTTGATTTAATTGTTTCTGATCAAACCAAAACATTTTTCATAAAGAATATTACCTCATCTAATGCAAATACTGCATCTTTTGAAACTGCTATAGAAATATCGAATATTACATTGAATGACATCAGTATAGCAGATATGGATGCAGATGGGAAAGTAGATATTATTGGTAATAATGGTTCCATATTATATGTAATAAGAAACCAAAATGGAGAGGTTCCAGAAATTACATTAAGTAACAACTCCCTAAACACAATAACCAACTGTAATTCGCCAAGGACTATTGCTGATCATACTGGAGTATCTGCAAACATTAATTTAACGCAAACAGATTATTATTATCATATTTATGGTGATGTATGGGCTTTGTATTACAATACTGCAACAGGCACATATCATATTTCACCAGCATATCCATTTACAAACACTCAAACGTCAGTAAATGACTTTTTTGTAGCAAATCCAAATCCATATTTTGTAGCTGGTAACTTCCCAGGTGCAAACCCTCAAGTGACCTTTGATATTACTACAGGTTCAATTGTTTTTGGTCAGACGACTTATCAAGCATTGCCGAGATATGAAGAGTTTACCGTTTCAGGGGCCAATTTAACGGCTGCTTTAACAGTTACCCCACCTGCAAATTTTCAAGTATCAACAGACCAAAGTACATGGATAGGAACAGCAACTACACCTACGTCAATAACGTTGGCTCAAACTTCTGGTAGTGTTGCAAGTACCAAAATATACGTTAGAACAACTCCAGGTATAGCAGCTAATACTTATTCCGGTAATATTACATTAGCTTCTACAAATGCAACGAGTCAAACCAAGGCGGTTTCAGCAACAATTTTGGAGCCACCTGTATTCACCTCGCAAGCAACCGCTTCTGTAAATTTATGCCAAAATGCAAGTTACACTTTGGCTGGTGGTAATTCCACAGGAAGCGGACCTTTAACACGCCAATGGTATAGTAATACATCTAATTCTAATGTCGGGGGCACAAATTTAGGAAGCGCAAATTTTGCACAAACAGGAGGTTTGCAAATTGTTACCACAACACCTGGCACATATTATTATTATTTAACTGTTAATGGATCTTGTGGTTCTGCTATCAGTAATGTAACCACTATCGTTATCAGTCCAACAACTGTAGCTGGAGCAGCTTCTGCTACAGCTACCTCAGTTTGTTCTGGTGATAATGCAGATTTGTCATTATCAGGTAACACTGGAACCATTCAATGGGAATCTTCGTCAAATAACAGTACGTGGAATGCCATTTCAGGCGCCACTTCTGCAAGTTATACTTCATCGGCGTTAAGTTCATCAACATATTATAGAGCTGCTGTAACAAGTGGTGCTTGTGCAGTAGCTAACAGTAATGTGATAACAGTTACTGTAAACCCTCTTCCTACTATTTCGGGTATACAAAACATGTATATAGGTGGAAGCACTTTACAACTTACAGGCTCAGGTGTAGCTAATTCATCCACACCTTGGGCCACTTCAAGCTCAAGTTTAGTAACAATTTCTTCACAAGGTGAGGTGACTGCTGTGGCTGGCGGAACTGTAAATATTACATATACAGATAATAATGCTTGTTCTGTTACTCAGCCGCTCACAATTATCCCGACATCTGTTAACTCATCAGTAAATAGTTTGTCAATAACGGCTTGTAGTGGTTTGATCTCTAATACTGGGACATTAAATGTGTCAGCAAACGGCTTAACAGCCGATATGATTATTACAGCTCCGACAGGTTTCCAAGTTTCACAAAATGCTACTTCAGGTTTTCAAAATTCTATTACAATTGCACCAGGACAAGGAGGCAACATAGCATCAACACCTATCTTTGTAAGGGCTAATGCCTCTACAGTTAATGGTAGTGGTACGTTAACGATTGCTTCTACCAATGCTACTACCAAAAACGTAGCTCTATCTTGCACTGTGAATGCAATACCAACAATTTCCGGGACAACAACTGTAAGTTCTGGATTCCAAACACAACTAACTGGTACAGGAACAGCAACAAGTTGGGCTTCAAATTCTGCATCTGTGGCTACAATTAGTACTACTGGACTAGTTTCTGCTCTGACTCCAGGTACAACTACTATTACCTATACTCAAAATACAGGTTGTACAATCCAAGCCGCAGTTACTGTAACGGCAATAACTTGTCCTACTGTTCATCAAAGAAATAATGGGAATAATACTGGTGTTTGTGCAGGTGTAGGATCTAATCCTTTTGCCAATAGTGTAATTAATACTGCATATCAAGTTGTTCCTAGTGGAACTAAGACAGGTAATATAACTTTTAAATGGTCAACTGGTTCTCAACCATCTTTAGAGCCGGCGATATCTTCGATTTGGATTAATGGGTCATCAAGTAGCTGTGTTCCAGGTGCGCCAGGGCCTTATGCAACAATTCAAGGATCTAATACTGGTACTGGATACTGTTTTTATAATGTCAATTTGCCTTCAACAGCAAGCGGCACCTATACCCTACAGTTTGTAAATCCTCAGACAGGTTTAACTATAAATACTTGTACATATAGTGGCACCGATGTGATCACAACAACTCCGGCACTCGTTGCGAATAATGCGCCTACAGTATCAACTCCGGCTAATATTAGTGACGCATGTAGCGGACAGACTTCAGCGGTAATTCCATTTAATGTAAATGATGTTGAGACAACTAAGGCCTCATTGGTAGTTGCTGCAACATCGTCAAATACTGCGCTCATTTCTACTATTAATGTAGTTCAGCCTACTTCGGCAGGAGTGGCAGGTTTATCCTTCACACCTACTGCAGGTGTTACAGGGAATTCAACGATTACGTTAAGCGTGACGGATGAGAATGGTTCAACCACAACCACAACTTTCAATGTTACAGTTTTACCTACACCTAGTGTAGATGCGATTGCAAATGTCGTATATCCAGCAAATTCCGCTGCTACTGCAACAACAGTAACAGGCCCAGTTCAAAATACAACGTTTAACTGGACCAATTCGAACACATCAATTGGTTTAAGTTCGGCTTCTGGTGCAGGAAATATTAATGCATTTACAACAAGCAATAGTACGAGCTCTCCAATAAGTAGCACAATCACGATTACTCCAGTTGCCGCTGGTTGTATTGGTGCAGCACAAACATTTACAATTACTGTAGATCCAGTTCCTAATGTTAACGACCCAGCAAACGTAACTTCTTGTGAGGGCACTGCTGTTACTGTTGATTTTACTGGTACAACTGCCAATACCAACTATAACTGGACTAACGACAATACTACAATTGGTTTGGCCGCAAGTGGCTCAAATGACATCACCTTTACTCCAACAATCCCAACAAACGTTGCTCAAACAGCAAACTTAACTGTAACGCCGCAGGCTTATGTAACTCAAGAATATCAGTATTATGCTGTTTCAGAAGGTCAAACTTTAACAATGACTGCCCCAGCAGGAAAGATTTGGACTTCTGTTGAATTTGCATCATACGGTACGCCAACAGGAACGAATGGTAACTGGACTATAGGTTCTTGCCATGCATCGACTAGTAATTCTATAGTTTCAGACGCCGCTATAGGACAATCTACTTTCTCCTTAGTAGCTGATAATGCTACTTTTGGAAACCCATGTGGTACAACGGTTAAAACACTAGCTGTTAAACTTGGTTATGGAGTTTCTGTAACAGGTACAGCCCAAACATTTACCATTACGGTTAATCCAAGTGCTTCCATTGCTAACTCTGCTCAAACTATTTGTACGGGTACTGCATTTACTTTTGCTCCGGCTAACAATGATATCGTTCCTGCTAATACAACTTATTCTTGGACAGTAGCAGCTAACAATAACGTTACTGGTCAAGCAGCGACAGCAACAGCTGTGACCAATTCTTCGATTTCGCAAACATTGACGAATACTTCACTCCTTAATCAAAATGTAGTGTATACCGTTACACCGGTTTCTGGTTCGGGGGCTTGTGTAGGCGCTCCGTTTACACATACTGTTACTGTAACTCCATTGCCAACTTCAATTACGGCAGCGGGTGCTACAACATTCTGTGCTGGCGAAAATGTTTCGTTATTAGCTCCAGTTGCTCCTCTAGGTATGTCGTACACTTACCAATGGAATCTGGATGGTGCAGCAATTACTGGTGCAACTTCATCAACATATATTGCAGATGCTTCTGGTATTTATACCGTAACAATAACCAACAATAATGGTTGTACAGCGACTTCTGCTGGATTTACAGTTACTGTAAATGCACTTCCTACTGTTGCTTCAATTACTGGCACATCTACGCTTTGTGTTGGTGCTACTTCAACATTAGCTTCTACAACAACAGGTGGTACATGGACCACTTCAAATAATGCTATTGCTAACGTATCTGCATCTGGAGTAGTATCTGCATCTGGAGTAGTAACGGCAATCAGTGCAGGAACGGCTACAATTACTTACACTGTTACTAATGGAAATGGATGCACAAATATAGCTTCACAAGTTGTTACAGTTATTCCGCTACCAGTTGTTGAATCCATTGCTGGTGCTAACCAAGTTTGTACAGGTTCTACAGTAACGTTGACAAATGCTACTACAGGTGGTGTTTGGGCAAGCTCAACTCCTGCTGTTGCTACAGTAAGTACAGCTGGCGTGGTAACAGGTGTTACAAGTGGAAATTCAACGATTACTTATACTGTAACTTCTACGGCAGGTTGTGTAACTACATCTTCATTCCTAATGAATGTGAACGCTGTACCAACTGTTGCACCAATTACAGGCCAGAATTCTGTTTGTATTGGTAGTGAAATTACGCTTTCAAACGCAACGGTAAATGGTAGTTGGTCCTCGAGTGATGTTGGTATCGCTTCAATTGCTGCCAATGGAGTAGTTACGGCGACAGGAGTTGGCTCAGCTTTAATTTCATATATCGTAACCAATACAGCTGGATGTGTAACAACTGTCAACAAATCTTTAACTGTAAATGCCTTGCCAACTGGTCAAATAGTTGCTCAAGGACCAACATCATTCTGTATAGGGGGTAGCGTAGTTTTATCTGCTCCTTCAGGTATGACTTATGTTTGGTCTAATAGCTTGGCTTCACAAAATATTACAGTAAATGCCTCTGGAACTTATGATGTATTAATTACAAACTCCAATGGTTGTTCAGCAACATTGGCTGGTATTAACGTTACAGTTTGGGATCTTCCAAGCGTTGCAATTGCATCAACAGGTTCAAGTGCTTGTTTAGGGTCAACGGTTGGTTTGACTGCTTCAGGAGCAGCTACTTATGTTTGGTCTACTACAGCCACAACTTCAGCTATTTCAGTGAGTAGTTCAAATACCTATACTGTAACTGGCACAGACGTTCATGGTTGTGTTAATACGGCTTCTGAAGTGGTTGTTTTTAATGCGAATCCAGCTGTTAATATTACTGCAAATGGCTCTACAGTTATTTGTTCTGGCGAGGCGGTTACTTTTACTGCATCGGGTGGAACAAATTATGTATGGAACGATGGAACTCTCGGCGCCACAAATACATTTACAAGTGCAGGCAATTACTATGTTATTGTAACTAATGCTGCCGGTTGTACTACGCAATCGTCACTGGTTTCCGTTGTGGTCAATCCAATACCAGTTGTTGCGGCTATTACTGGTGCAAACAGCGTCTGTGAGGGCTCACAAATTAGTTTAACGACTTCAACCTTAGGAGGTATTTGGACTTCATCAAATAATTTTGTAGCAACAATAGATGCTAATGGGATTGTCTTAGGTGTAAATGCTGGAACTACAACCTTAACTTACACAATTACACAAAATGGATGTGTTGGAAGCGCGAGTGCGAATGTAACTGTACACAATAACCCTGTAACTCCAACAATTACAGCAGGTGGTCCAACTTCAGTATGTCCAGGAAGCACGGTAATGTTATTTGCTTCGAACGGTTCAAATTATCAATGGAGCACTGGTTCAACAAATCCATTTATTGTAGTTGATCATTCTGGTACATTTTCAGTATCCGTAACTAATAACCAAGGATGTACGGTAGTTTCAAATTCAATAGAAGTTGAAATTGATGATAATACGGACCCAACCATCGTTGCACCGTTGAATGTGACAGTAACACCAAACTTAGGCTGTGAAGCTATTGGTGTTGCATTGGGAACACCAGTGGCTTTTGACAACTGTACGGTTGTTTCAGTTGCTAATGATGCTCCAGCGATTTTCCCTATCGGTACAACAACAGTAACTTGGACCGTAACAGATGCCTCAGGCAATATAGCAACAGCAACTCAATTGGTGAATGTTGTAGATCAAACAGCGCCTACAGTACAAGTTCAACCTGATTTAACTGTTTCAACAACTGAAGGTTGTGAGGCTACAGGTGTAGTACTCAGCTTACCAATTACGTCAGATAATTGCACAGAGAATTTAACTATTGTCAATGATGCACCTGCAATCTTCCCTACAGGTACAACAACTGTTACATGGACGGTTACAGATGCTGCTGGGAATTTCACTGTTGTAACTCAAAATGTTACTGTGCTTGATTATACAGCACCGATTGTTAACCTCCAGAATACAGCGATTTTATTAGATGCTAATGGCAATGCGAACTTGAGCTTTGAGCAGGTAGATAACGGAAGCTATGACAACTGTACCATTTCTTCAGTTGAATTAAGCCCAGCTTCTTTTGATTGTTCTCAAGTTGGTAACAATACAGTAACAGTTACAATTACTGATGCAAATGGCAATATTTCTACAGGTGAAGTGAATGTATTGGTCATTGCTTCAGATGCGTGTGGTGCTGATTCATGGAATGGTCCAGATGTACCAGAAGCGTTTACGCCTAACGGAAACAGCATCAATGATACATGGGTTATTGCTGCTTTAGAAGGGTATAATACAAAACAACTGTCTGTGTATAGCAGATATGGCACACTTGTGTATTACAGTGCTGCGTATCAAAATGATTGGGATGGAACATTTATGGGCAACGGTGTTGCTGTTCCTGATGCAACATACTACTATATTTTGAATCTAGATGGTGGTAAACAAATGAGCGGTTACGTTTATATTAACCGAGTAAAACAATAGTAATTTATTGACAAAGTACGTTATGAAGAAGAGCAATAAAATAGTCTTGGCTTTAGGAGTAGTTCTCCTTGGATTTGGTTTACGCGCCCAAGATCCTAACTACCGTCAAAATCAGTTCAATGCCTTGATGCTCAATCCAGCTCAAGCAGGTGCAAATGGTTATAATGATATCACTTCATTAGCAAATACACAATGGACAGGTTTAAGTGGTGCGCCACGTACCATGACGCTTTCAGGTAACTTTAATTTGATGAAAAACTTTGGACTAGGCCTTACCTTAATGCAAGATGAGACTGGACCGGTTAAATCTACTCAGTTTGCTGTCAATGGGTCGTATCATTTGAAGTTGAATCAAAATTGGAATGTAGCGCTTGGCCTTCGCGCCATTGCGGGCAACACTTCTGTCAATTTAACAGATTTAACTACTGCAACTATTGATCCAGATATGATGTCAAACCTTTCTACAGGTTTACAATTCAATGCCGGATACGGGTTTTTGGTTTATAATAAGCATGTATATTTCGGTTTTGCTCGCCCTCGCGTAGGTCAAACAGATTTCATGGACCGAGATATGACTTTATTTGTGGATAACCGCGGCGGCTATCTAGGATATTTTGGTGGTACGGCGCCTATGGGTTCCAATTGGAGTCTACGACCAAATGTAGTAGTTCGCTATATGGATGGTCTTCCGTGGACAATTGATATGAATGCAATCTTTACCAACAAAATGGGCTTGGACCTTGGTTTAAACTGTCAGTTAAATAGTGCCATCGGTGCAATTGTTGGTTATGACTTTGCCAATCGTTTTTATGTTGGTTATTCATACACTTATCCACTTTCTAACATGAGCCGTGTAGCCAATCAGTCCCATGAGGTTGCGCTTCGATACAAATTCAATAATAATTCGCGCTGTCAAGGCCCGCGTTTCTTCAATTGATTTAATTACTATTTATGCGCTTTTTGCAGTTTCTCATATTGAGCTTGACTCTATCTACTGTTGGTTTTGCACAGTATAAAGTCGAAATGACATCTTCATGTTTTAATACGCCTTATGACGATTTTGCCACACGCAAAATAGGAAACCAGCTTTTTGTTCAGTCAGCTGCACTTAATCCTTGTGATGAAGCTGATATGGACGATTTTGCAAAAAAGCCATTTTCAGATATCTATGCAGTCGAAGGCTGTAAGTTAGTGCCTGCGGTGTTAATGAGTGAGCAGACCAATAGCGCTATGTTAATGAGTACTTGTTATTACGATGGTCCAATATCAGTTAACGCAGCAGGAGATTTATTGTTTTTCACTAATAACGAGGGTTCAGCTAATCATGAGAAATTGACTATCCATTATTCGTTTAAAAATGCGATCGGTCAATGGACAGAACCACGTAGTTTTCCTTTGAATAATAACAATTATAATGTCACACATCCGTATTGGGATGAGGCAACAAATACGCTGTACTTTTCTTCAGATATGCCTGGTGGCTTTGGCGGCATGGATCTTTACAAGGTTAGCTTTGAAAACGAAAGGTTTGGCAATCCAGAACCAATCAAGTTGGCGAATACACCATTTAATGATATTTTCCCTTCCTTTTACAAAGACATTTTGTATTTTACCTCTCAAGGACATAATTCGATCGGTGGATATGATCTTTTTATGATTGAAAATCTCGAAGTAAAATCATTAGGTCCTGAGTATAATTCAACTTATGACGACTTAGCTATCTTCTTTACCGATGATAAGCATGGTTATTTGACATCGAATCGTTTAACAGATGGTCAAACAGATGATATTTTTGAGTTTGAGCTCATCAATTTATTTGTCGATGTTCCACTAGAGTTTATTGTAAATGATGCAAAAACAGGACAACCTTTAGATCAAGTTGCTGTTAGAATTATAGATGATTCAACAGGTGTAGTACTTTTTGAAGGGCTAACTTCTGAGATAGGCGTATTAACTGCTATTTTGGATAGCCTGCAATTGAATTCAAATGTTGCGCTTCGCGTTAGCCTATCTAAAGATGGATATGTAAGCAAAGAGGTTGATTTTAATTTTAATGCAGAAGATACCAATGTTATTTCAGTAAGAGACTTAGTAAATATTGATTTAGAACCACTTTTATTGGAGATGGATATTACGGCATTACTAGGCCTAAAATCGATTTACTATGACTTTGATAAAGCTAATTTGCGTCCCGATGCGCTTATTGAATTAGATAAGGTTGTGAAATTTATGAATCAATATCCAGATATAAAAGTAGAGCTTGGTTCACATACGGATTGTAGGGGCCCAGTTCAATACAATCAAAACTTGTCTAATAAGCGCGCAGAAAACGCAGCGAATTACATCAAGACACGTATATCAAATTCGGATAGGATAACATATATGGGCTATGGTGAGTCAATGTTGCGAACCAATTGTCCTTGTGAAGGTAAACGAGCATCTTCTTGTTCTGAAGCAGATCACTTACTGAACCGCCGCACTGAGTTCATTATCAAGAGCCTCAAATTTTCTACAGGTTCAAGCGTTAATGATACAATAGACGTCAACGGCCAATAATCGAAGTGTCGTGGGTATACGACCAAGTAAGTTGCCGAATGTAGGCACAACGATTTTTACACAGATGTCTATGTTAGCGCAAGAACATGGCGCTATCAACCTTGCACAGGGTTTTCCAAACTTTCCAATAGATCCGCTTCTTCAAGAACAACTCGCTAAGGTGGTTAACGAGAATGTGCATCAATATGCTCCGTTACAGGGTTTATCTTCGCTTAGAGCGCAAATAGCCGCACTAATAGCACGTCAATACAACCGCATAGTTGGTACTGAAGATATTCTAGTAAGCGCCGGTGCCACCCAAGCAATTTTCATGGCCATCCAAGCTTTAGTTTTTCCTGGTGAAGAAGTCATCATACTAGACCCTAGCTATGATTGTTATGAAGCACCTGTGCAATTAGCCGGGGCTAAAGCCGTTCGAATACCATTATCACCATCTTTTGAACCAGATTGGAATTTAATTGAAGCGCATCTTTCCCAGCAAACAAAGTTACTTATTATCAATAATCCTCATAATCCGAGTGGAAAGGTTTGGAAAGAATCAGATTTTGAAGCCTTAGAACAGCTGATGCTGCGCTTTCCAAAATTATTATTATTGTCTGATGAAGTCTATGAATTCATCACTTTTGAAAGTGTACATCTTTCTATTCATCAACGAGAAGTGATAAGAGATAGGGCTATTATTGTTTCGTCTTTCGGTAAAACATTTCACATTACCGGCTGGAAGGTGGGTTATGTGGTTTGCTCTGACTTCTTAATGAGAGAGCTATTAAAGGTCCATCAGTTTTTGGTCTTTTCTGTGAACAGTGTAGCACAAGCAGCATTGGCAAATTACCTTGATATTGTAGATGTTAATGAATTGAGGCCATTTTATCAAGACAAAAGAGATTATTTTAGAGAGGGCCTCAAAGAAAGTCGTTTTGAATTGTTACCAGCAGAAGGAAGTTACTTTCAAGTCGCCAATATTCAACATATTTCAACATTATCAGATGTGGATTTCTGCAGAGAGCTGACGGTCAAGCACGGAGTAGCTGCAATACCGATTTCTGTATTTAATGCCAACGGTCTTGACCGTCGTCTGATCAGGTTTTGTTATGCAAAAACGACCGAAACACTTCAAGATGCAATAGAGAAGTTATGCAAGATTTAACGGTTGCCTTCTTACAGTTCGATCAAGTTTGGCAAGACAAACATGCGAATTATTCACGCATTGCGTCTTTTTTTCAAGACGATCAATCCATAGACTTGGTTTTATTGCCAGAAATGTTTCATACAGGGTTTTCTATGCAGGTAGCGTTAGCAGATGACTGGCTCGGGTCAGAAGGGCTTTCGTTTTTAAAGGCACTCGCTCAAAAAAATGACTTTTCAATTTATACGTCTTTAATGGTTGAAGACGACGGCCTGTATTTCAATAGAGGTATATTTATAACGCCAGATGGCAATGTTCATACCTACGACAAGCGTAAAGCATTTGGTTTAGGAGGTGAAGATTTATATTTTACTCCTGGCGTGAAAGATAGTATTGTTTCGCTCAAGGGCTGGAAAATTAATCTACAAATATGTTACGATTTACGCTTTCCTGAACTGGTCCGAAATCGGATTACAGATGACGCTGAAGCATATGATTTGTTACTGTATGTTGCCAACTGGCCACAAAAGAGAAGCGAACACTGGGATGCCTTACTTAAAGCACGTGCTATTGAGAATCAATGCTATGTTGTGGCGTGCAATCGGGTGGGTATTGACGGAAACCAGCTCGTGTATAACGGGAGAAGCCAGGCCATAGATTTTTATGGAACTTACTTAAGCGGACCCCAAGAACAAGAAGGTCTATTCGTTGTTGAATTATCAAAATACGCCCTTGCTGAGGGCAGAAAAAGCTTGCCTTTTTTGAAGGATACTTAGAATTCGTTACCTTTAAAATCTAAATCAACTTAAATGAAAAAACTATTACTCTTTGTCAGCGCTCTTGCAACTGTGGCTTATGCTCAGAAGGCTCCGCGCATTCAGTCATTCCAAGACTTAGTTAAAGCACCTAAAGAAGGTGTACAAGGCATCTCCAACGAAAAGATACTCGGTATAACATTATGGTCTGATGACTTTTCTACTCCTGCCAACTGGACCATCGATAACTCAGGTCAGAGTGGTGCTGAATTTGGTTGGAATATCAATAACACAAGTGAGGGTTGGTGGTCAGCTAACGGCATCACGTCTGCATCAGGTGGTAATTATGCCGAGCTCGTAAACGGTGACCCAACAGCTTCTCCGGCTACACAAGCCTTAAATGTTGTTTATACCCTTACAACTGCCCAACCAATCGATATCGCCGCATTAGGCGGTAACAATGAAGTTTCTTTACAATTTGAGCAGTACGGAGCGCGTTTCAACGACCTTCAAGAAATTCAAATTTCTACAGATGGCAT
Source organism: Crocinitomicaceae bacterium (assembly GCA_044372045.1). Lineage (GTDB taxonomy): Bacteria > Bacteroidota > Bacteroidia > Flavobacteriales_D > Crocinitomicaceae > UBA952. The sequence continues at coordinate 114,208 of JBILSN010000002.1, forward strand.
TACATTTACAACGGTTGGCAATAACCTAGACAAACCAGTATTATCAGCCGCTGGCGGATCAGCTTATACCAATCCAGATCTAAAAATCATCAATTTAGCTACTTTCTTGTCGGCTACGCCTAGCCCAATCTGGGTGCGTTTTTCTTGGACAACCAATTTTCCAGGCTCGGCAAGTAGCGCAAATGTTTGGATTACCTATGGTTGGTACATTGACGACGTTAAAATTGTGACCAACCCAACGAACGACCTTTCAGTAACCGGTAGTTATTGGGGCTCATTAGGTTTACCTTACTACCAAATCCCAGATGAGCAAGTTACAACTATTGAGTTTTCAGCAGATGTTTTTAACGGGGGAGTCAATACTCAAAATAATGTAAAATTGAATATTAATGCCAACAACGGCGCTTGGACTGGTTCTTCTGCACCAGAGAGTATTGTCTCTTTAGATACTGCTGTTTTAGAATTGGCAACATTCTACACGCCACCTTCAACACCAGGTGCTATCTCCATTACCCGCACCATCACCGCAGACTCTACCGACGATATTCCTGCAAACAATGCTATTGCCAATATCGATTTTACAGTTACTGATTTTATTTACGCCCGCGACAAAGGAACGCCATCTGGCAGCACCTCAAACGGCACCGATGGTTTTGAAGTAGGTAATCTATTTGATGTCTTCCAAGACCAAACACTCAAAGCAATCAATGTACGTCTACCAGGTGGTGCATCAGGAGCAACTGTCGGAACCGAAATCTTCGTTAAAGTCTACTCAGTCGACCCTACCACCGGCGATTTCCTTTTTGAATCAGAGTCAGCACCACTTACTTTAGCGGCCAATAATTTAGGAACGAACCTCGTTATGGAGCTCGAACCTTTTATCGATGTTTTTGCCGGCACTACCTATTTAGCTGTCGTAGGTGCTTATTCGGCAGGCCTTCGTGTTTCCAATGCAGGCCAATCAGAACCGCAAACTTCTTTCTTCCTTGATTTGGCAGATAACACATGGTATTATACCACCAGTACGCCAATGGTTCGCATGAACTTTGATCCAATCTTGAGCGTAGCAGAACAAACAGAGATTGCTCAGGCCGTTGTTTTACCTAACCCAACAACTGCAAATGCTACCTTGCGTTTTGACTTACAAAATACCACAGATGTAACTGTTTTAGTAACAGATGTATCTGGTAAAATCATGCAAAACAATAGCTTCAATCAATTAATTGCAGGTGTACAAGAAATCACCCTTGCTGCTGAGCAATGGGCAGCTGGTATTTATACTGTGCGTATTACTTCTAACGGCCAAGCCTTGACAAAGAAATTTGTGAAGCGCTAAGTAGATCATGCTAAACTTAAAAGCCGGGCAACCGGCTTTTTTTATGCTTATGACTTTTGAATACGGATATATAGGATTGTTTTTGGCAAGTTTTCTTGCTGCAACGCTATTGCCTGTGGCTTCTGAGCTCATCCTGACAGGCATGCTGGCTTTGGGCTTTGATCCAATATTTTGTATTGGCGTTGCTACCGTAGGTAACACGCTCGGAACCTGGTTAAATTACGGAATTGGTTATCTTGGTAATCCAAAGTGGTTAGTGAAGGTGGGTGCAAAACCTGCCGCTATTGAGCGCTGGCAGTTGCAAATACAACGTTTTGGAAGTTCAATGGCATTGCTTTGTTGGTTGCCTTTAATTGGCGACATAATTGGTATTGCACTTGGCTTTTTTAGGGCCCCCTTAGTGCCAACTTTTTTGTTTATGGCGCTAGGTAAATTGCTGCGCTACCTCATCGTTTGGGCTGCTTACTCTTTATGGTAAGATTTTAAATAGTGCTCAAATGGATCGCGGCGCTCGATTAAATCAGAACGGTTTATTTTAATGCTGATATCAGGTTCAATAGCGTTTAATACGGGCTCTTGAATGTGGTAAGGTGTAAATTTAAGCGTTGACACCATGACATCGATTTTAGAATGATGAAGTGATATAATCGCAGGGTTGCCGAAAGTTCCACCCATACCACCCATACAGGGTGTTCCTAAAATAAGTCCTCTTTCAATGTGCTTGAACCAAGCGGCAAATAGTACCGATGCAGACATCGAGTTGCCATTTAATACTAAGCTACAAGTTCCTTTGTAGATGGAATTTCGGTTGTTTTGAGGCAGATAATCATACAGTATGTTGTGGGTAGTCCCCTTCGGAAGCCGATAGAAATCATATTCTTTAGAGATGAGGCCGTTTGGGTACACATTTTTTGCACGGTTTACAAATTGGATTTGTTGCATGGGAGTCAATAGGGCAAAACGGTCGAAGTCACTGCGTTTGTATAGATAGTTGGTTTTTATCGGTACTTGTTTGGTATTGATATAGCTGAAGAGGTATTCTTGGGCACGCAATTGCCCACCGAGGTTATTGCGCAGGTCAATATATACCGATTGGCAATTTCTTGATTCTACTTGTTCAAAGAATGCATCAATCCTTTTTTTAAAAACCGCTAGTGAGAGCGGCTGAAAAGATTCAACGACGAGTATACCATTATTATTTTGGTCGAAATAAGAAAACACTTCATCGTTGGTTTTGCTTAAAAGACCGGATAGCAAATAACGCCATGAACTACTGAAGTCAATTTCTTTGGTGAGCGTATCACCTTCAGCAGTAACCATATGGACCCGCGCACTTTTGTCTTTTTCAATGCCCATCGAAAGAAGGTTGTATGCGATGCTAATGTATTCACTAGCAATTTCATTTTTTGCAGCTACGGCATCCCCTTCGATTAAACTCAATTTAAGGGCATAATGATAGAGTTTATTGATTGGAAAAGAATCGATTTGAACCAATTCTGCTCCTATGTCAAAATCTTTATTGAATGAGGAGCTGATAAAAAAATTATCGTCGATATTTTCTACAAAAAAGGGTAGGACTTTCGTTTTTAAACTGGTATTATACAGAAATTGTTTGGGATTAATGCCTGTGTGAGAATCTTTTAAAACGGAAAGATAGGTATTGATGACAATCAGAAATTCAAATACGTTTAATGGATTTTGGATTTCTGTTTTGGCTTGTCGATATGCTGCACTGAGCGTGTTGATATCAACGTAGTAGGTGGGGTTGGGGTGTGTTTCAAGGATGTGTTTGTGCAGTTGTGCAAGGTCGGCTTGCATGACCTCCGGGCAGATTATACTTCGAGCAAGCAGTGCCTTCTTAGGCTCAAAAGCATCTTGGCAATTTTGGGCCGTCCCAAAAGTGCAAAGCAAACAAATAAAAGCAAAAGAAGTCAGAAATCGCATCTATGTTATACGAGATTGTTCTAATTTTGTTCGACAATGAGAAAGCTAAAATTATTTATTTCTTTTCTGCCTTTTCTGCTGATGTTGCTTTCCTGCGAGCAGCCAGATCAAGCGCAGTGCGCCTGTTTTGAACAGGCTCAAAAAGTGAATCGCTTGTCCAATATCATTTGGTCTTCAGGCGCCACTCATCAAGACACCCTCTTACTAAAGGCAGCCCTTCAACAGAAAGACAAGCTTTGTAAAAAACTGGAGCAAAGTGCACCTGAGGCACTTCTAGATTTAAAAAAAGCCTGTCAGTAGTGCAGAACCATACGCCAACCGCACTCATAGCCGGTGGATCCGGCCTTATTGGATCAGCACTCACCCAGCATTTGGAAGCGCGCGGTTTTAGAGTCTTTAAACTCACAAGAAGTGCTACGCAAGCAAACCATCTCTTTTGGGACCCCAAAGCCAAGCAAATCGATACTACCCAACTCGATCAAATCGACGTTCTCATTAATTTAGTAGGTGAAAACATAGGCTCTAAGCGCTGGACCCCGAAGCGCAAGGCTCAAATTTTGTCTTCGCGCGTGCAAAGCACTCATTTTTTGTCTTCCCTGATACCACAAATGACCAATCTTCAATATTACATTGGTGCATCTGGGGTCAATTGCTATGAAAACTTGCCAGGAAAAGTATTTACAGAGGAAGATACCTTCGGGACTGATTTTTTGGCAACAGTTGTTAAGGAGTGGGAGGCAGCTCATGCATTAGTTCTCAAGCAAGTACCAGGTTCAATTTTCCGCATCTCTATGGTTCTTGCTGCCCATGGTGGCTCGCTTCAACTCATGAAATTACCGATATCATTGGGCATAGGCTCACCGATTGGGACTGGTAAGCAATCCAATCCTTGGATTCATCTCGACGATCTTTGCAAGCTCCTGCTTTTTGCAGTAGCGCATAAATTACAAGGCACTTACAATGCGCTTGGCAACTACGACACCAATACAGAAATGACCCAACTGCTTGCTAAATGGCTCAGACGCCCAATGCTTCTTCCAAAAATTCCAGCTTTTGTGTTGCGTTTGCTCTTGGGTGAACGCGCTATTTTGGTATTGTCAGATTTGCGTGCGAGCAATGAAAAAATCAAGCAGACAGGATTTTCTTTTCAATTTGCGACATTAGATAGCGCATTTGAGTCGTTCTTTAAGAAGGGCTAACATTCATTTCACATTAGGACCTTATTTTCACGCAATTACTTTTTCAAAATGAAAAAGTAGTAAATTCAAAAAAAATCGCGGATGAGAAAAAAGGAAAAAATTTTCGTGCTAGATACCTCTGTTCTACTGCACGACTTCGATGCAATTGTCAATTTTAAAGAACATTTTGTAGCGATCCCAATAACAGTTCTAGAAGAACTTGATAAGTTTAAAATTGGCAATGACACCAAGAATTTTTCTGCACGAGAGGTCATTCGTTTTATTGATAAGTTATCCGGAAGCGGTTCATTGCAGGAATGGATAGCGTTGGAAAAAGGTCTGGGTAAATTTCGGGTAGTCATGGATGAACAACCAGATGGTCTGAACGCAGAAAAGGTCTATGCCATGGGTAAAAACGACCACAAAATCATCAATGCAGCCCTCAGGCTCATGGAACTCGAGCCAAAACGCGTCGTTATTTTAGTCACTAAGGACATCAATTTGCGCATCAAAGCCAAAGCGCTAGGGGTTGTTGCCGAAGATTATCAGACCGGCAAGGTAGATGCCGCTGATATTCAAACCGTGGGTAAATACGGTGTAGAAGGTATCGATGCCGAGGTCATTAGAGAAATATTTACCCGAGGCAGCATTGAAGAGAACGGGCTTTTGGGCGATAAAAAAGAAACGAATGGCTACTATATCTTAAAAAATGGCAAAACGTCTTCCTTGGCTTTCTATAACCACCATTCTGATCAGATTGAGCGCATTGAAAAAGAATTTGTCTATGGCATTAAACCTAAAAATGCTGAACAGGCGTTTGCATTTCATGCGCTACTAAATACAGATGTAAAGTTAGTAGCCATGCAAGGAGTTGCTGGTACGGGTAAAACCTTATTAGCTTTGGCGTCTGCACTCGAACAAAATAAGAAATTCAATCAAGTTATTTTAGCCCGTCCTTTGGTTCCTCTTTCCAATAAAGAAATTGGTTTTCTTCCTGGCGATGCCGATGACAAAATAGGTCCATACATGGAGCCACTTTGGGATAACCTCAAGTTCATTAAATCACAATTTGGAGAAAACGAGAAAAAATACAAAGCCATTCTAGAAATGGAACAGACCAAGCGTATCGTTATTACGCCCTTGGCGTTTATTCGCGGCCGAAGCTTGAGTAACATTATGTTTATTATAGACGAAGCACAGAACTTAACGCCCCACGAGGTCAAGACGATCATTACGCGTGCAGGCGAAAACACCAAGATTGTTTTTACCGGTGATGTCCATCAAATAGACACCCCGTATTTAGATGAAAACAGTAACGGCTTGGCTTATTTAATTGACCGCTTGAAAGGGCAGCCATTATTTGCACATGTTCGCTTAGAAAAAGGAGAGCGTTCCGAATTAGCCAATTTGGCGAACGATCTACTTTAAGCGGAGGAGTTCGCCACAATAAAGTGTTTTCTCAGTCAAAGACTCGAGGTAAAGTGCCTCGTGTGTGGCGTTGAGTGTAGGAAAATACATTGCTGCTAATTCGGTCAAAAGACTGGATTCAATAGAAGGTGAATAGGTATTGAGGGTGAGGTAGCCATTTGGGCTAAGAATCTGAGCGCAAGCTGAGAAAAGCTGATCTATTTTATCTTCGAGTTTCCACTTTTCACCTTTGACGCCGTTCCCCCAGGCAGGTGGGTCCATTAAAATATAGTTGTACTGATTGCCACGGCGCGCTTCTCTTTCTGCAAATTTGAGGGCGTCTTCAAGCACCCAGTGTATATTCAGCAAGCGGCTGGCATCCATATTTTGGCGCGCCCAATTTAGAATCGATTTTGAGGAGTCGACATGAAAGGTATCGGCACCCTTGAGCCGAGCCATACAACTTGCCGCACCTGTATAGGCAAAAAGATTTAGGAATTTATCGTCAGCACCGACATGCGCATCAATGTGTGCCCAATTAATGGCTTGCTCTGGAAAAAGACCGACGTGTTTGAACGTCGAGGTGCCCAAAACAAATTTTAGACGGCCATAGGAAACCTGCCATTCGGTAGGGGCATCTTTTTGGAGCGCTTTCCATCGCCCGTTTTTGCCTGGGGTTTCTGTGTATTCCCAATGCGCCATTTGGCGCCATTCTGTAAAAGGTTTTCCGCTATGAAAATAAGCTTGGACGTCCGGCCTAATGGTAATAACCTTTCCCCAGCGCTCTAGTTTTTTGCCGCCTCCGGCATCGAGTAATTGGTAGTCTGGCCAGGAGGGCGCTATGGCGCGGGGTGTAGAAGACATATTAACGCATTTTTGGGGTTTTCTTGCGACCGCCAGTCATCTGCGCCATACGCATTTGATTTTTGGAAGGCGCCATTTGCAATTGCTGTTGGAGCATTTTGATTTGGTCCTTGAGCATGCCGTTTTTGTCGTGTTTTTTAGCTTCGGCAAGCAGCGTTAAGGCCTCTGGCCGTCGGCCGGTTTGGGCACAAATACCAGCTAGGTGCATTCGTGCAACTGCGTTGTCTTCGCTGGTGCGAAGGCCCAAAGAAAGCGCTTTTCTGAGCAATTGCTCAGAAGCTGAAAAACCCAACTCTTGTGCGCCAAGCACCGCTTTAAGATACAAAACATAAGCATGTTGTTTTTTTGGTAGCAAATGCGGGTGCGCAATTTTGTTGATGTAAGCTTTCGCTTTGTCTTGGTTGCCAACACGCATTTGGTTGAGTGCTAAAATCATGTTTTCATTTCTAAAGAAAGACAAGATGATTAGGGCAGTAATGAAGATAAAAAAGATTCCCCAGCCCCAGTAGCCAGAGAAAAAGAGGTATACATTAAAGGATGTGGCAACTAGTGCTAAAATAATACGGATAATAAATGCAGTCATAATTTAAGATTCAATGGTGGCAATACATTTGAGTTCGATGGCAATTGGGGTGGGCAAGGAAGAAATCTCAACAGTGGTGCGGCAAGGCAGGTTGTCTTTGAAATATTCGGCATACAATTTATTGTAGGTATGGAAGTCGCGTTTCATGTTGACCAAGAATACCGTGACATCTACGAGCTGATCCCAAGAAGAACCGGAGGCTTCTAAAATGATACGGACGTTTTCAAAAACGCTGCGGCATTGTGCTTCAAAATCAAAGGTGATGAAATTTCCGTTGTGATCTAGCTTTAAACCAGGCACAGTAGAGTCGTTGGCATCAGAACCTGCAACGCGCGGGCCAACCCCAGATAGGAACAACAAATTGCCAACACGGCGTGCGTGCGGATACAGACCTACAGGTTTTGGAGCGTGGTCAGTTGAGATACGTTCATTTGCGGACATGACACAGAATTTACGCAAATATAGGGAAAGGCAAGCGATTTAAGCCGAACTTGACCCCAATAGCCGCTCAAAAGAACGGATTATTCACTAATTTCGTGGTACATGAGCATTGGTTACCCTATTGAAATTTCACTTGTTATCCCAACCTTCAACGAGGAAGGAAACGTCTTGCGGCTTTATGATCAAATCAAGCAAGTCTTGTTAGAACTTTATATAGTGCATTACGAAGTCATTTTTATTGACGACGGAAGTTCAGATGCCTCACTGCAACGTATAGCAGAACTTCGCGGGCAAGACGAAAATGTTCACTTTTTACAATTGAGCCGAAATTTTGGCCACCAACACGCCCTGAAGGCAGGCCTTGACCACGCTTCTGGCGCTGCAGTCATTAGCTTAGATGCCGACCTTCAACACCCTCCGGATTTAATTAAAGACATGATTCAACTTTGGCGCAATGGCGCTGAGGTCGTCTATACCCGTAGAAAAGACCAGCAAAACATCGGTATTTTTAAAAAATGGAGCGCCAAAGCGTTTTACTGGTTTGCCAACAAAATCTCAGAGGTTCCAATAGAAGAAGGTACCGCTGATTTTCGGCTCCTGGATCAGAAAGTTGTTGCCGCCATTCAAACCTTCAAAGAATCACATCTTTTTTTGCGCGGGCTTATCCCAACACTCGGCTTTAAGCAAGTAGCACTAGACTACGAGCCAGCCGCTCGTTTTAGTGGCAAGAGTAAATACTCGGTATCAAAAATGTTTCATTTTGCCATTAACGGCATCACTTCTTCTAGTGCAAAACCGCTTTATTTTTCAATTTATTTAGGATTGTTTTTTGCATTTCTTGCTTTTGTCTACGGATGCTACGCTATATATATCGCTGTTTTTACCGACGCTGCCATTACCGGCTGGACCAGCCTAATTGCTTCTGTACTATTTATTGGCGGCATACAAATGATTCTAATTGGAATTGTAGGAATTTATTTAGGCAAGCTTTTTGTACAAAGTAAGCAGCGCCCTACTTACATTATTAAAAACACAACGCTTTCTTGAGCGCCTAACTATGAAGGCTAACCTTTTCATCTTATTTGTTCTATTAGTAATTGCCCAAAAGTTAATGGCTCAAATTCCCATGGGCTCATGGAAGTACCACGTGGCAAGCGCCAAAGCCATAGACCTCACCACTGATGGTGAACGCTTATTTGTGGCTTTAGAGAATGGACTATATATCTATAACCCATACACAGAAGAAGGGGTTCTTAAAACTGCACTAAACGGTTTGTCAGATATCGACATCTCTTGTTTGTTTTATGATACCCAAGACGGTGCAGTTTATATTGGTTACACCAATGGCAATATCGACAAGTGGCAAAATGGTAGCATAACCAACCTGCCCGCCATCAAATTGGCGCAAATCTCTGCTTCTAAGCGCATTAATAAGTTTGTCCGAAAAGGCCCATTCATATATGCGGCCAATGACTTCTCTATCGTTCTGATCGATGTCGCAAAAGAAGAAATCAAAGACACTTATTACCCAACAAATAGCTTAGAACCAATTCTAGATGTAGCCATTACTGCTGATTCCATTTTTGCACTCACCCCAACCCAAATGTTAAAAGGTTTGCGCAGCAATCCCGCATTACCAGACTTTTCTCAATGGGACCGCGATCTTCGCTTTCCGTATCAAACAGCAAACAAATACAAAGAACTCCAGTTCTTTAACGAACAGCTATGGGTTTTGCGCTGCAATGATGCTTACGGACAAGATTCTGTATTTCGCTTAAAAAGTGACCTTTTGGTCAATGTGATCAACGAGCCATTTAGCTACGAAATCAAGAGCATTCAACAACTTGATTCGCAAATCGCCATTGCTACAGACGGTGGTTTTTTAATTTATAGTATCGATGGTCAACAGCTCAATTCCTATACTTCTAATTTACTCGACCGCTGGATCAGTCCTACTCGCATTTGTAAGTTAGGCACCTCTTTTTGGAGTGCTGACCAAGCCTGGGGCTTACAAGAACATCCAAATGCGTTTACTTGTAAGCGTTTACCGATTGAAGGCTTAGCCAATCGGTTTGTTTATGCCATGGACTGGCAAGAAGATGTCTTGGCCATAGGCTCAGGGCGCCTAGAGGCAGAAATTGCACCTGCATTTACGAGAAATGGCATCCATATTTTAGAAGATCAACAATGGCGTTTTCACAACACGCCAACGGTCACATCTTGGGATTTCAATACCTTGTGGGATTTTATCGCTATTGCCGTCAATCCAAAAAACCCGAAAGAAATAGCCGCCGGAACCTATTCATTTTCTCCTTTAACGCTCTTTAACGAAACAGACACGTTAGTTTTTGATCAGAACAACTCACCTTTACAGCCAGTTTCTATTGGCAATGGGTGGTCTTTAATATCGGCGCTTAAATTTGATCAAAAAGGCAATCTTTGGACGGTCAACGGATATACAGATAGGCCCCTAAAGGTGCGTCAGCCCAACGGCGTTTGGGCCAGTTATTATCTTGGGGCTGGCGCATCAAATAAAATGACTACTAAATTAGAAATCGACTTTCAAGACAACATTTGGCTCGGCACTTACGCCAATGGTTTGGTTGGTTTGCAGCATCAAGGGACGCTCGCCGACCCTAGTGACGATCAGATTGTTCAACTCACCACCGGCGAGTTCATGGGTAACCTTCCCTCCAATAAAATTACGGCCCTCGCTGCTGACTTCGACGGAGAGCTCTGGATCGGGACCGATGCAGGTTTTGCAGTGCTTTACAATGCAAATGGTGCTTTTGGTGCCGGAGTAGGAAATGTTGATGCCCAGCGGATCAAAATTCCCTACGAAGGAAATTTTGAAATTGTTTTAGGTGAGGCTAGTATTTCGGATATTGAAGTTGATGGCGGCAACCGCAAATGGATGGCCACCGCCAATGCCGGCCTTTTGCTGCTTTCACCTGATGGCACAGAAATTATTGCCCAGTACACCGAAGACAACTCCCCTTTGATATCAAATACGATATTTGATATCGAGCTTAATCATCAGACAGGAGAGCTCTTTATCATTACAGATAAAGGTTTGGTGTCTTTTCGTATAGACGCCACCTACGAAGACCCTACCTATGAATCCCTTAATGTGTTCCCTAACCCCGTCAGACCAGAATACTTTGGCCCAATTACGCTTCAAGGCATTCGGTACAACTCCGACGTAAAAATCACAGATGCGGCCGGTAATCTGATCTATAAAATGCAGTCCAATGGCGGAACCGCAGTCTGGAACGGACAAAATCTAAATGGTGAAAAAGTGCCTACTGGTGTGTATTTTTTCTGGACAGCTAACAATTACCAAGGTGGTGATCGCAAAGTTGCCAAAGTACTCGTGATTCGCTGATATGTTAGGCTTAATTCACCTAGTTGAAGCAGTAGCAGCAATTCTAGGATTCATATACGTTTACTTTATTGCCACTGAACGATCGATCGGGTGGCTTTTTGGAATATTGAGTGCATTTTTTTATGCAATCTTTTTTTATAAGATGTCGACATTAGGCTTGTTTAGTCAACAAGTTGCATATATCATTCTTGGGTTTTACGGTTTAATCACATGGTCTGCCAAAAAGAACCCTCTACCCGTTCGATCAATTGGCTTTTCAGTTTGGAAGTGGGTATTACTTTCTGTAATTCTTGGTTTAATATTTGCAACATTGATTAAATTAGTTGGGGCTTCAAAAAACAATTCAGTAATTGTTCCCAATAGTCGTGAAATTCTAGATGCGCAATTTTTTGTATTTTCCTTATTGGCAACATGGCTTACGACCAGAAAAATTTTAGAGAATTGGCATATTTGGATTGTTGTCAATATAGTGGGCACCATTTGGTTTGCCTATGAGCATTGGTGGTCAACTTCTGCACTCTATTTAGCTTATCTCTTTTTAGCGATTAACGGCCTTAAAAAATGGAAAAAAACTCGCTTTGTTTAGCCTTTACGGGCCCAGAGTCTAGTGGTAAAACCACCATGGCTAAGTGGTGTGCGCAGGAATTTTCTTTAACCTGTATTGACGAATTTGCAAGAGTTTATTTAGCCAATCAATCCAGTTATATCCAAAAAGATTTAGATTTCATGGCCCAAGAGCAAGTAGCGCAATGGCCTACAAAGGGTTTTGTAGCCGATACTGAAATGCATGTTTTTGAGGTTTGGTCAAAATTCAAGTACGCTGAGGTTAGCCCGATCATTAGTCAACTATTAAACACCCAGCACTTTGATCACTATTTTTTATGCGCCCCAGATATTCCTTGGGAGGCTGATCCATTAAGAGAAAACCCTCATGATCGCCTTCAACTATTCGAAATGTACCAAAATGTACTCGAAGAAAATAAGAGAAGATATACCATCTTAGCGGGCTCATTGGAAAATCGACAAGAACTGGTTAGAATAGAGATTTTGAGTTTATTGAATGTCTAACTTTGTAGCATGAAACGCCTTCTTTTTATTGTTGTATTTTTTTTGATGCTCGGGCCTATTGCTTATTATTTTTTAAGTGATAAAGGGCAGCCCAAACCACTTCCGGTGATCAACCCAATTGATGTACAGCAAGAAATGGTGGATCCTGAAATGTTGCGCATAGGTAAAGGGCATCGTGTAGGGGCTTTTCGCTTTGAAAATCAAGACGGCGTTTGGATTACCGACGCAGATATGAAAGGCAAGATTAGTGTGGTCGAATATTTTTTTACCACCTGCAAGAGCATTTGCCCTATTATGAACTTGCAAATGAAACGCATTCAAAAGAAGTTTACAAACCAAACGGATGTGCGTATCTTTAGTTTTACGGTCGATCCAGACACCGACACCGTTGCTCAAATGAAACGTTATGCCAGTGCGCACCAAGCGAAGGCTGGTCAGTGGCACTTTTTGACAGGTAAAAAAGCTGATTTATATGGCTTGGCACGGCGTTCATTTTTTGTCTTGAAGCCAGCTGAGGCTCAAAATTTAGGCGATGCCGGCAGTGATTTCATCCACACGAATAATTTTGTTCTCATTGACAAGCAACTGCGTATTCGTGGCTATTACGATGGTACCAATCCAGAAGAAGTGAGTCTGCTTCAAGCACATATCACTCAACTGCTTGCCGAAGCACCATAAAGCATTTGCTTTTTACGTATCTTTGTAGCCAAATGAGACAACCAAAGAAAACAGGCGCAAAACCCAAAGCAATAGGTTCCAAACCTAGAGCAACAGGTGCCAAAGATGCACCAAAGGTAAGTGCCCGTGACAAGCGCAAATACATTGATTACAAAATCAAAGTCAAAAAAGGTGACCCACTTCCGAGTTTCCGCGAAGACGCCATTCGGCTCAATAAGTTTTTGTCGAATGCGGGTATTTGCTCCCGTCGAGAGGCAGATGTCCTCATTGAGACGGGCGTTGTTTCCATTAATGGCACAATAATAACAGAATTAGGCTACAAAGTAAAGCCTGAAGACGTCGTTCAGTACGATGGTGAAACCATTACAACTGGCACCAAGCGCTATGTTTTGCTCAACAAACCAAAAGGGTACATTACCGCAATTGACGACCCGCGCGGCCGTAAAACCGTAATGGCACTCGTTAGCAAAGCGTGTAAAGAGCAAATTTTTCCCGTGGGCCGCATGGATCGCGAGACCACAGGCCTTATGCTCTTTACCAACGACGGCGACATGATGAAAAAACTCTTGCATCCGCGCTACCATGCCCGTAAACTCTACCAAATCGAAACCAATAAGTCAGTAGCTCGAGAAGACCTCGAAAAACTGACCCGCGGAATTGATCTTGAAGACGGGCGCATCAAAGCCGAGGCTGCAAGTTTTGTAGAAGGTGGTCAAAGCAATGAAATTGGCATTGAAATTCGCTCGGGGAAAAATCAAGTAGTACGCCGCATGGTAGAAGCTCTTGGTTACCAAGTCATCAAGCTAGACCGCGTTGTTTATGCAGGGCTAACTAAAAAAGATTTGCCGCGCGGGTATTACCGTCACCTCACCGAACAAGAAGTAGCATTTTTAAAAATGTCTAAATGAAAAAATGGGCTTTAATTGGTGCAATCATTCTTGGTGCAACTTTTACAGGTCTGTACGTTAAGGGTTATTTTTCTCTTACCGACTTTTCCTACAAAAGCCTGAACCCCAACGCCGCCTACTTTTACCCTCTTGACACCATTCCAAAAATTTATCATTATCGCGATGTAGCTAACGGTTTAGACGAAGAGTTTCATAGGCTCTACACGGTCCAAGACGCACTAGGCCCCCATCTCATTGTAGAGGTGTACGCACCCGACGGCCGTCTGCGCGAAGCGATCAATTACAACATTGATTCATTGGCCGTACTCGATCATATGGTTGTGAATCGAGTGCAAAGCAAAGAAAAAACGTTGCTCTACAAAAACCAACTTTTCCCTTTTGATCTCCAGAAAGAAACTTGGTTTGCCTCTAAATTTAGCGGCGTTGTTGATTCAACAGTTATTTTACATGAAGTTTTTAGAAAATATCAGGCTAAAAAGACTACCCAGTTTTTAGTTAAAACCAAAGCAACTGCCCTTTTCTTTCAAGAAAAAATCAGAAGGACGGTATTGAACCCATACACGAGAACGGAGAAAGAGGCATTAGGCCAACAAGTCTCTGTTTTTGCCGAGGGGTATGGCTTAGTGGCTTGGTACAATCGTAACAAAACCATTCATTACCGTTTGGAACGTGTGTTGTCTCAAAAGGAGTGGATTCAAATGATTTCAAGATGAAAAAATTAATTTTATTGGTCGTGCTTTCTGTGATCAGCTTAAATGCGCAAGCGCAGTATACGGCTAAAAAAAAATCAACAGCTCCTGGCACTCTTTTCTTCTATTGGGGTTATAACCGTAGTATTTACACGCCAAGTACCATTCGTTTTATTGGCCCAGGTTATGATTTCAAGCTTAAAGGAGTTGAAGCCGCAGACCGCCCGTCTACCAACATTAATGAATACATCAACTTCAATTCTATTACTGTTCCGCAGTTCGATGTAAGAATAGGCTATAATTTTAAGCGTAACTGGGCTATTTCTTTTGGTTATGAGCACATGAAATATGTCATGAAACACGGCCCAACTTATTTTTTAAGTGGTTCTATTAATCCGGGTATAGACCTTGCCAACGGTTGGTCCGGAACCTACAGTGGTGATTCTATTGTAACGAATGAAAATAGTTTTCATTACGAAAACACCAATGGGCTCAATTACATCAATGTACAGCTTACCAACGTATTTAAAATTTACAGCTCTGAAAAGGGGAATTTTGCTATTACCACACTGATGGGTGTAGGTGCTGGCCCCATTCTTTCGTATAATGATTTCACTTTTGCAGGTGAAAAATCAATGGAAACCGTTTCTCTTTCGGGGTTTGGCGCATCTGGTCATTTTGGCCTGCGCGCAGAGTTTCTTAAGCATTTGTTTGTTGCGGCCAATATTCAAGGAGGGTTTATGGGGCAATACCGCGTCAAAACGCGCCCTAATGACTACGACTCCCATGCCAAACAATCTTTTCTATATGGCCAGCGCGATATCGTGGTTGGTGCATTATTTTATTTAAAACAATCAGATAAGTGCAATACTTGTCCAAATTGGTAAAATGAAATACTTGATCGTAGGCCTTGGTAACCCCGGTTCGGAATATCTAGAAACCCGCCACAATGTTGGTTTTAAGGTTTTGGATGAATTGGCTGCTGAACTGAGCGCTTCCTTTTCTTTAGATAAAGCAGCATTTCGTGCTGAAGCCAAATACAAAGGTCGTCAGCTCATTTTGATCAAGCCCATTACCTACATGAATTTATCTGGTAAAGCTGTGAATTATTGGCTGCAAACTGAAAAAATCACAATGGGCAATTTATTAGTCATTACCGACGACATCGCCCTTCCTTTTGGCACGCTGCGCATGAAAGGCAAAGGCAGTGATGGTGGCCATAACGGCCTAAAGGATATCCAAGCGCTGCTCAAAACGCAGGAATATGCGCGCTTGCGCTTTGGCGTTGGTTCAGATTTTACTCAAGGTCGTCAGGCAGATTACGTATTAGGTGAATGGAAATCCGATGAAAAATTAGCGCTACCAGAGCGCTTGCAAGCTGCCGCATCAGCGGTAAAAAGCTTTGTGTTTGATGGTATTTCCATGGCCATGACGAACTGGAATAATAAGTAAGGCCCTCTTTCCATCATGTCCTATTTGATGAATTTAAACATTCACTAACTTTGCAACATGAAAAGAATTCGCATCGCTCAAATTTTGGCAGGTCATGAAGCACTGCAAGGTCAAGAAATTGTTGTTAAAGGATGGGTGAGAGCCTTTCGCTCCAATCGTTTTGTACAGCTCAATGATGGCTCTTGTATGGCCAATTTACAAGCAGTAATTGACTTCGAGCAATGGGATGAAGTATTGTTGAAACGCATTACAACGGCTTCTGCGATATCCTTAAATGGAACCCTCGTTGCCTCGCAAGGTGCTGGGCAAGCTGTTGAGCTTCAAGTGACTGGTATCGAAATTTTAGGCGACGCACATCCAGACCACGTTCAAAAAACAGTCATGCAGCCCAAGCGGCACAGCCTAGACTTCTTGCGTGAACAAGCGCACTTGCGTTTCAGAACAAATACGTTTGGCGCTGTTTTCAGAATTCGTCATGCGGTTGCCTTTGCCATTCATCAGTTCTTCAATGAGCGTGGTTTTTACTACCTCCATACGCCTATCATTACAGGTTCTGATGCTGAAGGCGCCGGAGAAATGTTCAGGGTAACAACCCTAGACCCCAAAAACCCACCTTTAAACGAGGAAGGTCAAATTGATTACAAGCAAGACTTTTTTGGCAAACCAGTAAACTTGACAGTGTCTGGGCAATTAGAAGCAGAACTAGCCGCAACAGCTTTAGGTCAGGTTTACACGTTTGGACCAACTTTTAGAGCAGAGAACTCCAATACGTCTCGTCATTTGGCAGAATTCTGGATGATCGAACCCGAAGTTGCTTTCAACGACCTCAAAGACAATATGGACCTCACCGAGGATTTCCTCAAATATATTTGTGCTTATGTTCTAGAAAATTGCGCGGCAGATATTCAGTTTTTAGATGAACGCGACGCTCAAGAACAAGCACAGAAACCCGTCAACGAGCGCCACGAAATGAGCCTCTTGGAGCGTCTTAAGTTTGTCATCGAAAATCCTTTCAAGCGCCTCACTTATACCGAAGCTATTGACGTACTTTTGAATTCAAATCATTATAAGAAAAAGAAATTCAAGTATCCAGTAGAGTGGGGCATCGACCTACAAAGTGAGCACGAGCGTTATTTAGTAGAGAAAGAATTCAAGTGTCCGGTCATTCTTACCGATTATCCAGCAAAGATCAAGGCATTCTATATGCGCTTAAATGAGGACGGCAAAACCGTTGCGGCTATGGATGTGCTTTTCCCGGGTATCGGCGAAATTGTGGGCGGTTCACAGCGCGAAGAGCGCCATGATGTATTGGTTCAAAAATGTGAAGAATTTGGCATTCCTGCTGAAGAACTTTGGTGGTATTTCGATACGCGCAAGTTTGGTACGGTTCCTCATGCAGGCTTTGGCTTGGGTTTTGAGCGCATGGTCATGTTCGTAACCGGTATGTCTAACATCCGCGATGTCATTCCATTTCCGCGCACACCACTCAACGCGGAGTTTTAGGCTGAGTTCTAAGTCAATTAATTACTGAGCGCATGCTTGCCGGCAATGAATCCGGTAGTCCAGGCGGCTTGAAAGTTATAGCCTCCGGTGATGCCATCTATATCCAATACTTCACCTGCAAACGATAACCTGGGGTGGAGGTTGCTTTTCATCGTCTGAAAATCGATTTCTGAAAGCGCCACGCCGCCAGCAGTAACAAATTCTTCTTTAAAAGTGGTTTTGCCCTGTACTTCAAAGCGGTCATTAAGCAACGTATTTACCAATTTATTGATTGCCTTTTTGCCCACTTCGGCCCACCGTTGGTCTGCATTCATTTCAGCGCGTTCTAGTAAGTGGTTCCAGAGCCGGCTGGTAAGGGGTGTGGGGTTCCAATTACTGAGTTTTTTTGCGCCATGGGCAGTAATGGTGTGCAAAAGATCTTGGCGCAAGTCGTCTTCTTTTTTTTCATCGAGCCAATTGACTAGAATAGCAAACTGGTAATTTTTTTCGGCAAGCAGGCGCGCACCCCAAGCAGAGAGCAACAAGACTGCCGGCCCGCTCATGCCCCAATGGGTAATAAGTAAGGGGCCTTGCCCACTTAACTTGGTTCCTTCAATTTTAACAGTAGCATTTGGAACAACCGTACCCATTAATGCTGAGATTGGATTTTTTGGCATGTTGAATGTGAATAGAGAGGGCAGGGGCTCAATAATTTCTAAACCGAGTACTGCTAACCAATCTAAACCACTTCTTTTGGGATGCCCTCCTGCGCAAATAATGACTTGGTCGTACGTTTGTTGCTCCTCATTATTATGGACTATAACTATCGAACTGGATACTTCTATTTTGGAAATATATTGCTGCGTTTTGAGCATAATTCCAAGATCCTTGCAGGTATTCATAAAACAATCAATAATAACTTGTGAATCATTAGCTACAGGAAAAACACAACCGTCAGGGTATGTTTTGAGGGCAATACCTTTGGATTCAAACCATTCAAAAGTATCGGTAGTAGCAAATTGATGAAAGGCTTTGCGCAGTTGGGTGTTTCCCCTTGGATAAGCGTTGGAAAGCTCTTTGATGTCTGGGCAGTCGTGGGTAACGTTGCAGCGTCCGCCACCAGAAATCTTGACTTTTGCTAAAAATTTATTGCTTTTTTCTAAGATGCTTACCTGCGCATCTGGCCAGTACTCTTTGGCTGATATAGCGGCAAAAAAGCCAGCAGCTCCGCCTCCTATGATGGCAATTTTTGGTTGGCTGTTCATTAGTAGATTTTGTTAATTTTCCAATTCCGGCCGTTAAACAACGTGCTCTCTTGTTCTTTTTTCCCTTTAAGGGCTTTGTAAAGAGGCGCCTCAGGACTCAAGCAAAAGAAGGTGGTTTGGTCCAGTTCAAGTTGCCCAAAAGGCACACTGCAATAATACCACTGTTGATCAATTTCAAAAAGAGCGCCCATTAGAATTTGGTCGAGGGGTACGCTTGGGTCTAATTTTTGCAGGACACCTAACTGCTGTTGAGCAAGTGCAATTTGTTGGTCGAGTTTTTCAATTTCAATTTGTGCCATTGCAATACCGACTTCGTGTTTGTCGCCAGCCGAACCTTTTCCGCTTTCCGTACTGTCGACACTTAACTGACTGCGTCCGAGTTGCAGCGTAGTTTTCCGATTTTCTAAAGTGTTAAATAAATGTGCGTGGAGCCTTGTTTTGAGCGACATATCTTGCAAAAATAGCCCGATTTGTCGTAAATTCGCGTCTTTACAAAGTTATCGTTCATGAAAGCAAAATATCCTGAGTACAAAGGATTAAATCTCCCTAACGTCGCTGCCAGTGTTCTTGAAAAATGGCAAAAAGAATCCATTTTTCAGCAATCCGTAGCCCAGCGTGATGGAGCGCCCTCTTTTGTCTTTTATGAAGGGCCGCCTTCTGCCAATGGTTTGCCAGGCATTCACCACGTCATGGGGCGGGCCATTAAAGATATTTTTTGTCGTTATCAAACACTCAAAGGAAAGCAAGTTTACCGTAAAGCAGGTTGGGACACCCACGGCTTACCTGTAGAACTCGGCGTAGAAAAAGAACTTGGCATTACCAAAGAAGATATCGGCACCAAAATTTCTATAGATGCGTACAATGAGACTTGCAAAGAAGCCGTTATGCGCTACACCGATATCTGGAACCAACTCACCGAAAAAATGGGTTATTGGGTCGACATGCAAGACCCGTATATTACCTACACACCCAAATACATGGAAAGTGTTTGGTGGTTATTGGCGCAACTTTACAACAAAGGATTGCTTTATAAAGGCTACACTATTCAACCATACTCTCCCAAAGCTGGCACGGGTCTTTCTTCGCATGAGCTGAACCAACCAGGTTGTTATAAAGATGTTAAAGACACTACTGTGGTTGCTATGTTTGAGGTCTTGGCTGGTCAAAAATTGCCTTTTGAGGCTCAGTTTTGTGAGCAAACACATTTACTCGCCTGGACCACCACCCCCTGGACATTACCTTCCAATACCGCACTAACCGTAGGCCCGCACATTGAGTATGCGCTTGTGGCAACTTATAATCAATATACTTTTGAACCAATGCAAGTCGTGCTCGCCAAAAATTTGGTGGCTTATCAATTTGCAAAAGGCTTTACTTTAGTTGAAGATATTGCAGCATTGGCAAGTTACGAGAAGGGAGCCAAACAAATACCTTATGTTGTTTTAGATACTTGCTTGGGTAATGCATTACTAGACCTACGCTACACACAATTATTGCCATACGCGCAGCCGGCAGAAAATGCTGAAGCGGCATTTCGCGTCATTGGTGGAGATTTTGTCACGACTGAAGACGGCACCGGAATTGTTCATACCGCTCCAACCTTCGGTGCAGATGACGCCCGGGTGGCAGCAGAAGCTGGCGTGCCGGGGCTGCTCGTCCATGACGAGCGCGGCAACCTCGTGCCACTCGTAGATTTCCAAGGTCGATTCAGACCAGAAGTTGGCCCTTATGCGGGCATGTACGTCAAAAACGAATACTACGATGCTGGTCAAGAGCCAGAACGTTCTGTGGATGTACAAATTGCCATTCAACTCAAAGAAGAAGGTAAAGCTTTTAAAGTAGAGAAATACGAACACTCTTATCCACATTGCTGGCGCACAGACAAACCAGTTTTATATTACCCTTTAGACTCCTGGTTTATCCGTGTTACAGATCAAAAAGACCAATTAGTTGCCCTCAATAAAGAAATCAACTGGAAGCCAGAAGCAACAGGCACAGGCCGCTTTGGCAAGTGGCTCGAAAACGCCAACGACTGGAACCTTTCTCGCTCTCGCTATTGGGGCATTCCCATTCCAATTTGGTCTACCGAAGAGGGCGATGAGCGCAAATGCATCGATTCTATTGCAACACTTCAAAAAGAAATTGACCTAGCAATTGAGGCTGGTTTGATGACAAGCAATCCATTTGCAGGCTTTAAGCCGTCAGATTTTACTGCGGCCAACTACGACCAAATTGACCTGCACAAACATATAGTAGATCCGATCATTTTGGTTTCGCCATCAGGCAAGCCTATGAAACGCGAGGCCGACCTCATTGACGTTTGGTTCGACTCTGGTGCTATGCCTTATGCTCAATTGCACTATCCTTTCGAAAATCGCGAGCTCATCGATAACAATTTGGCATTTCCTGCCGATTTTATTGCAGAGGGCGTGGATCAAACCCGCGGTTGGTTTTATACCCTCCACGCTATTTCTACCATGGTTTTTGGTTCTAAAGCTTATAAAAATGTCGTTTCAAATGGTTTGGTCCTCGACAAAAACGGCCAAAAAATGTCCAAGCGCTTGGGCAATGCTATAGATCCTTTTACAACTTTAGATAAATATGGCCCTGACGCCACGCGTTGGTATATGATTACCAATGCCCAGCCTTGGGACAACCTCAAATTTGATCTAGAAGGCATAGCAGAAGTACAGCGCAAGTTTTTTGGTACGCTTTACAATACGTATTCTTTCTTTGCGCTTTATGCCAACATCGACGGTTTTACGTTTACCGAAGAAACAGTAGCCCTTTCTCAAAGACCAGAAATTGACCAATGGGTTCTCTCCAAATTGAATTCTTTGGTTGCTGAGGTAGATGAAGCCTACGCTGCATATGAGCCCACTAAAGCTGGCCGCGCTATTCAAGAGTTTGTAACCGAACAACTTTCTAATTGGTATGTGCGTTTGTGCCGCCGGCGTTTTTGGAAAAACGATGATGCGCAAGATAAATTAGCTGCCTATCAGACTTTATATACTTGTTTGGAAACCGTCGCTTTACTGGCGGCGCCAATAGCTCCTTTCTATATGGATCAGTTGTATTCAGATTTGAATCAAACTAGTGCTAGAGCGCAGCAAAATTCTGTGCATCTCGCCGATTTTCCAAAGGCCAATGCTGCCCATATTTTACCAATACTAGAAACGCAAATGGAGCTTGCTCAAAAGGCATGTTCTTTGGTTTTGGCGCTCCGCAAAAAGCAGCATATTCGCGTGCGTCAGCCGCTACAAAAAATGATGATCCCAGTTTTAAATGCGCAAGAAGCTGCAAACTTTCGCCACGTGACCGAACTCATTTGCTCTGAGGTAAACGTCAAAGAACTCGAATTACTAAGTGATACCGGCATTCTTGTTAAGTCCATTAAGCCAAACTTTAAAACGATTGGGCCCAAATACGGCAAGCAAATGAAAGCAATTAGTGCGCTTGTTCAAACGTTTGACCAAAATGACATCGCACAAATAGAACAAAATGCCGGCTGGAGCGGTACGCTAGAAGGCGAAGAAATTGTGCTCGAATTATCTGATTTCGAAATCCAAGCCCAGGACATCCCCGGCTGGTTGGTAGCCAATGAAAATGGACTCACCGTTGCCCTTGACATCACTATTTCTGCTGAACTTAAAGCTGAAGGTTTGGCAAGGGAGGTGGTTAATCGCATCCAAAACTTACGCAAAGAAAGTGCGTTTGATGTTACTGACCGCATCACTGTTACCATAGACACTACTGAACAAATCCGGTCAGCTATCAATGCCCACAAAGATTATATTTGTGCCGAGGTATTGGCCAACAGTATTCATTTTCAAATCCTTAATATGACTAAAGAAGAGGAAATTGAAGCTGCTGCCGATACCGCTATTCAACTATCAAAATAACACACATGAACAAATGGTTCCTCGACAATAAAGAAATGCAAACCTCGAGTGGTGCTGCAGTCAAATGGTTTGATCTCCGTTTTTTTGAAATCAAACACGATGGTAAAAAATTCCACTGTGAACTCATCGCAGACCAATCTGAGTTGGGCCTTCTCAAAATTCGCGTGAATCACCGCACATTTGAAATTAAAAAAGCCCATGCATTAGATGCGCTCATTGCTGCAATGGGCTTAGATCAGCCAAAGTTGCGCAAACTCAAGGAAATGCAAGCCCCTATGCCCGGACGCGTTACTGTAATTCATGTCAAGATGGGTCAGCAGGTAGAGCCGGGGGCACCCTTACTTTCTCTTGAGGCCATGAAAATGGAAAATGTGTTAAAGGCCGAAGGAATCGGCGTAGTGTCGGAAATCACCATTCAGGAAGGTGATGTAGTAGACAAAGGCGCTATACTTATTCATTTCGAGTAAAGCCCTTTATTTGATTCGAATCTGACATTTTTTGTCTCGGTCTAAAACAACTTTTGCAGCCTCAAAGCTCGGAGCAGAAAACGTTTCTCGGGCATTATTCGAAAAGCCATAGGCTTCTGTAGGCGCACCAAATAAGTTCTTGTCTAACTTCCCGTTTTTATTTTCGTCGTGATAAATCGCTAAAGCGTAGCTGTCTTTGGGTAGGTTTTTGAATCGATAGGTTTGGCTATTCCCCTTATGCGCTACAACGACACCTTTGTACTGTTTGCCAAAAACAGGAAAACTGGCACTCGAATTAAACAAACCAATGAATATATTGCCTTTGTTATTAGGAATACCGTCTATTTGTACCTCGAACTCGTAGGAATTTCCAAGTATACTGAATAAAATACACGCTAATATAAGTTTCATATTACTAATAACAAACTTAGCACAAAGCTGTTCGGCAACCAATGGATTCTCCTAACTTTGTTTCATGAATAAATTTATTTTAGTGACTGGCGGCGCGGGCTATATTGGCTCTCATACAGTTGTTGCGCTCGAACAGCAGGGGTTTACACCCGTTATTGTCGATGATTTTCGCAATGCAAACCCGATTGTTTTGGAGGGTTTGCGTCAAATTTTAGGGCACGACCCCATTTTACATCGGCTAGACGTTTGTGATCAAGCTGGGCTAACTAAGTTATTTGAGCAATATGCTTTTGAAGGGGTCGTTCATTTTGCAGCGTACAAAGCAGTAGGTGAATCTGTCGATAAACCCCTCCCGTATTACCGAAATAATTTGCTTGGCCTTATCAATATATTAACACTCATAGATCAATTTCACGTACCTAATTTTGTCTTCTCCTCCTCTTGTACAGTTTATGGCGAACCAATAGGGGCAAAGGAGGTCAGTGAGTTTACACCAAAACAGCTTCCAGAGTCTCCTTACGGCTATACCAAATGGATGGGCGAACAAATCATTACCGATTTTCATAAAAGTTCTCCAGCGCTCAAGCTCATGAATCTGCGCTACTTTAATCCTGTTGGTGCGCATCCGTCTGCAAGAATTGGCGAATTTCCGATCGGAAAACCCAATAATTTACTTCCATTTGTGACCCAAACAGCCATTGGTAAACAAACGCAACTGACCGTTTTTGGCAATGATTATCCAACAAGAGATGGCTCTTGCATTCGAGATTATATTCATGTCATGGACCTCGCTGAGGCACATGTTGCCGCCCTAAGCTTTTTGGCCAATCAAAAGTCTGGCCTTTTAGAGGCTGTAAATATTGGTACCGGAGCAGGCACATCAGTTCTTGAGATTGTAAATGCTTTTGAGCGCATCACAGGTCTTAATTTACCCTATGTTATTGGACCAAGAAGGACTGGAGATGTGATTGAAATTTATGCGAATGCAACGAAAGGCAAAGAACTGCTTGGCTGGAAGGCTCGTTTGAGCATAGAAGATGCGATTAAAGACGCTTGGGCTTGGGAAAATTATTTAGCAACTTTATGATTATAGACACACATTCGCACTTATATGCTGAAGAATTTTTAGCTGATCGTACCGAAGTCTTACAGCGCGCTGAACAAATTGGGATAGGTGCTATTTTATTACCGAACATAGATGTTCAGAGCATTGCAGCGCTCGAACAACTCGCCGCTGAACAAAATAAGTGTATACCCATGATGGGCCTGCACCCGACATATGTCAAAGAAAATTGGGAACAAGAATTAGCAACCATTGAGGCGCAGCTTTTTGCCAATCCTACGCGGTATTGTGCGGTAGGTGAAATTGGTCTTGATCTGTATTGGGAAGACACCTTTTTAGAAGCCCAAAAGCAAGTGTTCCGAATTCAAGTTCAATGGGCAAAAAAATTGCAACTGCCCATTGCTATTCATGTGCGCAAAGCCTTTGAAGAATTATTTGAAGTGCTCGATCAGGAGTGGACACCTCAACTCAGCGGTGTATTTCATTGTTTTACGGGGAGTAAAGAGCAAGTGCAACGGATCTTGAAATATCAAAATTTTTATTTTGGAATCGGAGGTGTATTGACTTATAAAAATGCTGGCTTGGCAGAGGTTGTTAAAGAAATTCCATTTGATAAATTATTGCTAGAAACAGACGCACCTTATTTGTCTCCTGTTCCGTATCGAGGCAAGCGCAACGAGCCGTCCTATCTTATGGAGGTCGTGAGTAAACTACAAGAAACGCTGGGGCTATCAGCTGTCGAAATTGAAGCGCAAACCAGTGCCAATGCTATTCGACTTTTTGGCTTGGAAAAATTTCTTACTTTCGAAAATGCGTAGGCTTTTACTCATATATACGGGCGGAACCATTGGCATGATCACCAATGCAGAAACTGGAGCACTTGAAAGTTTCGATTTTGCTCATCTTTATGCACATATCCCCGAACTCAAACGTTTTGAGCTCGATATTCAAGTCAAGAGTTTATCAAAACCGATGGATTCGTCGGAGATGAGCCCTATACATTGGCAGCAATTGGCAACCTGGATCACCGACGCCTACGAGCAGTTCGATGGTTTTGTGATCCTGCATGGTACAGATACTATGTCCTATACCGCAAGCGCACTCAGTTTTATGCTGCAAGGCCTTAGAAAGCCAATTGTTTTTACGGGTTCGCAACTGCCCATAGGAATCATTCGAACCGATGGAAAAGAAAACTTAATTACTGCGCTAGAAATAGCCGCAGCCTGTGATGAGCAAGGAGCGCCAGTTTTACAAGAGGTAGCTGTTTATTTTGAGTATGCCCTTTTTAGAGCAAACCGCAGTGCTAAAGTGTCTGCACATCAGTTTGAGGCCTTTGCATCTCCGAATTATCCCCTTTTGGCCAAAGCAGGTGTGCAAATAGAGTGGTACAAAGATAGATTGTATCGCACGCATCTCTCTTCACTCCAGCCCAAGCTTCTTTTGGCCAATGAAGTGCTTATTTGGCGCCTTTTTCCAGGTATGCCCATTGATTTATATGCTTCAGCATTGCACTTTCCAGAAGTGAAAATCTTGATATTAGAAACCTTTGGCGCGGGTAATGCTTTTAGTACAACTGCTTTTCAGCAGCTGATTCAAGATTTTATAAAAGCTGGTGGTTTGGTGCTCAATATTACACAGTGTCAGAGCGGTGCAGTTCGACAAGGCGCTTATCAAACCAGTACTTTTTTTGAGCAAATTGGTGTCATCAGTGGAGCCGATTTAACCGCCGAAGCAGCACTTACGAAGTGTATGTTTGCCTTGGCAAATATTGAGACCTCAGCCCAAGCACACTTTTTGAAGTCAGCAATTGTTGGGGAACTTACGGCGCCTATAAACCAGTAATTAATTTCTTTCAATCAAACGGCCGTCTACGACTTCTAGGATTCTCCCTGGAAAGTGCTGCACCATTTGCATGTCGTGGGTAGCCATTAAAATGGCGGTGCCTTCTTCTTTGGCCACTGCAAGCAGTAATTCCATGATTTCTTTTGAGGTTTCGGGATCTAAATTACCAGTTGGTTCATCGGCAAGGATGAGGGAAGGCTTATTTAATAGTGCGCGTGCAATTGATACTCTTTGTTGCTCTCCGCCAGAAAGCATGTGAGGGAAGGAATTTGCTTTTTGTTCGATGCCTACAAGTTGTAAACAATTAAGCGCGCGTTGCTCGATTTGTTTTTTGTCTTTCCAGCCTGTTGCGCCTAAAACAAATTTGAGGTTATCGAGTACGTTGCGATCGGTAAGCAACTGAAAATCTTGAAAAACGACGCCGATTTTTCTGCGTAAATATGGAATTTCTTTTCTTTTTAGACCAATCAAGTTATAGCCACATACTTCGCCAGCGCCTTCCATTAATGGAATTTCTGCGTATAATGTTTTGAGTAAGCTACTCTTGCCACTGCCTGTTTTCCCAATTAAGTAGGCAAAAGATTGGCCTGCTAATTCGAGCTGAACCTTTTCTAGAATGAGGTTATCTTGTTGGTAAATTTTGGCCGCGGCCAGCGCAATGACATTTGACACGAGTTCTAATTTTAGACAAATGTGTTCAATATGTTGTAACCATTTATCAAATGCAACGATTTTATCTTAACAAGTTCAGGTTTAAAACTTTTGAACGCAGTTGGCTTGTTGGGGCCGTGGCCCCATTAATTTTACATTCTATGAATAGTAACTTGCGTTATCTTATCCTCCTTATGTGCTTTCCAGTTTATTTCTGGGCACAGGAGTCCGTTAAATATAGCGGAGAGAATGCAGCATTTTTCAATGCTGAAGAATTATTTACCAAAGCTCAGTTTGCGGCTGCAAAGCAAGAGTTTAGGGTTTTTATTGATGACTGTAGCGCTCAAAAGCGCAATGAGCATGACCCATATCTGATTAAGGCTTATTATTATGAGGGCATGTCTGCACTTAAGCTTTACCACAACAACGCCATTCCGCTACTCGAACAATTTAACAAGTCGTATCCCGAAAATAATTACAAAAACGACATCGCTATAGGCGTAGGGTCCTACTATTTTCAGTCAGAAGACTATCTAAATGCACAAGAAGCATTTGCTCAAATCAGCTTAACTGGCTTGAGTCCAGAAGAAAAAGAAGAGGTCTTATTTAAACTAGGTTATTCGGCCTATCAAAACGAAGACCAAGACGCTGCCTATTTAGCTTTCAAGGATATCAAAGCAGGCAGCACTCAATATGCTAAACCGGCGCTCTATTTCTATGCGCATATTAGTTACGTAAGATCAGCACTCCAGGAAGCACTCGAAGGCTTTCAAGCCTTACAGAAAGACTCTACCTTTTGCGGCGTAGTTCCTTATTATATCGCACAAATTCTTTATAAACAACAAAAGTATCAGGAGGTGATCGACTTTGCTCCTACGGTTCTGAATTGCGGTTTTGTCAATAATGAGTACGATATCCAGCATATCATCGGGAACGCCTATTATCAAATGAAAAAATACGAGTTAGCGCTGCCATTTTTAGAGCGTTATCATCAGAATGCCCGCGGTACCCGCGACGACTATTACGAGTTAGGTTTTGCATACTACAAAACCAACCAATTTGACAAAGCGATTAAGAACTTTGATCGCGTTACACGAAGTAAAGACAGCTTGTGTCAGATTGCGATGTATCAGATTGGCGATGCGTATTTACAACTCAACAAGTTGTTGCCAGCGCGCAGTGCTTTTGAGCGTGCAGCAGAAATGAATTTCTTGCCTCAAATTCAAGAAGATGCATTGTTTCAGTTTGCCGTCTTGTCTTTTAAGGTAGATATCAATCCCTATGACGAATCTGTGCGCGCTTTTGAAAATTACCTCAGCCAATACCCAGACTCGAAAAGAAAACGCGATGTATATCAATATTTGGTCAATGTGTACACCAACACTTCCAACTTTGCCAAAGCTTTGGAATCCATAGAAAAACTACCTTCTAAAGATGCACAGCTCAAAAAGGTGTATCAAACAGTTGCTTTTAATTATGGTGTAGAGTTGTTTCAAAAAGGTCAGTTAACAGATGCTTATACTGCCTTTAAGCGCGTAGAAACCTATCCAATGGATCCTCAAATGGTTGCGCTTTCGCGTTATTGGATGGCCGATATATCGTTTAGAAAAAAAGAGTTGGCAGCGGCCGTAAATATGTACCGTGACTTCATCAATTCACCAGCATCTAATTCGCTTCCAGAAAAAGTAGACGCTTATTATAATATTGGCTATGCTTATTTGGAGCAGGGCAAACGCGACGAAGCCATACAGAGCTTTCGCACGTATTTGCAACTCAATCCGAACAAAGACAATAAAATTGTAGATGCAACTTTTAGAATTGCAGACGCTTATTATGTAGGCAAAGAAAATTTACAAGCCATACAATATTACCAGCAAGCTTATAACCTGAACTCAGCGCTCAACGACAAGGCACTATTTTATTTAGCCAAAGCACAGGGCTTCAATGGTCAGCTCAATGAAAAGGCACAATCTTTAAGCAAATTACTTAAAGAAGCGCCCGTTTCTAAATACCGTATGAATGCCCAGTATGAGTTGGCGAGAACTTATATGTCACAGCTCGATTATGATGCTGCACTCGCCACATATCAGGCATTTTTATCTGAGTTTCCAAAATCTCCATTTTTGCTCGATGTCAAGTTGGATATTGCCGATATCTTCTATAAAAAATGGGATTATACCAAATCTGAAAACGCCTATCTTGAAATATTGTCCAGTTATGAACAACAACGAGAGGTTTGTAAGAAGGTAGTCATGAATCTTATCGATGTGTACAATGCGCAGAAAAAGCCAGATATGGCTGCTGAGGTCATAGATCGTTATCCGTGTGCTAATATTTCTACTGAAGAAAAAGAGAATATTTTCTTTACGCCTGCACTTGCCGCCTACGAGGACACCAATTTTGTAGAAGCAATCGAGAAATTTCAAATCTATTTGAACAAATTTCCGTCAGGGCGCTACGCAAACGAAACCTATTTTTATTTGGGGAATAGCTTGCTTAAAACCAAAGACTCCAGCGGTGCAATTGCTCAGTTTGAAAAATATTTGACAACGTCTATAACGACTTACGCAGAATATGCGGCTACTAAAACGGCAGCTTACTACTATATCAAGAAGAATTACGGAAAGGCTCTAGACTATTATCAAAAGATGGAAAGCGTTGCCGCCAAACCAACCAGTACCTTTGAAGCCAAGCTAGGAATCATGCGTTGTGCATTTATGCAGAACAACTATCAATTAGCCAAACAAAATGCCGCATTCGTGCTTGAAAATGCCGCACTTACCCCACAACTTAGGGTTGAGGCCGAGTATGCCACAGGTTTGGCCAATTTCCATCTGAAAGACTACGAGGCAGCCAAGCCATCATTGGAATGGTTGGTCAAGAACACCACTACCTCGATGGGTTCTGAAGCCAAATACTTGCTCGCAGAAATCTATTTTGGCCAGCAATTGTTCGACGAAGCTGAAACCGAAGTCAAAGCTTTATTGAAGATGAAGCCAAGCTACAACTATTGGGTAGCAAAAGGTTTACTGATTCAATCTAAGATTCATATTAGTCGCGAAGATTTATTTCAAGCAGAGCAAACGCTGAAATCAGTTATGGATTTCTATCCTGACCAGCAGGATGGAGTTTTGGCCGAAGCTTCGGATTTATGGGATGAACTCATGCAGCTCAAAAACCCGCCTGTTACTGAAGAGCCACAGCAAGAAATCAAAATAGAAATCAATAACGAGGAGTAAGACATGAAAGGATTGATCAGCATATTTGTATTTCTACTCATAGGGTTCCATCTTAGGGCTCAGCAGGGAGAAAACATCACTATATATACAATTACAAATCAGCAAGTAGAGCCAGCAACCCGTATTTTGGAGCATCCAAAAATCATAGACTCTGTCAAGGCAAACCCTGTTAAGGATTACCCACTCTTATTTTTTCAGGCCGAGACCACCATATTATTGGACACCATAGCAGCCGCAACCGTAGAAACGACAGAGCAACTCTCCAAACTTTATCCTTTTTACGCGAAAGCTGGGATAGGCTCTATTGTAATGCCACTCGGCGAAATCTACTACAGTTCTGATCGTTCTAGAAACCTACATTATGGTGCATACATGAAGCACCTGAGCTCTTTTGGCGACATCAAAGACCGCTCAAAGGTAGTCTATGCGCCAGCTCAGTACGACCGTTCTTCGGCGGGCGCTTATTTTGGCTTAAATGAGCGAAATTATCAGCTCAAAATGGACGCTAATTACAGCAACAACGGTTTCCATTATTATGGCATTCCAGACTCATCTATTTCTGCAGATAGCATCGCACAACGTTTTCAATTAATGAAGGGTTCAGCTGTCTACACTTGGCTTAGAGGAGATTCTGCAAGGCTCAATTTATCTTTTCAGGCAGATTACCAACATTTCTTAACGCTTCCGACCGATACTACAAAGATTTGGCGCAGCAAAGAAGACAACTTTTCTTTTAAAACACGCGGTTGGTACAACTACAAGAATGAGCATTTTTATGCTGATTTAGGTGTGCGTTTCAATGGTTACAAACGCGGAATTTTAGATAGTGTGTATACCATTGGCGATACCGGATTTGTAAACAACAACACCATCATTGATTTCAAGCCTGGCGTTTGGACTCAAGCTTTAAACGACCGCTTAAAGGTCGAGCTTGGTGTCACAATTACAGGAGATATCAGTGCAGTTGGTACAGATTTCTATGTTTATCCGCATGCGGAGTTCAAGTATGCTATGTTCAATAATATTTTCATTCCATATATTGGTTTAAAAGGGGGACTTCAGCAAAATACCTTACAAGGCCTCACTCAAGTTAATCCATTTATTCGAACCACTATTGAGCTGCGCAATGAGCATAATCCTTACGATATCTATGGCGGTATCAAAGGCTCTTTAAGTAAAACATTGAGTTTTAATGTGGGGGTTCATTTCATGCACATTGAGAACAAAGCCTTCTTTGTTACCGATACCTTAGGCAGCTATGACAACTTCCTTAATGTAACATACGATACGCTTAACCAGACGACTTTTGAGGGGTCAATGACATATCAAGCTGGCGAGAAATTAAAGATTGATGTGATGGGCCGCTACAATATTTATCAGTTGTATCATAATGCCTATGCTTGGAACCTACCGGTCTTGCAATTCACTACCAGAGGTGCCTATAATCTTTATGATAAGTTTTATGCGCAAATAGACGCCAATATCGAAACAGGCAGAAAAGCACTTGTTGGTTCCGATGCGCCGAATGCGCAATCGGTAGAAGGTCAATCTTTTGTCGACTTAGGTGCTATTGTCGATGTCAATTTAGGTCTAGAGTACCGATACACACCGAGAATTTCCTTGTTTTTACAGGCAAATAATTTAGCTGCTCAACGTTACAACCGTTGGTATAGTTATCCTGTTCAGCCGTTTCAAGTAATGGGTGGCTTTACTGCGCGTTTCTGATGCAAACACAGGCTTTTGTCCTCACTAATACGGGAACGGCTGCGCAAGCATTCTCTTTTCAAGAAGTCAGTATAGCCCCTTTAAAAGCTGATGAGGTATTGATCGAGTCAGAGGCTTTTGGCCTTAACTATGCCGATGTAATGGCCCGTTTGGGTTTGTACAGAGAGGCGCCTCCAAGGCCTTGTGTAATCGGGTATGAACTTGTTGGAAGAGTTATAGCGGTCGGGTTAGACGTCGATGCGAATGTGATGGGCCAGCGCGTTTTGGCATTTACGCGGTTTGGGGCTTATGCCAAGCTGGCCAAAACAACGGCAAACGCAATTATTTGCATAGCGGAGATGCCAGCCCATGAAGCACTTCCTTTTGCCACTCAAGGTGTTACAGCACACTACATGGCTGAGGTTCTTTCTCCACTTCAAGCGCACGACAAAGTATTGGTTCATGCAGCAGCAGGAGGTGTCGGTAGTTTTTTAGTGCAACTTGCCAAGTTAAAAGGAGCTACTGTATTTGGTAAAATTGGCAGCGATACGAAGACAGCATATCTTGAATCTTTGGGCGTGGATCACGTCATCAATTATAAGACAGAAGCGTACGCTAAAGTACTTTCAGATCTATTAGGAGATCAAAAACTTTCGGTATCTTTCAATGCAGTAGGAGGCCGCACCAGCAAACAAGACTTGAAGTTATTGGCCCCAGGCGGAAGGCTTTTTCTCTTTGGCGGCGCCGATTTGGCAACGCGCAAAGGCTTGACTGGAAAGCTTTCGTTTCTTTGGGAAATGGGCCTTGTTTTGCCAGTGGGCCTCATGATGCAATCAAAAAGTCTTCTGGGGGTGAATATGCTCAAAATAGCAGACCAACAGCCCTTGGTGATTCAAAATAGCATGCTTCAAATGCTGGAATTGTATCGGAACAGCAAACTCAAACTTCCTCAAATACAACACTACACCCAAGCACAGTTTTTTGAGGCGCATGAAGCGCTAGGAAACGGACAAACAACAGGAAAAGTAGTGGTGCGTTGGGATTAAGCTTTTGCCTTGAAAAAACCTTTCAAAAAATTGAATATCGGTTTGCGAAATAAAAATAACAAAATGAGGTAGGGGATGAGCATTAGGTAGAGAATGCCTCCATTGATATTGCCGGCAAAATTATTTTCATCGAGGCCATGGCCTTGTTCAGCGAGTAACTTACATTGTGAACACTGTGCAAAAAGCTCTTGCGTGGCGACCAACAAGAAAAAAACAAGGAGGAAAAAACTACGCTTCATGGCTCTGAATTACGTTACAAAAATACGCAAGAAAGAATCCAAATCAAAATCTTAATTTTGTGGCATGCGCATTTTTAGTCTTTTACTTTTTGCTTGTTTGTTATTGGCTGCTTGTGGCAACCCAAAAACAGACACCTCAAAAAAACAAACCCTCGATCAAAAGCTTGTGGCCTATCCAGATTCTGTCGAATTATTGATTGAAAAAGGAAATGTATTAATGGACTCTCTCGCGTTTGACAAAGCACTAAATTTTGGTGCAAAAGCCTATCGTTTGGACTCCAATAATATAGAAGCGCGGGTGTTGTATGCGGAGTGTTTAATCAATAAGCCTAACCGCAGTGCTGATGATATTTTTCGTGCATTTACCATGTATCAAAATTTAGTCAAAAAGGCGCCTAAAAATGTTCCTGCGCTGATTGGTTTAGCCAATACTTTTGTACTACTCAACGACCACGACAACGCTTTCAAATACATCAACAAAGCCTTGCGCATCGATAAAACTTATCGCGATGCATACATCTTGAAAGGAACAATTTACAAGCTAGAAGATAACATCAAACTAGCAATATCATCCTACGAGACCGCCGTACAACAAGACCCCAATTATTTCATGACCTATCTGTTGCTTGGTTCGTTGTACGAGTATGAAAACAATCCACTATGTATCGAAAAGTACACAACAGCCTATCAGCTTCAACCCCGAAATATTGAGGTCATTTATGCTTTGGCTTTCGCGAAGGAGAAATTCGGACAAGAAGCTTCTGCACAGCGCTTGTATCGAAAAATGACCAAGGTAGATTCTACTTTTGCCGATGGCTTTTTTCATCTGGGCTACCTGGCTCAATTTACATACAACCAGCCTGATAGCGCTATGTTCTTTTATAAAAAGGCGGCTAAAGTAAACCCACAACACATTCCGTCTTTCCACAATATGGGTCTCCTTTACGAAGACCAAAATGACCTTACAAATGCACTTTTTAGTTATGCAAAGGCACTCAAAGTAGATTCCACTTATCAGTTGTCCAAAGACCGTGTAAAGGTTTTACGCAAACGGATATGAAAAAAGCACAACTCCTCAGTGAAATAGTAGGCGATGTTTTCTTGCCTGTTTTGGGCTACCTGTTTTGGGGCTGGAATCTATACTTCATTTTACTTTTTATCCTTTTTGACTTCAGTGTTCGTTTGCTCTTTGCCATTTGGAGACCAGCAACCCGCAGTATTCAATTTATACTGCGCCCCACTTTATTTTACCTGAGTTTTTTGATTTTGAGCCATTTTTATATGGTGCTTACCGAGCCCACATGGCGATTTACCACGGCCTTTTCTGCGTTTTTTTGGTACGAAGATTTTTTTATCCCTCAGGGCCTAATTCTGCTGCCACTGCTCATCTACACGGAACGTTCAAGAGAACGAATGGAACTCATGTTAAACGGTTCTTACAATTCTTTCCAGCAATTAAAGAAACTAGGTAACCGCTTGCTTGCGGGGACTCTTATTTTTATGCTGATGTCACTCTGTTTAGTCGTTTTTAACTGGACTGAAACCGTTGAAATTATTTTCTTTTTGAGTGCATGGTTGTCCTTGGTTCTTTATGAGCATAAAGCGGTCTTTTTGAAGAGGTAATTTCTGTATTTTTGTTGTTCAAGAGCAATATGGCAAAAGAACAACAACTCCTAGACAAACGCGCAGCATTACACCAAGGTGGTGGTGCGGAGCGCATAGATAAGCAGCATCAGCAAGGCAAGCTGACTGCCCGTGAGCGTATTTCGTTATTGTTAGACGAAGGCAGCTTTCAAGAAATTGGCGGTTTGGTCGAACACCGTTCCACAAATTTTGGCCTCGAAAAGCAAAAGTTCCCTGGCGATGGCGTCATTACCGGCTATGGCAATGTGCACGGTCGTTTGGTTTATGTGTATTCGCAGGATTTTACAGTTCTCGGTGGTTCGTTATCTGAAACCCACGCTGCCAAAATTTGCCGCATTATGGACATGGCTATGAAAAATGGCGCTCCAATTATTGGCATGAATGACTCCGGTGGCGCTCGTATCCAAGAAGGGGTTGTGTCTTTGAGCGGTTACGCTGATATCTTTTTTAGAAATACCAGGGCATCTGGATCCATTCCTCAGCTTTCCTTAATCATGGGCCCTTGTGCAGGTGGCGCTGTTTATTCGCCAGCCCTTACTGATTTTATTTTCATGGTCGAGGAAACCTCTTACATGTTTGTAACGGGGCCTAATGTCGTCAAAACAGTGACCCACGAGGAGGTTAGTTCAGAAGACTTAGGCGGTGCCAAAACCCATGCAGAAAAATCGGGCGTGAATCATTTTACAGCGGCCAACGATGTAGAGTGTATCCGAAAAGCCAGAGACCTCATCACTTATTTGCCGCAAAACGCCAACGAAGAGGCTCCGTTGACACCAGTATTTAGTTTTCAGGCTTCCAAAAACAAGCAAATTGATCAAATTTTACCTGAAAACTCAAATATTCCTTACGACATCAAACGCGTCATTGATTGTTTGGTGGACGACAACAGTTTTAGAGAAGTCCACGAAGATTTTGCCAAGAATATCGTCGTTGGTTTTGCCCGTTTAGAAGGCAGAACCGTTGGTATTATTGCCAATCAGCCGGCTGCATTAGCAGGGGTTTTAGATATCGACGCCTCGCGGAAGGGCGCTCGCTTTGTTCGTTTTTGTGATTCTTTCAATATTCCCTTACTCGTTTTGGAAGACGTACCAGGTTTCTTACCTGGCACAGATCAAGAATGGCGCGGCATCATTACGCATGGTGCCAAATTACTATATGCATTTGCCGAGGCTACGGTGCCAAAAATTACCGTAATTACGCGTAAAGCATACGGAGGTGCTTATTGCGTCATGAATTCAAGAAGCCTAGGTGCCGACCTCAGTTTTGCTTGGCCAACTGCAGAAATTGCAGTTATGGGAGCAAAGGGTGCTGCTGAAATTATCTTCAAAAGGGATATCGCTTCTTCATTAGATCCAGCTCAAGAATGGTTGGATAAAGAAGCTGCCTATGCCGACACATTTGCCAACCCGTACAGAGCTGCTGAAAGAGGCATTATTGACGACGTACTGCTGCCTTCAGAAACCAGAGCTGCACTTATTAATGCCTTTAAAATGCTCGAGAAAAAAGCAGAAGCTTTACCCCAGAAAAAGCATGGCAATATACCACTCTAATGGCTGAAGAAATAATTTAAACCGTAAAGGCAACCTTTTGGGGGCCTTTTTCGTTATAATCAAGCTATTAACTCTCCAAATAGGCCTATGCAACAGAAAAATTTACAAAAAGCGAATCTGCCAAAATATCTTGTGTTCATTTTGTTTATTTTGTTTCATTCTCCTTTGATTCTTGGGCAAATACTGAATCCTTTTCAAATACTATATCAAACCCAACAAAAAGGCGCCATTAAATTTCTATCGAATGTTTCAGTTTCTTGTAATGCTTCATCAACCTCCTGTCAATCGGCTACCTCTCAGGTACCTCCGAGTGGCACAACGCAAAATGGATCACAGCCTGCAATTTATGTTGATGTAGATAACGATCAAACAACTTTTATGTCCAGTAGTGACAGTTTAGTATTGTCAAACTGTGCTGAGGTTACATCTGCTTGGTTGATTTGGGGAGGGCGTATTACAACTACCACTGCCAATTACGCAAATAAAAATAAAGTTAAGATTAAATTGGGTAGTGGTCCATATCAGCAGATTACTGCTAGCTATGTTAATCAGCAAGCCATTTCAACCGGAAGTAACTGGACAATATATCAGTGCACTCAAAATGTAACCAATTTAATTCAGTCAGCAGGAAACAATATAAGACTAACAGTAGCAGATTTAGTCACCTACACGCAAAGTTCTAATGCAAAT
Organism: Crocinitomicaceae bacterium; assembly: GCA_044372045.1. Lineage (GTDB taxonomy): Bacteria > Bacteroidota > Bacteroidia > Flavobacteriales_D > Crocinitomicaceae > UBA952. Next base: position 151,336 of record JBILSN010000002.1, read on the forward strand.
AGTTTTGGCGGATGGACATTAATGGTGGTTTATAAAGATATTCAAGAGCCCTTTCGAAACTTGACAATCTTTGAAGGCCTTGGTGTAATTGGAAGCGGCACTAGTGTAAGCCAAATTACAATACCAATTTCTGGTTTTGTGACACCTCTTTCGGGCCCTGTGAATTTGCAATTGGGGGTTATAGGATACGACGGAGATCGCAATTCAACGGGGGATCAATTACTTTTCAATGGTGTGGGGACCAACTATGTTCAAATAAGTGATGCTGTACATCCCTTCAACGACATGTTTAACAGTACAATTAGTTATAATGGTATTGTAACTCCATTTCGAATACCAAGTTTGAATAATACGCTTGGTTATGATGCCAGTATTTTCTTTCCAAATAATTCTTCTCAGAATTATTTGGGGAACGGTGCTACGTCTGCTAATGTTCGGATCACAACCTCTTTTGAAACTATAATACCTCGAATTATAACTACAGCCATTGATATTTATGAGCCAGATTTACGCGCCTCGGTTTATGTTAATGATCTGAATGGCGGAATTGTCTCTCCTGGGGATATTCTTGAGTATACAATTTCAGGTAAAAACATAGGTTCTGATATCGCTATAAATTGCTTTATTACGGATAGTCTTGATATCAGGACTACCTATGTTCCTAACTCCTTAATTGTTGTAAATGGAGCTAATCCAGGTCCAAAAACAGATATGGCCGGAGATGATCAAGCAGAATATGATCCTATTGGTCGTTTTGTTAAATATCGCGTAGGGACAGGAGCTTCCTCAAGTGCAGGTGGCACTATGATAAACAGTACTACAGACAGTGTAGTTGTTAAATTTAGTGTACAAGTTACCCAAGATTGTTTGATGATTAAATGCGACAGCACACTAGAAAACCTTGCTTATATATATGGAAATGGTAATTTATCTGGTAATTTGGGAAGTAACAATGGCACATCGGATATCTACAACTCTTTTGGATGCCCCACCTCCTCTAATAATGAAGTTACTATTTTTAGTGGAAACTGTGCGCCAGTTGATTTTACCTATAACTCACCGTTGTGCCCTGGTGATAGTTTGATTTTAAGTGTTATACAATCGCCTTTGGCTAACTACACTTGGTCAGGGCCACAGGGGTTTAGTTCAAATTCATCAAGTCCAATCCTAACCAATATTTCAACGCAAAATACTGGTGTATATGAACTAGATATTACTTTCAATTCCCTTAACTGCTCATTAGATAATTTAACCAATAGTATTACGGTAAATTCCAATCCAATTTTGAGTATAAATTCTGTTAGTAATGTAAGCTGTTTTGGTGCTGGGGATGGGCAAATTTCAACAACTGCATTAGGTGCCCCACCGATTATTTATCAATGGACAAATGGTCAGCAAACTTCAAATTTAAATAATTTATCTCCTGGTGTTTATACTTTGTTGGCAACAGATATTAATACTTGTTCTGTAGACTCAAGTTTTCAAATTACACAGCCTCAGGTACTCACAGTTGGCGCAACAATTACAAGTAATTTCAACAACAAAGACGTTTCTTGTTTTGGTGCAAATGATGGCTCAGTAAGTGCTCTAGTCAATGGAGGAACAGCCCCGTACACTTATAATTGGTCAAATGGTCAAACAACAGCTAATTTGTCTGGGCTTTTTGCTGGTACTTATTCTTTGACAGTCTCTGATGCAAATGGATGTACTGCTCAAACAAGCATCACACTTCAAGAGCCGGATAACATTGAGATAATTTCAAATCAAGTGAATGTATTGTGTTACGGCCAGGCTACAGGATCAATCACATCTTTAATTTCAGGCGGCACATTCCCTTATAATTTTTATTGGAATAATGGACAGTTGTCTCAAAATTTGAATAATATTCAATCTGGGAATTATAAACTTGTAGTTACTGATTTGAATGGCTGTCAAGATTCACTAGAGACCACCATCTTACAACCATCTAGCCCGGTTTCAGTCAGTCATATTCAAAATGATGTACTATGCTATGGCAATGCAACTGGATCTATTGACATTAGTGTCACAGGAGGAACACCAAATTACCAGTATTTATGGAACACAGGTAATACAACAGCCGATTTAACCGGCTTACCAATAGGCTCTTATTCTGTTCAAATTACCGATTCAAATGGCTGTCAGGCAAATTATTCTTCGACCATTTCTCAGCCAACAGCACCTTTGTCATTGTCTGGTTTAGTTACACCTATCCCTTGTTTTGGCCAGGCCAATGGAGCTGTTAATATTGCCGTTTCTGGTGGCATTACACCTTATTTATATAGTTGGAATAACGGTCTTTACACTGCCCAAAATATCAACAGTTTAACTGCCGGAACATATCAGGTTGTGGCTACAGATAGCAACGCATGTACAATAAGCCAGTCATTTGTTGTAACACAACCATTAGGCCCCTTGGTATTATCCGAAACCCATACTGATGCGGGTTGCCTAGGCCCAGGAACCATCGACTTAACAGTGAGTGGTGGCTCAATACCATATTCCTATTTCTGGAGTAATTTGAGTGCCAATCAAGATATTACCAATGCCAGCGCTGGTACTTATGAAGTAAATGTAGAAGATGCCAATGGATGCGCTGATTCTATAATGGTTCAAATTATTGATCTATCTGTGCCGATTGTACCTTCACTTTCATCAATTGACATTTTTTGCTTGGGAGATTCCACCGGTAGCATTGACTTGACTTTTACAGGTGGGGTTGCACCATTCGAATACCTTTGGTCAAATGGCGATACCACCCAAGATGTAAGTGGCTTGCCTGCCGGATCCTACGCAGTTCAGATTTTAGATGCCAATGGTTGTTCTGCTGAAGATTCGGTTACGCTCACTCAACCATCTTCATTAATGAGCCTAACAGAGACCCATACAGATGCAAATTGTTTGGATACGATCGCAGGTTCGATCATTTTAAGTGTTACAGGTGGTACACCAGGCTATTCTTATTCATGGAATAATGGTGCTACAACACAGAATATTTTTGGACTTCAGAATGGTATTTATGTGGCAACAGTGACCGATGCCAATGGTTGTGAGCAAGATCTTCCCGTACAAATCTTAGATCCTTCCAATACGGTAATGGTTTCAGCAATTGTTTATCCAGTCAATTGCTTTGATGGTGCCGATGGCTGGATAGACCTCAGCCCTTCAGGTGGCACACCTGGTTATGTTTACGAATGGGGAACTGGCGCCGTCGATCAGGACAATTATAACCTAGCTGCTGGGCAATACTATGTCAATGTAGAAGACGTTCTCGGTTGCGGGATGTTCTTGGCCTTTGATATAACTGAGCCAGACACTACCCTGACGGCCACATCTACTAACTATAATGTAGTTTGTTTAGGAGATATTAATGGTATTGTTGATTTGCATGTAAATGGCGGAACTGTACCCTACACCTATGCTTGGAATACAGGAGAAACAACCCAAGACTTATTTAACTTATCAGCAGGTTCTTACTCTGTTATCGTAACAGACAGTAATAACTGTACGGCCCAATATACAGCTCAGGTTACCCAACCAAGCAGTTTGTTAACCATGACCTTATTTCCAAGTTCAGCCCTCTGTTTTGGTCAGCCCAACGGCAGTGTTGATTTAAATATAGTCGGTGGCGTACCTGGTTACACATACAGTTGGAGCAATGGATCAACTTCACAAGATTTAACGGGCGTAGTTGGTGGTCAGT
>JBILSN010000019.1:0-46322 GCA_044372045.1 Crocinitomicaceae bacterium
AATATATTGAACACCCGTCTCTGCGTAGGATCGGATGGTCTCTGAGGTGATGCCTCCGCTCGCTTCTGTTTCGATATTCTTGGGAATTAATTGTAGAGCCGCCATTAAGTCGTTGGGCGTAAAATTATCCAACATGACTCGGTGGTAATCAAAAGGGAGTGACAATAGTTCTTTGAGTTCATCCATTGAACGAACCTCCACCTCTACCTTTAAATCAAGCTTCATACTTTCTTGATAAGCTTTGGTGCGTTGCAAGGCTGGCCCCAAACCACCCGCGTAGTCAATGTGGTTGTCTTTGAGCATAATCATGTCATAAAGCCCAAAACGATGGTTAGCACCGCCTCCGATTTTGACGGCATATTTATCCAAAATACGCATGCCGGGTGTGGTTTTTCGGGTATCTAAAAGCGTGCAATTTGTGCCTGCAATAAGGCTGACATAATAAGCAGTTTGGGTGGCAATTCCGCTCATGTGTTGCATGCAATTGAGAAGTAATCGTTCTATGGCCAAAATTGATCGGGCAGATCCTTCTAAAATAAAGGCGACTTGACCAAATTCAACATGCGCACCGTCTTTAAGCTTGGCCTTCAATACTAGGTTGGGGTCGTAGATTTCACAGATGCGTTGTGCAACTTGCATGCCGGCAAGTACACCTTTTTCTTTGATCAAAAGAAATGCAGTAGATATTGCATCTTCTGGGACACAAGCCAAAGAAGAATGATCTCCGTCTTGGATGTCTTCTTGAAGCGCTGTTAGTATAAATTCGTCTAGCATAGAACAAAGATAAGAAGAGCTGTAGAATCCGCACAATGTTTCTAAATTTGGCGTGTGAACAATAAAGAACACTTGCTGCAAAAAGTCAATACACTACCGCACAACCCTGGCGTGTATCAATTTTTAGACAAGCAGGGTCAAATTATATATGTTGGAAAGGCAATCGACCTGAAAAAAAGAGTGAGCTCCTATTTTCAGAAAGATCATCTGGACGGCAAAACCCGGACACTCGTTCAATTAATAGGAGACTTGCGTTTTACCGTTGTAGAAAATGAACTCGATGCTTTACTACTCGAAAATAACCTCATCAAAAGTTACCGTCCGCGCTATAATGTATTGTTGAAAGACGACAAAACCTATCCTTGGATTGTCATCAAAAATGAAGCTTTTCCGAGGGTGTTCCCAACACGGCGTAAATTCAACGACGGATCTACCTACTATGGGCCCTACCCCAACGTGAAGCAAATGCATCAATTGCTTGCACTGATTCGCGAACTTTTTCAGATCAGAACCTGTGCCCTTGACCTGCGGCCGCAAAAAATCGAGCAGCAGAAATACAAGGTTTGTCTGGAATACCACATTGGAAAATGCGCTGGGCCATGTCAAGAACACCAATCCAGTGACGCGTACGAACAAACATTGAACACCGTTCGGCTTTTATTAGAAGGAAAGAACTACTCGCTGATTCAACAACTAAAGCGAGACATGCAAATGCATGCTCGTCTACAAGCATTTGAAGCGGCACAACATTGTAAGGAGCTCATCGATGCCCTTGGTAAGTACCAATCCAAATCAATGGTAGTCTCTGATCACACACAAAACTTTGATGTCTGTTATGTTGAGCAAGCGGCAGACGATGCATGGGTGAGCTATATTGTCATTAACGAAGGGAGTATTGTGCATGCCTATACCTCTAGGGTATCTAACCCTTTGGGTGCTTCATTAGAAACCTTATACCTGCAATTACTTCCTCAATTGCGAACGCATTTTGAAAGCAAGTCTAAAGAAATTGCCATTGGCATCGAGACCATCCTAAATCTCAGCTACTCAAAAAGCTTTTTTCCAAAAATTGGTGAAAAAAGACAACTGTTGGAAATGGCTAAAAATAATGTACGGCACGCCCAATTACAAGCCAAAAAAGCCGCGATGAATAAAAGCACTTCCGTACAAAACGCCCCTATGCAAGCAGTATTAGAACTTCAAAGTGCATTAGGCTTAGCAAAAGCTCCCCTACATATTGAATGTTTTGATAATTCCAATCTTCAAGGAACAAATGCGGTTTCTGCATGTGTGGTATTTAAAAATGGCGTGCCTAGCAAAGCCGACTACCGTCACTTTAATGTCAAAAGTGTGGTAGGCCCCGATGACTTTAGCACGATGAAAGAAGCCGTAAGTAGAAGATACTGTAGGCTTAAAGAAGAAGGTATCGATCTTCCTGACTTGGTGGTGATCGATGGAGGCAAAGGACAACTCGGAGCAGCGTTAGAAGCCATTGAAGAAATTGGACTGCAAAAGGAAATTAAATTGGTGGGCTTGGCAAAACGGTTAGAGGAATTATACAAACCTGGATTTTCCAAATCGTTGATTTTGAGCAGGCGCTCTTTGGCCTTAAAATTAGTACAGCAACTTCGTGATGAAGCGCATCGCTTTGGCTTGAGTCACCATAGAAACAAACGCAGTAAAGGTGCAATTGGTTCTGAGCTCGATGCGATTAAGGGGCTTGGGCCTAAAACCATAGAAACGATTTTTCGTGAATTCAAAACGATTTCTGCTCTGCAAGCAGCCCCACCAGAAGAAGTTGCAAAAAAAATAGGAGCCTCCAAAACAAGACTCCTATTTGAATATTTAAAATCTATTGCCGACCAATCGCAATAGAATGCATATCTATTTGACTACAAAGGTGCGGGTGGTCTTCACTCCTTTCAAATCTAATGTGATCAGGTAACTACCAGCGGCAAGCTTGTTCGTTTCGGTAATGACCAAATTATTTCCTATTTGCAGCTGCAATGGATAGTGCCCTACAACCTTTCCACTGAGGTCTGTGAGGTAGAGTTGGGCAGCTCCTCCGGTTGCTGAGGTAAATTGCAAATGAAGGTCGCCGTCAGTAGGATTAGGAAAGAGACTCAAATTTGTGAATTCGGATTCAAATTCTGGTGCAGATACAATTAGGTCGTTGGATGGACCTCCTGCATACAAATTGATGTCGTCTAGAAAGAAGTTATTGCCTCCTTCACCTTCAAACTTGAATCGCATGCGGAAGTTGTCGGTAAAATAATTGCTAGTAACGTTTGTCATGTGGACGGTTACCCAATCTGTTTGACTTGTTGGCTCCCATGCGCTTGACGAAACTTGATTAGAAAGCTGGTTGCCGCCTATTGTTTTTCTTTGTGCCCAGTTTTCACCGCAATTACCCGTAATAAACACCTTAAGCCATTCATAATCTGAGCTGGTGCGCTTGCGGTATGCAAAACGAAAAGAAAGGGTTACTGTTCCGGTAGTAGGGTCGATTCCCGACAAATCGAAGTTTGAAGAGGTGAGTTCATCTACGTTAGAAGCTGTTTGTCCAAAGTTGTTGAGGCGTGCGCATTTATTGCCTGAATGACCAAAGTTTGTTTCTACTATGAATGAATTATTGGCTGGCGTATTGCTAAGCTCCCAGGTTGGTAAATTAGCTAAAGATGTATAGTCTTCAAATCCTTCCCAAAAAGGCAAAGAGGCCGCGGTACCCAAGACCCGAATGAATCCAGTTTTGGTTTCTTCGTCGCTATTTGTACCGTCGTTGGCTGTGAGCTGCACATCGTAAAGACCCGGTGCGTTGAAAACAATGGTCGGGTTCTCAGAGCTTGCTGAGGATCCGCTTGCAAAAGACCAGCCAGAAGAGGGTGTAATGACCCAACTCCAACTCGCAACGGCATTATAAGATTGGTCGTTGAGTTGGACTTCATTGCCCGGACAAATCGTGGTTTTGTCGGCTGTAAAATCTGCTTTGCAAAGATAGGGAGTTCCTGCAGCGCCTACTGCTGCTAAATTAGCTGCAGACACAACATTAGCACGGCCCGTGCTCGCAACCTGAAGTGCGTTGCGCATGCGCGTACGCTGCCCTTCCGTATACATTTTAGAACAATAAGAGTAGTCCATGTAGTTTTCGACATTATCTCGGATATTGAAGCCCCAATAACTATTGTCGGTGTCACAAGTATTGGCATTGAGTAAACATGCTGTAACACCAATACAAGCCGGTGTGTCTTGAACTTGATCATCAGTATCGCAACTTGAAGCGTTTCCAGGATTATTATTGCCCCCCCAAGTATGATCTAAATTGAGCCAGTGACCAACCTCATGTGTGAGTGCTCGGCTAGCACCAACAGAACCAGTGCCAATAGCACCTACGTAGTCGTGTAGAATCCAAATGCCATTTTTCATCCAAGTGGCGTTCCAATTACCTGGTTTGTAGGTATAACCAGCCGCACCACCGATATCTCCCAAAACAAAAATATTTAGATATTTATTGCCTGGCCATTGACCATTATATACATTATTACCAGCAACGATAGCATCTACTTGGTCATCACCGTCGTCTCCTTGATAACTCATTGGCGAATAAGTTCGCGTAATGCCACTGAAGCATTGGCCGTTTGGCGCAATTGTTGCCAATCTAAATTCGATTTCTGAATCGGCTGGCATTCCCTGGAAGTCAGGATGAACATTGGCTGTATCTCCATTCAGTTTACGGAAATCTCGGTTGAGAATGGTAAGTGCATTGAATATTTGTTCATCTGAGATGTTTTCTATGCCGTTGAGGTGCATCACATGAAAGACTACTGGAATTGTGTAGATGGTTGCTTTTTGGCTATTCTCTTTTTTAGAAATTGCCGCAAATTCTTGCTCGGCAATTGAAAGGCCCTGCACATATTCAGGGTTCTGTAGCAACGCGGTGTGTTTTTTGTGGGTTCTGCAATATTCTACGCTTTCTCCTACGCGCATGTTTTGAGGATCCAGCACACGCTGAGGCTGTTGAGCAAAAACAGCACTAGAAAAGCTAAGTACGCAAAAAAGGAGCGTAAAAAAATAAAGTTGTTTCATAGTTGATTAGAATAGCGCTTGATAGTTTGTGGTAAAAATACAATAAGTACGACAAATTTTAATATTCTCTTCATAAATATTATCGATAACATGGATTCATTAACTTTGTTCTATGAAAGCAAATAAAGCCTCTGAAACACTAGCCATTACAACAAAGATTGTATTGCCTAATGACACCAATACCCTTGGCAACCTTTTTGGAGGGCAGCTACTCGCTTGGATGGACGTCATTGCAAGTGTCTCAGCACACCGCCACTCTAAACGCGTTGTAGTGACGGCATCAGTTAATAATGTCTCTTTTCAAAAGCCCATCAACCACGCATCTATAGTAACTCTTGAGGCTAAAGTTTCACGCGCTTTCAACTCATCAATGGAAGTATTTCTTGATGTATTTGTAGAAGATGCCGTAACCGGGCACCGCGAAAAATGCAATGAAGCGATTTACACATTTGTTGCCGTAGACCAGAATGGAAACCCAATTCAAGTTCCAGCTTTAATCCCAGAAACAGAGGAAGAAAAAATGCGTTATGATGGCGCGCTCCGACGCAAGCAATTGGCCCTCATTTTAGCGGGTAAAATGAAAGCCGCCGACGCAACCGAACTCAAAAAACTTTTTACAGAAGACTAGGCTTTAGCCTTGTTAATCGCTTGGGCAATTGCTCCCAAATCTTGCTTTCGCATACAAGAAAAATGACCTTTAGGGCAGCTTTGATACCCAATTTTTGAACAGGGCCTGCAAGATAAGCCCGATACTTCATAATTAAATACCTCTTCTTGTTCTAGCCGATACGGATACATCCCAAAATCTCTAGTTGTATTGCCCCAAATGACGTGTAAAGGCACCTCAAAACTAGCACCGATATGCATAAGCCCTGTATCGTGAGTGAGTAATGCCTTAGCGTTCTTAACCAACCATGCCGATTCATGAATCGTAGCAGTTCCAACGGCTGAAAAGATGAAATTAGAATTACATTGATCCAAAATCTGGTTAGCAGTTATTAAATCTTCTTTTCCGCCCAAAAGTAAGACAGGAAGATTGATTTTTTGAATCAATTCGACAAGTAAATCGGTTGGCATTCTTTTGGTGGCAAACTGCGCGCCAATTGCCACTGCTATATAGGATCTCGGTGCTAAATCAAAGCGCTCCTGAATCTCAAATTGTGCTGAAGATGGAATTACATACTTTTGCACGTCAAAGTTGAGCGGCCAGTATGGCGAAAACCCAGACAAAGTGCTTAAATATCGTTCAACAACATGTTTGCGCTGCTTTGGAAAGATCTTGAAGGTGGTGAGCAGCCATTTTTCAATATTATTTTTTGGAAAACGGTATACCTTGCCAAATTGAAATCTTAGCAAGATCCTGGATCTGAGGTTATGATGTAAATCCAGTATGGCATCATACTGATGGAAATCTAGTTCCTTTCTAAGCTGCGCGATTGTTCCTGTTAAAGTATAAATGGTATCCAAATCAGGACAGGCATTTAAAAGCTCTTTAAATTGTGGTTTAGTTACAAAATCTATCTTGCAATGAGGATACAAAGACTTGATAGTGGATACCACAGTAAAAGTCAGGACGATATCTCCGATGGAGCTAAATCTGATGATTAATATTCGCTTTGGTGAACTGTTTGGCATTGTACGAATGTACAAAAACTACTTTGTGTGTTGAAAAAGGACGCGGTCGCGGTCAATTTGACCCTCCAAAGCCTCAAAAAAGGCAGCCTTTTGACTAGGCTCTATGCAATCCAAGGGGAAAGAAAGTTGCAGCTCCTCGATATAATCAAAGTAAATTGTTTGTTGACTCACGGATACCTTGCGAAGTCCGTTGAGATAAATTAGAACGATTTCTCTATCCGCAACCAAAATTGCCTTGCTACTTAAACCAACCCGAAACTCCTTGCCATTGATCAGAAGAAATAAAACAGCATCTAGTGCTAAAATGAGATAAGCGGCAACTACAAAAAATGCAACTTGCGATAAAAATAAATGTGCAAGCATGAGACTTAAAAACACGAGCGCCTCTAAGCTATTGTATACAAAAACGCGTTTTTTGCGTTCGGTACTAATTGGTTGATTCCAAATAAATTTGGTTTGTTGCTTGACCATACTTACGCCCATCCAGCGTCTGATACTGCGTCGAAGACCGATAATTAATAATAACAAACCTAAAACAAGATAAATCTCCATACGAAAAGGCAAACGCTTTCCTGTGGTATGAAGAAAATCGATAGGCAGGTCGAAGCCAACAAATACCGACAAGAGTAAGGTTGGCAAACTAATGGCCAACAAGAGCAGATTGATAAAGCTATTCATTGGGTATGAGTTTAAGCTTGGCTTTGAGCCCTTGAATCATTTGCTGGGCTTCTTCTACTTTCTTTTGAACATCTAACCGAAGTTGATCAGCTCCTTTAGAACGGGCAAAGAAACCGAGGTTATTTTCTAAAGTGAGGATATCTTTTTGAAGGAAGTCGATTTGCTTACGAAGTTCTTGGCGTTCGGCCTGTAATAAGCGTGATTTATCTGGTGAAGCTAGAATACCTTCCAACTTAGCCTGGAAGAAAACGCGTTCTTTTTCTTGACCCTCGAGTTTGAGACCCTTGTAGAGTTCGTCCATGCGCGTTTTGAAAGCAGTGTAGGTACTTTGTTTCTCTTTGATGCCGACCTGGCCAATAGCGTTAAATTGTTGCTGAAAATCGCGTAATTGGGCCAATGCTTCTTGTTTGTCGGTTGGCAATGTATAGCTATTAATGGCGGCAATTAGTGCTAATTTAGCATTGAGATTTTCGGTGTTTTCAGCCTCTTGACCAGCAAAGTGCGCTTGGCGCGCATCAAAAAATGCATTACAAGCGCCTCGAAAATCTTTCCATAGTTTGTTCTCATGACGCTGCCCAGCAGAGCCGAGTTCTTGCCATTGTCTTTGGAGCTTCTTGAGCTGCTCAGCCGTATTTTTCCAATCTGTAGAGGCGCCAAAAGCTTGTGCTTTTTCTATGAGGACTTTTTTCTTGGCGACAATCTCTTGACTTGCGGCATCTATCTCCTTGAAGAATGATTTTTTTGCGGTAAAAAATGCATCGCAAAGTACCCTAAATGACTGATAAACTGCTTCGTTATCTTTACGGCTACCTGACCCGATCGTTTTCCATTGGGCTTGTAGCTCAAGTACAAATGCAGTTTGGGTTTCCCAATGCTTGAAAGTACTCCAATTAGCGCTGTCTTCCATGCGCGAAGCTAAATCGGCAACTATTTTTTTCTTGGTCTCAATGTTGGCTTTTAACACTTGTCTTTGGGCCTCGTAATGCTCATTGATTTTATCGTAAATACCTCTTACAGCTTCCCAATAGGCGTTTTTCATGAGCTCCCAGTCTTCATTTTGAACCGGTCCAATTTCTTCCCATTCATCTTGGAGCGCATGTAACTGGCCTTCTAGGTCTCTTTGTTCGAGCGAAGCAACGCGCAATTGTTTGAGCTTGAAGATAAGATCTTCTTTAAGTTGTTTGTTTCGACGGTAGTCGTGGTCCTTGAGCTCTTTGTAGATTTTAATATTGTAGAAGAAAATCTCTAACAACCGCGAATATTCTTTTTGAATAGTTTCACGATGTTCTCGAGGAATAGCGCCAATTTTTTTCCAGGTTTCATGAATTTCTTTGTAAGCCTGAAAAGCGGTACCGATTTTCTCTTCATTGTCAACAACCTCTTTCAAACGTGTGATCAGGTCTTTTTTTAACTTCAGATTTTGGGCCTCAAGGGTCTGTTGTAATTGTTGTTGTGCCTTTCTCTTCGTCACAAATTGGTTGAATGCTTCAAAAAAAGCTTCTTTGAATGGCTTGTAATCAATTTCTTCATAGGTTTCTCCTGCATCATTTGCATCGAGGCGCTTAACTTGTTCTTGGCGCTCAAGCTCGATGAGTAGATCTTCGAATTGTTGTTTGATTTCTGCTGCAGAGCGCCCTAATTGTAGGAGGTCTTCTTGCTGACTCAAGGCCACAATTTGTTCGGTGAGATGCTGTAATTCCATTAGGCTTCCAATTGAAAGGTAGATAGTGCAACGAATTCCTGCATGCGTTGCTGTAAGTCTTCTTGATTCATTTCTAATAAACGTTCAGTACCAAATTTTTCTACGCAAAAAGAGGCGAGTGCAGATCCGGCTATAATGGCGCGTTTCATGGTTTCGAAGTCTTGTGTTGGTGCTGCAGCAAGGTAGCCCATAAAGCCGCCGGCAAAGGTATCTCCTGCCCCGGTTGGGTCAAAGACCTCTTCTAATGGAAGTGCAGGTGCATAAAAGACCTGCGTTTCGTGAAATAACAATGCGCCGTGCTCTCCTTTTTTGATGATGAGAATAGCGGGGCCCATCGCACGAATAATGCCTGCTGCCTTCCGCAAAGAATACACACCGGAAAGTTGACGGGCCTCCTCATCATTGATAATGAGTACATCGATATGTTTGATGGTTTCTTTGAGTTCGTCTAAAGCGATGTCCATCCAAAAATTCATGGTGTCCATAGCAATGAGTTTTGGTCGGGTAGCCATTTGCTGTATCACCGACAACTGTACCGCCGGACTTAAATTACCTAACATCAAAAACCCTGCATTTTGAGCATGCGTAGGAACCACCGGTTTGAAATCGGCGAGTACATTGAGTTCGGTAATGAGGGTGTCACGGGAGTTGAGATCGGTATGATATCTCCCAGACCAAAAGAATGTTTTTTCGTTTTGTTTGATTTCAATGCCACTTACATCTACACCTTTTCCTTCCAATAAGGTCAAAAATTCTTTGGGGAAATCACCGCCTACTACTGAAATAAGACTCTGCTCTTTCACAAAAAATGAAGCCGCTAAGGCAATATAAGAGCCTGCGCCACCTACGATTTTATCGGTCTTTCCAAAGGGTGTTTCTATGGCGTCGAATGCCACACTGCCAACAGCTGCTAATTTCATAGTTCTAAATTATGCCGCAAAGATAGGTAATTTCAGCGCTTTCGCTATTAAATTACGGTGTTTTAAGTGCACGTGGATGCGCACTACCATATGCTTTGCGCAATTGTGCAAATGAATTGTGAGTGTAGACTTGTGTTGCCGATAAATTGGCGTGTCCTAGTAGGTCTTTGAGCGTCTCTAAACCTGCACCATTGTTCAGCATATGGGTGGCAAAAGTATGCCGAAGCACATGCGGGCTACGCTTCTCTACCCCACTTAAGGTGCCCAATACTTCTTTGATAAGGCGGTACACGAGTTGTGGGTAAAGTACTTGCCCGTTTGGGCGCACTAGTAAATTGGGATGATCAAGACCAAGCCCGCGTTTAGCAGCCTTGTATTGATCAATTTTCTGTGCTAAATCTGGCGCTATAGGAATGATGCGTTCTTTATTGCGCTTACCCAATACTTTAATGTATTGAGAACTAACTGCCGTTTCTTTCAGATCGATAAGTTCAGAAAGACGCATGCCTGTTTGGTAAAAAAGCTCTACAATTAAAACGTTGCGCAAACCCTCAAAATCTGTACTAAAAAGTGCACTTACGCGCAGTGAAGAGAGTTCTGACTCTTTTACAAAAACCGGTAGGCGCTTTTCGCCTTTGGGGCCTTGAATGCGCGTCATTGGATTTTCTTCGAGCTTTCCCTCTTTGCGCAACCAATTGAAAAAAGTTCGCAATGCGGCTAATTTACGATTGACGGAACGTTTACTCAGCCCTTGTTCCAAAAGACTGACCATCCAGCTCCGTACTATTGAAGTTGGTTGTTCTTGCCAGTCAGAAAGCTTGTTGCAATCAGCAAATACACTAAACTGCTTGAGGTCCTGGAGATAGGCCAAGCAGGTGTGCGCAGAATAGCGTTTTTCTTGTTTGAGGTAATTTTCGAATTCTTGGAGCATAAAAAAAGGAGCCGAAGCTCCTTATTTGTACGTATTTTTTGACAATTGGTTACAATTGTGCGCTTTGCATTCTTTGTTTGTATGCAGCACGGATTACTTCCTGACGACGAGAGATAGATGGCTTCACGAACTCTTTGCGAGCACGGAGTTGCTTCATCACATTGGTTTTTTCGTACTTCTTTTTGTACTTCTTCAATGCGCGTTCGATGTTCTCGCCTTCTTTAATTGGAATGATCAACATATGCTTTAATTTCTTTGTTATAACTTAGGGTGGCAAAGATACGAGAGAAATTCAATTCTGCAAAATTATTTCAAAATTTCTCTAGATATGACCAACTTTTGAATTTCGGAGGTGCCTTCACCGATTGTCATGAGTTTGGAGTCTCGCAAAAACTTTTCGGCAGGATACTCTTTGGTATAACCATAGCCACCCATAATTTGGACGGCTTCATTGCCGCATTTGACAGATACTTCAGAGGCAAAATACTTGGCTATGGCACCTTCTTTGGTAACTGGCATTTTAGCATCTTTTTTAGCTGCAGCCTGAAAAGTAAGGAGTTCTGCAGCTTCAATTTGCGTAGCCATATCGGCTAATTTGAAGCCGATCGCTTGAAAATGCGCAATTGGCTGCCCAAATTGCTCCCGCTCTTTGGCGTACTTCACAGAGGCCTCAAAAGCTCCTCTTGCTATTCCGCAACTGAGCGACGCAATAGAGATGCGACCGCCGTCGAGCACTTGCATGGCCTGGACAAAACCCTGCCCTACTTCACCTAACACATTTTCATTGGGAATACGAACGTTATCAAAAATGAGTTCGGCTGTCTCACTGGCACGCACACCTAATTTATCTTTGATTTTAACTGCTGAAAAACCTGGCGTCCCCTTCTCGACAATAAATGCGGTTATTCCTTTACTATCGAGCAATTCACCAGTTCTAATCAGCACGACAGAAACGTCGCCTGACAGGCCATGTGTAATCCAGTTTTTTGAACCGTTGAGCACCCAATGATCGCCGTCACGAACTGCCGTAGCCTTCATGCGCATGGCATCTGAACCCGTATTGGCCTCCGTTAAACCCCAAGCGCCAATCCATTCACCGGTTGCTAATTTAGGTAAGTACTTTTGTTTTTGAACCTCAGAGCCATGATAAAAGATATGACCTGTACACAAAGAATTATGTGCAGCTACACTGAGGCCTACACCGCCGCAGACTTTTCCGAGTTCCATTAATATTGTTGCGTATTCATTGTAGCCAAAACCAGCGCCTCCGTATTGTTCCGGAATAAAAATACCGAGCAAGCCGAGCTCACCCATTTTTTTCATGACTTCGATTGGGAAAATTTCGTGTTTATCCCAGTGCTTTAGATTGGGACAGATCTCGCGCTCGGCAAAATCTCGAACCATTTGTGCAAGTAACCGCTGTTGTTCGGTAAAATAAGTACTCATGTTGTTGATTGAGGTTGGTTGTTGATGAAATGAGGAGAAGAGCTTAATCCATGCAAGTGCTTTAATAATTCACAATTGCATTGATTTGCTGACTAAACGGCGCCAGTAATTTGTCACCTTCTAAAAAAGAGAGCGCAACTAAAAAATCAAAACCAGCCACAATACCACCACTTTTTTCAATAAGTGTGGCAGCCGCGGCAGCAGAGCCACCAGTAGCGAGCAAGTCATCATGGATCAGAACACGCTGACCAGCTGTAACTGCATCGGTATGCATTTCTATTGTGGCTGAACCGTATTCTAGTTCGTATGCATGTTTGATCTTGTCATAAGGTAACTTGCCTTCCTTTCGGATCAAAATAAAAGGGATTCCCAAGCGCATGGCCAATGGATAACCAAATAAAAAACCTCGGCTTTCAATACCGGCAACTGCGTCAATTGCCGTATTTTGATATTGCGCAACAAGGTGATCTAGAACTGTATTGGATACTTTTGGGTTGAGCATGATGGTAGAAATATCCTTAAATAGAATGCCTGGTTTCGGAAAATCAGGCACATCGCGGATCACCGCCTTTAGCTGTTCTTGAACTGTCATATCACAAAGATACATAAGGCAAGAGTTTGTTGTATGTCTCCTCGTCAATTAATACAGATTCTTTGAGTTCGTTTAGTTTTTTGAATCCACCTTTTTGGTTGCGCATCTTAATGATAGAATTGGCTTGATTCCAAGTGAGATACGGGTGTTGTTTGAGCACTTCATAGGTAATAGAATTCAAAGCAAGCCTATTCACCTCTTTATTGATTTCCAAATATTTTATGACAATTTCAATAATTTCAGGCTTCATCCCTTTAATTTCAGAGAGTTGTTCTAGCTGTAAGAAACCGCCTAAGCGCGTTCGGTAGGCAATGATCTTTTCAGCCGTATACTGACCAACGCCCGGCAAAGCCACCAACATGTCCGCTGTTGCAGAATTAAGGTCTAATTTTAGAATTTTCTTTTCTTGAAGAATACTTTCGGTCTCTTTCAATTGGCCATCAACCTTCTTTGAAGAAGCTTTCTCAATTGGTTGATCAAAGATCAACGAGTCGGTGATCAGGTTTAATAAATCAAGAGGCAATACACGAATTCGTCGCATTTGCTCAAGTGAATGAAAACCATACTTATCCCGGTAACGCAACATCGATGTCGCCTGTTTAGAACTGAGCCCAAGGCGTTGCCAATCGGACGTATTAAGAGATTGAGGCGAACAACGCTTCCAAAGTGGCTTAAAACGTCCCGAAGCATGTGGAGTGTTGTCGTTTTGGTCTGCAAATGCTCGCTGGACTTTGCTGTCTTGCACGAAAGTCCACTCGTAAGAGAGATCAGGTTCGGTGAAGTACGCCTCTAGACGCGGAAAGAAGATTACCAATACGCAAACACAAAGCCAAATAAGGGTGCCGCGTTCTAAACGCTTGGAGAAAATTACAAATGGTTTTTTCATGTAAGCCTCAACGAGAACTTACCGTGCTTATTGGTTAAGCTGCCTTTCTTTTCGCTTCAATTAAGTAATATACCGGAATGCCCAAAAGAACGATAAACAAACCCATACCTGCATTTCGAAAATCGTAGATCAATAAATCTATGCAAATAGCGAGTGTCAGTAAAATGTATAGTGCAGGAATATACGGGTAGCCCCAAGCTTTGTAGGGCCTTGGTGTATCGGGCTCTAATTTGCGCAGTCTAAAAATGCCGTAAATAGTGATGATGTAGAACAACAAACTTGCAAACGTGCTGTAGGTGAGCAAGTCGCCATATTTACCCGACAAGCAAAGCGCACTTGCCCAAAGACATTGGATCCAGAGCGCTCTTGCGGGAACGCCATTTGAATTGAGCTGCTCAGCACTTTTGAAGAAAAGACCATCTTTGGACATGGCGTAGAACAAACGCGATCCGGCTAAAACCAAACCATTATTACAGCCAAAAGTGGATACCATAATGAGGCCCGCCATCAATAAAATACCAGCGTCACCGAAAATCACATAAGCAGCCGAAGCTCCTACTCTATCGTTACTAGCAAAAAGCATTCCTTGGTCGATCGGGTTGAGGCCATCTGGGCTTCCGTTTACTGGTAACAGGGCGAGATAAGCTATATTGGCCAAAACGTAAATAACGGTAACGATTAAGGTGCCGAAAAATAAACTTTTAGGTATGTTTTTTTTAGGGTCCTGGATTTCACCTGCAATAAAAGTAACGTTGTTCCAAGCATCCGCAGAAAACAAAGAATTGATAATGGTGGCACCCATTGCGCCAACCAGCGCCCAACCTGTTAGTGGGATTTGAAAAACTTTGTCTCCCCCATTGGCAATTACAGTTTTGCTAGCCTTCCATGCATCAGTAAAATTGAGTGCAAAAACATCGGTTTTCAGACCAAGGTAAATACCCAACACAATGAGTGCACCCAAAGCAAATAACTTTGCAAAAGTGAACACAAACTGTATCATTTTCCCGTTTTGAACACCTCTAGCATTCGAATAGGTAAGTAAAACTACAGAGGCAATGGCAAGTATTTGCGCCCATGAAATACTGATAAATGAGGTGTCAAAAATCACTTCATTTAGGCCCGGAAAAAATACGGCAGTGTATTTGGCAAAAGCAACTGCAACTGCAGCAATAACGCCAGTTTGAATGACGGTGAAGACAGTCCAGCCATAAAGAAAGGAAGCCATTTTGCCATAAGCGCGCTGGATATAAACATACTGCCCTCCCGCATTGGGCATCATGCCGGCTAACTCTCCATAACTCAGTGCGGCAAAAATGGTGATGAGGCCCGTCAGGACCCAAAGCACCAATAACCAAGCTGGCGAGCCGATATCGCGCAGCATGAGTGTCGAAACAATAAAAATTCCGGAGCCAATCATGGATCCAGACACCAATAAAGTGGCGTCGAGCAAGCCTAGGGAGCGCTTGTTATCGCTAGCCATTAGTCTTCTTCTGAGGCATTCACAATAGCGTCGTGGCCGGTTAAGGACTCTTCGAACGCATAGCCGTTCAGGTTGCTGTGTTTGCGTGAGTATAAGAAATAAACGATCAAGCCAAGTGTTGACCAAATGATAAACGCCACCCAGGTATCAGGGCGCACAAAATACATAAGGCCAAAGTTAAACCCTGCGCCAGCAATTGCAACAAACCAAACCGCAGGTGTCTTAAATGGGCGCTCTAAATCTGGTTGTTTGATACGCATGATTAGAACGGCTATGGAAATCATGGCAAAAGCTAGAAGCGTCCCCATGGAACACATTTCTGAAACTTTATCAATAGGGGTTGTTGCTGCAACGATAGAGACTATCCCGCCGACTAATAACGTACTTCTAAATGGCGTCTTGTAGGTTTCGTGAATTTTGCCAAATACTTTAAAAGGCAACAAACCATCCTTAGCCATACCTAAGAAGATACGCGTTTGACCAAGCATCATGACGAGCATAACCGAAGTAAGACCCGCAACTGCTGCAATGGTAATCAGGACAGTTGCCCACGGCATACCAATGCCCTCAAATGCAGAGGCAACAGGTGCCTTGATATCGAGTTCATTGTACGGAACCATTCCGGTTAATACTAAGGAGACAACAATGTATAACACCGTACAAATCACTAATGACATGATGATGGCAAATGGGACGTCTTTCTTAGGATTAATTGCTTCACCTGCCTGGGTAGATACTGCATCAAAGCCAATATAGGCAAAGAATACTATGGTGGCTGCGGTGACTACGCCAGACCACCCAAATGAAGTGGAGCCATCGGCGTTATTTACAGTTTCAGGAATAAAAGGTACGTAGTTGTCAGTATCAATAAAGAAGAAGCCAACAAAAATGACAAACAATACAACTGCAACCTTCAGGATGACAATCATGTTGTTGGTTTTGGCCGCTTCTTTGATCCCTTTCACGAGAATGGCTGTAACTACCCATGTAATCAGGAATGCCGGCAAATTAAATGCAAAATCTGGAGTTGGAATACCTGCTTCATGTGCTTTTTCTGCAGCGGTTAATGCGTCGTTCATGAGCCACATAGGCGGATGTATATCGAATTGATGCAGGAGCTTTTCAAAATAACCACTCCAAGCAACAGCAACGGTTGTGGCGCCCATCATGTATTCTAAAATGAGGTTCCAGCCAATGATCCAAGCAAAGAGCTCACCCATTGTGCCGTAAGAATAAGCATATGCAGAACCTTCAACTGGTAAGATAGAAGCAAACTCAGCATAACAAAGCGAGGCAAACAAACACCCCACACCTGCAATGACAAAAGACAACGCCAATGCCGGACCAGCGTGGTCATGTGCTGCAATACCAGTTAAGGTAAAAATACCCCCGCCGATAATTGCGCCAATGCCTAATGAAGTGAGGCCCCATCTACTCAAAACACGGTTGAGGTCATTTTTTTTCATGTCACGTTCAAAGTGACTTACCGGTTTTTTTCTCCAAACACTCATAATCTATTTTTTAGGTAGGTAAAGATAAATTTTTTTCTGAATTACAGCAGCGCAAAGGTCTCCTCTAAGGTGCGTGGATTGTAGCCCAACACCTTACGTGCTTTATCGAGTATGAAACCCGTATGCGGGGGGCGTTTTGCCGGTTGCTGAAGGGTACTACTGCTTAATTTGCTTACTTGCTGCATTGGAAGCCCATAATACGCTGCTACACGTTCCACAATTTGATAAATCGAAAGGGTCTCTGGTCCTGAAATATGAAAAATTCCTTGTTGTTCGAGCTCGCAGATGCGCACACAGGCCCAAGCGAGGTCAGCGGCCCACGTAGGAGCCCTGAATTGATCGTGAACAATTTGCATTGGCGCGCCTTTTTCAAGCGCCTCTTTTGCCCAAAGAATTAAATTGGATCGAGAGAGTTTTTCGCCCTGGCCATAAACGATTATGGTCCGAACAATACTAAAATGAAGGCCATCAAATTGCTGTACGATTCGCTCCGCCTCAAATTTAGATCGAGCGTATACGCTAAGCGGATTCGGCTGGTCTGTTTCTCGATAAGGGCCAGCTGCACCATCGAAAACAAAATCGGTAGAAAGCAACTGAAAATGAATCTGCTGCAATTGACAATAACGCGCAATCATAAGCACCGCTTGTCTGTTCACAAGGTCACAGGCCTCCGGACTGAGCTCACATTGGTCTACGTTTGTCATGGCGGCTGTATGAATAACATGAGTAGGCTTATAGCTATTTAAGACAGTATGAATATTTTGCTCATCAGTGATGTCTAAGGAGGCATAAGTGCTTGAAGGGCATTTAGAATAGCGATTAGGCCCGCTCGAAGTAGCTAAAAAATCTATCTTTTTTGACAAACATAAATCTACCACCTTCTGACCTAAAAGGCCATTGCTACCTGTAATGAGTAATTTCATAAATCCCATATCGATTTTTTACGCTCAGCTTGAAATTTAAAATAATGCTTATGCTCGAGTATCCATGCCATGATTAAATAAAGTAATACTGGTGAACCCAACCCGATAAAACTAAAATAAATGAAGCCTAGTCTGACTTTATTGGTCCGAATACCCAAGTGACGTGCCCACCACTCGCAAACTCCAAAAGACTGGAGTTCAAAGAAAAATACAATTTTTTGTAGCAGGCGTCTCATGCGTCAAAAACAAAAGGCGCCTTATGACGCCTTTTCAAGTTATATTCTTGGAAGTGTTTTGAATTTCCTGTATTCGGGGTTTGCAGCAGGAGCTGTTTTGGGTTCAAAAGTTGTGCTTGTGATTTTTGCAGTAGTTCTACGATTAATCGTGTGCAACATCTCAAACTTAGCTTTGTCAGATGACTTGAACTGATTGATGTAGTCTTCTGTGAGCACAACTGTTTTGCCCGATTCGTCTACCCATGTAGCAGGCTCGGCTTCACCGCGGCCAACCGGGCGAATGCGGCGTGGGTCAATACCACAGGTCTCTACTAAATGCTTGTATACGGCTTTAGCACGGTTTTCAGAGAGTACTTGGTTACGAGCATCTCCGCCACGTGCGTCAGTATGAGAGAAAAGATCAATGGTAACATTAGGGTATTCTTTCAACATACTATCTAAGAACTTGAGCGAGTCTAAAGACATACATGATGCGTCATTGATAAACACCCATTGGTCAAATACATATCTGATTTCAGGGGTGCGGATTTCTCCGACTGGCAACAAAGGCATTTCTATTAGGAAACTTTGGCTTTGTTCTAAACCTACAGTAGAAATTTTAGCGCCTTTTGCGTCCTCGTAGTACCCTTCTTTTTCAGCTTTGAGCATATATTCTTTTCCTGATAAAATGTAGCGGCCTTTTTTATCTGCGCGGTCTTTCCAAATGATCTTGCCTTTTGAATCTGTTTTACCCTCCCAACTTGTGCCGTCTGAAACAGTAACAAATACTTTGGCGCCTGCTAGTTTTTTTGACTTTTTACCTGATTCATAAACAGTAACTCTTAGGTCAAAAAGATTTGGAGGGGTGCTGAAACTCCATATTTCAGGGGCATACTCTTGATTACTGGTGGTTTTGCGCTCTGAAGTAAAATATCCTGACTTGCCATCGATATCGGCCATTGCGTAATCATTGCCTTGAGAGTTGAATGGATAACCCATATTTTTAACGCCAGTCCATTTGTTGGTTTCACCAGCAACAGCTTCTGCAACAAAGATATCTAGGCCACCAATGCCAGGCAAACCATCTGAAGCAAAGTACAATTGACCATTAGGGCCTATTGACGGGAAAAGTTCGTTGCCTGCGGTATTGAACATTGGACCCATGTTTTTTGGTACGGAATCCCAAATTTTGTTTCGTTTATCGAAGTTAACATACCAGAGGTCTCTACCCCCAAAAGATTTTTCTCCGTTCGGGCTAACTTTCATATCTGAGGCAAAAATGAGCATTTGATCATCGGAGGATAAACACGGATGGCCAACTGAAATGGTATCGGAAACCGTTAATGCTATTTTTCTTGGGTCGTCGAAGTCTTCACCGCTCATGGTTGCGGTCCAGATCTCACAACCGAGGTCCATTTTTTCGGCATTTGGACAACGCGTGAAATAAATATTTTTACGTTTGGCGTCAAAAACTGCGGAACCTTCATTGGCAGTCGTATTGACAACTCCTCTTGTGTCCAAAGACTTCACATTTGTAGGGTTGCCATTTACATCGTATTCTGCAAGGTAAAGGTCCATGTATTTTTCTCCAGAAATTGGATCTCTTTTTGCGCCAGTACTTTCGTCACGCGACGAACTGAAGACCACAACCTTACCTTTCTTATCCATAAAGGTTGGTGCCATGTCCATTTGTTTGGTGTTGATTTTGACTTCAGACTTTACCACCAAGCGAGATGTTTCGAACTCGTCAAAGTCTTTGTATTTCTCGCAGGCCATGATTGCATCGTCGACTTCTTTAGATCTTGATTTAGGTGCAATGCGCTTGAACTCTCGGTAGCTTTTGATGGCGTTGTCAAAGTCTTTCATCATGCGCTGCATGTCTCCTTTGTAGTAGTACACTTCAGGAACAACATCGAAGTACTTAAGTTCTATACAGGTTCCGTACCAATCATTAGCTTTGTCGTATATTTCGATAGCACGGTAAGATTCAGCAATTTTGAAGGCCATATCGCCTTTTTGGCGTAAGGAGCCACGTGCTCCTAACTTTTTGTAGGCGTCTTGACAAACATTTATGGCTTCGAAATAATTTCCTGAGATAAATACTTCATTGGCTTGACGCACAAATTTAGGATCGGGAGCAGTTTGAGCAAAACTCACCGATGCAGTAGTTATGGTTAAAATGGCGGCAATGAATAATTGTTTCATAAAGCGTGGTTTTAAATTGGTTTGAGACCAACGAAAGCAAAAATAGAGAAATTTTATTTAAAATCCGAACAATAGGTGCGCCAGCGATCCAATAAGCGCTGAAAACCAATGGGTAGCTCAGAATCAAACTCGAGATACTCTTTAGTCCGAGGCTGAATAAAGCCTAAAGTTTTAGCATGCAAAGCTTGGCCAGGCAACAAGGCAAAATTATTGACCATGAATTTTTCATAAGCTGATGATTTAGTCCCTTTTAAGATGCGATCACCGCCATACTCTAAATCGTTAAATAATGGATGCCCGATATATTGCATGTGGGCTCTAATTTGATGCGTTCGGCCCGTTTCTAATTTGCATTCCATTAGCGTAACATAGCCGAAACGCTCTAAAACTTTGTAGTGCGTTATGGCTGGCTTCCCATAGGCTCCGTCTGCAAAAACGGTCATTACTTTTCTATTCTTTAGCGATCTGCCGATGTGGCCAGTAATGGTGCCGTCAGTGCTGATGTCGCCCCAAACAAGTGCGTAATATCGACGTTCTGTTGTGCGGTCATAGAATTGCTTGGCTAAATCGTTGAGCGCATTTTCTGTTTTGGCAATGACCAGAAGCCCTGTGGTGTGCTTGTCTATTCTGTGTACAAGTCCTGGCCTTCCAAAATAGTCTTTGGGGCGCGTGGGCAAATGATCAAAATGAAAAACAAGTGCATTGACCAAAGTACCGGAATAGTTGCCGTAACCCGGATGCACCACCATATTTGCTGCCTTGTTGACTACTAATAAGTCGTCGTCTTCATAGGCAATTTCAATCGGGATATCTTGAGCAATCAGTTCGATTTCTCGAACGGGATACGGCAATACGATTGCGATGTCGTCTCCGGGCTTGACCCTATAATTTTGTTTTACCGCGCTGCCATTTACATGAATGTTGCCGTTCTTGGCTGCAACTTGAATTTTGTTGCGCGAAGTATCGGCCATGCGGTCGAGTAAAAATTTATCTATTCGGACTACCTCCTGACCCGGATCTGCTTTAAATCGGTAGTGTTCAAAGAGATCGGCCTCTTCAACTTCAATTTCTAAATTTTCGCTCATTAGTGGTTGATGACCAGTTTCAATACGCCCAAATTTGTTTTTGGACATTGCAAGAAATACACCCCATTAGGCAAAGTGCTGATGTCAAATATGGGTGCTGTTTGTACAGCCTGAACTTGGCCAAGCGCATCGATTAAATAAATGGGTGTGCCTTGTAAAGCTGTTGGTAATTTAACTGTAAACTGTTGGCTTGCCGGATTGGGATACACTGCCCATTCACTGGTTAAAACATTTGTAGGTGAAAGGCCTAAACTTGCATCGAGGGCAGTAGAAAAAATAGGGTGAATCATGGCAGAACCTTCATAAGGTGAGGTTAGCCAAGTGAAACCTCCGTCTACGCTGTATTTAATTTTGTCCGAATGGTCATTGTTTCGATCCAAACCTAAATTGAGGCGCTGTGCATCGAGCTGTCGCCAACCAATGAAAAAAGAAGTTGGAACACTTATTTTTTGTGTATCTGTAAAGTAATAAGGAACAAAAACACCGCGCTCGTCTCCGTACAAAGGCGTGCGTGGAAAAAAGACATCGTCCTCGTAGAGTAAGCTGTCAGGCTGCCCGTTATGATTACTCCATACACTTAGCAAGAATAGTTTAGAAGAAACATCGACAACTGAGGGTACAAAATGAATAGCAACACCAACCAATGAATCTGCCTCATAGGCATTGTATTCAATTGCCAATCTAGCTTGAACGCCAGTAGGTCCAAAAGCAGCCTCTGCACTACCGTCGTCGTAGCTATAAAAATTATAGAATGATTGGTTAAAACTGGTCGTATCGTTAAGAGTTAGGTTTGGAAACTGAACACTTACTTCACCTCTGACCCTAAATAGTTGTTGGTCACCGGCCAAATTTGTTGGAAAAGAACCGAATGAGCTCAAGTTATGAGTGGTATAGTAGGTAGTTGTGGGCTCATAATTTAAATCCCCCGCCGACAAAAGACTACCTGGAATGGAGAATTGATTGATTTGATTGCCCGCATAATCGATTGCAAACTGCCCAGCAATTTGATTATTTTCTGGAGTAGTACTGCCGTTGTGAAGTGTAATAGGGAAATCATTTCGAAATGCCAGGGGTGTATTTTTGTAATGATCCCATGGAACAGAGGTGTAATCTGGCAAAAGTGAATTGAGCGGATAAACCCACGCAAAATCTTTAAATAGGGTGTCTGCCAAATTAGACTGCGCACGAAGATGAACGTAGTCTATATGAAAATGATCTAGAGATCCTGATAAAGCACCGTAGTTTGAGAATCTAAATTGGAAGCCCTTTTTGAAGTACTTTGCTGCTAAAACCGGCAAGTGTACAACTTTAAACGGCGTGGTTGTATCACCAGCCGCTGACCACACTTGAATCCATTGGTCTAGTTCTTTGGCATAAAACTCCAAACGCAAAGAATCTGTAGCTTCGGGTATATCGCCCCAACCCTCCGCTTGGAATAAAAACGAAAAATAAATTGAGTCGGCAGCGGTGTAAGGGCTGAGGTCTAGCGGTTTTGAATGTAGATAATCGGCGGTATTGGTCAGCGAGGTGCCAATAGCATAAGGGTAACCATTTGCGTTAAGGCCGTCAAAAGTAACTACACCTAAAGAGCGCGGTAAGAGGCCAAAACGGCGATTTAAATAAGCGTGATCGTCTAACCAAAGTGCAGAAGGATCATCGAGTGTGGCAAAGAAAATGCGAACGGAATCTTGAATAAAACTAGGATTCTGCACCGAAACGGTATCGGGCGTATCAGGAATACCAATGGTATCGTAAATATAGTAAGGCGGATAAAGATTTAAAGTCTGGTAGGAGAGCGGGAACGAGGAGAAATCTGCAACTTTCACTGGGGTCGAAGCAAAAATTGAATCTGTAAATGTACTGGTTGAGATGTCAAAAGTTCGACGAAAAGTTTCTTGTTCGGTAAAAGTTGCTGACGGATCAAGCGCTGTGAGGGTAGTGGGGTCAAGTAAATGGAAGTATACTGTGGAGCTTACCCCTGGGTCATTGAATTGCGCGTTGTATTTCTGGAATTTACTGGTCGAAAACTCATCAAAAAATGGCAAGCTTAACGTATCAGGCGTATAAAAGAACGAACTGTCAATGCTGTGACTCGTGCTTTTTTGAATAGGTAGCACGGGTTTCAATTCAAAATTACTTGTCAGTGGAGCAATTTCAAGTCCTTGGGACCAAATAGTGGTAGACAAGCAAAGAATTGTAATTAAGAATAGTACGCGCATCATTCGTTAAGGATTTTGACCGTCTCCTCCTTTTTGCATGGAGAGAATAAACTGAGTAGACTTAAAAACGGTAGTTCCTTCTAAATATTCTGGAGATTGCGAAAAAATCCGGGCCGCTGCAGAGTCTTGGCTCGTGAGGCAATCCTGACAGATAAACGTGTATGCGCTGACGCCCAATGTATCGAAAATAAACCTTGCTTCTGACATCGTTAGACCTAAAAGGTTTGGTAAAACAATAGGTTCATCTTCGTCGTTTTGACCGACGATTAAGGTAACGACCGACCCAATTGGAAGAAGGTCCCCTTCTTTAATTCGTCGACTTTTGTAGCGTTGGTCTAAAACAGAACCATTTGCCTCTGAAGTAGGTTGGTATTGGATAATGAAACGCAAGCCTCTTTGCTCAAGGATACTTTGAGCAAACTGAATTTGCTTGTGAAGTAGGCTCGGCATTTCGACGAGTTGATTTCTTTTAGAAAGTCTCAATCCAATTATTCTCCCTGATTTTACATATACTTGAGAAAGAGAAGTCGGTTCAACAAGCTGTTCAACAACTGTGCCTTCGGGTAATTTTGGATCGTAGATACTATCCAGTATCTGGTAAGTGAGGTCAAGCGTTTCAATTCGATGCTTTGCTTTTTGACTTGACAAACCCACAAGGTTTGGAACCGCGATTTTTTCACCGTGATTGGTAGCAAAATCTAAGTAAAGTATGTTGGCAAAAACCATTACTAAGTAAAACAGCACAACCAGACCAAAATGCTTCCAGAAGTGTTTTGTCTTCACAAATGGAATGATCAGTTTAGAGGTACTTTTAATTTTATCCCACATAGCGTATTGGTAAGTGTTTTACAAAGATGCTTAGAAATTTGGAGAAAGCGCGTGCGAACGAAAGAAGTCGTCTATAAATGCGAGTGCTTCATCAGATGAGTCGGTAATTTTAAACAATGATAAATCTGAGGCAGAGATATACCCCTCCTTGAGCTGAACATTCTGAATCCAGTCAAAAAGGCCACTCCAATAGGTTGTACCTAACAAAACAATCGGGCGTCTAGCTATCTTTTTAGTTTGAATGAGGGTCATGGCCTCAAATAATTCATCCAGCGTTCCAAATCCACCGGGCATAATAACGAAGGCCTGAGAATACTTAACAAAAATGACTTTTCTTACAAAGAAGTAATCAAATTCAAGGTAATGGTCTCTGTCGATATAAATATTGTGAAACTGTTCAAAAGGCAAGTCGATATTTAAGCCCACTGAGACCCCCTCTCCTTGTTTGGCGCCTTTGTTACCCGCCTCCATAATTCCCGGACCTCCACCGGTAATAACGCCATAGCCTGCACGAGCTAATTTCTCACCAACTTCAACGGCTTGCAAATAATGGGGGTGCGTTGGCTTGGTTCTGGCAGATCCGAAGATAGCCACACAAGGACCCGCTTTGGCCATTTTATCGTAGGCCTCGACAAATTCGGCCATGATTTTAAAAATAGACCAACTGTCGTTACTTTTGATTTCAGACCAATCTTTGCGTTGATTTTCCATTTTTGTCGATTATTTTTGAACCGTTACCTCAAATAGCTCAGGCCAGTATTTCCCAGTCATTAGAAGGTGACCAGTTGCGGAGTTATATGCGATGCCATTGAGTACCTCACCATTGCCCTTACCGGCAGCAACTAAGTTACTGGCATCGATGAGTGCGATGACGCGCCCGAGGACGGGCTCGATAACCGCCACAAAATTAGTGGTATAGATATTAGCGTAAATGAGCCCATCTACGTACTCTAGTTCATTAAGTTGTGACAAGGGGCCTTGATCTGTGTAGACCTCAACACTGCGAATGGTTTGAAAAGTATTAGGATCTCTAAAAGTAAGCCTTTCGGTACCATCAGACATTATAAGTTGCTTTCCGTCTGAACACAAGCCCCAACCCTCCCCTGAGTAGCTGAGTTCCTTCCTTAATTGAAAAGTTTGAACGTCATAGACAAAACACTGTTGGTTTTTCCAAGTGAGCTGATAAATTTGATCGTTTAAAATGGCAATACCCTCGCCGAATTTACTCGCATCCAATTTTTGTTGAAAGGTGGTAGTACCGTCTTTCATTACCGCTCCGGTATTGATATCGATCTTAGCTACCATTGAACTACCGTCTTGATTAGGGTCTCCAGTAGACTCAAAAAGGTCACCTTTCCAAAAAGTAAGGCCTTGAGTATAATTAGTGGTGTTGTGCGGGAAGGAAGCGCCTAACTTCAAAGACCATCTTTGTGTTTTGATATCGGATAAAATTCGCAAATTACGCTGTACCGAATAGCTATTACCACTCGGGTCATTTACTTGTAAGTCGAGCAAATATGCACCCGGTTTTAGTGTTTTGGTGTTGATTTGATATGATTCTTTTTTCTTTGGATTTTTAATTTTAAGCACCACTGAATCTGCGATTTTCAACACAAGATTGGTGCTATTTTCCAAGATTTCTAGCGGTACCGTAGCAGTTTGCCCATACGTAACGACTAAATTTTCCTCGAAACCAAAAGTAGCGGCCTCGCTTGTGGTATCGGAAGCAGTAGCATTAATTATTGGTACTAAAAAGCCTATCAAAAGACCAAGTACCAGCATCCAAATAATTACTTTTTTCATTTGTTAAGTATGGAAGATTGAATGGTTTTGGCATCGATGGCTCCGTGGCTCTCTGCATAAACGACTTGACCTTTGTCCATAACGATACACTGTGGAGATTCATGCCATACCTGTGTTTCGGCAGCGATAAAATTAGAGAGTTCTCTAAATGCGATTAAATCTAAGAACCAACATGGCATTAGAGCTGACTTAAATAATTCAGTTCCTTCGAGTCGATTCAAAACCATAGAAGAGATTGAACACCGCGTGCTATGTTTAAAGAGCAGTTGTGGTGTGGTTTGGGATGCCTCGAGTAGTTCTATCCAATGGGCTTCTGTCTGAAATGCCAACCAACTCATGCGATACCAGATTTAAATTGACGTAAAAAACGCGCATCATTTTCCGAATACAGGCGTAAGTCGCTTACCCTAAATTTGAGTTGTGCGATTCGTTCCACACCCATTCCGAAGGCAAATCCAGCGTAAGTTTTGGAATCTATTCCGCAGGCCTCTAATACATTGGGATCTACCATTCCACAGCCCATAATCTCTAACCAGCCTGTATACTTGCAAACATTACAGCCTTTCGCTGCACACAAGGAGCAAGAGACATCGACTTCGGCGCTCGGTTCTGTAAATGGAAAATAAGACGGGCGCAGCCGTATTTGGGTGTCGGCGCCAAACAGCGCTTGCGCAAAATATAATAAAGTCTGTTTGAGGTCGGCAAACGATACATTTTTATCGATATAGAGCCCCTCGACTTGATGGAAAAAACAATGTGCACGAGCTGAAATAGCTTCGTTTCTGTATACGCGCCCCGGTGATATGGTTCTAATCGGTGGAGCCTGGTTTTCCATGACGCGAACCTGAACGCTGCTCGTGTGCGTGCGCAGCGCCAACTCTTGCGCTCCCTTTTGAATAAAAAAAGTGTCTTGCATGTCTCGGGCTGGATGCTCAGGTGCAAAATTCAACGCACTAAAATTATGCCAGTCATCTTCAATTTCCGGACCCTCGGACACCACAAAACCCACTCGATTAAAAATTTCGATGATTTCTCTCCGAATCAAGGAAAGCGGATGGTGTGCTCCTACTTTTGAATCGCCTACTGGTTTGCTGAGATCCTCTGCTGGCCCAGTGCTACTCACTTCGGTCATTGCTGCTTTAGCCCCATGAAAAATTTGTTCTGCCTGCTCTTTAAGGGCATTGACTTGCTGGCCATAAGCACGCTTTTGGTCATTAGGGATGTCTTTAATAGCGGCGTACAAATCTTTGAGCACATTTTTCGAACCCAAAAAACGGATTCTAAATTGTTCCAAGGATTGTTCGTCTTGTAATTGGACGCTATTTAATTCGAGTGCTAATTCTTCAATACTCATTTTTAAACGGTTCTGTTGTAACCTTTTGCTGCTTCTTGTTGTTTAAGAGCATAAATCTTGGTGTTCATGCAAATGTACGAGAAAAAAAAACTGATGCATACAGCTAGAATCGCATTTCTATCCATGCTAACCATTGGGTGTTTAGTGGTTTCATGCAAAGAATCATCTCCAACAACATTGGAAGTGACCGTAATTGACGCAAATGGTACAATAATTTCAGAGGCCAAAGTTTGGCTAGAAGCAGAACCCACAGACACGACGCACAACGCAATAGCTGTTGAAGACAGCACCGTCTCAAACAATGTAGGAAAGGCCTATTTTGACCTCACCAAGTTTTATAAACCAGGGCAAATTGGTGTAATGCAAATAAAAGTAAAGGGCTTCTATTTTGGTCTCACTGGAGAAGCACTTGCAGAAATTACGGAACTGGAGCGCAATCAAGTTCTGCTTCAATTACAATAAACGCATGTAATGGAAGTTTTGAATATAAAAATTAAAATGTAAATTTGAAACATTCAATTTCTATGAAAAATATTCTAACCAGATTTTTTACGCTTTCATTGCTTCTGCTTTTAGGTGCTTGTGAACCCAAAGACCCTGCCATCATTAAGGTCTTTGTAAGGTCATCGTCAAATCAGCTTATCGATGGAGCTAAGGTCATTATTATTGGTGATCAGCAATCTACCCCAGCTACACTCGCTTTTGTAGACACTACCTTTACCAATTCTTCGGGCTTCACGACCTTCGATATGGACCCCTACTTCTCGATTGCAGGTGATTCCAACAAAACCGGTTACTTCGATATTATAGTCAAATACAACAACAAAACGGCCTACGGCTATACGCGCGCCAAGGTGCACACAACAGCTGTTGAAACCATCTATCTACCCAACTAAGTCACATGAAAAAAATACTCTTCTTCGCCCTAGCTGCAACTTCACTCGTTTCTTTGAGTGCTTGTCGCAAAAAAATGGATACCGTTGCGCACATTTATGTAAAAGACGAAACCAATGCCAGTGTATCCAATGCAATGGTTGTTTTGTATGGTACCAATACCCAACAGACACCTCAACAAGTAGCAGTTTTTGATACGGCCTACACCAACGTCAACGGATTGGCAACATTCAATTACAATGAGCTCTATCAACTTGGGCAAGCGGGTGTTGCAGTGCTCGATATCAAAGCCCAAAAAGGAAACAAAATTGGTCAAGGCATCATCAAAATTGAGGCTGAAAAAGTGAACGAAGAAACAGTTTTTATACAGCCCTAGTCCAAGTCAAGCTACTATTTTCCTGACTAAATTTTGTTGCGCACCAAGCACCTCGTTGACATCGATAAATGGCTGTGCGCTCTCCGGAAAACTAATCTCGTATTCGGTTATAAATCCAAGTTCAAAACGGCACATATAGTCGCTGGCTTCTATTGACGCTGCCTGCTGAATTTTTGATATGACTCCATTAAGTTGCGACATCTTAATAATCAACTTAGATTCATAAGTTAATATATCATCTTGAATTCGGCCAACGAGCGTTACCTCCGGATCTTGGTTGTTAAACCAAATGTGTTGAATTGCAATTCTTTTATTCATGGCGTTTGTTTTGATGATACAAAGTTGTAATTCATCATCGTAAACAATTTACGTTCTTCTTTTGATCAAATTTTCAGTAATAATTCGCTAATTTTACAACATGTCTGAAGATCAGCCAATGTCGTTTTTAGATCACCTCGAGGAGTTGCGCTGGCGCTTGCTAAGGGCTGCTGTTGCAGTAATCATCTTTTCCATTGGCATATGGACCTATCAAAGAGAAATCATGGAACATGTATTTCTCAACATGGTAGACCCAGATTTCATCACATTCAAACTGCTTTGTAAGTACCTCGGCGTATGCGTGGACCAAATCAATGTCGATTTCCAAAGCACAACACTCGCCGGACAATTTTCATACGCACTCATGATGAGTATTATGGGTGGAGTCGTTTTGGCCTTTCCTTTCATTTTTTACCAGCTTTGGGCTTTTGTCAAGCCCGGCCTAAAAGGCACTGAAAAACAAATGGCGAAAGGGATTGTCTTTTATGTAAGCGCCCTTTTTTTCTTGGGCATCCTTTTTGGATATTATGTGGTTGCCCCCTTGAGTGTACAGTTTTTCGGAGCCTTTCAGATTACGCCTGAAATCAAAACCGACGTCACCATTGCGTCGTATATGAGCACCATTCTCTCCACTGTATTCTATACCGGACTGTTCTTTCTATTCCCAATTGTTACTTTTCTACTTGTTAAAATTGGCTTATTTACGCCTGCTTTTTTGATCAAATACCGCAAACATGCTATTGTCCTCATACTCGTTTTAGCGGCGGTCATTACGCCGCCAGATGTTATTTCACAAATTATCGTCACTATACCCATTTATCTCCTTTTTGAAATCAGTATCTTGGTTGCCAAACGCGTAGATCAATCAGAAAACCAATCCTAAGCAAATCGTGAAACTCAGCACAATTGATATCAATAAAGCATACCGCGGAAGATCCGTTGTAAATGGCGTCAGTATTGAAGTCAATCAAGGAGAAATTGTAGGTTTATTGGGCCCCAATGGCGCCGGTAAAACAACCTCCTTTTACATGATGGTTGGCTTGGTGAAACCTGATGCCGGGAACGTATATCTCGATCAAACCGATATCACGAAGTTTCCAATGTATAAGCGTGCGCAACTTGGACTTGGCTATTTACCGCAAGAAGTTTCCGTATTTCGCAAACTAAGTGTAGAGGATAACATTATGGCCATATTGGAAATGGGGCCGCTTCCAAAGGCAGAGCGCGAGGCTAAACTTGAAAGTCTTTTGGAGGAGTTCAACTTAGGCCATGTGCGTAAAAACCTTGGGGACCGCCTCTCTGGTGGAGAAAAAAGACGAACAGAAATTGCCCGAGCACTAGCTACAGATCCTAAATTTGTACTTCTAGATGAGCCCTTTGCTGGTGTTGACCCTATTGCAGTAGAAGATATTCAAGCCATTATTTCCGAGCTCAAAAAACGCAATATCGGGATTCTCATTACCGATCATAACGTTCAAGAAACACTCTCAATTACAGACAGAGCCTACCTCCTTTTTGAGGGCAAAATCTTAAAATCAGGTACTGCTAAAGAATTGGCAGCAGACGAACAAGTTCGCAAAGTATACTTAGGCCAAAATTTTGTTTTGCGGAATGCCTAAGCGCTAACGAAGCAAGTTTACAATTCCTTCGCGTTGTCTTCGGATATACGGCTCATGACAAGGCCTAAATTTCAGTACATAGTTATAAACGCCGTCTTGACACGCCAAACCATTTGTAGTGCCGTCCCAACCCTCATTGGCATTCTGACTCACAAAGACCCGCTCACCCCAACGATTGAAAATTTCTAAGGACCAATCGCTGACCTCGAAATCAGTGACCACTTTAAATAGTTCATTACGGCCATCTCCATCCGGGATAAATGTATTGGGCGCATAAATACTAAACGGCTCCACTTCAATTCTTGCAAATGCAGTGTCAGTACAGCCGAAAGCATTAGCAACAACTTGATAAGGGAAATCTGATCCACTATGCTGGTATGCATGGATAAAACCAGCCGTGTTGTATTCATACGCGTTGTCTTCTACAAAATATTGATAGGTAAGTGCATCTTGAGATAAGTCTGTAAATAGCACCTCATTCTGGCAGACATCAACTTTATCTGGGCTAACAGAAAAACCCGCTTGTGGTCTTGGGTGAACGGTAATTAAATCTTGTTGTGCCATGAATAGGGTATCCATACACCCAAATTGCTGCATGAGTGTGAGGGTCACTGTATAATTGCCAGGTTGGTTATAGGTATGAAAAATACTGGTTCCTTGTACTTCTGTGCCATCTCCTAAATTCCAAATATAAGTAGTTGGAACATCACTTTGGCTCAAATTAACAAACTGTGCTTCAGAGGGTGCACACTGGAGCGAATTCACGAAAACAAAGTCGATATTCGGATGACCAAAAACCCTAACCACTTCGAAAAGTGTATCGGTACACAATGAATTTTGGCCAATAAGGAAAATTTGCAAGGTGCCACTCTGGTTAAAAATTACGCTATTGCCCGTTAGTTGATTGCTATTTGAAGGCGTAGCATTGAGACCAAAATCCCACCAATAGGTAGTTCCTGAAGGTCCTGAAACTTGAGCATCAAAAGAAAAAAACTGATCTATACAAAGTGAATCTGAATGAGTGGAACTAAGTAGAATGGGCTCGCCAATTGGTACGGTTACGGTTGCGGTATCTAAACAATTTGGCGAGGAACCTGCAATGAGGGTTACCTGATAAATGCCGGGTCCGGGAAAGATTGTTGTGGGGGCCGGTAAAACGCTGGTCTGGCCATTTCCAAAATCCCAAAGAAAGAAATTACTGTTCTGAGCATCATTGTCAAATTGAATGGTGTAGCCCAAACACGCAACTTGGGGCGGAACAATTATAGCGGCCAATGGCGCTCCAAAAATATAAATGGAATCTAAAAAAGTTTGTTGGCAATAAGGTGTGTTTGCCTCGAGTAAAACATTGTGAAAACCTGCTGTATCAAATGCAACATTTGGCACATTAGTGCCATTCGCTTGGGCAATTGATGCACTTGTAGGGAAAGTCCATGTTAATTGCGCGGTAGAATCTGAAACTTGAGCTGTAAAATCAAAGGAATTTCCTGAAAAACATAAAGAATCTGGCGCTTGCCATTCCAGCTGTAGCGGTTCGTTAACAATGAGTTCTATGTATGCTGTATCTGTACAATTTTGCCCGGGATTAACAATTAATTGCGCCGTGTATATCCCTGGACTTGGATAAGTATAAGTAGGCTCAAATAGATTACTGATATCACCATTTGTTCCAGGAACACCAAAATCCCACACATAATTGGTGCCGCCATAAGAAAGATTATCGAACTGAACCGTCAAACCAGCGCAATATCCATTAAAATTAGGCAGCTGGGCTTGTTGAGGAAGTATGGCAGCAAGCTGGATATTACAATCAAAAACGCGAAACAAAAAATCGCGAATTGTTTGGCCAATGAGTTGTCCGTTTCTAAATTCTTGAACGCGCACACCAACGACAAAAAGCCCAATCAAATTTGGATTAACTGTCAATAAACCTGTGTTCGTATTTATAAATGTCGATGAGCCGGGCCCTAGAGGAACTTGGGCATTGAAATTAGCCTGCCAAGTAACAGGAAAATATGGAGGAGGAGGCATTTGCAAGGGTTGCGGATTACCTGAAGTAGCTCCGGCATAAGGGGTTACCAAAGAGTAGACGAGCTCATCACCGTCTGGGTCAGTAGCCGCATGATCAAATACCAATTGATCGTTGTTACACAACAATATGGGCGGATAGTTATTGAAGCGCGGACTGCTATTGATATTAGCACCGGTATTTGAACCAGGAATTTGAGCAACTAATGTAAGACCGGTGTCATCGGGGAATTGCAAATTGGAAATGTTTGGACCTCTACAACAACGCTGATACGACACAGTATAACCACCTGGTATAGGTGGCAGCGTTAAGACCACTTGATAGATCGACCGTTCTACGCAAATCCCTGATGGCTGCGTGGCACAAGGGTTATTAAAATTGATGGGCAGGAGCACGGACCCTGGAAAGGGAACCTGTACTGTTTGATAATGGATGTTACCTTGCGTAAAGATAGAGAGATATAAAGGGTCGTCGAATTGAGCTCCAGTAGAAGCGCAATCGCGATAGAGCGTTATAAAAAAGCGGTACTGATTATTGCCCAGGTAGTCATAATAGATATCCCCACCAATGATATGCGAGGCCGTGGACCACCCAGAAAGTAGCAAAGCAAATGTAAGGAAGAGCTGTTTGATCTTAAACACGGTAAAATAACGTAAAATTAAGCCTTTGGTTGTTCGTTCACAAACAGTAAATTTGTAAAAAATTAAAAAGATGGAAACTTTTGATGTGGTAGTAATTGGTTCGGGTCCGGGCGGGTATGTTTCTGCATTGCGTTGCGCGCAGCTTGGTCTGAAAACCGCCTTAATTGAAAAATACAATACACTGGGCGGAACTTGCCTTAATGTAGGGTGTATTCCATCCAAAGCACTCCTAGATTCTTCGGAACATTTTTACAACGCACAGCACAACTTTTCGGCACATGGTATTGAAGTAAAAGACCTCAAAGCCAACTTAGCCCAAATGATTGCAAGAAAAAATGAAGTTGTATCCCAAACCTGCGCAGGCGTAAAATACCTCATGGATAAGAATAAAATTGCAGTTTATCACGGTATTGGCAGCTTCATTGATGCTCACACAGTTGAAGTCAAAGGGGACCAAACCACACATCTCAGCGCAAAAAATATCGTCATCGCAACTGGTAGTAAGCCAAACTACTTTGCAGGTATGGAGCCAGACAAAAAGCGAATCATTACCTCGACCGAAGCCCTCAACCTCAGTGAGATTCCCAAAAAAATGTTGGTCATTGGCGGTGGTGTCATTGGCCTAGAATTAGGTTCTGTATATGCCCGCTTAGGTGCAAACGTCGAAGTTATAGAATTTGCACCAAGTATTTTACCAACGATGGATGCCGGAATTGGTAAAGAATTCACAAAAATTCTGAAAAAAGAAGGTTTCAAATTCCATATGGAGCACAAAGTACTTGGGGTTGTCAATGAAGGTAAACAGGTAGTGCTCACCGCTGAAAATAAAAAGGGAGAGCAAGTTAATTTCGAGGCTGACTATTGTTTGGTAGCCGTTGGCCGCAAAGCATTTACTGAAGGGCTGCACTTAGAAAAAGCAGGTGTTAAAATCAATCAGCGAGGCCAAGTAGAGGTCAATGAGCATCTTCAAACAGCTACGCCACATATTTATGCAATCGGCGATGTTGTTCAAGGAGCAATGCTTGCCCATAAAGCAGAGGAAGAAGGTGTGTTTGTAGCTGAACAAATAGCTGGACAACAACCACACATCAATTATAATTTAATACCAGGTGTTGTCTATACTTGGCCTGAAATAGCTGCAGTTGGGCAAACTGAAGAACAACTCAAAGCAGCAGGCCACGCCTACAAAGTCGGATCTTTTCCAATCAAAGCCTTAGGCCGTGCTCGTGCAAGTATGGATACAAGCGGGTTTGTCAAAATTTTGGCCGACGCCCAAACAGATGAAATACTGGGCGTGCATATGATTGCGCCGCGCGCTGCAGATTTAATTATGGAAGCCGTAACTGCCATGGAATACCGTGCCTCTGCAGAGGACATTGCGCGCATTTGCCATGGACACCCTACCTATTCTGAGGCCGTAAAAGAAGCCGCACTTGCCGCCACTGCAGACCGCGCGCTACACATCTAAATCAAGGTTTTGGACTAAACGCATCTATTATGTGGTTAAGGTCAGTATGGTTGCTGTTGTGAACAATTGAAACTACGTCGAACCGAACTTCATGTGGCCATTCTATTGCTTTAGTATAATAATTAGCTACCCGTATAATTTGTTTTTGTTTAGCCAAATTAACCGCTCGCCATGGTTCGCCGAGTTCTGCGCTATGGCGTGTCTTGACTTCTATCATTACTAAATTTTTACTCTTGGTCATGATGAGGTCGATTTCCATTCGGTTGAATTTGTAGTTGCGCGCTCGAAGGGAATAACCATTGCCCAACAAGTATTGCAAGGCATAGGCTTCTCCCCACTTGCCTAACACATCGTGTTTCATCTCTACATTACTTTCCATCATAGGAACGAAAATAAGCCTAAATTGGTCTTATCTTTACAGGGAAAATACGTATGCGTAAACAATTTATTAAAAACATTAAAGGTCTTGTTCAAGCTGGAGAAGAGCTGCCAGCTGTGCTTCGTGGCAAGCAAATGAACCAACTTGCACTTATTGAAAATGCCTATCTCGCATTAGAAGATAATGAAGTCATTGCCTATGGCCCTATGAACGAATGGCCGGGGATTACCGATTGGCGCGATGTAGAGGTCATCGATGCCACCAACTGCTTTGTACTGCCTGCTTTTATTGACTCACATACCCATACGGTTTTTGCCGCCAGCCGAGAAGAAGAATTTGTAGACCGCATTCACGGGCTCTCCTACGAAGAAATTGCAGCCAAAGGCGGTGGTATTCTCAATTCGGCAAAAAAACTGAACCAGATGTCAGAAGAAGCCCTGTATGATGCTGCGCTTGATCGTATTGGACAAATCATTGCTGCAGGTACGGGTGCTCTTGAAATCAAATCTGGATATGGCTTGAGTTTAGAAGGAGAGCTCAAAATGTTACGCGTTATTCAAAAACTCAAACAAAATGCCCCTATTCAAATTAAAGCAACATTTCTAGGGGCTCATGCCATCCCTGCAGAATTCAAAACCAACCGATCTGGTTACATCAAGCTATTAATTGAGGAACTTCTACCCATCATTGCACAAGAAAATCTAGCAGACTACATCGATGTATTTTGCGAACGCAATTATTTTAGTACCGCCGAAATGGAACAGCTTTTAGATGCTGGCGCACAATACGGGCTCCTGCCAAAAGTACACGTCAATCAATTTTCTGTTTTAGGAGGTGTATCAGCAGCTATTGCAAAAGGTGCGGTTTCAGTAGATCACCTTGAAGAAATAGACGAGAACGATTTAGAGGCGCTGTCTAAAAGCAATTGTGTGGCCACTTTGCTACCAGGTTGTTCACATTTTTTGTCGATTCCGTACGGTGCAGCCAACCGACTCATCGAAGCAAATGCAATAGTTGCACTTGCTAGTGATTTTAACCCCGGATCCGCGCCAAGCTTTGACCTCATGCACGTGCTTTCTTTGGCTTGCATCAAAATGAAAATGACACCCCAAGCAGCAATAAATGCACTGACCATTAATGCGGCGGCAGCAATAGCAATAAGTCAAACGCATGGCAAAATTGCCTTGGGAAGAAAGTCTCCAATTATACTGACAAAAGAAATACCCTCATTGGCTTACTTGGCTTATGCCTACACAGAAAACCACATTCAGCGTATTTTTATTTGATTAACTTTGATTCTATGCGTACTGCACTCCTTTTTTTCACTTTTCTTTGCCTCCATACCAGTAAAGCGCAGCTCCTAGACCTCGAAAAAGAATTATTATGGGAAGTCTCTAGTCCAAAATCTACGGTAAAATCATATTTTTTTGGAACACTCCACGCCAACGACCGCGCATTATTTGAACTTTCTGATAGTGTATATATTGCTTTTGACAAGGCTCAAAAAATAGTCCTCGAAACTGATATTTATCAACTTTTTTCGGTCATGGATACACGTAAGGTCTTGCCAGAGACACGCTTCGACGACAAGGGCAAATCCTATACAAACCTAGATATCAGCTCCAAAACACTTTATGGAAACGAAGATGGCATGCCACAGTTTTTGGACGCCTATTTCAATGTATTAGGGCTGCAACTTCAGAAAGAGATAGTGGCGCTCGAAAGCATAAAAGATCAATATGCGCTTTCAAATGAATTCAAACTAAGCGAGCAACGCATCATCGATAACCAAATCAATACGTTTACCCAAGAAAAACTATTGGCATTGTATCTGCGTGGCGACCTCGATGCCCTTCAGCGCTTTATGAAATCCTATCTTTCCATACAAGAACAACTATACAATGAAGTGATCGTGCAACGCAACCTTCAAATGCGCGACAAACTTCTTGACTTACTTCAAGAACCCATCCCTTTCTTTTGCGCAGTAGGAGCAGGTCATTTAGGAGGAGAAGACGGTATTCTTCAATTACTTAGAGCACGTGGTTACCGCGTAAGGCCTGTACAATGGAGTATCCAAGAAAAAGCGCCAAGCAGTAAAGCCTTGATCAAAAAACAAACGGAATATATTTCTATAGATTCGCTTTCTGGATTGATCGCTAAATTTCCAGGAAAACCCTTGGCTCAAGAGACACAAGATGGGAATCTGAAACTAATTTATCGAGAATTAGGCCAAGGCAATACCTATGAAATTACGCGCTATGATATCGACTCTACCATAAGCTACGAAGAGATAGCAAGCATCTATATTAATCCGCCAGATGGGACAAGCATCACTAAAAAAATAATGGATAATGGAGCTATGATTTTTCAGGGATTATCCGATACATATCCAGAAGGTCTCAATTTTGTTCAGATCAAATTTGGCGCTGAACACTACGCGGTAATTAAATGCTATGGGGGCCATAAATTCATGCACTCAAATAGGCCACTTTCTTTCTTTGATAAAGTTTGGTTTGATTGATAAAAACACATGACCATGAAGTTTCTAGATCAATTAGCCACCCAAATTCTAGGCAAAACCTATGCTTCAAAGTCTATTACAGTCATTCTTCCTTCTGAACGCGCCAAGCGCTATCTGCTCAATGCTCTTTTTCATGTGAATGGCGGCCCTTTAATTGCGCCAAACATAAGCACCATAGACCAATGGGTCGTTTCAATGAGTACAAAAACCATTGCGCACCCCACCAGCACATTACTGGCCTTGTATCAAGTATATGTCTACACACTTAAAGAAAATGCGCTTTCTTTTGAAGATTTTCTTACTTGGGGGCCAATTCTGCTCTCGGATTTCGACGACGTAGATCGCTATTTAGTTGATCATCAGCAGCTTTATCAAAATTTAGCTTCCATTAAAGCATTAGAAAGCTGGCAAATCGATGAAGAAGGCTATTCAGCCTCGCAGCAAAAGTTTATGCAATTTTGGGAACTCATTCCGGCGTTGCACCAAGGTCTTCAGAAGATCAATACAGAACAAAATAGCTGTTCTAAAGCACAAGCATATCGGCAACTCGCCGAAAACCCTGTGCCGTACTTGGATGCTGGTATGCATTTTATTTTCGCGGGCTTCAATGCGCTTTCAGCGGCAGAACAACGCATTATTAAATACCTCATCGATAAAAAACAAGGTGAGTTTATCATCGATACCGATGCCTATTACTTTGAAAATAAATTCCATGAAGCGGGCCATTTTCAAAGAAAAAATCTTCAATACTTTGAGCAAAAACCACCTGCCGACCTTCCAAATCATCTTCACCAAGCGGCTTATGATATCAAAGTCATTGAATGCGCGCAGCATATTGGCCAAGTTAAGGTACTGGCTACCGAGCTCATAGAAAACCCTGTGCCTGACTGGAGTGAAGTGCTTGTATTGTTGGCTGATGAGTCATTGGTTCATGCTGCCATCCGAAATATTCCAAAAATGGTTGGGCAAGCGAATATAACACTTGGTCTACCCCTAGACCAAACACCCATTCGAACTTGGATAGACCTCTGTTTTCAGTTGCAAGAAAACCAGCTCAAATTTAAATCCAAAGCACTCTACCACAAAGATTTTCAACGTTTTTGCCATCATGCATTTATCTCTTTAGCGTTTAATCCCCAGCAACTCAAAGAGCTCGCTGCTGCCGAAAAAAATACCATCAAATACAACCGCGTTTTCCAGCGCGTAGATCAACTCAAGTTGGACCAGCAAGTACTTGAGATACTCACTATAATGAGCACCAATTGGGACAACGATTGGAAATTTGCACTCCAACAACTACAGCAATTAAATAAGTTATTATTGCAGCTTATTCCCGAAGGAAATGACTTCGAAAGAACGGCAATTTTAACATTTGAACAAGCTTGCAGGCAATTTATACAATTGATAGACAACGCTTTTCCAGTAATGGCACTAAGTAGTTTCAAAAAGCTTTTTTACCAGCATTGGACGCGTGCGAACCTTGCTTATTTAGGAAGCCCAACCAATGGCCTACAACTTACAGGACTTTTGGAAACGCGTTTACTCGATTTTCAACGCATTTATGTGCTTGGCATGAACGAAGGTAAATTACCCCCAACGAATCCGATTCAAAGTATCATTCCGATGGACCTTCGTTCTGCATTTGGCTTGCCCAACAACCGAGACAAACAGGGACTTTTTGCACAGCACTTTTATCGGCTTTTGCACCAGGCCCGCGAGCTCATTTTTACCTACACGTCCACGAGTGAAATTTTAGGTAGCCACGAAAGAAGCAGATACTTATTACAGTTACAGATGGAGTGGTTACAGCATAACCCGAATGTTACGTGGAAAGAATACTTCTATCAAATACCGAGCACTCAGCAGCGTTTAGAACAAACACTTATTCCCAAAACAGAAGCTATTCAAGCGCGTATTAGAACCTATCTCAAAGGAAATGTTTCTGCATCTGCGCTGCGTAAATTTGTAACTTGCCCCTTAGATTTTTATTATCGATATGTGGTTGAGTTCGGTGAAGAAGACGAAGTTGAAGAAGATATTGCGACGAGTACTTTTGGGTCCTTGATTCATAGTTGTCTTGAGGAACTCTATACCCCCCACGCCCATCGCGATCAAAATAACCAATTGGTTATTCCTGCTCCAGGGCCTTTGACACCAACGCACGTATCAAAAATGCTCACTGCCTACCCAGAAGTATTGCGCAAGCATTTTATGAAATATTTCGACAATAACGCCGCACTTTTTGCACGCGGAAAAAACCTTCTAAGTTTTGAGATGGCGCTAGACCTGACCAAACAAGTATTGCTCAAAGAACTTGCCTTCTTGAAAAATTTAAAAGAACCCCTTTTTATTGAGCAACTCGAAGCCAAGTTTGAACTCGATTATACAGTTCAGCTTCAACAAGAAAATGTTTCTATCCATTTTGTAGGATTTATCGACCGCATTGACCGCATTGGTGCTAACCATTACCGTGTCATCGACTACAAATCAGGTAAAGTCAAAGATACAGATGTCAAAATGAGTTCAAAAAATGATGCGTATACCAATCTGACAAAACCCAAACACGCCTTACAACTTTGCTTATATAGCCTTCTTTTTAAGGAACACTATTCAAGTTTGCCCGCTGAAGCCAGAATTGAATCATTGATCAATCGGGACGATGAATTTGCACTCACACTTGACCAACAAGCACATTTACTTGACATCCCAAGCCTTTTTGACGAAGGCCTCCAAACCCTAATCGGAAATTTACTGGATGGCCAAAAAGCATTTGAACACGATCTAGAGGCTAAATACTGCCAATTTTGCACATAAAAAAACCTGGAAGAATATTCCAGGTTTTGTCTGCAAGATAATTAAAACCAAAATGAACAATGACTTGCTCTTTTCATAGAGACGTCATGGCGTACTTATTGGTTGCTTAGTATAATTCTAATTTTAGGGCTGAGCGGTAATCTTTGATTTCTTCGCGATTGATTTTGTGGTCTGCATTTTTAAGCAAATTCAAGAAATACAAAAGGTTTTCTTTATCGTCGATTTCAATTGGATATTCGTTGCCTTCTTCGTCTTCTTCATATTGTGCTTCTACATCAAAACAATCGTTTTCTTGTAGAAACTCATAGGTAAGACGCAA
The DNA here is from genome assembly GCA_044372045.1 of Crocinitomicaceae bacterium. Taxonomy (GTDB): domain Bacteria; phylum Bacteroidota; class Bacteroidia; order Flavobacteriales_D; family Crocinitomicaceae; genus UBA952. Next base: position 40,649 of record JBILSN010000019.1, read on the forward strand.
AGATTTGACCACCAATGGATCTTGTTCTAGCAATGCCATTTCTCTGAGTTCTTTGAGGTCTTCAATGAGTTGAGGAGCTTCAAGGCCCTTTTTTTCGACATTGGCAATGATTTGTTCCAGTTTTTGATTGGCACGCAAAGTTTTCATGTTGTCTAAATTGAGCAACAAATTTAGTGCATTTCCTGAAATAAACATCGCGCTGTCCGTAACATTCGTTAAGTTCAAGCATTTCTAGAGCTATTAAAGTTATTTTTGTTCTATGGATATGGTCTTCCACGCTTTTTCTATTGGCTTAATACTTTCCCTCATTCCTGGGCCCGTATTTTTTGTACTTCTGGAAAATAGCATCACCAAAGGAATTCGCAGCGCTTTGGCCCTAGACTTTGGCGTCATGCTCAGCGATATTTTTTACATTCTATTGTCCGTTCTTTTTGTCGAACAAATCAACTCTTTACTTACAGGAGAAAACAAACAACTCTTTGACATTTTTGGGGGCCTTATTTTTATCATTTTTGGCGTTGTTAATCTGTTTAAAAAGTCAAAAATTCAAACTGGAACCCAAGAACTTGACGAGGTTTCTGAGAAATATCACCTAACAGAAAGTACCGATCCTAAAAAAAACTTCGGCCTCACTATTGCGAAAGGTTTCTTGTTGAATTTTGCAAATCCGTTGGTCATTTTTTATTGGCTAAGTGTAGCGTCAGTTGCCAAGCACGACAGCCCAGATGACACCAATAGCTACTTATTTTTGTTCTTAGGTATTGTACTGACTACCTTTATTTCGTTTGACATTTTAAAAATTGTCACAGCCAAAAGAATTCGAAATTTTGTGACAGAAAAATTATTAAATCTGCTCAATAAATTAATCGGGAGTGTGTTTATTGGTTTTGGGTTGTTTTTTGTTTTTCGCGTGTTCTTATAAAAAAAGATTTATGCGCTATTTAATCCTATTCTTTACGATTTGTTTGCTTCGGGTTGCATTTGCTCAAGAATTGACCGTGCTCAAAGAAAACTTAAGTCCAAAGAAACGCATTTACTGGGATGCGCAAAACAAACACATTCAGGGGGTGGGCTCCTATTTTACCAGCTCAGTTGTACCACAAACAACCGAAAAACATGGCAAGTGGCTTTTCTATACTTACGATGGAGTGCTAGAAGAAGAAGCCAACTATTACCGCAATCGACTTCATGGCAAACGGACCTTTTTTTATCCAAATAAACAAATTAAACAAGAGTCTTATTTTAAATTCAATGTACCCGATTCTATATACAGAGCCTATGATAGCGATGGAAAAGTTCAGGTGCGCGGGCAATTTGACTTAGGTAGCCCAACCGGTATTTGGGAATATTTCTATCCAGATGGGCATCCAAAATCTATAGAAAAGGTCCAAAACGATACTACCTATTTAATTGCTTTTTGGCAAGCAGACAGCACCCATAAGCAAATGATCACCAATGGAAACGGACAAATCATCACCTATTACATTAGTGGGTCCTTAAAAGAATCCTTTACGTTTCAGGACGGTTTAAAAACAGGTCCATTCGAAGAGCGCACAGCTAATGGCGTTTTGTCTGTAGGGGGTGCTTTCGACAAAGGGAAAAAGGATGGTCCTTGGGTGTTCTATCGTTTTGATGGAGACTTGCAAAAACGAGTGGGGTATCAGGCAGACTCTCTACATGGCGAATACTTAGTGATGTCTAACGAGAAGGATACACTCACGCACGGCTTCTATCTTCAAGGGCTAAAAACAAAAAAATGGAAGTGGTTTACCCAAGATGGGCAACTAGATATGGACGGTTACTTCCAAAATGGAAAACAAGACAGCACTTGGCATTATTATTTTGCCAACGGGCAGCTTTCCTACTTGGCACATTACCATAATGACCTCCGTACTGGTAATTGGGTCTATTATTATCCAAATGGGGCGCTTTACCGCACCGGAGCCTACCTGAACAACGAAAAATCAGGCCGTTGGCAAACTTGGTACGAAGACTCTACCCTACTCATGGATGGCGTTTATGTAAATGGTAAAGAGGAAGGGGAATGGATCAATTACTGGGAAAACGGCCGCATCAAGGACAAAGCAACGTATCGCAATGGTGCGCTAAGCGGCAAATGGGCTTCTTATACTCCGGAAGGTGTCTTAAAATTAGAAGGGGATTATCAAAATGGCTTTAAAGTAGGCGAATGGAACAACTATTTCAACAACGGTCGAATTAAAGAAATACAGCATTACAAAGTATTTACCCAAAAAAATGTGGCTGACGGAATTGCCATTATGGGAATGAAAGAGACTGTCAGTGACTTTCATGGATCTTATGCAGCTTACTCACAAATTGATTTTCAGCTCAAAGAAACAGGTAAATACTACCATGGAATGAAACACGGAACCTGGACCAACTATTATCCTGGAGGAGTCATTCCAACTATTGTTGCACAATACCGCTACGGGAAATTTGACGGTATTTTTAAGCAATACGATCGTTACGGAAGAATTGTTTACGAAATCCATTATAAAAAAGGACTTAAAGATGGCCCATTCTATGCCTTCAACGAAAACGGACAACTCGTCAGTAAAAAAATATTTAAAAACGGAACCGAAGTTGGCACCAAACGCCAAGATAGCTTTAGTCCGTATTAGAGAGTTCTTCGATCAAACAAGTGAGCTCAATAAAATCTTCTACACTCAAACGCTCTGGACGTTGTTGTTCAAATTTTTCAGGTAAAGGCGCATCTTTAAGCAAAACACGCAATGAATTACGCAAAGTTTTGCGTCTTTGATTAAACGCAACCTTCACCACCTGAAAAAAGAGTTTTTCATCGCAGGGAAGGGCTTGACGGTCATTGCGCACACACCTAATCACACCGCTCTTTACCTTTGGCGGAGGAATAAAAACATGCTCATCTACTGTAAAGCAGTAATGTATATCATAAAAGGTTTGCAAAAGCACACTGATGATCCCATACTCTTTTGTGCCCGGTTTTTGGGCTATCCTGACCGCAACTTCTTTTTGGAACATCCCCATGATTTGCGGAATTTGATTGCGGTATGCTAAGCACTTAAAAAGAATCTGGGAAGAAATATTATATGGAAAGTTGCCAACCACAATGAAGGGGTCTGAGCCAAATAATTCCTGAGGGTCCAGGCGCAAAAAATCTCCAAAAAGTATGCGGTCCGCACGGTCAGGATAATGAGCGCGCAGGTAATCAATAGATTCGATATCGACATCTAGCAACCAGAGATCTATTTCAGGGATTTCCCATAAATATTTGCTAAGCGCGCCCATACCAGGGCCAATTTCGAGGACTTTACGGGTGTCATTCGTCCAAATCACTTGCTTGGCTATCTTTTGGCAGGTTCCAGCATCTTTTAAAAAATGTTGGCCAAGTTGTTTTTTTGGTTTAACATTCATCTTTTGAATTCTTCAATGAGTTGAAGGGTTGTGCGAAATGCCGCAAACCTACCTTGATAAAGGGCTGCGTGGTCTTGTTGAAGTGCAGGTGCAAACTCAGTTTGGTAGCGATCCAAAGACGCCTGATCCGGTGCCAAATACATCACGGAATACGTGCAACCCCCGTCTTCCTCTCCATTTATTCTCGAAAGCCGAGATTCTAAAAAACAACCTGTTTGGAGTACGGCAGGAATATGCTGAACGCGCATCCAATTTAACCAATCTTGTTCAACAGCTTGGTCAATACTGACCGTCACATTGTAAATTATCATACTGCAAAGGTAGACAAAGCGAATGAGTGCTGAAAATACCATACTATTCAGTGTTTATACTGTAGAGGCGGTTGAAAAATAATTGTACTTTTGATTTTGAACTTTAATCATTACCCATGAAAAAAATAATACTTACTTCTTTATTTACAATGACTTACCTCTTCTTTTGGAGCCAGTCATGTACACCAGGTGTGAATTTTATAGATTCTACTTATGGCATCTGGCCAGACACCACTCAAAACCTTCCACCTGCCCTCCCCAATGTAGCGTATTCTACAGATATCAATTTCAAAGTACCAGCAACCGTAACGGCAGAAGTTGATCCTAGTGGGCAGTTTGTTGGTAGCGTTATCCAACAATTTACCATAACTGGCGTCCAGGGCTTACCTCCCGGATTTGATTACGCTTGTAATGTAACCAACTGCAACTATCTTGGTGGAGCCAACGGTTGTGCCAATCTTTTTGGAACCACAGATTCCATCGCAGTTTTCCCTGTTACAGTAGATATAACGGCTACAGTATTGGTCGTTCTGTTACCGGGCTTGCCCCCTACACCAATAACCCAGCCAGTTTCATTTGATGGCTACAAAATTGTAGTGGGTTCAGGTGGGCAAATTGAGCAAATTATCCATCCAATGTCCCTAGAACCCAACCCCGCAAGTACGGCTATAGAAGTAAGTGGACTATTAAATGGCAGCCTTTCTACGCTAACGCTTCGCGACTTCACTGGAAAAATTATTGAAGTTGTTCAAACCACTGCAACAAGCGCTTCGTTTGACTTAAGTAAACTTTGCAATGGTACGTACCTCATCGAACTTAGCAATGTATTCGGTACGCAGCAACAAAAATTTGTAAAGCTTTAGTAGCTTAACCTTATCAAAGTAAGGGGGAGTTTTACTCCCCTTTTTTATTGCCTTATTTTTGGTATAAATGCCGATCAGTAATGTATTTCAATACTGGCTCCGTAAGTAAATAGCTACAATCTTTACCCGTTTCCAATCGAGAGCGCACAAAGCTAGCACTGATGTCAAGTAATGGAACGTCAGTAACAAATTCGATATGCTGATGCTGCATTAACGCTGGGGTCTCGTTCAGGTCTTTACTTCCATCAGCCATTCTCGGATAAACATAGAGTCGGTGCTTGGAAAGAATTTGCTCCCAGTTATACCATTTGTGAAACGACCGCAAGTTATCTGCACCCAGTATTAAACTAAATTCATCTTGTGGGTACTTCTCTTGCAAATGAGCTAGTGTTGAAATGGTGTAATTTGGCTTATTCAGATGAAATTCAATATCACTTGCTTTCAGATGAGGACTATCGTAAATAGCGTCACGTACCATATCTAAACGCAAATGATCGGCTAATAAAGTAGACTTTTCTTTGTGCGGGTTATGGGGCGTAACAACCAACCAAACTTGATCGATTGCAGGGTGTTGAGCCATATGGTTGGCAATAATCAGATGCCCCACATGGATAGGATTAAAAGTTCCAAAAAACAAACCTATTCTCATTTGCGCAACATTGGAATAATTAATGCTTCTACCTCAGCAATTGCCCTAGAGAGGTCATCGTTTACCACTACATAATCGAATAACTGAGCCTTGCTTAGCTCTTCTTCTGCCTTCTGCAAACGCAGCTTAATTTTTTCTTCAGCGTCAGTCTGACGCTTGTGCAAGCGCTCTTCGAGAGCAGCAATGCTCGGGGGCTGAATAAAAATAGAAATTGCTGCATCTTTGAGTTTCTCTTTCACTTTTAAACCGCCAACAACATCAATATCAAATACAACCACTTGACCTGCAGCCCAAATACGCTCGAGTTCTGAATGGAGGGTGCCATAATACATTCCTTCATAGACTTCTTCCCACTCAAAAAATGCACCTTGCGCAATTTTTTGTTTGAATTCCGACGGTTCTAAAAAGTAATAATGCACACCGTTTTCTTCTTCTCC
>JBILSN010000037.1:0-14518 GCA_044372045.1 Crocinitomicaceae bacterium
TGCTGCAGGTGCTGATGGTGTCATTTCTGTGGTGGCCAACGCCTTTCCAGAGCGATTTTCACAAATGGTACACGCTTCTATGTCTGGCAACCTAGCGTTGGCAAAGCAAGCGCACTACGATCTCTTTAGCGTCACCAAAATGTTCTTTGAAGAAGGAAACCCTGGTGGTGTTAAGGTAGCATTGGCCACACGCAGCATTATGCAAGAAACCATGCGTATGCCGCTCTTTCCTGTATCTGAGGGTCTGCGTGCGCGTATTCAGGCCGAAACAGCGCGTTTATTATCTGGGTTATAAAAATGCACCCAATTATTGCTTATTTGTTGCTTACATGCTTATTGTTCGCTTGTAACGATGCGGTAACAACAAAAAAAATAAGTCATACTGCTTCTGAAGTAGCCGCTAAAAAGGAGGTTGCCAGAGTGCAACATGCTTCACTCCATCCTGATTTAGTCGATATTCAACAACTCAATTCGCAAATTCAAATTGACCTTAAATATACGGGTGCTGATAATTTTTTACGTGAAAAACTTTATGCTATCATCACCAAAGCTTATCTGCAAAAGGATGTTGCCATTCGCTTGTCGAAGGTGCAAGTCGCTTTGAACAAAGCACACCCGGGTTACAAGCTTTTGATTTACGACGCTTTGCGTCCGGTTACCGTACAGCAAAAAATGTGGGCGGCTCTAGATTCACTGCCACCCCAAGAAAGAGCCAAGTTTGTTTCTAATCCAAAAAACCTTAGCTTGCACAATATGGGGGCGGCCATTGACCTCACTATTCTGGATGCACAGGGCAAAGTTTTAGATATGGGTGCAGGTTTCGATGATATTCGGCTTATAGCATACCCAATCCACGAAGATTCGTTTTTGCGAGTGGGCCAACTCACACCTTCGCAAGTTCAGAACAGAAAAATCTTACGCAACGCCATGCGAGCGCAGGGGTTTAGACAGCTCCCAACCGAATGGTGGCATTACAACGCCTGCAGCAGAGATGAAGCCAAACGTAAATATAACGTGACATACACGGAAAACGATATTTTTACAACTTCAACATTGAAATCAAACTAAACATCATGAAATCTATTTTACTTTCTGTAGCTGGTCTTTTACTTGGAGCCATCACGAATGGCGTCATTGTTCAGCTCGGTACTCAACTTGTAAAAGCCCCTAAAGGTATAGACTTATCAACAGAGAAAGGATTGGCCAAAGCAATGCCATTAATGGGTGTTGAGCATTTTGTTTTTCCTTTCTTGGCACATGCCATTGGTACCTTAGTAGGTGCCTATTTTGTCAGTAAAATGCGTGTGAACCGCACCCTGATCAACGCAATGGCCATAGGCTTTGCGTTTCTAGCGGGTGGTGTAATGATGGTTTTGACCTTACCAGGAACACCGTGGTGGTTTGTTGTCACAGATTTAATGGTGGCCTACTTACCAATGGCTTATTTGGGTTACAAACTCGGTCAGCGCTAATTACTCAATCGGACCCTGCTGAAAAATAAGGCGACCTGGGCGCGTATAGGGAATAAAATATTTCAAATCAATTCCAAAGCCCGATGCATTGACGTCGCCAAAGGCTGCTTGCTTGAAGTTTTCGTATTGGTAGCGCGAGAGTAGAACAAAAGCAGGTTGTAGCTGAACAAAGGCGGTGCCCCCGAGGTAAAACACACCGGCTTTTTTATTTCGGTATTCAAAACCAATGCTCGTACGAATGTCAAAACCAAGTTTCTTATTGATATCTACCAATCCAACTTGCCTGAACTCATGTTTGTCTGACGGATTGATGTAGGTAGCAACACTCGTTGGCTTGTAGAGTATTGCACCACCAAGTGCAGCGTTGGCATATATAGAACGGCTTAGCTGAATACCGATATTACCTTGAATCGGAATTTCAAACTGAACAAAGCGCAGGCGTTGGTCTACACTGAGCATGCTATCTGTTCGGGTGCTCTGAATAGAGAAGTTTCTTTGATTATAGAAGAGTCCGGTTTCTAACGAAATAAGATCGGTAAGTCCGTAGCGCAAAACGCCACCAAAAGTGTAGCCATCTTTAGGAGTCAGTTCCGTTTGAAGAATGCTATCCGAAAAATTTTGAGGGCCAGATTGCATCTGTTGCATGGGCAGTATATGGCGATACTGAAAACCAAAATAATTGGGCTTGCCGAGCTGATTGTAGGCTTGTGACCAACTTAAAAAGGGCATAAAATAAATGATGGCGAGCAATAAGCGCATATACAAAGAAACGAAATTTTGGCCTTGAGGAGTAGCTTATTCGGTGATCCAGGAGCAGTTGTATTCGAGAGGTCGACGGTGTTGGTTTACTGGCCAATCAATAGCAGGGTAACCAATAAAGAATAAGCCAAGGCATTTGTCTTTTGCTTCGAGGCCAAGAAAATCGTTCATGGCTGTACTGTAAATGAGTTTGGGCGTTGCCCAAAACCCACCTAAACCATAAGCCGTGCAGCTTAGGTGTAAATTTTGAATAGCACAAGCCACTGCTTCAATTTCTTCGATTTCTGGAATTTTTTCAGTTTCCTGACGCTTCATGCTGACAGCAATAACTGCAGAAGCAAGAAGGGGCCGGCGCAGCATTTTAGCAAGTTTGGCATCGTCTTGCTGTTCGACAGGGGTGAGCTTCAAATAGGTTTCACCTAGAAAAGTACTGAGTTTTTGACGCCCACCGTCCATAAAAACCTGAAAACGCCATGGTTGGGTATTGCCATGCGTGGGCGCCCATTGCGCGTTGTTGAGCAGTAATTCAATCTGCTCTTTATGGATCTTTCTATCCGAAAATTGTTCGGGGTAAATGGTGCGTCTGGACCGCATGAGGTCATTGATTTCAGAAAGATTAAAGCGCATGAGTGGAGTTTTATGCAAAATTAGGGTTATTTTGCATTTGAGTTGATGTTCTTTGCAGGAACGGTATACAAAAAAAACCCAACACTTTCATGTTGGGTTTTTGCTCGTGACCTCGTCAGGATTCAAACCTGAAACCTTCAGAGCCGTAATCTGATGCTCTATTCAGTTGAGCTACGAAGCCATTTTCGGTTACAAAGATAAGAACTTTTTTGCAATTCCAATGTTTTAAGAGAAAATTCCCCTTGAAAAAACTACTCGTTGTCCTCTCCGTTATTGGGTTTTTGTTCATTTTACTCATGTCCTTTATGCGCTCTTCTATAGAAACACCTGACTACGAAGTACTTCGTGTTTTAACAAGAAAAGTAGAAATTAGACGCTATCCAGCACTCATTTTAGCGCAGACACAAATGCAAGCCCAATCATACGACGAAAATAGCAGTATGGGTTTTCGTAGGGTGGCAGGCTACATCTTTGGTGGCAACGAACAAGGCCAAAAAATCGCCATGACTTCCCCAGTTATGATGGAAATGGGAGAGCAGACCGAAGTGTCGTTTGTAATGCCTAAGCAATACAACATGGATGCCTTGCCAAACCCTAATAATCCGCAAGTAAAAATCGCCAAACAAGAAGAAAGAACCTTAGCGGTTCTGCGTTTCGGAGGTTATACCAACGATGAAAAAATAGCCGAAAAAGCCAATGAATTAAAAAGTTTACTGCTCAAAGAAGGCATTGCCTTTGAAAGTCAGCTGATTTATATGGGCTATAACGCCCCTTGGGATTTTATTGGACGTCGCAACGAAGTGGCGTTTGAGTTGAAGTGATAATTGGTTAATTTTAGCGCAAACAAGCGCAATGAACTATCCGTACCAATTACAATCATCTGAAGCTTATCTAGCGGCGTACCAAAAAAGTATCCAAGACCCAGAAGGCTTTTGGGCCGAAGTTGCTGAAAATTTTACTTGGCAAAAAAAATGGGACCGCGTCCTGGATTGGAATTTCCATGAACCCAAAATAGAATGGTTCCAAGGGGCTCAGCTCAATATGACCGAAAACTGTCTGGACAGACATCTCGATACACGCGGCAATGAACCAGCAATTATTTGGGAATCCAATGACCCAAATGAGCAGCACCGCGTACTTACATACAAGGACTTGCATTTTAAGGTACATCAATTTGCCAATGTGCTGTTGAACAATGGAGTTCAAAAAGGGGACCGCGTTTGTATTTATATGGGCATGATCCCAGAACTTGCCATTGCAACGCTTGCCTGCGCGCGCATTGGTGCCATCCATTCGGTTATTTTTGGCGGCTTTTCAGCACAAGCCATTGCAGATAGGCTAGAAGACGCTGGAGCAGAATTTATCATTACCTGCGACGGTGCTTTTCGCGGCGCTAAAGCAATTGAATTAAAAAGTGTCATCGACGATGCACTTGTCGGTAACAAAACTGTTAAACGCGTTATTGTTTGCGCGCGCACCCGTACTTTAGTTTCAATGAGTAAAGGCCGCGATGTTTGGTGGGAAGACGAAATCAAAAAGGTAGAAACTATGGGTAACCCGAAGGTTGCAGCTGCCACCATGGATGCTGAAGACATCTTGTTTATTCTTTATACTTCTGGATCTACGGGCAAGCCAAAAGGCGTGGTGCACACCACAGCAGGCTATATGGTCTGGACCAACTATACTTTTGTCAATACTTTTCAGTACCAACCTGGGCAAGTTCATTTTTGCACCGCAGATATCGGCTGGATTACCGGGCACAGCTATATCATTTACGGCCCGCTGAGTGCTGGGGCCACTACACTCATGTTTGAAGGAGTGCCTACTTGGCCAGATGCCGGCAGGTTTTGGGAGATCGTGGAAAAATTCAAAGTAGATATCCTTTACACCGCCCCAACGGCCATCAGAAGTTTAATGGCTTGTGGTTTAGCGCCGATCAAAGGTAAGGACCTGAGTTCACTCAAAGTACTTGGCTCGGTTGGTGAGCCTATTAACGAAGAAGCCTGGCATTGGTACAACGAGCACATTGGGCAAAATCGTTGCCCAATTGTCGATACTTGGTGGCAAACCGAAACAGGTGGCGTCATGATTTCGAATTTAGCAGGCATTACGCCTGCAAAACCGTCTTATGCAACTTTGCCGCTTCCGGGTATTCAGCCTTGCTTGGTTGATGAGAACGGAGTAGAGATGGAAGGCAATGGTGTCAATGGTAATTTGTGTATTAAATTTCCGTGGCCCGGCATGATTCGTAGCACCTATAATGACCACGAGCGCTGCCGGCAAACGTATTTCTCAACTTATAAAGATTTATATTTCACAGGTGATGGCTGCCTGCGAGACGAGGAGGGAATGTACCGCATAACGGGTAGGGTAGACGACGTCTTAAATGTCAGTGGCCATAGAATTGGAACCGCAGAGGTGGAGAACGCCATTAATATGCACGCAAGCGTTATTGAAAGTGCAGTAGTGGGTTATCCGCACGACATCAAGGGTCAGGGCATATTTGCATATGTTATTATTGAAAGTAAAAATCAGGATTTAGGGTCTCTTCAAAAAGAAATCATCCAAAAAGTGAATGAAGTGATTGGGCCAATTGCCAAACCCGATCAGATTCTATTTGTGCCGAGCCTTCCAAAAACGCGCAGTGGTAAAATTATGCGCCGCATTCTTAGAAAAATTGCGGAGGGTGATACCGCTAACCTCGGTGATACCAGCACCTTGCTCGACCCGAGTGTGGTGGGTCAGATTATCAATTTGACGAGGTAAAAGGTAAGTTTATTATTTTTTTAAAGGAGCTCATACCGGGCTCCTTTTTTTCGTTATTAACAATTCTGTTTTGAAAGATCTTGCCAAGCATAATCTTCTCTTAAAAACAACGTTACATTGCGCTGCGAACTTTACACAAAACTTAAACGATGAAGCGTAAACTTGAACTTGTTGTTATCTCTGATGTACACCTCGGCACTTATGGCTCAAGGGCAGCCGAATTGGTTTCTTATTTAAAAAGTATAGATCCTACAACGCTTGTACTAAATGGCGATATCATTGATATTTGGCAGTTTAGTAAGCGTTATTTTCCTGCAGCCCATATGGAAGTGCTCAAATCAATTGCTTCCATGCTCACCAACGGCACTAAAGTTTATTACATTACGGGCAATCACGACGAAATGCTGCGCAAGTTTAAAGGCTTTAAAATGGGTGGCCTAGAAATTCAAAATAAGCTTTTGCTAGATCTGCCAACAGGAAAAGCCTGGATATTTCATGGCGATGTTTTCGATACCACCATGAAACACTCCAAATGGGTGGCCAAACTCGGTGGTAAAGGATATGATTTGCTCATTGTGCTGAACACCTTTATGAATTGGATTTCTGAAAAACTTGGAAGGGGAAGAATTTCTCTTTCTCAGAAAGTAAAAGATAGTGTAAAAGGGGTTGTTAAATACGTGAACAACTTCGAAAAAACAGCAGCTGAAATAGCCATGTGTTCAGACTATCAATTTGTGGTATGTGGCCATATTCACCAACCACAAATAAAAATGATGAAGGGTAAAGACGGTGGAGAAGTGCTTTATCTTAATTCTGGTGACTGGGTTGAAAACTCTACTGCCTTAGAGTACCACCAGGAAAAATGGACGCTTTATCGCCATGACCGCAGTCAGGTGTTTAATTCTTCTGAGATTATTTCTCAGAATAAGGAAGCCTTGAACTATGAACATTTATTAAAAGAAGTGATTTCAGGTTTACAGCCTAACTGATATGAAAGTATTGTATGCAATACAAGGCACCGGAAATGGGCACCTAAGTAGGGCCCACGAGATTGTTCCTTTACTTCAAAAATATGTACAGGTAGATACGCTCATTAGCGGTAATCAAGCGCAGATCAAAGCAGATTTCCCTATAGACTATCAGCGCACGGGTCTTACATTTTTGAGCGGTAAAAATGGCGATATCAGTATTTTGAAGTCTTTACAAAATACGCATCCGATCGATTTAGTGAGAGAGATCCGTTCCTTTCCAATTAAACAATATGACTTAGTACTCTCCGATTTTGAACCTGTTTCGGCATGGTCTGCATTATTGAGTGGTGTGCCGTGCATTGAAATGAGTCATCAGGCGGCAGTGGTGCATCCGCTGGCGCCTAAACCAGATCAAAAAGCAGCATTTGGTCGTTATGTGCTCCAACATTATACACCAGCTCGTCAGAAGTATGGCTTTCATTTTAAGTCCTATGACGAGCGTGTATTTACACCTGTTATTCGAAAAGAGATACGCCTTGCAGCGCCCTCCGATCTAGGGCACTACACTGTCTATTTACCAGGTTATCACGATGACGTACTGATGCATTTTTTAAGGCAATTTGATGTGCAATGGCAAGTTTTTTCTAAGCACGCCACTTATTCGTATAGGGTTGATAACGTTTTTTTTGAGCCAATAAGCCAAAAGCGCTTTCAAGAAAGCCTAATGAGTTCCACCGGAGTGCTGTGTGGTGCAGGCTTTGAATTGCCATCAGAGGCACTATTTTTGGGTAAAAAAACACTTGTAATTCCAATGAAGGGCCACTACGAACAAACCTGCAATGCACTCGGGGCCGCAGAGGTAGGCGCCACTACAATTGCGGAGCTCGATTTGATTTATCACAGACAAATCAATTATTGGCTCGGACAAGAAAAGCAAGCTCCGTTATTGTACGCAGATCAAACCGAGCAAATGCTTATTGACGTGCTGACACGTTTTGAGAAAGAGGGTAAAGTAGGATACCAGCCTTTGGAATCATTTGAAACTTGGAAGCAAAAATTAGGCTTACTTCGTTACTTCTTCTGATAATCTAAGGTAGTGCGCATGTAATTCTTGTTGCGCATGAAAAGGGGGTAGATTTCGTTTGGAATACGCATTTTTGTAGTTGGCCGAGATACTTCTTGCTTTTACACTTCCTTTCAATTGGTAATCAAAAATGAGGTCGATTTCTTGCTGAATGCGCACATCTTTGATGCGCGTACCTACCTCAATGCGCTGATCTAAATTGCGTTCCATCCAATCGGCGCTGGAAATAAAATATTCAGGCTGTCCATTGTTGGAGAAAATTAGAAAGCGTGCATGCTCTAAGTAGCGGTCTACAATGCTGATGGCGGTAATGTTTTCACTGAGTCCTTTTACACCGGGTTGCAGGCAGCAAATGCCGCGAATAATAAGTTCAATTTTGACACCTGCCTTACTGGCGGCGTAGAGCTTATCGATGAGTTTGATATCGGTGAGGTTGTTGAACTTTAATTTGATGTATGCTGGCTTTTTGGCCTTTGCAAACTTGATTTCTCGTTCAATTAAAGCCATGAGTTTACGGCGTGTATTGAATGGAGAAACTAGTAGGTTCCTGAAGGTGTGTCTTTCGAGATTGTTTTCTAGCATGCCAAACACCCGGCTTACTTCTAATGAGATTTCTTTATCTGCAGTCAACAAGCCAAGATCGGTGTATATGGTAGAAGTTGACTCATTGAAATTACCGGTTCCAATATAGGTGATGTACTGAATTTTACCTTCAGAAATACGCCTGATCTGTAGTAGTTTAGAGTGAACTTTCAGATTTTGTAAACCGTAAATGACATTTGCACCGTAATCTTTGAGGCGATTGCTCCACCAAAGATTGTTTTCTTCGTCAAAGCGCGCTTGCAATTCAAAAACAACGGTTACCTGCTTGCCATTAAATATACAAGCGAGTAGGGCGTTCATCACTTCTGAGTTTTTGGCTACACGGTATATGTTAATTTTGATTTCTTTCACCTTTGCATCTAGGCTCGCCTCACGCAGTAAATCGACAATATGATCAAACTGCTGGTAAGGAAAATGCAATAAAATATCTTGCGCTATGATTTTTGAAATCAAAGAAGTGCAATTGATAAATGCAGGGTGTGGTGAAGGTACTTGTGGCGCAAAACGGTAGTTTGGATTGCCAAAATCCGGAAAACGCATGAAGTCTTTAAAGTTGTGGTAGCGCCCCCCAGGAATGGTATTAACCCCTTTTTTGAGGTTCAATTGCTGCAATAAAAATTGTAGCAGGTCATTGGGCATTTGGGCATCGTAAACAAAACGTACGGGTTGCCCTTTTTTGCGCTGTTTGATGCTTTTTTCGATTTTTTCAAAGAAAGACAACGAAAGATCGTCGTCGAGGTCTAATTCTGCATCACGGGTAAATTTAAAGGTGTAAGCCTCTACATGGTTGGCTTGATAAACTGTGAAAATATCGTTTAAGTAGAGTCTGATGATATCGTCGATGAGGATCACATTAGTCTGTTCGCCTTTGCGCAGAATAAAAAAGCGGCTGTAGTCAGTAGGAATCTGAATGAGTGCGTAGCGGACTTTTGCTTTACTGACAATTTTTACACCGAGATAAATGGCGTAATCTCGCAATTTAGGTAAGGGTCTTTTTTTATCGAGTAGGATAGGGAAGATGGCATGCTTGAGTTTCTCGTTGAAAAATTCATCAAGCTCTTTTAATTCTTGATCCGTACAGGCAGATTCGTCAATGAAATGAATGTTGTCCTTTTGAAATTCAGCTTTGATGCCTTCATAAGCAAGCTCAAATAACTGTTGTTGCTTTAAGACCACCTTGCGTATTTCGACGTAAAGGTCCTCGGCAGTTCCTTTGAAGCCAAATACTTTTTCGTTTTTTACTTCTATTGCTCTTTTTAAATTGGCCACCCGAACCCTAAAGAATTCATCGAGATTATTCGAGTAAATACCAAGAAAGCGCATGCGCTCAGTGAGTGGTACACTTGGGTCCATTGCTTCTTGAAGGACGCGTTCATTGAAAGAAAGCCAGCTGAGTTCTCTGTTAATTAAATTCATAATACAAAGAAAGCCTTGCCGAGAGAATCGACAAGGCTTTTTGTATTAATTAATAATTAAACTTCTTTATACCTAGAAAGTGAATTTAGCGAAGAAGTTAAAGTTGCGACCAAAACCAGGGAAACCATAAGAGTACGTGGTTCCGTCTTGATCAGTTGCATCAGATAAGAATTTAACGTCAGTGATATTGAATGCTTGCATACCTAAAGTAAGCTTGCGGTCACCGAGGTTAAGGTCATAACCAATGCGCGCATCTAGGTTGTAGTATGATGGAATTTGGTAAGCGTCGATACGATCTTCTTCGTCAGTTTTCTTCGAAGGATCGAAGTTAGCGAAGAATTTATCGTTGTAAACCCAAGTTGCACCAATGTACAAACCTTCTGTAATTTGGTAGCGCGCTTGCAAACCATACTGGTTTTGCGGTGCATCGCCAACATGAACTCCATCTACATAAGACGTTACTGTTACGGATTCAGTAGGGTCGATTTCAGAATATACAGTTGCATTGATGTCACCAACCCAACGCCAGTCACCCAAAGAAATGATACCGCCAATTTCTAAGCCTTTTGCAGGTTTGGTATTGAACTCAACTTCAATACCTTTGTGTGTTGCATTAGCACCAGTCATTAAGGCACGAGTAATGGTACCGTTCGGACCTGTGATATTACCAGAAAGCAAAGATTTGTCTTTCCAGTTGGTCAAATAAGCATTAACTTTAACAGCTACTCTCTCTGAACGGAAACCGTAGCCCAATTCAAAAGATTCTGCCTTTTCATTGACTAAGTTCTGAACTACGTCATTAGTGTTGTTAACAAAAACAAATGTCCAAAAAGGTGCGCGTGAGAATTGACCAGCATTGAAGTAAACGTTGTGGTTGTCATTGATGTTGTAGTTGGCACCCCCTTTGTAAGAATAACCCATAATATTTACTACTTCAGATAATTCACCACGACCGGTTGTATCATTGATATAAAGCATACGCTCAACACGTTGGTTGGCAGTTGTATTAATTGCACCGGTAACGAAAGCTGATAATTTATCTTTGTTGTATTCTGCTTGTCCAAAAAGACCTGCATATTTAACCAAACCATCGTTATCATAAGCAACGCGCTGATCTACTGGGGTAACATGCAAAACATTTCCATAGTTAGAAGCATACTCGTGCACACCAACAAGACCATTCACGCCATCGTAACGTGCAGAACCACCTAATAAATCGCGAACTTCGCGGAAATGCTCACCACGGTAAGAACGTGCGTCTAATCCTAAAGTAAGATCAACATACTGATTTACTTTGTGATTTACAGTTGAAACCAAGCCAGTCCAGTAGTGGTTATTAACTGAGTTGCGTTGTGCGTATTTAACACCACCATTTGTTACATCAGGATTCGCTACGTTGTAGTCATAAGCTGCTTGAATATCAAGTAAACCTTCATCGGTACGTGCATAAGAAGAGCCCAAACGACCAGAACCTCCACCGTGGCCAATAGAGTAGTATAAAGAGCTACTTACTGTCGTTTTTTCAGAAGCATTCCAATAGTGGTTAAGAGAGAATTGTGGTTTGTGGTAGTAGTTAACTCGGTCATTGAAGAGGTCACCGTTGTCAAAATAACCGATGTCACCATTGAAACGACGGTCTAGGGTGTCGTACTGACCTGGTGTAAGACCAGAGCTGCGTTGCCCGTGAGACTGTGGTGCTCCAATACCTGTCAAGACCAAACGGTGCTTGTCGTTGACCTGCTTGGCGAGTGTAAAGAAATAAGAATAACCATCGATCCAAGTACCATCAACATAAGAGTTACCTGCTGTCTTAGACAATACAGTAGTGAGTGCAAAACCGTTGTCCATCAAACCAGTAGACGCATAACCCATAATTTTGTATTGACCGTAATCTGTAACGGAAGTCATTACTGATGCCCCTGCTTTGGCATCGGTTGTTTTGGTGATGATGTTCATGGTACCACCAACAGAGTTGATTGCCAATTTAGATGCACCTAAACCACGCTGAACCTGAATAGTAGATACGGCGTCGCCCAAACCTGCCCAGTTGGACCAATATACCCAACCGTTTTCCATGTCATTTACAGGAATACCATTAATGGTAACGGCGATATTGCGCTGGTCAAAACCACGAATGTTGATGCGGGAATCTCCCACACCACCTCCAGTTTTCGTCGCATAGACACCAGGGGTAAGTTTTAATACTTCAGGTAATTCAGCAGAACCTCCGTATACTTCGGAAATTTGCTTGGCATTGACCGTTGACATCGCAACTGGCGTTTTTCGGTCTTTACCATAGTTCGAAATCACGCGGACTTCTTTAATGCTTTGCTCGCGGGTGGTATCGGTATCCATTCCTACCTGAGCAAATACTGGGCTGGCAGCTAGAGTTAGCAACGAACCATAAAGTAATTTTCTTTTCATCATAAAGTAGTTTATTGATTATTGCAAAGTTTAAAAGGTTAATTAGCAACTTCATCAATTTAATATTAAGATTTTATGAACATACACTTACCAATAAATAGCATTACTATTATAAATGTTAAATAATAAAAGCTTTTAGTGAAATAAAAATGTTGAAAACTTGGCCCGAAAACGAATGAAAAAAAAAGCCAATCGGATGATTGGCTTTTGTGGGGGTTGACGGGTTCGAACCGCCGACCCTCTGCTTGTAAGGCAGATGCTCTGAACCAGCTGAGCTAAACCCCCTTGAATTAACGAGTGCAAAGATATAAATTTATTCCTTAAACCAAAGAAAAAAAGAACTTTTTTCAAGAATTGATGACAAATGGGTTCATTTTAAGACGGGCAATGATTGCACGAAATTACACGACAATTCTGTTTAATAGAAAACTGTAATTGATGTAGTTGCTTCAATATCAATTTATTGTAACGTGAAACATTTTCAATTACTTTTCGTACATTAATGTTATGCTTCAACGCAAGAGATCTTATTTGCTGCTCGTTATGGGTTTGAGTTTACTCTTTCAGGCCTGCACTGAACAAGCACAGAGCCCAATTTACCGCAAGGACTGGGTGCAAATAAAAAAAATCGGTAAGCTTACGGTCCTTACAGAAAATGCCACACTGTCCTTTTTTGAATTCAAAGGCAAGAGGATGGGTTTTGAGTATGAAATTCTCGACACGTTTTGTAAGGCAAATGGCCTTCAATTAGAGGTAAAGGTGGTGAGTAAAATTGGCGATTACATCCGCATGCTTAAAAAAGGAGAAGGCGATATTATCGCAGCAAATTTACCGATTGCTTTACATCAAGAAAAATATTTTCAATATACTATTCCTTATTACCAAACCTATCAAGTGTTGGTACAGCGCAAATCAGATTCATTGATAACAGAACCTGCTCATTTGGCTGAAAAAACGATTTATGTGCGTAAAAATTCTGCATATGAAAGGCGCTTGTTGGCCTTGCAAGATGAAGTCGGTGCTGCCATTGACATTCGTTATAAAAGGTCATTGCCGCTAGCAGAGGATTTAATTCAAGAGGTGGTAAACGGTCGAATAAAGTATACTTTAGCTCATGAAAATCAGGCTAGAGTGGCGAAAGACATGCATCCTATTTTGGATATTGCCACTCGAATGTCTTTTGAGCAGCGCATTGCTTTTGCAGTCAGACCCCAAAGCAAAGCACTCAAACAAAAGCTAGATTCATTTTTAAATACCTACCTCAACTCTGAGGCTTATCAACTCCTAAAAAAGCGCTACTTTGATTACATTTCCACTGCACCTACGGAAATTTTTCTTGCGCCAAGGGGTGCGATATCACCATTTGACGCTCTTTTTAAAAACGCAGCTCAGCGCTACAATTTAGATTGGAAAATGATCGCAGCAGTTGCTTTTAAGGAATCTCGTTTCAATCCAAATGCACGCGGTTTTGGAGGTGCTTATGGCATGATGCAATTTATGCCAAATTCGGGTCCGCACTTTGGGGTATATCCAGAGTCGAGCCCCGAAGTTCAAATCAATGGAGGAGCCCGTTATTTGAGTTCGCTCTACAAACGCTGGTCAAGTATTCCAGATGCGAACATACGCATGCAATTTACTTTGGCATCTTATAATGCGGGTACAGGTCACATTGAAGATGCTCAGCGTTTGGCAAGAGCAGCAGGTCTCAACGCTAATGTTTGGGAAGACAACGTGGCATTGATGGTGAAAAAATTAAAAGACCCAACTTTTTATCGTTCGGAGTCGGTGCGCTGTGGAGCCTACAGAGGAGCTGCGCCATCCTATGTCGCACATGTCATTCGAATTTATTCTCGTTGGAAATAAATGCCAGATTCATCCATTTTTGTAGTCCAAGGCCCTACTGCATCTGGTAAAACAGGGCTTGCAATTTCCTTAGCTTCATATTTAGATACTGAAATCATTTCATTTGACTCCAGGCAGTTTTACAAGGAACTGGAAATTGGGGTAGCGCGGCCTTCCATCCAAGAACTCCAGCAAGTCAAACATCATTTTATAGCAAGTCATACAGTTCAAGCACCATTAAATGCCGCGCAATTTGCCACGCAAGCCCAACCAATTTTAACAAAACTCTTACAAGAGAGAGGTAATGCTGTGCTTGTTGGAGGCTCTGCTTTGTTTGCCGATGCCTTACTTTTAGGACTTGACCCGCTGCCGCATGATGTTCAAGTGCGCGCTAAATGGCAAAATCTATTTGAACAACAAGGTTTATTGGCACTGCAGCAAGCATTGCAGCAATGCGATCCTAATTTTTATCGAGAGGTAGATAACAAGAACCCTCTTCGCCTCATTCGCGCATTAGAAGTGAATGAATTAACAGGTAAATCCAATTTGGAATT
>JBILSN010000020.1:0-42601 GCA_044372045.1 Crocinitomicaceae bacterium
CAGTGCTTGTGTCTAAGTGGGTAACCATTCGGATCATGCCGGGGCCAAAAGCCATACACAGTATACCTTTTTGTTTCAAGGAATCAATCAATTCATCTCGTTTTTCTGCCTGTTGCAGTATAGCGACTACAATATTTGTTTGAACAGGCAACACCTCCCGAATCCACGAACAATTGAGTAGTGCAGACTCTAAGAGTTTCGCATTTTGGTGGTCTTGTTCAATGCGTTGTACATTATTTTGCAGGGCATAAAGGCCACCTGCGGCAATAATTCCAGCCTGGCGCATGCCACCGCCCATTACTTTTCTGACGCGTCTTGCTTTTTCGATAAATGCAGAACTTCCGAGTAATAAAGAACCAACGGGTGCGCCCAAGCCTTTAGATAAGCAAATAGAAATGGAATCAAAATAAGCCCCATAAATTGCTGCCTCGACTTGATGAACCGCTAAGGCGTTGAAAACCCGCGCACCATCTAAATGTAGCGGAAGCCCCTTTTGCTTACAAAGCGTGCTAATATTGACGATTTCTTGGAGGTCGTATACGGCGCCTCCACCTCGGTTTGCTGTGTCTTCAAGAGAAACAAGCTGGGTAAGTGGAAAGTGTATGTCATTGGCCGGATTGATCCATTTTGAAATGCTATCTGCAGTGATTCTGCCGCGGTCTCCGGGTAGTAGACGCACTGATGCGCCAGAGTTTTTGGCAATACCTCCACCTTCGTATTTGTAAATATGGCTTTCTTCGTGGCAAATGACTTCTGCTCCGGGTTGTACATGTACGTTTATCGCAATCTGATTGGTTTGTGTTCCTGAGCTACAAAAAAGTGCAGCTTCTTTTCCAAAAAGAGCAGCCGCATAAGACTCCAAAGCCTTAACAGTAGGATCTTCTTTAAAAACATCGTCTCCGACAGGGGCATTGGCCATAGCGGAGCGCATCTCGGCTGAGGGTAGGGTAACGGTATCACTACGTAAATCAATCATTTGCTTACTTTTGACAAAAATACGAGAACAGGTGGAACTCACACAGCTTTTATTATTTGCTTTTCTTGGACCATTTTTGGGTGCGCTAGTTACTTTTTATACTGGATTTGGCCTCAATACCATACTCGTCCCTGTATTTATGATTTATTTTGATGCACCCATAGCTGTATTGATGGCGGGTATCGTACATCTTTGTAATAATGTGTTAAAAGTCACACTTACTGTTAAGTCTGTCGATTGGCATTTGTTTAGAAATTTTGGAATTCCCGCCTTACTTTTCGCATTTATTGGAGCCTACCTTTTAACTATCTTAAAAGATTCCATTGGAAATCAGTTAAAACCTCTATTTGGGTCTTTATTTATGGTTTTTGCCATTTTGGAATTATTCAACTGGAAATTGCCACTTCAAGGTAGCTGGGCCCTGCGTATTGGCGGAAGTTTGAGTGGCTTTTTTGGCGGGTTTTCAGGGCATCAAGGTGCGCTTCGCGCCTTATTTCTATCGCGGTTAAAGTTGGAACCCTTGGTTTTTGTTGCAACGACAGCGTTGATTTCTTTATTTGTCGATCTCACTCGGGTTGGTGTTTATTTTTCTGGAAATTGGTTCAATAACTATTACCCGACCTACCTCTATTTTATTGGGGTGCCTGCGGCGTTGCTCGGAACCCTCATGGGAAGACGATACATTCAAAAAATGAAGAATGGAATAATGTCAACCATTGTTGGGATAGGTCTACTCATGATGGGCTTAGCCTTAATATTGGGTTGGATTTAAATGCTAGTCAACTTTTGGAAACAATTGTTTTTTGACGCCATATTGATCAATAACGTACTCCTCTAATTTATCTCCTTTATTGGAGTAGGAACAGCTGTAATTGAGTTTGCCATCTGCGTAAAAAGTCTGGTGTAAACCGACTGGAAGATCCGCATCGTATTTCTCTGTACTCAAGACCTGACCAAGATCGTTATAGCTCACAAAGACACCATTTTTTTTACCCTCGCGCCAATTCTCACTTCGCGCAATTTTGCCGCTGTCGAAAAAGTAAGTCCAGGTGCCGGTTTTTTTACCAGCTTTGAAATGAATTTCACTTTCTTTCTGACCGATCTCATTGTAGGTAATTTGTGGTCCATCACTGAATCCGTCTTTGTAGACACTACTTTTTCTTATTTTCCCATTGGAAAAATAACTTCGTTGAGGTCCGTCGAGCTTTCCATTTTTATAATGCTTATACATGAGGGTATCCGCAAGCGCATTAGCACTCCATTGTATTGATGGGCCATGAAGTTGACCGTTTTGGTACCAAATTTCGTATTGAACTTGGTTACTAGAGTCAAAATAGATGTAGGTTGCGCCATTCTCTAACCCAATTTGGTAGCTTTGGATCGATTGAATACAACCACTTCTGTAATATGAGGTATCCGTCCCTTGTCTTTTCCCGTTGACAAAATTCAATTTTTCTTCAACGACTAAACTAGGGTAGCAACTGACACATGTTCCTGTGTAAGGCGTGGCAAAATCTTTGCGCAACAAATAAAGGTTGTGGTCTTCGTCAAAAGCAATGTGTTCATGACAAAACTTACTATTCGTCATTGGACAAGGCTGCCGGGTTGACTTACATATTTCCGAGACTTGAGCGAAGGATAATTCATAAATTGAAATAAGGAATAGGAAGGAAAGCACGTTTTTGAGAATGGTCATTTTGTACTTAATTTGGCGTGATACGAAGAAGTGCTTCTCTAATTTTTGGCGGAATTTCAATACTTATTTGTCGCTTTGAGTTGTAGCCAACTAGGGTACTGCTTCCTGTTGTTTTCAGTTGCCCATCGACATAAATTTCATAAATGAGCGTAAAACTCTTGTTGCCAATTTTGTTACAATACATAAAAATTTCAGGTGCGTGCTCCAAAAAAATAGGCTGAATATAGGTCACCTCATTTTGGACCAACACGACGCCATTTTCCATCCAGTCCCATTCTGAACCCACTAACTTGTTGAAGTAGTGAATGCGCGTCATTTCAAAATAACTCAGATATATCGCGTTATTGACGTGGCCTAGGATATCGATATCGGTGAGTCGTACTTGTATTTTTGCAGGCTCAATCATTGGTCCAGTTTTTCAAATAAGGAGTTTTTAGAGATGTACTCAGGAACGAGTTGTTTCATGAGGCGCACACTGGCTTCGTTGTCTTGTTTAGCTGCTGTAGCCAGCAAGTTGTCGATCAATTGACTTTGCGGTGCGGCTACCGGCCTTGTGTTGGCAATTAATATTTGCGGGTGATAAGTTGGGATGGTATTCTCCGCATTTGCAAGGACTTCTTCGTAGCGTTTTTCACCGGGCCTTAGCCCCGTTATTTGTATATCTATATCCTCGTAGGGCCTCAATCCAGAGAGTTGAATCATTTTTTTGGCAAGGTCTAAGATTCTTACAGGTGCACCCATATCAAAAACAAATATTTCGCCTCCATGACCCATTGTCGCAGCTTCTAAGACCAACTGACACGCTTCTGGTATGGTCATGAAAAATCTAGTAATTTCTGCATCGGTAAGTGTTAGTGGCCCCCCACTAGCAATTTGTTTCTCAAAAACAGGAATAACCGATCCATTCGAGCCGAGCACATTACCAAACCGAGTGGTAATGTAAGCTGTTTGAAATTGTTCATTTAGTTCAGTCACCAACATTTCTGCAATGCGCTTAGAGGCGCCCATTACGTTGGTTGGGTTCACCGCTTTGTCTGTAGAGATCATGATGAATTGCTCGGCCTGAAAATGCGCGGCTAGTTCGGCAATAACTTTGGTTCCGCCAATATTATTGCGAATCGCCTCAGCCGGATTGGCCTCCATGAGCGGAACATGTTTGTATGCAGCCGCATGAAAGACCACTTCAGGTTTGTAAGTTTCAAAGAGGTGCTGCATGCGCGCAGGGTCGTAGATATCGCCAATGACGTAAGCAATTTCTGTAAGTGTTTTGACTTGCTGGAAGCGTTGTTCTAATTCAAATAGCGCAGATTCTGCTTGATCAAGTAAGATGAGTTGCGTTGCTTTTTGCGCGATCAGGGCTGCAGCGAGGCCGCTACCAATGCTTCCGGCTGCTCCGGTAATGAGTATGGTTTTGTTGAAAAAGTGCGCTTCGATTTTTGGATTTTCAACTTGTATGACTGGCCGGCCAAGGAGGCTATTGATGTCAATTTTTTTGATACTACTTACATTGAATGCGCCATTGACCCAAGCTCTGGCTTCCGGAACTCTTTTGATTTGAATACTGAGTTCTAACGCCTGTTCGGAGATATCTTTGAGTTTACTGCGTTCTAAATTTTGCACAGCAATGATCAGTGTGCTAATGTGATGCTTGGCCTTTAATTTTTCCAGTGCATTAGGTGGGTACACACGTGTGCCTTCAATGCGTTTGCCGTGCAATGAAACAGCATCGTCGAGGAAGCCAACAACGTGCTGAAGATTGGCCGTATCTTTTTCAATCAAACGTTTGGTGAGTTGCCCGGATATACCCGCGCCAAAAATAAGGATGGCTTCTTCTTTGCCTTTGTCTCGGGTGTATTCCAAATAAAGTAACTTGACAATGAATCTGCCAGATATGACAAAAGCCGTACTAAAAATGAACTCCATCAGTAAAACAGAGTTTGGGAAAAGAAAGTATCCGTCAATCTTATAGTAGCGCAGTATGCTTCCTAAAATGAAACTAAGGGAGGTGATCAGTTCGGCAATAAAAATTCTTTTAAAGTCTGAGGTAGAACTGTATCTGACCAATCCCTGATGGATTTGAAAAATCGCAAAAACAAGTACTTTAACTAGTACAAAAAACCATAAAGATTTAGAGAGAATAGCCCATTCATTAGCGATTAATGAAAAGTCTGCTTTGAGGTCAAAGCGAATTAAATAAGCAAAAAACAGTGCAAAAAGATGAATGAGTAAGTCGAGAACGACAATCACCCATCTTGGTGTATTTTTTTTGAGTTGAAGCACATGCAAAGATAGGAAATATTGCTATTCCCTAACGAGATGAACAAGCCCGTGCTTTTCAATTTCATCGCCTGCGTTCGTAACGGTTCGTGCGACATAAAAATAGACGCCTTCTTCCATAGGATTGCCGTTTTTGTCGGTGCCATCCCATTGGAATGCTGGATCTGCAAATTCACGAATGGTGTTGCCCCAACGGTTAATGATAATGCATTCAAAGGTACTTAGGCCGCCGTAGAAAAGTATTTGAAAGTAATCGTTGTTGCCATCATTGTTGGGTGTAAATACATTTGGGAGTTCGATATCGCAAAAATAGAACGCAACGCTAGCTGTATCGATGAGGGTGCCGCACATGTTAGTGGTAGAAATAATGTAGTTTCCTGGGGTAGTTACCTGGATGGTTGGTTCTGTAGCTCCTGTACTCCAGAGATAACTCACATTTTGCGGTTGTTGAACCGCAGCTAAAGTCGCCGTTTCTCCGATACATAGTGTGGTATCGATTACAGCAGTGAAAGGATCGGCAACAAACGTGAGGCTAAAGGTTTGATTGTAACTGCAAACGGTATCTTGCAAATTGATCAAATAGATGCCAGCGGTGTCGGCTGTAATGAGAGGGTTTAGACTTGTAGGGTCGCTAAAGTTAATTTCGTTGGTGTTGGCAGACCAATTACTTCCGGTATAGGAGACGACGCCGAAAACTTGTAAGGTGAGGTTACAGAGAATGGTGTCCGTCATTGGTGAAACAGGGGCAGGTATGCTGTCTACGATAATTTGTGTGCTGTCGGCACAGCCGATTTGGTCAATAACCGTAACCCAATAGCTGCCTGACTGTAAGTTAGGGAAAGCGCCATTTGGACTTGTGGCTACTAAGGAGGCGCCTTGGTGCAGAACGAAAACATAAGGGCTCACGCCGGAAGTTGCACTTGTGGTAATGCTACCGTCTTGCAAACTACAGAATTCTAACGTGCTTGTTGTTTGTCCGAGAAAGGGATTGGTTGAAGGGTAGATGGTAGCATTGGTTATATCAAAGCAACCATTGGCATCTTCAACGTAAATTTGATATGATCCTGGAATAAGGTTGTTAAAGATAGGACTTGCTGAGAAAGTTGATCCGTTGGTTAGACTGTACTGATAGGATGGTGTCCCTCCGGTAACGGTAAGATTAATGCTACCATTGTTTAGCCCACAAGTTGTGGTCGTGACAATCATGTTACTTATATCGACAGAATCAACACCACTCAATACAGCTTGAAGCGTATCCGAGCAATTGTTTTGATCAACAAGAATAACCATATGATTATTGGCATTTAAACCCGTAAAGGTCGCGCTTGGCTGAAAGGTCAGACCCCCATCGATGCTGTAGGTATAGCCACCTGCACCTCCAGAGGAGCTTGCCACCAAACTTCCGTTATTACTACCACAGGTCGGGTCGTTTTCGAGAATGTTATCGATTTGAGGATAAGATATAGATAACGTGATGGTATCATAGCAAATATTGGTACTGTCTGACATCATGACGATATAGCTGGTCGTACCAGTTGGCGAAACAGGTGTAGGGTTGTTGCCAGTGTAGACACCTGTTGGGTAGGTGTAGTTGTCGTGTAGCCAGGTAATTGTGTAGTTTGGTATAGAAGCTGAGATGATGATATTGTCGAGCCCCCAATGGTCGTATGTGGCGCCTGATACTGCGAGTTGGGTCCAACGAAATTTAGTTGAGGCTGTTTGAGCTGCAGGCGGAATAGTTTCACAATATTGATTCCAGGAGGTCATAATTGGGTTGTACCCCCCATTTGGAGTCCAGTAATTCATGGTTACCCATGTAAATCCATTATCGGTGGAGTACTGTAAGTAAACGCCTTCGTCCGGTTCGTCAGGACCCTCACACGGTGAAGCTTGCGACTGAATTGCATAGCGCATTTCAAAGCAGACATTCCCTCCTGAAGATACATCGAGCGATACGGTGGTCATAACGCGGGGTGCTACTGATTGGTTTCCCATCCACATGAATGCTGAACCGTCTAAGCTAGGTACGCCGCAGGTGTTGTTGGCAATGGTAACAATTTGAGAAAAATCCCAACCAACAGGAGAGCCATTATTGAAGTTTTCTCCGAAGGCCACTACACTGGTGCCAGATCCGTTGACACTGAGCGTGGTGGAGCCGTTGCACGGAACAATGGTGTCTTGGGCAATGGCTTGAACAGTACATTGGGCAACCGCTGTTTGGTGGTAGCCAAAAACGATTGCGATACTGGCAATAAGTTGCTTTAAGGTCATGGTGTAGTAGGTGCTGTAAAAATTATTGGACAGAAACATTCAAAATATTGAAGTCTGTCAATTGGGTTTTGGTGAGGTGCGCTGGCATATGATCAAAAATAGTAAGCCCCATATTGTTGCGGTCTAAGCATACTCCCTGAAGTGTTTGGTTGGGTTGTAAAATTTGGGTGTAGAAGTATTCGTCGTGGCCACAAGTTGCACAGTTGTTGTCGTAGTATAATTCAAAGCTATAAGAAACAGTTTTTATTTCATTGGTTGTGTTGGTAATCGTCAGTGCAATAAGGTCTGCCTCATAGCCTTCAGACGGTACATTGCAGTGCAACGGGGCGCTTGTAATTTTGATTCCAGCTTGAGTAACAGATTTTTGAGCAAATAGGGCGCTGCTTACTAAAAGCAAGCAAAATAAAGAAGTGTAAAGTTTCATGTAGAAAGTTTAGATTTGTGAAAAGGACGCAAATTGATACGAATTGGTTGCGTTAGACTAAAAATAATGTAAAAAATCGAATCTTGAAAGAAATTGAACGCAAGTTTCTCATCGCTAACGATAGCTGGAAATCAGCAAAATGTATTGGTCAAAGAGAATTGAAACAAACTTACCTGTTGCGCGGCACCGACCGGTCGGTGCGCATACGCGTCACTGACAACATGGCATTTTTTACGATTAAATTGGGTACAGGCCTTACCCGCAGTGAGTTTGAGTACGAAATACCTCAAAACGAGGCGAACGAAATAATATTAGAGGCTAATTTACCATGTTTACACAAAACGCGGTATTACATTCAAAATAACAACGATACTTGGGAGCTCGATGTATTTCATGGTAAACTGGAAGGTCTGCTTATTGCTGAATTGGAACTTTCTGATGAAGATCAATTTTTTGATAAACCAAGTTGGCTTGGTTCCGAAGTAACGTTTGATCCAGCCTATTTGAATTCCAATTTAATAGACCGTCTTTAGCACATTAAAAAGGTTCTTTTTGTAAAGTTTCTGCGCGCAGATCTACACAAGTACAGCCCATTTCAATCTTAAAAAACGCTTCAAACTCATTTAACTCATTCCATTTTGGCCAAACGCTGTCATCGGCAACGATGCTGCTAAATTCTTGATGGGCAATTTTTTTGGCATATTGTTGCAAGACCAATTCGTCGTCCCAAAAATCCTCTTCAATCAAATACACACTTCCTTCGGCATGTTCATCGATAACGAGCTCAGGATTATTACTTTGAGCCCAAGAAATAAATGGATTTTTGGGTTTAACAAAAATAAATCCGCGATTAACTATATTCATAAGGCTTCGATTTTATTGTTGGTGCACTTGAACCATTTGGTTCGTTTTTTTGGCTGCACATATAGCGCATATTTTATAGGAAGGTAATCTTTGGTGCCGCTGTACCAAAGCAGCCACTTTTTGTGGTTAAAGTTATGAGGTGCTTCTACAAAGAGCACTTCTTTTTGACCAACGATGATAAGTTCATGATTCGTACTTGAGATGCTTCTATCAAATAGCTTTACACTCTCTTTTTGGCGTCCAGCCTGATCGAGCCAGTTGTAAAAAGCTTCTTGACATGCGCTACTATCTTTAAAATACCATTGCTTGTAGTGAAAGGCTACATTGTTGGAGTCTAGCAAAATCCACTTTTGTCGGTTTGCGCTAAAGCGATCGATGAAATGAAGGGCAGGAGTGCTGTCTAGCCACACTTTCGAAATTTGCATGAATGCGGAGTCATTGGCATAATAATTGAGATATTTACGCAGCGTATCTTGCTGCTCACCAGGGCTATTTGATAAGCGTTTTTTACTTGAATGCGGACGAATTGAATCTAAAGTGACAGCGTCATTTTCCTGGTGCTGATTGCAACCGATCAGAACCGAGAACATAAGTCCAAAAAGATAGGCGGGAAGTTTGGTAAATGCACGCATCTTTTAACTAATTTTGAACAAATTTAACAAACATGAAACAATTAGCACTTTTTATTCTTTTGGCAATTGTCGTCTCTTCTTGCGGAACAAAAATCCCATTTACTACCTCTATTCGAGACGAATTTACTTTAGATACAGAAGCCAAATTGCGCCAAGTTCAATTTTACACCTCCCACACCATTATCCTCAATCAAATCAACAGACAATCTAGCGAGCTCACCACCCAAAATGGTGCGCTCGTATCATCCTCTAGCTCACAGTCAGAATCCGTCGTGATTCCTGCCGGAACACGTTGTATTTTTGAAGATTTTGGCGAAGCAGGCCAATTGTTGGTACGTTTTGAAACCGGAGACCAACGCTTTATTCCCTTTGCAACGAAGTCTGATGGCGCAAGCATCCGACGGTTTTATCTCGATGCCGATTGGTCGGCTCAAGGGGGAGCACGCTTAAATTATGGTGGCAACGAGTACAAAGTAGATCTCTCAAGAGGGGCGCCGCGTGCTGCACATCTTTTAATTGTTAAGAAAAAATTAGAGCGCACTAAGCGCAAAGAACGCGTCGTACGCGGCCTAAAAGTATAGTTTCTATGCCTTCATCCAACATCCATTACCAAATTTCTAGTTTCGGTAACGAGGAGCTCGTTTCCATCTATAAAAAACTCGTTCTTCCTCGCCTGATCGAAGAAAAAATGCTCATTTTACTTCGTCAGGGGAAGATTACCAAATGGTTTTCGGGTTGGGGTCAAGAAGCAGTATCAGTGGGTTGCGCCTACGCGATGCAAGACCACGAATACATTTTGCCCATGCATCGTAACCTCGGTGTTTTTACGACGCGTCAAATTCCACTAGAGCGGTTATTTGCACAGTTCCAAGGAAAAGCAAATGGTTACACAAAAGGCCGAGACCGAAGTTTTCACTTCGGAACGCAAGACCACAAATTAGTCGGCATGATCTCCCACCTCGGCCCTCAATTAGGAATCGCAGATGGAATAGGATTGGCTGCGAAAATTCGCCAAACCAAGGATGCAACCTTGGTATTTACCGGAGACGGCGGTGCATCGGAAGGTGATTTCCACGAGGCTCTCAACGTAGCTGCGGTTTGGCAGCTACCCGTTATTTTTGCTATTGAAAATAACCGCTGGGGGCTCAGCACGCCTTCATCGGAGCAATTCCGTTGCAAGCAATTTATCGACAAAGGTGTAGGTTACGGCATGGATGCCATTCAAGTAGATGGCAATAATATAATTGCTGTCATTGAAGCTGTCCGAAGTATCCGCAGTCAAATTCAAGAAAATTCCAGGCCATTTATTTTGGAACTCATGACTTTTCGAATGCGCGGTCATGAAGAGGCATCCGGAACAAAGTATTATCCCGAAGGATTGCAAACCGAATGGGAACCCAAAGACCCCGTTACGAACTTCGAAGGCTTTTTATTAGACCAACAAATCTTGACTCAAGATCGTATAGACCAGATTAAAAAACAATTTAAGTTAGACATTCAGCAAGCTTTTGATCTGGCCAATGCTGCACCGCAGATCGTTCCAAATCTTAGAGAGGAGCTATCAGATGTTTATGCGCCATTCGTATTTGAACAGATCAATGCGGGGCCCGATACACAAGAAGTTCGCTTCATAGATGCCATTCAAGATGGCTTGCGAACAGCCATGCACAAACACGACAACCTGGTGCTAATGGGGCAAGATATCGCCGAATATGGCGGTGCGTTTAAAGTCACTGAAGGTTTTGTGGAACTTTTTGGTAAAGACCGCGTGCGCAATACACCCCTTTGCGAATCGGCAATTATTGGGGCAGGCCTTGGGCTCAGTATTTCCGGAATGAAAGCAATGGTCGAAATGCAATTTGCCGATTTTGTAAGTGTTGGCTTTAATCAAATTATTAATAACCTAGCAAAATTGCATTGGCGTTGGGGCCAAAACGCAGATGTTGTGGTGCGCATGCCTACCGGTGCAGGCACAGCAGCTGGACCTTTTCATTCGCAGAGTAATGAAGCGTGGTTTGTTCACACACCGGGCCTTAAAGTTGTATACCCCTCCAATCCTCAAGATGCAAAGGGTCTTTTATTAGCAGCTTTTGAAGATCCCAACCCTGTGTTGTTCTTTGAGCATAAGTTTTTGTACCGCAGTTTAAAAGGCCATGTGCCAGTAGGTTATTACAATACACCTATCGGAAAAGCAGCAAGTGTGCAGCACGGCACCGATCTTACCATTATTACTTACGGTTTAGGTGTGCATTGGGCGCTAGATGCAGCAGCTCAAAGGCCTCAACACACTTTTGAAATCCTAGATCTAAGAACCTTACTTCCACTTGATCTCGAGGCCATCATCGCCGCGGCTTCTAAAACCGGAAGAGTACTGGTCTTGCATGAAGATACCCTGACTGCCGGAATCGGTGGGGAGATCGTCGCGTTGGTAACGGAGCATTGTTTTGATCAGCTTGATGCGCCTGTTTTGCGCGTGGCCTCAATTGACACGCCTGTGCCCTTTGCCGCCCAGCTCGAACAACAATTTTTGGCACAGCACACCTTACTTCCTACCATTGACAAACTTCTCGCTTATTAGGTAATTTGAGGCTTCAACCATTACTTCAGTACTTCTTATTATTGTTGCTCTCCATGAGTCTACTTCGCGTAGCTTTCACTGTACAGAACGCGTCGTTTTTCAACGAGCTAACTGCTTCTTTATTCTTAATAGGTGTATATTTTGATGGCAGCACAATTGCCTATTTGGCTCTGCCAATATTTATATTAGTCAATCCAATTATCAACACACTAGATCTGAAAGTAAAAAAGGCAGTCAATCTGCTGGTTAAAATTTATCTCGCGCTCATGAGTTTACTTATTCTCGTGCTCAATACCTGGGATATCGCTTATTTTTCATATACACAAAAAAGATCGGGCTTCAGTTATTTTGTGCATTTGCTCACCGGAACAGAAACCAGTTCATTAGCTGGTGAATTTTTGGCTGAGTTTTGGTGGTTACCACTTCTTTTTTTGTTTATGGCCACACTTCTTGGTTGGTTTATTATTCAAATGGAGGTCCAGCAAAAATCCATGACAACCAAGTCAGCATGGTTCAATTTTGTCGTGCTTTGCGGCGCTATGATCATCACGGCAAGGGGTGGTTTGCAATTGCGTCCGATTGGCATCATTGATGCAACCGCCATGAGCAGCCTCGAACAAGCGCCAATTGTTCTCAATACAGCCTTTACGGTACTCAAAACCTCAAATGATGGCGCTACATCACATTTAGAATTTCACCGTCCCCAAGAACTTGCTGCACTTTTACCCGCAAGAGAGGGAGTAGTCCCTGCTAATTTGCCCAAAAACACCAACGTAGTGGTCCTGATTCTTGAAAGTTTTGGAACCAACTATGCTGGGCCAAATAGTCCAAGCTCTTTTTCGCCATTTTTAGATTCACTCCTGCAAAAAGGACTCTTCTTTGAATACGCCATTGCCAATGGGCGTACCTCTATGGATGCCGTACCCGCTATTTTAGCTGGGCTCCCCTCTTGGCTGCCTGAATCTTATATTTTGTCTCCTTATTGCAGCAATCAATTGAATAGTTTGCCTCAAATGCTCAAAGATATTGGCTATCAAACTTCTTTTTATCATGGTGCAAAGGAAGGTTCTATGCATTTCAAGAGTTTTACTAAGGCCATTGGTATTGATGCCTATTTCGGTTTGGAGTCCTACCCGAATCAGGCGCATTTTGATGGCAATTGGGGCATTTGGGATCACCACATGTTGTCCTTTTTTGGTCGGCAGTTGGACAAAGAAAAAAGTCCTTTTTTCAGCACCCTATTTACCTTGAGCTCACATCACCCTTATTTGGTTCCTTCTGCTTATGAAGGTCATTTAAAGACCGGTCCAGAGTCGCTTTGTCAAACTATTTCTTATACAGATCAGGCACTTCGTCGTTTCTTCGAACATAATAAGCACAAGGCATGGTTCAAGAACACCTTATTTGTCATTACTGCAGATCACGTAGGGCCCACGCGTCAAGATCAATTTCAAACTTTAGATTGGCGCTATCGCATCCCAATTGGGATTTACCATCCGAGCCTTGCGCTTCCAAAACCTACAAAAGGCATGGTTTTCCAGCAAATTGATTTGATGCCTACCGTGCTCGATTTATTGGGTATTCAAAAGGCGCCATTTCAACTTGGTTCTTCTTGCTACGCGCAAGAGCAGAGTCAAAAGATGGTCTATGACAACGTTAATTTGCTTTCCTTCCTCTTTAACGGTAATAATTTGTTACCTATTGTATGGACGCCAGGTATCAGGCGCTCCTACACCCCAGAAGAAGCTGTGCTTGCTAAAAAAATGAGTGCTCTTTACCAATTTTATTTGAATAGTTTGATCGATAACCGCTGCAGTAAACAAACCATCAAGCCTCGCTTACCATAGAAATTCCTATCTTTGTGCTCTCAACCAAAGCATCCTATGGCCGAAAAGAAAGTCACCCGTCAAGAAGATTACGCAACTTGGTACAACGACCTCGTATACAAAGCTGACCTCGCCGAACACTCCGATGTGCGGGGCTGCATGGTCATTAAACCTTATGGCTACGCCATTTGGGAAAACATGCGAGATGTCCTTGATGTCAAATTCAAGGAAACAGGACATTCCAACGCTTATTTTCCGCTTTTTATTCCCAAAAGCTACCTGAGTAAAGAAGCAGCTCATGTCGATGGCTTTGCCAAAGAATGTGCGGTTGTGACGCACTATCGCCTCAAAAACGCTGAAGATGGTAGCGGCATTATTGTCGATCCAGATGCTAAATTACAAGAAGAACTCATCGTCAGGCCAACCTCTGAAACAATAATCTGGAACTCTTACAAAAACTGGATTCAATCTTACCGTGACCTTCCTATTTTAATCAATCAATGGGCCAACGTAGTACGTTGGGAGATGCGCACCCGTTTATTTTTAAGAACCACCGAATTTTTATGGCAAGAAGGCCACACTGCCCATGCCACCAAAACAGAAGCAATCGCAGAAGCGGAGCAAATGTTGGAAGTGTACGCGGATTTTGCTGAAAACTATATGGCAATGCCTGTGCTCAAGGGCCGGAAAACGGCAAGTGAGCGCTTTGCAGGTGCAGAAGATACACTTTGTATTGAAGCACTTATGCAAGATGGTAAAGCATTACAAGCCGGGACCAGCCATTTTCTGGGTCAGAATTTTGCCAAAGCTTTTGAAGTTAAATTTGCTGATAAAGAAGGAAAATTAGATTTCGTTTGGGCTACTTCATGGGGTGTCTCAACCCGCCTAATGGGTGCACTCATCATGACACACTCCGACGACGACGGTTTGGTGCTTCCGCCAGCATTGGCACCAATTCAGGTTGTTGCTGTCCCTATTTATCGAACAGAAGAAGAACTTGTGCAGATTACAGCGAAATTCAAGCATTTGGCTTCGGATCTTAAAGCGAAAGGAATTCGCTTTAAATACGATGACGACGACAACCGTCGTCCCGGGTGGAAATTCGCAGAATACGAAACCAAAGGTGTGCCTTTGCGCTTGGCTATGGGCCCTCGCGACCTCGAAAACGGCAAAGTTGAAATAGCCCGTCGAGATACCAAAACCAAAGAAACCCTGAATTTCGATAATTTGGTGAGCACCATTGAAATTCTACTTCAAGATATTCAACAAAATCTACTGCAGCGTGCCACCGATTTCCGAGCGGCAAATACCCATCAAATTGATTCTTACGACGCATTTAAAATCGAAATCGAAAAAGGTGGTTTCTATCTAGCTCATTGGGACGGCACGGCTGAAACTGAAGAGCGCATCAAACAAGAGACCAAGGCAACCATCCGTTGCATTCCTTTTGATCAAACTCCAGAACCTGGTGTTTGTATGGTTACAGGCAAGCCTTCTGCTGGTCGAGTAGTTTTTGCAAAAGCTTATTAATGGCTGATTTTGCTTTTAAAGATTTTGTTGTTCGTCAGGACAGCAGTCCTTTAAAAGTAAATACTGATGCCATCATTCTCGGTACTTCAGTACGCGAGCTTTCTCATCACGCCAAAGTTTTGGAGGTGGGCACTGGTAATGGTGCAATTGCCTTGTTGCTTGCTCAAAGGTTTAAGAGTGCGCACTTTATCGGAATTGACCCTCATTTAGGGGCATTCCAAGATGCCGAATTTAATTTTCAGCAATCCGCTTTTTTTGAGCGACTACAAGCCGTCAATTGTTCACTTGAGCAATTCTCAAAATCAGAAAAGTACGATGCCATTGTCTCCAACCCACCATATTTTATCAATGGTTTAATTGCCCAAAAAGAGATGCAACTTGCCAAGCATATAACGGAACCTAAATTTGAACAACTTTTGGATCAGATGCTGCTCCGCTTAAAGCCAGAAGGTCAGTTATGGCTGATCTTACCTGCCCTTGTAGCGCAACAAACAACAACCTATATGGCAAAGAAGGGCTTGAACTGTACATGGCAAATGCGCTTTCATGCCAATCCTCAAAAATTAGACAAACGCTGGGTTGTTTGCTTTGAACAAAAGGAGCAAGATTGTATGTTGGAGCAGTTTTATATTCGAAATTTAGATGGGTCATATCATGAAGATTACCGCCAATTAGCAGGAGCCTACCACGACAGGCTGATCTAAATTTTCTTTTTTAAACGAGATAGGTCTGAGCTCAGGCCTATTGTTTGGATACTACCTGCTTTGGAATAATATTGAACAGCATAATCGAGATCGAAACGCTTGACATGCATGCGCAGACCAAAAGAAAAACCAGCCAAGCCAGGGAAATCAGTGAGTTTGAGTTGTTGTCTTCGGTTGTAGTCAAATCCTAAGCGCATTTGAATGGCGCCTTTTGGAATGAGTTCTAGCTGAAAATGAAGATGATTGGCTATCTTTTCTCCCCAATTAGGGATGTAAATAGGAATGGTATCTCCAGTCAATGGATCAGTGCTTTCTTTGGCATTTGGATCGAGCCAAATGTTTTCTGGACGATTCAACGAATGCCCCACAATATGGAAACGAAACGGTGCGTGTGCAAGCCGATAACTGATACCAGCGTAGATATCTAAAGGAAGTACTGATTGAGCTTGCGCAGTATAATCTTTAAAAATGAAACCAGCATTGCGTATGCCCACCGACGCCATCAATAATTCCTTCGGATGAACAAGGAGGGCAGAGAGGTTGGTCGAGATGCCATAGGCACTAAAGCGCTCGAGATTGGAGCCTAATAGGTTGATTTGAGCCCCCATTCTGAAAAAAGGATTTGGCGCATAACTATAACTTGTTCCGATATTGTAATCGAGGGCATTAAAAGTACCTGTTTGTAATCCTTCTACAGTTGTTTGATTGAATGAACCATAGTTCATGTAGCGAATATACGGCGCAAAAACACCCCACTTGGTTTGTACTGCTGTAACAAGTGTGCCGTAATGCACCCCACTTGGCAATATTCCAACAGAGGTATGAAATTGCTTGACATTTTGAGCGTCGAGCAGTGCAGGTTGGTCTAAAGTAAGGCTTACTTCGTTGTCATTGATCGCATATAGCCTTCCACCAACTCCTGCATTTTTTGCATTATTGAGTTGATTAAGGTAGGTAAAAGCGCTCGAGCCCCAAGTGTACTGAGCCCCTGCAATGAAAGGAAGGCCTAATAAAATGAAGCAAAAGATTTTCATATTTGTCAAACGTCAAACGGCGAATTAGATTGTGAAAATACAATAAAATTTAGCGTTATATACTTTGGAACAATAATTGTTAGGACTTTGAATATGAAGCCGACAAGTATCCACCACAGCCAATTTGAAAGCCTATATGCAACACAACAAAGGTTTTTCAAGCAAATCATTGCACGTTATTTTGAAGGACCTCAGCAACAAGATGTATTGCAAGATTTTGCAATACACTTGTATGGCTTATTGCACCACAAGAATGACGCAGATGCACATCTTTTTGAATCCAAAGCCTGGTTGAGAACGGTTTTGGTTCATTTTTGTATTTCGCAGCTGCGCAAAGAAAAAGCACAAAAAAATAATGTTTGGACTAAAACCATGACCCAGCATGTAATCGTTGCCGATGAAATGTTACTCGGAAAAGAACAAGCGCTCTCTGAATTATACCAAGAAGCTTTGGGCTGTGTATCCAAAAAAGAGGCTTTAGTGCTGAAAATGAAATACGAATACAAGTGCAGCGCTAAAGAAATTGAGCGAAGATTGAGAATCACTCATGTGGATGTTTTGCTGGGCAGAATCAAAGCAAAAATCAAAAATAAAATGGGACGAATTGAGCTCGAGTGGTGGTGAGTTGCTCAAGCATCAAAAGGACATGATTTAGAACTGTAAATGTCTTTCTTTTTTCTCCAAGTAAATATCTGCAATCGTGACTAAAATCCCTGTTTCTTCGACGTCTCCGAAGTCTGCATTGACCGCTGTATCAAAAGTGCGCATGCTAGGGGAGAGGTTCATGTAAATATTCATGAGCGGTGGTATAAAAGTGCCGCGCTCTCTTACATACTGATTGAGTATTTTGTAGCCCTCTTTGAATTCTAAACCTTCGAGAAGCGCGAGGTAGTTCTTTTCATTTGTTCTAAAATCTAAAGGATGATAGGCTTTGATCAGATGGTCCGGATCTTTAAAATAATGGTGTAAAAAAGTCAATAAGAAATCTCTGCTCTCTCTATTGTAATCTGGATACATGGTGACTTTCCCAAAGAAAAACCTGACTTCTGGATAATACCGTATGAGTGCCCCGAGGCCATCCCAGATGTTATCTAATGCAAATAAACCTTTTTTGGGGTTGATATTCGGCTGAAAATTTGGCTGAACCCAGCTTCGACCTAATTCTATCGTAAAAGGTAAAAAGTCATTTTTAAATGAGGTGCTGAAGTCAAAATAGTGCACTGTAGATAAATGATAAATCCCACTTTGGTCTTTGGCTTCACGGCAAACCTTATATCGATACCCACCAATAATTTCTTGATCTTCTACCGACCAAACAATGAGTTGCTCATAGGCGTAGGGGCCGAAGTCGTGTGCGTCGAGATCGACTTCTTCACCTGTTCCTCCACCGGCTGCTCTAAACGTAAGTTCGCGCAAACGGCCAATTTCTTGGAGTACATTTGGAGCATTTTCGGCATTTATTCTATATATTTCGTTGCCACCTTTTCGGGTGGTACGTAAAAAAAGTTCGGGGCTGAGTTCTTTGAGAAGTACAGCTCTGTCAATAGGGTCAATGAGGTTTTTCATGGTTTTCTTTTAGGCTGTAAACATGGTTTTTTATCCAATTAGCGGTGGCGTAATCGTCAAGTTCAGTGGGTAGATCATCTTCCATGAGGGGTTTACCGATCACAAAAGATATCTTTCCTCTTTTTTGTTTGAACATTTCATCGGCGAGCAAGAACATTTCCAAGTTTGCTTTGATACCGAGTCTTTTACGCCAACGATTAATTCGGTAAAATGTTTTCGACAAACGACCTTCTATATAAATCGGAACAATTGGTCTATGCAATGCTCTGGCATAGGTCACAAAAGTCTTTTTCCATTCAGGTTCTACAATTTGGCCATAGTGAATGCGTGTGACCATACCAGCCGGAAAAATGATGACGGCTTGTTCTTTCTCAAAGGCACTGCGTAGATTTTGACGAACACCTCCATGATTACGGCCAAATTTATTGATGCCGACAAAAAGGTTGGAGAGTTGTTTAATGTGCAGTAAAAGGTCATTTACGATGAGTACAACGTCCGGCCTTGTTTGGCGCAGTGCATGAATGAGTGCTACGCCGTCCATACCTCCCAAAGGATGATTCAAGGCGAGAATGACTCCGCCGCTTTTAGGAATATGTTCTAATCCTTTGATTTCAATTTGGATTTGAAAGTAATGAATAATGGCTTCGCAAAAATCGTGGTCTTGTAGATGTCCGTTTGCAGCTATGAATGCATTGATTTCGTCCTGATGTAGTTTTCGTTTTAAAAAAGACAAGACAAACGAAGGTAATAATCGAAGTAAACGTGGATTTTTACTTTTGATGAGCGCTGCGATATCGATAAAATTGGACGGAGACATCTTGTAAAATTAATCGGAAAAATCAAATGAGAGTTCGAGTCCGTCGAAAGCTAAACTGACATTCGGGGGTAGGGTTGAATTGACCTTTTCATGCAAACCAAAAAGATGTGAAATATGCGTTAAATAGCTCTGTTTAGGTTGTATTTCGGCTATTAGTTGTAGCGCTTCCTCCAAATTAAAATGGGATAGGTGGGTGTATTCGTGCAGCGCATTAATAATGAGTACGTCGAGGTTTAAAAGTTTAAGTTTCTCTTCTTTAGTGATG
Organism: Crocinitomicaceae bacterium; assembly: GCA_044372045.1. Classification (GTDB taxonomy): domain Bacteria; phylum Bacteroidota; class Bacteroidia; order Flavobacteriales_D; family Crocinitomicaceae; genus UBA952. The sequence continues at coordinate 19,461 of JBILSN010000020.1, forward strand.
GTTTTGGCATCTGTGATATACGCTAATTTACCAATTCTAAATCCTAAGACCTGCATTTTGTGATGCCAAACCTCTATGGCCTCAATAGCGTAATTACCCAATTCAAAAAGGCCCTTTTCGAGTTTTCTAATCTCAAACCTTGGTACTCCTGGGTATGGATTTTCTTCAAAAGCATAGTAAAATTCTCGTTTGAGTGCAGTTTCAACCTTGGGTGTGCAATAAATTGGAAAATCGGCCTGTCGTCGGTAATTAAAAGCCCGAACGTCGTCTAGGCCTGCGATGTGGTCTTTGTGCTCGTGGGTAAGCAAAATACAATCGAGGTGCTTTACCTTGGCCCTTAGCATTTGTTGTCTAAAATCTGGGCCAGCATCAATGGCAAATGTAAGGTCGGGTAGTTCAAGGAGTACACTCGACCGAAGTCTGGTGTCTTTGGGGTCTGAAGACTGACAAGTTGGACATTGGCATGCGATAACAGGTACCCCTTGGGAGGTACCAGAACCTAAGAAGGTTAGTTTTCCTGCCGTCTTTAAAATCATCTGGTGATGGGCGTTAGATCAATTCGTTTTTGGCCACTTGGTTTGCGCATAAATTGATGCACAATAGTTTTGTTGTCTCGGTTTTCTTTTTCGGTCTGGATGTATCTACTCCAGTGCAGCGGTTCTTTGCCATGAAAATGAAAAGGTGCGTAACCATATCCTCGGTAAATCCCGTTTTCTATCCAAACGAGGCTCTTTTCACCTTTATTTCTACCCTTGTCGACCAAAAAGAAGGTGTCCCCATTGAATTGAAGTTGATCAATGTAAGACTGCACTCTTAGATTGTAAGATGACGGATCTTCTTCTTGTACACAAGCTCCTTTGCATTGTTGAATGGTGTATTGGAAACAAGCGCTTTGGGTAGGGTATAAATAACATAGTTTCTGACACAATTCCAATTTTTCAGACAGATGTTCGAGGTAACCTTGTGCATCTTTGCGAGAAGTAAATTGAAGAAGTGGTTCTTCATTTTTTTTGGCGGTGCTTTCTATTCTAAGCCTGAGGTAGCCATCGATATCTTGTTGGTCATAGAGCCCATATGGAAACAAACTCTTGCGCAATTTGTGATTGTAGATGGGCTTGTGTTCTTTAATGAGCTGAGATTCGAGTAACATTGCAATAAGTTCAGAACCGGTTAGTTCGTATTCCACTCTGCAAATATCTTGGATCATTTGCTGTCCTTTCGCTGTTTTGGTGTTGCGTAAATGTTGTTCAATGCGTTTTTTAATATGAATGCTTTTGCCGATATAAATGATTTGGTTGAACTCGTTGTACAATTTATATACACCTGTTTTATTGGGAAGATCTTCTATACTTTCTAAGCTAAGATTTGGATGTACAGATTTCGGATTGAGCACATCTTGAATAAATGTACGCAATTGGTTTTCGTCTTTTTGTATGAGTATACCAAAGAGTTCTGTGGTGGCTTTGGCATCGCCATCGGCACGGTGACGCGCTGTGTTTGGAATACTGAGGTCAGCGCAAATTTTACCTAAGCTATAGGATGCATGGCCAGGAAGCACATACCGCGCCGCACGCACTGTGCAAAGCTGGGGCATCCGAAATTCATAGCCTAAGCGCTTGAATTCACTTTTAAACATACCGTAGTCAAAGGCAACGTTGTGGGCCACAAAAACACAGCCTTCACAAAATTCAATGATTTCTTTGGCCAGTTCATAGAACTTTGGCGCGTTGGCAACCATTTGATCGGTGATGCCTGTCAAACGAACAATGAACTCTGGGATGCACTGTTCTGGATTGACTAAGCTCTGGAAATGGTCAATGACTTGTGTTCCGTCGTGCTTGTAGATCGCCAAATCTGTGATTTTGGATTCTTTGGTATGGCCACCTGTTGTTTCGACGTCGACAATGACAAAATTCATGCTACGAAGTTAGAAAAAAGCTTCGCTCTGCGTTTTTGTCAGGACCTATTTTTTAATTTTTTATAATAGGCTTGGGTTGTCCTTAGATCTGTACGGTTTTATCTTTGGCATGGCGCACCTTAAAGTCGTAGTCGAAGGACTGACTTTCCTTGGCTTTGAGTTTCAATTGCCATTCGATAAGCCCAGTTTTTTCGTCGATTTTCCCTTTACCTAAATTTGATTTTTCGATGGTAATATCAGGGTTAGTGGTGAGGGGGATTTGATCTTGTATAAAGAGCTCAATTTCGGACGACTTCAGATTGCGCACTTCTATGTTATAGGCAAAGCTCCGTTCTTTTTTATCTTGAATGATGCGTTCTTTGCTTTGGTTTTTGAGCAGCGTGCGCTTCACGACTATATTTGGATCTTTGCCCAAAGACAAATTGAGGGTGTCGTCCATGGTGGTGGGATCGAGGTAGGTTTCGCCAATGTACGTGCCGTCAAAGAAGATATTGGCTTTGGCTGGCACGAGCTGAAGCTCATCTAGTTTGGTCATTTGGGCCACTAAATATACGCCGGGGTCGAGTTTAGGCACGGCATAGTAACGAAAACTCGTGTTGAGCTCAGACTGCTTGACCAACACCATGCGCACTTGATTGTCTGAGGCAATGCTGTAGTTGAGATCTATCTTGAACTCGGCCGAGATGAGTTGTTGAACAATGGTGGTGAATTGTTCGGCGCCGAGTGCGTTGACCTCTGCAGCTGCATTAGTGGAATACATAAAACCCATGTTTAAAGCGGTACTATTGACTGCTGGTGCATCGTCGAATGCATCAGATCTTAGTTTGGCTTTTTCTTCTAGTTTTTTTCTAAATTCTTGGTAGTCGATGTACCAGGGGCTAAGTTCTGGTTTGGTTTTATTAGCGTAGGGGTTGTTGGTCGAGATGCTGAGTTTGATGTCGTCCCAGTCCAAACCTGTTAGCTGGCGCACTTGTGCTTTGTAGGTGAGGCTGATTTTACCTGTTGCGGCTTCGCTGCGGATGTCGTAGAGAGGCGTCCAGCCGGCGTTTGAAGCTAAATAGCTGAGGTCGATACGGCCACTAGCGGCATCTTTGGCCATAAACGTGATAATAATGCGTGGAACCCCTTTTTTTTCAGGTGTTTGATTGTTTTGCTCTGCGTAGTTTTGTAAATCGTCGAGTCTTGTATTGAGGTCTGATAAGAGGTTGGTTTTCTTTACTTTTTGACGGTCCAGACTACTGATTTTTTTATTGAGTTCAGACACCTTGGTAGTGTAATAATCGACAGTAGCTTTCAATAACTGGATGCTGTCATTGACCTTGCCTTGGCCTTTAACAGCGCCGTTCGAGATGATAATTTTGCGGGCAGCCACCAATACTTCGATTTCGTCATTGATATCGCGCAGCTCAAAATTGACGTTCCTGATAGAGTCTTCCAACATCCTTATGGCAGATTTTATTTTGGGCGGAAGATCTCGAGCCACCAATTCCAATTGAGGCTGCGGGTAGTAGTATTCATATTTAGAATCTAAAATGACCACCGCGCCGGTTGCTTTTACTTGGATGGTTCCGGCAGCAATTTGCGGTGAAATGCCTTCTACAATGACCTCGCTTAGGCCCGCTTTAATCGTGTAATTGGCTTTGTGCTGCAGTTGAGCGCCTTGGGTGTAGACGGTAACGCTGTGCAAAGTGCTTTTGACGGTAACCTTATCATTGGCGAGGAGGGTGCTACTCAAAAGGGCAATGGAGAGGAGTAAGTTGATTTTCATTGTTGGGATTTTGAATTGAAAAACGTAAAAGTAGGGTCTTTATTATTAGTCGTATCTTTGTGTTCATGAAATTTGAAGACTATCCTATTGACCAAAAAATTAAGGACCAACTAGACGTGCTCGGTTTCAGACGTCCTACAGATATCCAATACCGTGCCATAAAACACATTTTGGATGGTGAAGATGTCATGGCCGTTGCTCAGACGGGTACAGGTAAGACCGCTGCGTTTGTTATTCCGGTCCTCAATAAGTTACTTAAATACAAAAAAAACGCCACCAACTCGATTCAGATTCGCTGTATTGTACTTGTGCCAACTCGTGAACTTGCGCAACAAATTACGGGTGTTTTTGAGCAAATTGGCGCCCAAACGAAAGTGAAGGTCATCGGTTTGTACGGTGGGGTAGAGCAAGAAGCGCAAATCAAACAATTGCAAGTAGGCGCTGAGGTACTCATTGCCACACCAGGTCGTATGTTTGATCTCATTGCCCAGGGGCATCTCGATGTATCTGGGGTGCATACGCTTGTTTTGGACGAGGCCGATCTCATGCTCGACCTCGGCTTTAATATAGACATTCAAGACATTATCAAGAAAATTCCAGTAAAGCACCAAACCTTATTTTTTACGGCTACCATCGATAAAAAAATCAAATCCTTAGCCTACGACGTTGTGCGCTCAGCAATCCGTATTCAGCTCTCGCCTCAAAACCCGGTTTCTAAAAATGTTCAGCATGCGGTTGCCTTCATTGAAATGGACGACAAGCGGTTTTTTCTAGAAAACATGATCGGCGAATACCCAGAGGCACGTTTTTTGGTTTTTGCGCGCACCAAAGTGCGGGTAGAAAGAATCGTGAAGGCCATGGAACGCGTTGGTGTTCATGCCGAGGCGCTGCACGGCGGGGTTCCACAAAATGAACGCTTTGGTTTGCTCGAAAAATTTAGAGAGGGAAAAAACCAAGTGCTTATTACTACTGATGTCGCGTCACGGGGTATCGATATTCCAAATATGGAATATGTAATTAATTATGACCTCCCTGACAACCCAGAAAATTACGTGCACCGGTGCGGCCGAACGGGGAGGGGTAATGCGCTTGGGCAGGCCATCTCGTTTTGCAGCAAAGACGAAATCCCGTTGCTCGATGCTATTGAGGCCTATACCGGAGAAGAAGTATTGCGCTATGAAATCTCTGAAGGAGAGTACAAGGCTATTCTTTTCGATGCAGATGACCCCAGCTACAACTGGCAAAAATTACTCGAAGAAAATGGAAACCCCGACTTCTGGGAAGATTAATCCGAAAAATTGACGTCCGTTGCACACTCTTTGTGTAACGCGGGTTACATTCAAATCCTTCGTAATTACCCATTTTTGCATGATACTAAATTAAAATAGATGAAAACAATAACTATGCTTGCGCTCGTTTTGATGAGCCTAATTTCTTGCACAACCTCAGCACAATCAGGCTTTAAAAATGCGCCTATGGCTGAGCTAACCAAAATAAAGAATGAAAAAAAGGCGCTAGTCATCGATGTGCGCACACCGGCCGAATGGCAACAAGGCGTCATCGATGGAGCCGATATTTTTATAGATTACAACGGGGCAAATTTTAAACAAGAGCTGGCCAAGTTAGATAAGTCGAAAACGTATGTGGTCTATTGCCGAAGTGGCGGCCGCAGTGCAGGCGCAAGCCAAGTGATGGTCGATAACGGTTTTAAGCAGGTCATTAATATGCAAGGCGGCATCATGTCTTGGGGCGGAAAACTCGTGAAGAAACCATAATTGAAGTTTCTAAACGGATGAAAATTCAATTACCAGGAATACTTTTGGCTGCGGTTTTAGGATTTGCAGCCATTTTTTTGTCAGGCTATACGCCTTCCTTTCTCAATTCCTATTTGCTCGCCCTCTTAGTAGGCATGTTGTTCGCTCCGCAAGTGAATAAACTTCCTCAACTAGATGCCGGCATTTCTTTAAGCTCTGCAAAAATGTTGGAGTGGTCGGTGGTGCTATTGGCTTTTAGTATGGATTATAAAGCGATTGGCGCCATTGGCGCTGCAGATTTTGTGGTCATCATTATCGTGGTGTTGGTTGTCTTGTTAGCAACCTATTACCTGTCTAAAGTCTTGTCTTGCCCTGGTAAAACAGGTTGGTTGGTTGGTTTTGGGACTGCCATTTGCGGATCATCTGCTATTGCCGCATTGGCACCAAAAATTAAAGCAGAGAAAGAAGATGTGGCCATTTCTTTGGCAGCAGTCAACCTTTTGGGGTCGGTGGGCATGATTTTACTTCCATTGATGTTTCAGTTTTTTCCGCTTGCAGAAAAGCAAATGGCCTTTTTGATAGGCGCCTCTTTACACGCTGTTGGAAATGTGGCAGGCGCAGGTTTTTCTGTTTCAGAAGAGGTTGGGCAATTGGCACTTGTTTACAAAATGGCACGCGTGGCCTTGTTGTCGCCTGCTTTATTGTTTATGGTGTGGCTCAATGCACGCAAAACAGAGGGTCAAGCTTTTCAATTTCAATTGCCTTGGTATTTAATCGCTTTTCTTTTGATTTCCATTTTGGTGAGTTTATTTCCGTTGCCAGAAGCGCTCATCAATACCACTGAATTCATAGGCAAAATCATGCTTACTATTGCCATGGCTGCAATTGGCTTAAAAGTACACGTGTTGCGTTTGTTAAAGGCTGGTCAAAGGGGCTTGGTCTTTGCGCTGCTTGTATTTGTATTGCAAATGAGCCTTTTATGGCTTTTCATGAACTGAGTTAAGGTCGTTTTTAAATAACAAAGTCTCTAACAATTAAATTGCGGGCACTTTTTAGATATGTAACACTAGTTACATTGAATTAAGATTTCTCGTGATATATTTGAGACATTCAACATGAGCACATCAGAAATTCAACATTAAATAATTAATTAAGTTACAAAAATGAAAATAGAACAAATTTACACCGGTTGTTTGGCGCAAGGCGCTTATTATGTTGTAAGTAACAACGAAGCATTTATCATTGACCCATTGAGAGAGATTCAGCCTTACCTGGACCGTATTGCTGCAGATGGTGTCAAGCTCAAGTACATTTTTGAAACGCATTTTCATGCTGATTTCGTTTCTGGCCATCTCGACCTAAGCAAGCAAACGGGTGCCCCAATTGTCTACGGACCAACTGCAAAGACCGAGTTTGAGGCCATCATTGCCGAAGACGGTCAAGTATTTGAAATAGGCGCTGTCAAAATTAAAGTATTGCATACGCCAGGGCACACTATGGAGAGCACAACCTTTTTGTTGATCAACAACGAAGGCAAAGATGAAGCTATTTTCTCCGGTGATACCCTCTTTTTAGGTGATGTAGGTCGCCCAGACTTGGCTCAAAAAGCAGCCGACATGACCCAAGAACAATTGGCAGGTATGCTATATGATTCTTTGATGACTAAAATTATGCCATTGGCCGATGACGTTACCGTTTATCCAGCGCATGGTGCAGGTTCAGCTTGTGGTAAAAACATGATGAAAGAAACGGTAGATACCCTCGGCAATCAAAAGAAAATGAATTATGCGCTCAACCAGCCGAACAAAGAGGCGTTTATTGCAGCGGTAACCGACGGTTTATTACCTCCTCCCGCTTATTTTGGCCATAATGTAGCCATGAATAAAAAAGGATACGACAGTTTTGAGGTTGTAAAAGAAAAGGCAATGACCCCACTTAGCCCGGCTGCTTTTGAAACGCTTGTTGAAGCTACTGGTGCATTGATATTAGATACGCGTCCAGCTGCTGATTTTTTCCGTGGGTTTATTCCACAAGCCGTCAATATTGGCATTCGCGGTGACTTTGCTCCATGGGTTGGAGCCCTAATTGGCGATGTCAAGCAAGAAATTGTATTAATTACAGAGGTAGGAATGGAAGAAGAAGTCATTACCCGCCTTAGCCGCGTTGGCTTCGATAAAGTACTGGGGTACCTACAAGGTGGCTTTGCTGCATGGCAAGAAGCTGGCAAAGAGGTTGATCAAGTGAAGCGCATTACAGCCGATGAATTTGCAGCTCAATTTAAAGCTGGCGAATCTATGGTCATTGACGTTCGCAAAGAAAGCGAGTACGAGGCAGAACATGTCGAGGATGCGTATAGCAAACCGCTTGCTTATATCAACGACTGGACTAAAGATATTGACCCAAGCCAGCACTTTTTTATGCATTGTGCAGGTGGTTACCGCAGCATGATAGCCGCTTCTATTTTACAAGCGCGTGGCTACCGCAACTTTACTGAAGTAGACGGTGGTTTTGGAGCGATCTCAAAAACAGAAGTTCCAAGAACTGATTTCGTTTGTCAGAGTAAAGTAATGAAGCAGTAAGTGATTTGAACTATTTTTTTAAACTAACCTAAAACCTAAACTATGCTTGATTTTTTAATGCAACCTTGGCCTTGGTGGTTCTCCGGAATGATCATCTCAGCCGTTATGTTTTCTATGCTCTTTTTTGGGAAGAGCTTCGGATTCTCTTCGAATTTGCGTACGATTTGCACAATTGTAGGTGCCGGAAAGCGCGTTAAATTCTTTGATTTTGACTGGAAAACCCAATCCTGGAATCTCGTATTTTTAGTCGGAGCTATCATTGGTGGCTACATAGCTAACAACTACCTGAATGATGGTGCTGCTTTTCAAATTGCAGAGAGCACAGCAAAAGATTTGGCAGCACTCGGTTTTGCACAAGCGCAGGAGATCCAACCACTCGAATTATTTAGTTGGGAGGCCATTTTTACCCTTAAAGGATTTGCCATTCTTTCCATTGGCGGTATACTTGTTGGTTTTGGTTCTCGTTATGCAGGTGGTTGTACCTCAGGGCATGCTATCTCTGGTATTTCTAATTTGCAAATTCCTTCGATTGTTGCCGTTGTGGGCTTTTTTATTGGTGGCCTACTGATGACGCATTTTATTTTCCCATTCATTTTTTAAGCCATGAAATTTATTAAGTTTTTGATCGTAGGGATTTTATTTGGTATTGTAATGGCCAAATCCCAGGCCTTAAGTTGGTACCGCATCCAAGAAATGTTTCGTTTTCAGAGCTTTCATATGTATGGTATCATCGGAACTGCTGTTGTATTAGGTGTTATTGGCACTGCGCTTATTAAGCGTTTCAAAATCAATGACGTACAAGGTGAGCCAATCATTTTTGTTCCAAAAGACAAAACGTTTTGGCGCTATTTAATTGGTGGGAGCATTTTTGGATTGGGCTGGGCTTTAAGCGGCGCTTGCCCAGGGCCAATGGTTGTCAATATTGGTTATGGTTTTCTCAGTTTCATAGTCGTTGTATTTTTTGCGGTTTTGGGTACGTATTTATACGGCGTATTAGAAAGCAAATTGCCACATTGATTGCGCAGCATATGAAATCCCTATTTTTTATAGCAGCGTTAGGCATACTTGCTTTTTCTTGTAGTGTTTCCGATGAAAATATGTTGATCAGTCAAAACACAGAAGAAATCAAAGCAAAGCTTACCAGTGAATTTTGGCAACCTAAAGATGTTTTTGCTATAGCAGCTATTAAAAAAGCCAAAGAGGTTCAGTATGGTAGAGACCTCATTATTCATACGGCCTATTACTTGGGGCCTAGAGGTAGAATTGCGCAGCAAACAAACGGACTCAATTGTCAGAATTGCCACTTAGATGCAGGCACCAAACCTTTTGGTAATAATTACGGCTCCGTTGCTTCTACTTATCCAAAGATAAGGGCAAGAAGTGGCAAGATGGAAAGCATTGAAAAACGCATTAACGACTGTTTTGAACGCAGCCTAAATGGAAGGCCTCTGGAAGAAAACAGCAAAGAAATGCGCGCCATGGTTGCTTACATGAAGTTTTTAGGTGAAAATGTACCCAAAGGAGAAAAAGCAGCTGGTTCGGGTTTGAAAGATCTTCCTTTACTGGCGCGCGCTGCCGACCCTCAAAAAGGAAAAGCAGTATATGACTTGCGCTGTGCGAGTTGTCATCAGTCAAATGGTCAAGGCATCATCGATGGAATTGGCCAGTCTTACGTATATCCTCCGCTTTGGGGCCCACATAGTTTCAATGATGCTGCTGGCCTTAGTAGAATTAGCAATATGGCGAAGTATGTCAAGTACAACATGCCACTCGGTGTAACCCATGATGCTCCTGAGTTGTCTGATGAAGACGCTTGGGATGTTGCAGCCTACATCGAAAGTAAGCCACGTCCACACAAGCCTACACCTAAGGATTGGCCGGATATATCTAAAAAACCAATAGACCACCCATTTGGTCCTTACGCCGATCAATATTCTGAAATACAACATAAATACGGTCCGTTTACAGCCATGAAAAAGGCTAAAAAGTAGTATGAAATTCAAAGTTTATCCCTTCTTATTTTTTTTTGCGACACTTTTGTTTGCTACATCGGTTCCAACTTGGGCTCAACACCACGAGCTTTCTGATCAGCCCGTAATGTGGAAAGGAAAGCCGCAAGATGTATTGGATTCGACCTCTTTATTGTACGCCTTTAAAACGGGCACTACCGCAGGTCATTTTCGCTATTTCTTCAGTCAAACGACCAATGAAGGAGCCCTTTCAGATTACTTTGCCAATGCGGTCGGTGGCGGCCTGCGTTTTGAGACCAATTCTTTTCATCACTTTCAATTTGCAGTGAGTGGTTTTTACTTTTTTAATATTGGATCTTCTCAATTACATAATCCAGATCCAGCGACCGGAGCATTAAGCAGATATGAAATTGGGCTGTTTGATGTAGAAAATCCGGACAACCATGAGGATATGGATCGCTTGGAAGAATTGTACCTGAAGTATAATTTAAAAAAAGGCCACCTTATTCTTGGTAAACAGCTGATCAATACGCCGCTCATCAATATTCAAGATGGTCGCATGCGTGGCACAGGTGTGGAAGGCATTTGGCTCGACCAAGAATTGGCCAAAAAATGGCGTTTTCAGGGTGGCCTGCTCACTTCTATTTCTCCGAGAAGTACCACTAAATGGTACAATGGAGCAGAGTCTATTGGTTTGTACAGCCAAGGGGTGAATCCAGATGGTACGTCTTCCAACTTTAAAGGGAATATTGAAATACCCTATGTAGCAGTCGCCTCTTTTTCTTGGAAACCTTTTGAAGGGCTTGAATACCAAGCATGGGATTACCATTTACCGGGCTTGTTCAATAGTACTTTTCATCAAGTATTGCATTATGCAAAATTCAAGCGCATGAAATGGCAAAATGGAGCGCAGTTCATGCGGCAGTGGGCACTTGCCGATGGTGGCAATTCGGATCAATCGATGACCTATATTGCTAGAGGTGCAAAATCAATGACTTTTGGTTTGCGCTCTGAGCTCGAGTTTGCGAATTGGCATTATTCCATTAATTATAACCGCATTACGTCGGAAGGCCGCTACTTGTTTCCAAGAGAATGGGGCAGAGACCCATTTTTTACTTTTATGCCGCGCGAGCGCAATGAAGGGTTGGCTGACGTCCATGCTTTTGTTGCCAAAATTGAAAATCAAGATCCAAGCTCTATTTGGCGTAAGTCAGGTTTTTCTTTTGGTTATTTTCAATTGCCAGATGTCCAAAATTTTGCACTCAATAAATACGGCATGCCAAGTTACCTGCAAGCTAATCTAGACCTTCGTGTTCAACTAGAGAAATTAATGCATGGTTTAGAAGGGCAGTTGTTACTGGTGGCCAAATACGGGGTGGGCAATACCTATAACAACCCAAAATATCAAATTAATAAGGTCAATTTACTCTTGACCAACTTTGTATTAAACTATCACTTTTGATTTAAATTATTATTTAACCTACCATCATGACATTTGACTTACTCACTATTTTTGGTTTATTGGCCAGTTCTGTAATTGGCATTTCTCTTGGCCTCATCGGGGGCGGAGGCTCTATTCTTACGGTTCCCGTTTTAGTTTACCTATTCAATGTCGACCCCGTTTTAGCAACTGCCTACTCTTTGTTTATTGTTGGGTTAAGCAGCTTGGTAGGGGCTTTTCCTAAATACAAAGCGGGCATGATAGACCTCAAGACAGCACTTGTTTTTGGCGTCCCGTCGATAATCGCCGTGTTCTTGACAAGAAAAGTTCTGGTGCCTGCTATTCCTGCTACGCTATTTGAGGTAGCCGGAATTTCTGTTACAAAGGCGCTCGCCATGATGATTTTATTTGCAGTGCTCATGGTTGCGGCCTCCGTTTCTATGATCAGAGACAAGAAAAAAGAGGAAGTAGATTCCTACGAGCCACGCGTATTTAATTATCCTATGATTTTATTGGAGGGCGCTATCGTTGGTGTGCTAACAGGATTGGTGGGTGCCGGCGGTGGCTTTTTGATCATACCAGCACTCGTTATGCTCAGTAAACTGCCCATGAAGCAAGCAGTTGGCACGAGTTTATTGATTATTGCAGCTAAATCATTGATCGGATTTACCGGAGACGTCATGGAAAACGCCGATCAAATGGATTGGACACTACTGTCAGTTGTTACTGGACTTGCCATTATTGGTATTTTTATAGGTAACCAACTTTCGAAGAAAATAGATGGTGCAGCACTTAAGAAAGGCTTCGGTTGGTTTGTATTGGTAATGGGCATTTATATTATCATCAAAGAACTCGCTTTTCCTGGTGCAAGTGCGCATTAACTTTATTTTGATTTTTGAACCTCAAACCACTCAACTATACGATGAAACCACAACAAAGAAGAAATTTTCTGAAGACGCTGGGCACAGCAGGCTTAGGAACGCTGCTCGCACCAAATTTATTGGCGCAGCAAAACCATGAAGAAGCAATAGGTGACCTAAACAATAAGTCATTAGCTCCGGTAAACAAAGACGGAAAAATTACGCTTCAGTTGTTGCAAACGACTGATGTGCATTGTCAGATCTATCCGCACGACGAACTCTTTTGGGAGAACGAAAAAGCAGTATTTAGAAAGACAGGTGGCTATGCTGAATTACAGACTTTCTTGAAGCAATTAAAGAAATCCAACCCGAATACTTTCTTGGTAGATACCGGTGACATGTTTCAGGGCTCTCAATTGAGTGTAGAAACTACCGGGCAAGCCTTTGTCCCCATTTTAAATGCGATGGATTACCATTTGTATTTGCCTGGCAACTGGGAGGTCATTTATGGAAAGCAAAAAATGCAGCAACTCATGGGCGCGCTGCGCGCGCCAAAAGTGTGTACCAATATGTACCACGACCTGGGCAATGGGCAAAAAGGAGAGCTCATTTTCCAGCCTTATCATATTTGGGAGCATGAAGGGATCAAAATAGGATTCTTGGGTTACACCGATCCGTTGGTGCCACTGCGCCAGAGCCCTAATTACAGCAAAGGCATTATCTACACGAAGCCCGAGGAAAACTTGGCGCACTACGTCGATGTATTGCGTAACCAAGAGCAGTGTGCGGTGGTGATTATGCTTGCTCATTTAGGCTTGTCTCAGCAAATCGCATTGGCTAATGACCCTTCTTGCGCAGGTGTAGATTATATTTTTGGAGGCGATACCCATGAGCGTGTGCGCAAACCCATCCAATGTACTTATTCAAAAGTAGTGGAGCCAGGTGCTTTCGGCTCGTTTGTTGGGTCTTTGGAACTCGATTTTGAAAATGGTAAACTTGCTGCAGAGCGCTATGAACTTTTAGAAGTAAAAGCGCCATCACTCAAGCCAGATGCCGAAATGCAAGCTGTTCTGAAAACCAATGAAGCTACTTTTGCCTCAGAAATCAATAGGGTGGTGGGTTACAGCACCATTCCACTTTACCGTTATTTTGTGGTGGAGAATCCAATCGATACCATGATCCTGAATGCTTTAGATTGGCAATTCCCAGAAATTGATATTGTGCTCTCGAATGGTTTTAGGTTCTGCCCGCCGCGCACAACTCCAGACCACACCGGCAATATTCCAATTACCAAAGGCTTTATTTTTGACATGCTACCTGTCGATTCTACGGTTCGTAACGCACAGGTAACGGGTCAGCAGATTGCCGATTGGTTAGAAAAGGAACTTAACAATGTGTTTGCCAAAGATGCCTCTAAGCGCTTTGGTGGTTGGGTCATCAAATTTAAAGGCATGGAGGTTGAGTTTTTAGCATTTGCAGAACAAGGGAAACGCGTTCAAAAAGTACTTGTAGGCGGTCAAGCACTGGACAAAAACAAAGTCTATAGCATTTTAGCTTGTGAACGCGACGGAGACCCCTTGGATATGCTTTGTCGAATCAAAGGTGTTCAGAATGCACACAATACTGCCCACACCCTTCATAAAGTAATGGAGAGCTACCTAACTACCCACAAGGTGGTCACACCAACGCCACAAGGCAATGCAAAAGTGCTAGATGCTCCACAAAATTTACTGACACAAGTAACAGGCGTTCCTTACGAGTTCAAATAAATAAAAAGTAGTATTCTTGGGTCTTAATAATTGAATGAAAAGTAGAGGTTAGTATATTTATATTATTTAAAATCAATAAGATGAGTGTTAAATCATTTTTGTTATTATTGCTTTTTATATTCACATTTCTTATTAATACCCATTCCCAGACGAGCAACTTTCCTTTCGAAATTGTACTCAAGGCGGACTCCATTTCTGGCTTTAATGGTCTGCATTCTTTTGCCTACGGACAGCGAGCTGGAAAAGTTCTTTTAATTGGCGGAAGGCCTGAAGGCATTCATGCTAGGCAACCTTTTAATGCTTTTCCTGCAAGCCAGAATAACCAGCTCTTACAAGTACTAGACTTGCAAACCCATCAATATTGGAGCCGCACCATTACTGAATTGGCACTGGCTTTGCAAGAACAATTGCAAAGTACGAATATGAATTTTTACCAAGATGGGAATTCCTTGATTTTGACAGGCGGCTATGCTTTCAGCGCTTCGGCCAATGACCATATGACCTTTCCCTTTTTGACAAGAATTGACCTAGATGGTTTGATCAGCGCGATAATCAACAATCAAGCACTGAGCCCTTTCTTTGAACAAATTCAGGACGAGCGCTTCGCGGTTACTGGAGGAAATCTCGGAAAAATGGGCAGTCAATACTATCTGGTAGGAGGGCACCGCTTTGACGGGCGCTACAATCCTATGAACAACCCTACATTTGTTCAGGCCTACGTTGACGGTCTTAAAAAGTTTGAGTTGAGCGCACCAGGTCAAGGGTTAGCCGTGCTCAATTACCAATTCGTAACGGATCAAGTCAATTTGCATCGTAGAGACTACAATTTGATGTCACATGTATATCCAAACGGTGAATTTGGCTACCTCATTTCATCGGGTGTATTTCAACTCAATGCCGATTTACCATTTTTGTATCCTGTAGAAATTAAAAGCAGTGGGCATACTGCCGTGAATGGCTTTAGTCAGTATCTCAGTAATTATCACTCGAGTAAGTTTAGTGCTTATGATAGCGCCAGTGGCACAATGCACCATTTATTTTTAGGTGGCCTGAGTCAATATTACTATCAAAATGGCTCCCTGGTCAATGATCCGAATGTGCCGTTTGTGCGTACCATGAGCCGCTTGGCGCAGGGCCAAGATGGTGTTTACCAAGAATTTGTACTCGGAACAGAAATGCCAGCCTTACTTGGCGCAAGTGCGGAGTTTATTCATCTAGAACAAGTACCACATTATGTTTCAGAAATCATCGACCTAGCCGCTTTGACTGCCGATTCCATCCTTATAGGGCATGTTGTTGGCGGCATCAAAAGCCCGACACTTCACCCGTTTACAACCAATAATACCGGAGTTACCGATGCCAATGCCGTTATTTATCAGGTTTGGTTGAAAAGGAGCACGACAGGGTCCATAGAAGTGCAAATTCAGGCGCCAAATTTCCAAGTAAATTTATTTCCGAATCCATCCAAAGAGTTGGCATTTCTGGCTTTTGAACTCGATCAGAAAGCAAATGTGGAGTGTTTTATATTAGATGCTCGTGGGAGCTTGGTACATGAGGTCTACTATGAAAAAATCAAGCACGCTAAAAAGACACTCGATCTAAAAGAACTTGCTCTAAAACCAGGAACATACACCATTCAACTTATTTTCAACGATCAGCATGTCCTTACTAAACAACTGAGTGTACAATGAAAGAATTCTGGAACGAACGCTATGCCGAGGCGGCCTATGCGTATGGCCAAGAAGCCAATGATTTTTTAAAAGCGCAAGATATAGGTGCAGCTTTAAAAGTGTTATGCTTGGCAGAGGGCGAGGGTAGAAATGGCGTTTATTTAGCCAAATTAGGCAATGAGGTCACTTGTGTAGATTATGCAGAGGCGGGTCTTGCAAAGACCCAAACTTTAGCCAAAGAAAACGAGGTGGACCTTACTTGTGTGTGTGCAGATCTTGGAGAAATGAAGCTGCAAGCCAATACTTGGGATGTCATTGTTGCTATTTTTGCGCATTTTCCAAAATCCGTCAAAAGCCACATTTGGCCTCAAATCTATACGGCTCTAAAGCCAGGAGGTCAATTGATCATGGAGGTTTACGACCAAGAACAATTGCGTTTTGGCACCGGAGGCCCGCAACATGCTGATCTCTTGTATAGTCAAGAAGAACTTCAAGATTTATTAGTTGGAGACTTTAAAAATATTCAGATTGAAAAAGTATACCGCGCGGTACATGAAGGTACTTACCATAATGGGGCATCTGCAACGCTTCAGGTTCTTGCGGTAAAGTAAATATCGTTACTTTTGAGTGTATTCTAAAGATCAATTGAAAAAACTATACTTCTTCTTTTTCATTTTTGTTTTTTCTCAGGCATTTACCCAAGACAACTGCGAATTCAAGTCACAAAATAAAAAAGGCGGGCATTACTTGTTCTCAACTTACTATGAAGATGATTTGAAAACGCCGCGTGAAGGGGTTTGTCAAATTCTGCATTTAGGCAAAATATACGAGCGCAGAACCTTTGTAAAGGGAAAGCTAACAGAAGAAACACTCAATACGTTTGAAGGTAATCCTAGGGTTCGGAGTAAATTCTCTATCTGGGATAATGATTCTATTCTCATTGATCAAAAAGTATATTACGAAAACGGTCTACTCCAAACCCACAATATTTATTATTTGAATCAGGAAGGTCGCCGCTGCCTGCAAACTGTGGAGTATGGTTTAAAAGGGCAAAAGCGCTTTGAAAGGTCTTATGCTTGGATCAGATACAGTGAACTCCAAGAATCGGACAAAAGTGGGCATCCTCCCCATACGTTAGACGAAGAGGGTTACACGTATTTGATGGTTCCATTTGGTGACGAACTGACCTATTACGACGGTGGTGAATTATTTGAACGCAAACAGCACCAATTTATTAAAGATGGAAATCATGAGCACCGGTCTTTGCACGGCCCTGTTTTGACGTATTATGAAAATGGCAAGCTCAAATCAAAAGGGAAATACAAAGATGGCAGCTTAAATGGAATTTTTAAAAGTTATTTTCAAGACGGAAAATTAGAAACGGAGCGATATTATGAAAATAATGTGCCCGTAGGAGAGTGGAAGGGCTGGCATGCCAATGGTCAACAAGCCTATTGGTATTTATATGATTTAGAAACGGCACATCCGTTTGAGCCCAACAAAAAAGAATGGGCTGAAAATGGCCAGCTCACCCTAGAGCAGGTATTGGATGTAGGTGCTAATGGCTATTTGCGCGAATGGACAGCCGCAGGTATCCAAACCCATGATGTCGATATTCAGCTCTTGGACCGTACTAAAGGCGTTGAAACTTGGTGGTACAAAGACGGTCAGTTGCATTGGCGTCGAGACTACCGCAAGGGGCAAGATACCTCGCTGGTTGAGTTTTATCCGAATGGCGAATGGCAGCGCCTAGAAATTCATAAAGAACAGGGTTCAAATAGTTATAAAGAAGTCAAACGTTGGTACCCGAAAATGGTATTGGAACAGCTTTTTATTTCTGAAACGCGCGCGGACGGCTATTTTAAACAAGTGCAAGAGCACTATTATCCAAATGGAAAATTCGAGAGCCGCATCGAATACAAGAACAAAGAGTGTTACAAGGAATTTTATGCGAGCAACGGGGTCAAAATTCGTGCCTTGCATACCATTTTGGATAGCTTATATGGCCCATATCAAGAATTAGATTCAACCGGTCAACTGCTCATCGATTATCGTTATTCTGCAGGTCTAAGAGATGGCTGGTGTAGGGAATACGCTACAGATGGAAGCTTGTTATTTGAACGCTATTATAAAAAGGGGATTCAAGATACGAGTTATCCATCGGTGGATAAAAGAAAAGCCTTGCCATCATTATCCATGGAAACCAAGCAGGGCTTGGAGCGACTTTTAAAAATCCAGCGCATTGATTCACTGCTCTTTTCTAAAAAAGAAAGCGAAAAACTTTTTGAATTGGCCTACCAACATTATCCTGATCTTTTCGAACCTCTTCCGCAGACAGACTATAACGGTTTTCGGGATTTCAATCATGCTATACGGATTCATTTACGCCGCAACGGCCAAATGGTATTTATGGATATCAGTGCTTACGCCACGTCGAGTGTAACCTTAATTATTTATCCTGATATGGAAATTGAGATTTTTAATCATCGTTACACCAAAGATGAACTCAATGAGCAACAGGTGGTGAGTCCTAAATTTTATATGTGGAACGACTAATTCTATTATTGCTATTATTCTCGGTGAATTTGTTGCGCGCGGACATGTTGCCCACTGAGTTGCGTTTCACGTTGAAGCAATTGCCTTCGCATTCGGATCAATATACGTTGCTAGAACTCGAGATAAAAAATCAATCTGCATTGCATAATAGCATATTGGTGCCTGGCCACCCACAGTTGGGGATGGGTTTGTTTGAGATTTTGACCTACGAACGAGGTGAAACCATGAAATGGACTCCACTGAATACTTATAATCCCGTGTTACCTGATTCTGCGGCTACCGATCACAAATACATGCAGTTTTGGAACTTAAGCCCAGGGGAAAGTTTCAAGCAATTATTTGTCATACAAGTGACGCCTTCCGCAGCTTGGGCTTTTCAAGTCAAATACCAACCACATGTTTGTACCGACTACTTTAAATATGCTTTTCGTTGGTACAACGACGAAGGTGAGCCCTTAGAACCAGCCATAGATGGCGATCAACGTTTTGCCTACCAAGGTCCGATGTACAGTAATTTGTGTGAAGTTGATGCACAAACGTCTTCCGCTAAAATCTCTTTAAATCGCAAGAGTAGGGCTTATTATCAAGCAAATTGGTCTAGGGTAAAACATCAAATTCAACGAAGTCAGCAATATCCAGCAACTTGGCCAGTGCTCAGTAAGCAATTATACAGTCAAGCAGTGCTATCTTCTTTACCCACTTATTCTCATCAATACTTAATTGTAGAGTCGAAATCTGGTATTTTTTCTATTTCTTTAGGTTATCGTCTGGGAAAAAGGTATCTCGTAAGAGGTTTTTTGGCTCAGGTTGCACACATGTGTGGGGCACGGCGGGTCTTTTGGAAAACCTCATCGACAAAAAAAGTAAAACTAACTCGTTTTGAGGTCTCCAAATTTCAATGATTACAAACCATTGGCGGCCATGCGCAATTTAAGATCAATATAGGTTTGCTCGTAGGCTTCGCGTTGTTTTTTGTCGCGGTTAGAGATGTCCATACGCCCCATGGTTTGTAGAATTGTATCAGCTTCTGTTGTGTTGCGCAAGGCAAAATAAGCTTCTAGTAAGTTGAAGTAGATGGCAACCGTGACGTCCTTGTCTATGCGGGCTTTTTTGTTGTCGATTTCCGACTCTTCTAGCGCTTTTTTCCAGATAACGATGGCTTTGTCTAGTTCTGTTTTTCCTTGTGCTTCGTTTGTACCTAGCATTTTGAAACCTAAAGTTGCCGCATTATAAGCATCTAAAATGTCGTTGTGCGATTCATTTTTTGACTTCACATAATACAAATCAAAAGTTTCTTCTGTGCGTTCAAAACCAATGCGGTCATTGACCATATGATTGATGGCTTTGAGGTTGTCTTGTAAGCATTTATCTTCCATTGATCTGACCACCGCACTCACATCCATTGAAGGTTGCGTTTTGGTGGCAGTACCTTTATATAACTTGAATTCTGTAAATTCGGCAGGGGCCGCAGCATAAATTTCTTGGTTCATGGCGTTTGAAACGCGGAAACTCATTGGGTGGCGATACGTAAACTCGATGTGGTAGTAAGTAACGTCTATTGAGGTACTAACACCGTCTTTGCGCGAGACTTCTTTTTTGACTTCTGAAACAATTCTGGCTGGCGTAGCCTCAAAACCCTGAAGTGTAACTGTGTAGTTCAATGCATTGGCTGCGCTTTTTTGCAGGCCATCTATAAATAGGTAAGTTGACGCCAGTGAATTGTAATCGTATGTTGTTTTCATCACAGGCATGGCAATTGTACGACGATAAGGTTGTGGTATGTAGTCTTTAACAGGGCGGTTGTTTTCGTTGAGTACTTGCTTTTCTATGATTTTTGAAGCGGTAGATTTTTCGTCCCAAGCTTTCATTTCGCGCTCGAATTTATCGTCGGCTGCTTTTTGTTTGTTCGGTAAATCGGCAAGGTCTCTTTGGTAATCTGCTTCAGCTTGTGCTTTGTCTGCTTCGAACTGAGCGAGTAATCTTTGGTTTTCAGCTTCGTAGGCAGCAAAAACGCTTGCTATATAAGCAGTTGGCTTTGGTTGTACCGGATTGGTGGGTAGTTTGACATAAGTGTAGGTGAGTTGCTCGCCTTTAACGGATTGAGCAAAAGTGTTGAGTCCGAGGGCTAATGCTAAAAATAAGCTAGATTTTTTCACGACAAATAAGTTTTAATTCAAGTTTACGGACGTAAAGTTAAGTCAATTGGTTGCATCTTTTGCAAAATATAAAGCGCCACAGAAAAAGAGGGTTATAATGATGCCGTATTGAACTTTATTGTCTCTATTTTGTTTAAATAAAAAACAAAAAGATGAAACAAAACGGTTATTCAGTTTCCAATCAACAAATTGACATTCTCATAGACGAGCTCGGTGAAGAGCACGTCAGTACTTCCGTAGATACACCGCTTAGAGCAGACGCTTTTGAACTTACTGACGACGAAAAAATAGAGAAAATTGCAGCTCATTTTGGCTCGATTATGGATATTCTAGGTTTAGACCGGACAGACGATAGCCTCAGCGGAACACCTCGCCGAGTGGCTAAAATGTATGTTAAAGAAATATTTAGTGGGCTCAATCCTGAAAATTTTCCAGACATTAAACTATTTGATAACAAGTATCAATACAACCAGATGCTTGTAGAGAAGAACATTTTATTCTATTCGAATTGCGAGCATCATTTTGTTCCAATTATTGGTAAGGCGCATGTAGCTTATATTTCATCAGGCAAAGTAATTGGTTTGTCGAAAATCAACCGCATCGTTCAACATTTTGCCAAGCGGCCTCAAGTACAGGAACGCCTCACCATGCAAATCACAAAAGCTTTACAAGAAGCACTCAAAACTGCAGACGTTGCTGTGGTTATTGATGCCACGCATCTTTGTGTTTCTTCACGAGGGGTAAAAGACGTCAATAGCAGTACGGTCACTGCTAATTTCTGTGGAAAGTTTGAAAACGAAGCTACCAAGAACGAATTTTTGAAGTACATTGAATTGAAGTAGAAACAATCGAGATTAGGTTTATATTTGCCACTGTGCAAAAACATAAACTATCTTGAAACGACTGCTCATATTCGGTTTTTTTGCATGCTTTAGCTTTTCAATGGTTGGGCGGGGACAAGTCTTGTTAGATAC
Organism: Crocinitomicaceae bacterium; assembly: GCA_044372045.1. Taxonomy (GTDB): domain Bacteria; phylum Bacteroidota; class Bacteroidia; order Flavobacteriales_D; family Crocinitomicaceae; genus UBA952. Next base: position 40,876 of record JBILSN010000020.1, read on the forward strand.
GCTCAAAAAGCCCCGATCATTCATGGGTTTTGTACCACTATCTGATACACTTGCAGAAGACAAAAATGGAGTCTTCGTATTGCCCTTGCTGTATTTTACACCAGATACGCGCTGGGCAGCTGGAGCCGCCGGTGTATATTATTTCAAGGTGCCGCCTTCAGCCTCCAATCCTCTTCATCCGAGGGTGTCCTATATCCAATTTTTGGCCGACTACACCCAAAATAAGCAACTAGATACCTGGGCTTCTTGGCATGTTTTCACGCAAGACGAAAATTACCTTCTCAAAGGTGACTTGCGCTACCGAGATTTCCCTGATCGATTCTATGGCTTAGGAAACGACTCGGAAATTGTTGATAAAGAACAATATAGTTATCAATTGTTTGTGCTCAAATCATTGCAACTTAAAAAAATTAGACCTGGTTTCTTCCTTGGTTTTGATTATGAGTTGCGACACGAATACAATTTCAAGCATGCCACAAATGGTCAACTTGAGAGTGGCTCTGTAACGGGTTCCAATGGAGGTTTTGGTTCTGCGCTCGGATTGGTGTCTATTTTAGATACCCGAGACAACATTATCAATCCCTATCGAGGTCACTACGCAGAGTTTTCGACCTATTTTTTCACGCCTTTGCTAAAGAGCACCTTTTCTTTTCAGACGATCAATGCTACGTATCAGAAGTACTGGCAATTCAAACCCAAGCATGTTTTGGCTTGGCAAACTAAGGCAAGATTTTCTTTTGGTGAAGTCCCCTTTTTAGATTTGTCTACCCTGGGTAATGACGATATCTTGCGCGGTTATCCCAAAAATCGGTTTAGAGATCAGCATTTTTTTGCAACCCAACTCGAATACCGCTTCCCTCTCTTTTGGCGCTTTGGCGCAGTAGCCTTTGCAGGTGCAGGAGATGTGTTTGGTCCGTCTTCAACTTTAAGTGCAGGTAATGTAAAATATTCAGTTGGTACTGGCTTCCGTTTTGTAGTTGACCCTGCCGAACGTCTTAATATTCGTCTTGACTACGGCTATGGCCGTGAAGGTGGCTATTTCTATTTTGTAGTAGGGGAGTCGTTTTGAGTAGAATGGTTGAATATTTGAATTTTTGATATATTTACAAAACTAAAACTATACAATGAAGAAGAAAATCTTACTCACCATTACTTCGGTGGTTGTCATCGTTGCCCTTGGTGCTTGGCTTATGAAGCTTTTGAATGCTCCAAAAAACACGAAGTCTTTCACGCTCAATGAAATCCAATTTGATTACGCAGGGCCGTTGTTTCAAGGTTCCAATCCAGCTCAATACGTTGCCAAAATTGACCTTAAAGAAATACTAGGCGATGACTACAAAGAAGGCATCAAAATTAAAAATGCAGTACTTAAGAATGCAAACGTTCAAAGTGTGGATCCGGCAAGTTTCCAAGATATCAATGCGCTCGTATTCAGTTTTGCTTCTGACAACCCAGATCTTTCGATGCAAGAATTAGCGGTTATTAATCCAATCAAGGGAAATTTAAAATCTGTGCAATTAAAGCCTTCAAAAGAGGCAAATGTCACTGATTACTTTGCAGAAAAACAAATTTATGTGATTCTCGATGCGTCTTTTATTAAAGATGTAAATGCGAATGTTACCCTCAAAGGCTCCTTTGAATTTGAGCTTAAATATTAATGAGTTCCTTAATTTACACAACCCATAATCTTAACTAATAAACATATCCACATGAAAAAGTTATCTTT
>JBILSN010000003.1:0-145848 GCA_044372045.1 Crocinitomicaceae bacterium
GGTTACAAAAATTCCTTCGGGGTCTCCATGTGGTAAGGTGCGCGTTGGGTCATAGTACAAATGTGCTGCCTCTGAATTGATGATTTTAAGCCGATGGGGTTGTAAATTGTGAATGGTGGGGCACCACTTAGCGACCTCCACGAGTTGTTCCCAAGTAGGAATAGCTTGCTCATCAATTTTTTTAAAAATCTCGAGATAAGGCTTTAGCAACAGAAATCCTGCTGAAAAAAAACCATTCTTAAGGAAATTTCTTCGCTCCAGTGAATCCATCATATCAATACTAAGATACAACTAGTTACAGAATTTACCCAGCTTTCATTTAAACATTTACCCCAAAAAAGGCACCGACTCCGCTTTAAGTATAGGTTTCCTTTCGATCTTCCGGGACTTTGGCATGGATTGATTCAATCGTGATTTCGGTGGTATTCATAAAATTAGTTTGTCCTACGTTAATCTTAAATACCTAAAGCTGGGTTTCGTCGATGAATTTTGTTGTTCTTCGTTTAATTCACTAAAAAATAGTTTTTGGACTCCGCGTTTGGTGTGTTTATTTTTCCGCAGCCAAAAAAAAGAGCGGCCAAGAGGGTAAGTAATATTGTGTTTTTCATCATTCAATTTACTTTCTTAATATCTTCTCCATTGACTTGCCTTTTGCCAATTCGTCGACAAGTTTGTCTAGATAACGTACTTTTTGTGTCAAGGGGTTGTCGAGAGCTTCTATTCGGTAACCGCAGATGAGCCCGGTGATGAGGTGCGCATTCGGATGCAAGTTGGCGCGTTCAAAAAAGGTTTCAAACGTGACTTTTTCAGCAATCAAAAGTAGTTGTTTTTGGCGATCAAAACCTGTTAACCACTCAATAACAAGTTGCAGCTCCTCTTCGGTTCTTCCTTTGCGTAAGACCTTCGCTACATAATGTGGATATACCCCTGCAAAAGTCAGTTTGGCAATTTTGGCATTATGTTCAGGTGTTGGTGTCATTTATATCGTGATTTTCTATTTCAAACGCAACAATACCCCCTTGCGCTTGACAATATGCTTGTAATCCCATTGAATAGCTACCGACTTTTCTAACCAACGCTTGAGGTCTTCTTGCTGAATTTCTGAAACCTGGTTATAAAAAATAGAGGCGTCTTTGAATTTTCCCGCTCTCACAATTAAATCAGCCTCTTCAAAATCTGCACCGCTCCAAAACATCAGACGAATACCCGGTTTTTGCTTGCTATAACCCACTATCGGATTGCCATCCAAGAACCAAACGGGGTGCCCATGCCAAATTTTACTTTCCGACTGAGCGAGATTTGCAGTAATTATGGTTGCTAAAGTTGTACAAATTTGCGCATGTTCGGTTTCGAACTGTTGATGATAATTTTGTATTTCTGTGTTCATATGCGTAATTTTTGTATAAAATCTAATTCAGTTACTCAAACACCTCTCCATTAAATTTAAACAAACCGTGTTCGTGGCTTCTTAACCATAACCCACCATTTTTATCGCAGTAAATTGCAAATAAATAGATGTTTTGGCCATTGATCTGTACAGGAAAATGGCTGATTTTAGCTCCATCATACTTCCAGACCCCGGCATTATACGTTACAAACCATAAATGCTTGTTTGAATCTATTGTCACTGATAAATATTCAGTAAAAGCATCGTTATTACTTCCACCTAAACTTCCTATACTTTTTGTTCTCTTGTAAAACTTTGATTTACTTTTTTCAGTTGATGAAATGACATTTGTATGATCTATTGTATACCGATAGGCTGAATTGAACCAAAAATCGCCATTTTCATCTTCAATAATAGATCGAACCCCATTCGCAGGGCCGTCGTGAAGCTCAGTTAAGTCCTCCTCTAAAATCCAGTCAAAGGCATTTCCATTGTAACGCAAAGCACCCAAAGCGGCAGTGCCAAACCAAAGGTTGCCGTGGCTATCTGTATAAATACAGTATACGCCATAAGGGCTTACAGCAGGGTATTTTGCAATAAAAGCCTCTCCAAGTTCAATTTTAGGGAGCTTTAATTTGATCAGATCCGTACCATCAAATCTATAAACAAAACCATCGTAATTGGGGCATTTAAACCAAATGTCATTGGGACGCAATTGCCAATCTAAATCAAGACCTATTCTTTCATTTAAGGTCTGAAATGAATGGCCATTAAATTGAGATATTCCGATGTCTGAGCTCAAATATACATTACCCAATTGATCCTCTTTGATTTCCGAAATACGATTACTTACAAGACCATTGGTTATTGTAAAATGAATAATTAGTGCCCCATTCTTTCTATACACACCATTGTCTTTGGTGCCGTACCAATAGTTTTGCCGTGTATCCTGAAAAACAAATTGAACATCCTTACCAAGTTCTTTTATTGTATCGCCAATTGCCAAAGTAGGAATTGTAAAATCAGTTTTGGAGCTGAGTTGCGCGTTCAAATACGAGTAACTCATAAAAAGTAAGAAGAGGTAGATGGATTTCATTACGTCAATCAATATTGTTCATGAGGATTATTTGAATTCGTTGTAGTTTCATTAATTCATCGGCGCTCTTAATTACAAACTATTCTTATGAGATGAACATCGTATCAATACAGCTCTGATCATTTCGCTATCAATTCTTTGCTCACTGAGTATTTTAAAATCATGTTTTAAATAATAGGGCATTGGCGATTTATAATGTTTACCATTTAATTTAACATCCTTATCGTGATCAATTACCCAACCGTAAAATTCATGATTCTCAGCTTTTAACTTGGCAGGGTATTCGCTGTTCCAAAGTGCATTAATTTCTTCCTTTTGTCGATCTGTTAATATTTTGGTTTTAAAAATCTTCATAGGAATGAATTTGAGCTATTTTGCTAGTGTAGGATTTGAAAGTGATTTTGGATTTGGAAATTTTCGACGGTTTCATAGAAGAAATTTGATTTATAAAATTATGGAGAAATCATTGGATATCGCATCTTGACTTCTAAGGTCACAATTTGTGATCTTAGAATTGACCATTCTTCTTTTGTCAATTGAAACAAAAAATCCTCTGGAAACCCAACACAAAAGGCGGCCTGCGGCCGCCTTTTGGATCGTTTGGTTGGTGGGTACAGTCTAGGGCAATATAACGAGGTCATTGATTTCGACTTCGGTGACGAAGCGGCGCTGGCCGCCGAGGCGATAAAAGCGCCCAACTAGTTTGCCTTCGATGGCGAGGTGAACGCCTTTAGCACCAAATTCTTCGACGACTTTGGCCCAGCGGCCCCAGGCACTTAGGAGGTGCCATTGGCTGCGTTGACGCATGATGCCGTCGGCGTCGAGGTATTGTTCTTTGGTGGCGAGCGTGAAGCGCATGAGCTGCTTACCGTCTTCGAGCTGAACGTGGCGCGCCTCGGCGGTCATGTAGCCGATGAGGTTGACGTGGTTCATGTGCAAGTTGGGGTTTGCAGACATGCGCGGCAACTCAGGCTGCGTTTTCGGTGCTTGTTGCTTCATGGTTGGATTTTTTGGGTTGAACCATGATGAAATCATAGAGCTCGATGATGGTGGCAAAGCGCTTTTCACCAGCTTTGTTTTCGTATTGTTGGTTGACCAACTTGCCCTCGACAACTACCTCCATGCCTTTTTCGAGCTTTTCGCCGACTTTTTCGGCAATTTTACCCCAGGCGTTAATGGTGTGCCATTGTGTAAAATCATGCCATTCGCCGTTTTTGTCTTTAAAGTTTTCGTGGGTAGCGAGTGAAAAACGCGCGAGCAAACGCCCTGAATCGAATTTGACAATTTCTGGTTGGCCGCCCAAGCGCCCCATCAGGCTTACTTTGTTTTTAAATGCATTCATAACTAAAAATTTAATTGGTGAATGCCAAAGTTCAGACGACCAAGAGCCAAGAGCCGGTAGTTAAGTACTTAATGTCGGATAAATTTAGGCGCAGCCCATTTTTCTTTCACAAATGATGGTCCACCAAAGATTTTGCAACTTTATCCAATAAAAAAGCGTCCTTTCCGTTTGTAGCAAAAAAACACGACCATGTCTAGAATCAAAAACAATCTGTATTTCAAAATTGGCGGAATCGTCCTGATCGCTCTGCTTTTACTCATTCCGACAGGCATGATCAAAAGTATCATTTACGAGCGCGAACAAACCCAAAGAGAAGCCATCGACGAAGTCAGTGAAAAATGGGGTGGCGCGCAAACACTGCAAGGGCCGGTACTCACCATTCCATATACGCGTTACGTCAAGGAAATTGACAAAGCAACTGGAAAGGAAACCTTAGTGCAGATCACAGAAAGATTGCATGTGTTGCCAAGTAAACTCGATATCCAAGCAAGTGTGAAGCCAGACCGTCGCCACCGTGGGGTTTATGAAATTGTGGTGTATAATTCAGCACTGCATGTCAGTGGAGCGTTTACCAAATTGGACTTCAAAGACCTCGAAGCCAAAGGGCACTCCTTTAAATTCAATGAAGCAATTCTCAATGCAGGAATCGATGATTTGCGCGGTATCGAAAAACAAATTGAGCTCAATTGGGAAGGTAAAAAACTGCCTTTTAATCCAGGGGTAAGTAATCAGGATATATTCTATTCAGGGATCAATGCCAAAGTGAGTATTTCGCCAACAGACGACCACTTGTACCGCTTCAGTTTTGATATTGAGCTCAAAGGTAGCCAGCAATTATACTTTACGCCTGTCGGAAAAGAAACCGATGTGGTCTTGAATTCTGATTGGCAAACACCCAAATTTGACGGTGCTTTTTTACCTGATCAACACAAAACAGATAAAGCAGGATTCAAGGCCCACTGGAATATCTTGAATCTAAACCGCAATTATCCACAAAGCTGGACAGGCTCTTCTTATAAACTCCGCGATTCCTCTTTTGGCGTTGACTTGAAATTACCTGTAGACAACTACCAGAAATCGCACCGCAGCATCCATTATGCCATCCTATTTATCGGCCTCACTTTCTTAGTGTTCTTCTTCATAGAGATTTTCCAAGCGTCGGGCATTCACCCTATTCAGTATATCCTTGTCGGAATTGCATTGGTGGTGTTTTATACGCTCCTTCTTTCCATTTCCGAGCACATACGCTTCAATTATGCGTTTATTTTATCGGCGCTAGCCACCGTAGCACTCATTAGTTTGTATGTACGGGCCATCTTGCGCTCACTCAAAATGAGTTTGTTTATAGCCGGATTACTGAGTATGCTTTACATCTTTATTTTTGTGATTATTCAATTAGAAGACTTAGCACTACTCATCGGAAGTATTGGCGTATTTATCATCCTTGGTTTGGTGATGTACTTCTCTCGAAAAATTGATTGGTACAATATAGGTCAAGACAAAAACGCAATTTAACGCGTCCAGATTTCATAACTTTTCAAAGCTTGGTGCTGCAGCATGGACAAACCGTTCATGACTGCAGCACCATTTTTTTTGGCGCGTTTCATCAGTTCGGTTTCAGCCGGATTATACACCAAATCAATGACTAAATGGGCAGGAGTTAAATGCTCGAAAGGGAGTTCCAAACAAGCATTGATATCTGGAAATGTTCCGACAGGAGTGCAATTGACAAGTACTCTGCAGGAGCGTAACATATGGTTATTTACATCTTCATATCCGAAAACACCATTTGCCTCCTTACCATTTCTCGAAATATAAAAAACATCTAGCCCTATTTGCTTGAATACTTGTGCTACTGCCTTAGAAGCGCCACCCGTTCCAAAAATGAGGGCGCGTTCGTGCTCAAACGTTAAAAAGGGCTTTATGCTTTGGGCAAAACCATAGATATCGGTATTGTAACCTACCTTCTCACCGTTTTCAAAAGCTATAACATTAACGGCGCCAATTTGGGCTGCGCTTTCATCGAGCCGATCTAAAAAAGGAATGATACTTTCTTTATATGGAAAGGTCACGTTGAGACCAGATAAGTTTTGAGCGAAAATCGTTTGAATCTCTTCTATTTCTTTTAATTCAAAATTGCTGTACTTCGCTTCAATATTGTTTTTCTCAAAGTAATCTTTGAAAAACGCTGCCGAAAAAGAATGCCCTAGGGTTTTACCGATGAGGCCGTAGTGTTTAAGCATGGCCATTTGAAGACAAAACAGAATTGAAGGATACGAAGGTTGTTTTCATCCTACAAACATACAAATGTTTAACTTTACCACATGCAAGGATTAATCCTGAAATCTACTGGGAAATGGTATCAAGTTTTGTTGGAAGACGGCCAGCAAGTGCAAGCAAGCATCCGCGGAAAATTGCGCTTAGAAGGCCTCAAAACGACCAACCCAATTGCTGCCGGTGACCACGTCCATATGGCAACAGGATCCGATGAAGGATGGGCCATCACAAGCATTCTTCCGAGGCAAAATTATATTGTGCGCAAGGCCACCAACCTCAGCAAACAAATGCAAATTTTGGCCGCCAATGTAGACCGCGCTTATTTAGTCGTGACCCTCAAATCGCCTGTAACACAAATTGCATTTATCGATCGGTTTTTAGTAGCCGCAGAATCTTTTCGAATTCCGACGACCTTGCTTTTTAATAAAATCGACTTGTTTGATGAGGCCGACACCGAGTATTTTGAAGCGCTCCAAACTATCTATGAAAATTTAGGGTATCCCAGTTACGGTATTACCTCAGAAGACGCTGGAACCATTGCTTTTCTTCGGGAAGAAATTAAAGGTAAGCAGGTCATGATTTCGGGCAACTCTGGCGTAGGAAAAACCACCCTTGTCAATGGCCTCGACCCCAATCTTGACCTCAGAACTGGTGAAATTTCTAAGGCGCATGAACAAGGCAAACATACCACCACCTTTGCCGAAATGCACGCCTTGAGCTCGGGCGGTTACATCATTGATACGCCAGGCATTAGAGCTTTTGGCTTGGTCGATCTAGAAAAAGAGTATTTTGCACACTACTTTCCTGAAATGCGTGCACTGATGGGCGAGTGTCGTTTTAGCAACTGCAAGCACCTCAATGAGCCGCATTGCGCCGTAAAGGTAGCTGTTGAGGAAAGCCAGATTGCTCCGCATCGTTATCAAACTTATTTGCAGCTAATGCACGAAGACCCCTCTGACCCTTACCGCAGAAGCGAGTTTTAAAGTCTTATCAATGAGAGTAGTAATTCAAAGGGTAAGTGAAGCCACAGTCAGGATCGACGGTACAAACGTTGGTGAAATCCAAAAAGGTTTAGTTGTTCTGCTGGGAATTGAAACTGAAGATCAAGAAGATGATGCTGCTTATCTGGTACAAAAAATCTGTAGCCTACGTATATTCTCTGATGCAGACGGCAAGATGAACCTCTGTATTCAAGACGTCGGCGGCCAATTTTTAGTCGTGAGTCAGTTTACACTACACGCCGATACGCGCAAAGGCAAGCGCCCAAGTTATATCAGGGCCGCACGCCCCGAACAGGCTATTCCACTTTACGAGTATTTCATTGCGGAGCTCCAAAAACTGTCGATCTCTAAGGTGCAAACAGGCCGTTTCGGGGCCGATATGCAAGTTGCATTGGTCAACGACGGGCCGGTAACCATCATTATAGATTCGAAGGGGGATTGATGAGGTTCACCAAAATCTCCATCACCGCACTTCCAGCCTCCACATGAGCCATGTGCCCACAATCGAGTAAATGGATGCTAGGGCCGAAAATTTTAGCTTGCAATTCTTCGACGCTCACCAAGCTATCTAATTTGCCGTGAATAAAAATGAAGCGATCAGGGTGGGTATTGACAAATTCGGTGAAGTCTGTTCTTTCACGCATGGCGAGTGCTGCAAAAGCGATGGCTTCAGGGGTCATGCAATTCGCTTCTTCGATGAGTGACTGAATAACTTGACCTTGTTCAGCCGGATTTGAAAACAAGTTAGGTATGGCCTCTTTGATAAAATGCGACTTGGCTTTCATGACAATTGATGCCACGCGCAGGCGGTCTTGCTTTTTTTGTTCGGAGTCGGACCAACAGTTAGAGTTGAGTAAAATCAGCTGTTCAAAACCCGCTAATTGAGAAAGTTCCAAACCAACGTACGCCCCCATAGAATGCCCAACCACAATATAGTTCTCAATAGATAAATGAGCTAAAATCCGTTGAACTTCTAGCGCCATTAATTGGATGGAAGGCGTGTTTAAAAGTTCAAAAGACCACCCATGACCTGGTAAATCGATGCGAATTTGCTGAATGGGGAGTTCGTCTAAAGGAAGGTAGTCCCACATGGTGGACGACTCTAAAAAGCCATGCAAGAAGACCCAAGCTGGGCCTTCGCCATGGACATTATAATGTAAATTAAACGGAAATTCAGGCATTCATCAGCGCTTCAATTTCATCGGCTTCGATTGGAATATTGCCCATGAGGTTGAATGGCGCGCCGCTGGCCTGGACCACAACGTCGTCTTCTAGACGGATGCCTAATCCTTCTTCGGGAATATAGATACCGGGCTCTACTGTAAAGACCATATTAGCCGCAATTGGCTCATGCCACAAACCAACGTCGTGGGTGTCTAAACCCAAGAAGTGAGAAGTGCCGTGCATGAAGTATTTTTTGTAAGCTGGCCAAGCTGGATCTTGTTTTTTGATGTCCTCCATGGTGATTAAGCCTAAGTTGACTAATTGCTCTTCCATTAAAAGACCAACTTGCTTGTGGTATTCTGCCATGATGGTGCCAGGTACTAATAGTTTAGTAGCTTCATTTTTCACATGAAGCACGGCATTGTAAACCGCTTTTTGACGTACCGTAAAACGCCCATTTACCGGAATACAGCGCGTGAGATCAGAGCTGTAATTGGCGTATTCGGCTCCTACATCTAGTAAGATGACGTCGCCATCTTGACACTGCTGATTGTTTTCGATGTAATGCAACACACAAGCGTTTTTGCCCGAAGCGATAATTGGTGTGTAAGCAAAACCTTTGGAGCGCTTGCGTAAAAATTCATGGGCAAGTTCTGCCTCAATTTCATATTCCCAAACAGCTGGTTTGATGAAGCCCAACAATCTGCGGACACCTGCTTCGGTGATGTTACATGCTTGTTGCATGAGCTCAAGCTCAATTTGATGTTTGATCGAGCGGATTTTATGCATGATAGGCGCAGCCTTATGAACTTGGTGCGCAGGGTAGTCTTGCTTGACTTGTTTGATGAAGCGGTCTTCGCGGGTTTCCACTTCGGTATTGGCACGAAGGTGCTCATTGGTGTTTAAGTAAATGCCCTGAGCCTCGGCCATGAGCTGCTTGAAAATTGTGGGGAATTGTTGTAACCAATAAACGGTCTGAATACCAGAAGTTTCAAACGCTGTTTGTTTGGTGAGTTTTTCTCCTTCCCAAATGGCAATGAGTTCTGATGTTTCTTTTAAAAAGAGTACCTCACGGTGCGCTGGGTTGCTTGCATTTGGAAAGAGCACCAAAATAGATTCTTCTTGATCCACACCAGATAAATAGAGGATATCTCGGTGCTGAGCAAATGGAAGCGTACTATCTGCTGAAACAGGATAAATATCGTTAGAGTTGAAAACTGCAAGGGTATTTACAGCCATTTGAGCCGTAAAGTTTTGGCGATTTGCAATGTATAGAGAGTTGTCGATGCGATCGTATTTCATAAGGCGTGTTTGTCGTAAAATTAAGGGTTCTCTTTGAACCAACTGGAGTATAACACATAATTATTGGCGATGCGTTGTACCTCCCCTGCAAATAATTCAGGGGTGAGGGTTTTGATCTTTTTAGCGGGAACTCCGGCGTAGATGCTCCAAGATGCTACGCGGGTACCTTCGGTCAAGACCGCACCAGCCGCAACAATACTATTGGCCTCGATGTAACAGTTGTCCATGACAATAGAACCCATGCCGATGAGAACGTTGTCTTCTATGGTGCAGCCATGTACCAAAGCATTATGACCTATGGAAACATTATTTCCAATGTTGAGCTTTGTTTTTTCGTAAGTACAGTGCAATACTGCGCCGTCCTGGATATTGACTTGCTCGCCCATGCGGATGCTATTAACATCGCCCCGAACTACCGCCGAGAACCAAACAGAACAGCGTGCGCCCATCTGAACGTCGCCCACAACAGTAGCGTTTTCTGCTAAAAAACAATCCGGACCAATTTGGGGTTCGAAGCCCCTACATGCTTTAATGAGTGCCATAAAAACAAAGGTAGCAAAATGAAACTGTTGCGAAAAGCGCAATTTGTAACTAAAGAATGAACGTTGCGTATAAGTGCCGTTCTTAATTTGATACATGAAACGTTTATTTCAAAACAAATGGTTTAAAATCCCTTATCAAATTGCGCTATATGGTTTTGCGGCCTATGGGGTAGTGCTAGTTGGTGTTTTTGTTGCACTCAAGCTGCGCCTCACCGACGACAAAGGCCTTGTTGACAGCAACAACCGCTATTTTCAAGAAATGCACGACAAATACAACCAAGACTTCAAGGTTGATAGTGCCTCGTTGATCAAATATCGAAATGAAATTTTGCAACGGATCAATTTGGTTAATGAATATTATCCAAAAAATGCGCGGGTCATCCTCGAAGCGTGGTCGCAGTCCAAATCTGAAAAAATTGCCCTGCAGATGCTTGCCGCTCTAGACCTCAAGCTCAAAGACAACAAAACCTATCAAAAAAGACTGCGTGAAATACGCTCCAAAAGCAATAATCAGCAAATGGCCAAAGGCGGAAATGCTTTTGAATGGATGGACTACATCGAATGGTCTTACTTCAAGGAAGCCGTAGCTAAAGACAAGCTTTATATAGATTCAGCTGCAGCCGCATGTGGCGTTGAACCCCGCATGATTGTTGCGTGTTTGGTTGGCGAACAAGTACGTCTTTTTAATTCGAGAAGAGAGCGCTTTAAAGATTTTATAGCGCCTCTAAAAACGTTGGCGCTTGAAACGAATATGTCTTTTGGCGTGACCGGCATCAAGGAAAACACTGCTCGCAGCATTGAAAACCACCTCCAAGACCCAAATAGCCCGTTTTATTGCGGAACTAAATACGAGCATCTCTTGGACTACGACTCTAGCCGCAACTATAATAACCAACACAACGACACCTTAAGTTTAAGGGTAAAACGTTTGGTGCAATACAAAGACCACTACTATTCATACCTCTACGCAGGTATTTTCATCCGCCAAATTGCCACGCAATGGGAGAAAGCAGGCTACCCAATTGACGAACGCCCAGAAATTTTAGCCTCGATTTTCAACCTTGGCTACAGCAAATCGAAACCCAAAAAGAACCCAGCCGTTGGCGGCTCAAATTTCAAGATTCGAGAAAAAGATTACACTTTCGGTGGTGTCGCTTATGATTTTTATTACTCTGGCGAAATGCTCGAAGAGTTCCCTTATGCGGAGGTGAAGATTAGCCGTTAAACGGAACGAGCAAGAACAACTAGATCCTGTTCTTTTTTGAGCAAGGATAGTTTTCCACTTGACAAAAGTACGGTCATTTATCCCTAATTTAGTCTGATGATTAAGAAAATACTCTGTTTTGCTCTTCTTATTGGGAGCCTAACTGCCTGTGGCGATGACCCCATTATTCCACCTACCCCAACAGGCCCGCAGCAATACGGCACCCCGCTTACAAATGTGCCTGATGTAGACAAAGCGACCATCTATGAAGTGAATTTACGAGCGCAATCTTCGGAAGGAAACCTACAGGGGGTTATATCCAAATTACAACATATCAAAAATCTTGGCACGAATGTAATTTGGCTGATGCCCATTTACGAACAAGGCATTACAAATAGCGTCAATTCTCCTTACTGTATCAAAGATTATATGAAAGTTAGCCCCGAATACGGAACACTTTCGGATTTACGCGCGCTCACAGATCAGGCACATGCACTGGGTATGGCGGTCATTATGGACTGGGTAGCTAATCACACATCTTGGGATCATCCGTGGATTACAGAACACCCGGAATGGTATAGTAAAAATAGTGCCGGACAAATCATTATTCCACCAGGCACGAACTGGAACGACGTCGCCGACCTCAATTTTGATCAAGTTGCCATGCGCAAAGCTCAAATAGACGCCATGAAATATTGGGTTCTAGAGGCCAATGTAGATGGGTATCGCTGTGATTACGCAGACGGCGTACCTTTTGATTTTTGGAATGAAGCCATCAACCAACTCAGAGCGCTTTCCAACCGAGATTTACTAATGCTTGCCGAAGGAACCCGCTCAGATCATTATCAAGCAGGTTTTGATTTGACCTACGGCTGGAATTACTATACAGCACTTAAAAACGTTTGGAATGGCCTTTCGTTAACTCCTTATGCGTATAGAATTTATTCAATGAATTGATAAATGGAAACACTCTGGATAATTTTCGGTTTTATTTTGATTTTAACCGGGCTCATTGGCAGCTTTTTACCAGTAATCCCTGGCCACCCTATTTCCTATGGTGGTTTGCTCCTTCTTCATTTTTTTGGTGGGCAACCTATTTCAAATATCATTTTAATCAGCTACGCAGGGCTATCCGTGCTATTGCTTTTTTTGGATTATTATTTACCCATCTGGACAACCAAAAAATTTGGGGGCAGTAAGGCCGGTCAATGGGGTGCCACCATAGGTGTATTGGTTGGGCTTTTTGCCGGGCCGTGGGGTATTATACTTGGCCCACTTGTTGGCGCTTATATAGGTGAACTATTCATGGGTCGAAACAATCAGGACGCCTGGCAATCTGCCAAAGGTGCATTCTTGGGTTTTTTGCTCGGTACCGGTCTCAAAATGATGCTCGTAGGTGCCATGTTGTGGACCGCCATCAATAGCATTTAGTTTTTGGCTATTTTTATACCCGTAATGTTTCGTTCCTTATTGATATTCTTGTGTTTGGCCAACTACACTTTGGCACAAAATATTTTTGACCTCGCGCGTTCAGGCTCTGTCAAGCAAATGCAAGCACATCTCAAAAAGCATCCTGAAGAGCTGAATTTGACTTCAGAAAACGGTGCGAGCCCCTTCTTACTTGCGGCCTATCGGGGCAATAACGAAGTCGCTAAATTATTACTACAAAGAGGTGCTGATATCCATTATTGCTATCCTGAAGGCTCGGCCATTTATGCGCTTATCTACAAAAATAACCTTGCTTTAATCGAGGAACTCCTCAAAAGAGGCGTCAATCCAAACGACACCTGTCAGTTTGAACAACTGGGTTATCCATTACATTTTGCATTATCTTTACAACGCATAGAGGTCATACAATTGCTGCTTGAGTACAATTTAGACCTCTCTATTCAAGATCCACAAGGTAGATCGGTGGCGCAATTATTAGCGCTTTACAACGATCCTAAATTGAACCAAATAATTAAAAAATATGAAAAGTAGTTTTATTCTTTTAGTAGTATTGATCCTTTCTTTTGGTCAGGGCATTGTGGCACAAACCTATACCACAGGCGTGGTTAATTTGAGCTCAACGGCAGGGCTTGCCATGACTGCCAAAATTGATATCACTACTCAGGTAACCCTGACGCTAACCGGCCCTTCTGGGCGATGGTTTGCACTTGGTTTCAATGCAAGTTCCATGACGAACGGTACTGATGTAGTGGGTGTTCATAGTGCAGTTACACTTATTGAATTTGATTGTAAGCTTACTGGTACTAATGCCCCCGTTGCAGATGCCCAACAAAACTGGACCATCACCTCTGATGTCGTGAGTGCAGGCACCAGAACTATAATAGCAACAAGAGCCCTCAATACTGGCGACGCCAATGACTATGTGTTTCCGGCTGCACCTAATTTCATTAGCCTAATTTGGGCACGCTCGAATATGCCTAGCTTTGGCTATAGCTATCATGGAAATTCCAATCGCGGAAGTACTTCGGCAAGTTTTACGTTTGTTCCTCCACCAACGCCTCCTGCAGCGCCGACAGGTGCAGCTAACCAGACCTTTTGTTCGGGGGCAACAGTCGCGCAATTGAGTGCAACCGGCACTGCTATTCAATGGTACCCAACCCAGACAGGAGGTAGCCCATTGGCAAATACCACTCTATTAATTAATGGATCTACCTACTATGCCACTCAAACCGTAAATGGATTAGCATCCGTTAACCGATTAGCCGTAACGGTGACCATCAACACTGCGCCAAATGCACCAAGCGCCATTAATGGCCCATTGCATTTTTGTGCTAATTCACTTGGACAGTCCTATTCAATTGGGAGTGTACCCGGAGCTACATCTTATGTCTGGACTACACCTACCGGTTCAACTGGTTCTAGTACAAATAACAATATCAGTCTACTTTTTAATCCGAGCTTTCAGAATGGCGTACTATCTGTTACTTCGCAAAATAATTGCGGACAAAGTAGCCCGGCAAGCATTACAATAGCCCAACATTTGCCATCCAATACTACATTAAACGTTAGTACGTGTAATCCATACACCTTCGACGGGCAAACATACGCTCAAAGTGGAACCTACAGCTATGTGGGCACTACCATTTGGGGCTGTGATTCGATCATTACACTAAACCTCACCATAACCCCAACCATTACGACCAGCGTTAACGCCGATGCCTGTGGTTCTTATCCTTGGAATGGCCAATCATTAACAAACAGCGGTGTGTATATCGACACTTTGCAAACAAGCGCAGGCTGTGACTCTGTTGTGACGCTCAATTTAAATGTGTATCCAATTGACGCTATAACAATTGATAGCACCGTTCTAGACGCTTTTAACTGGAATGGCATCAGTTATTCTGTCTCCGGAACTTATACCCAGTTCTTTACTTCCATTAATGGCTGTGACAGCACAGTAACCATTAACCTCACCATTGAAGACAGCGGTTTAAATTATACAATTCCAACTACACTCCAATTAAGCCCGAATCCTATAGGAGATGGCCAAGCCTTACAAATAATTGGACTCGAAACCGTCGTAACTTATGAAGTAATCAATCAAGAAGGCAAGGTAGTCCAAACTGGCCAAACAAATGGCCAAATTTTGCTCAACAAAGAATTGGAACGCGGCGCCTATTATCTTAAAATAGCTGAGCAGTCCTTACCACTGCTCATTGCACCATAAAATTAGTACGCTTTCCGATAGCTTTTGTGCATGTAATATACATGCGGGAAGCTCAGTGCCGATAAGAAAATGAAGACCTGACCCCAATTGGGTTCTTGAACGAAATACAAATAGGCACTGAATAACAGCAAGGCACCTATCGTAAATGGTAGTGCCTGAATCCACATTTTCTGGTGGTTCATGTTCAACTTTTGTTTCAAATGCAACCAACCATGTACGCTATGCTGATAAATAAAGTAACAGCCAAAAGCAGGCAACAAAGGAAGCCAAGCACCCATAATTAACATGAAAATAGTTTCCTTTTTACTAGCCTGTATGACCTGCTTTGGAAGAAAAAGAATGAGCATTAATGAAAGTTGCCATATGTAAACACTTTCCATCTTCAAACCATAAGTGAGTGGTAACGAGATTCCCATTTCTTTTAGGATGACCGTTGTTTCCGTCCAATGACTTCCTAAAATTAGGGCCAGCACCATACTGCCCCAAAAGAAACTTTTTAGCCCACTACTTAAATTCCAGTTTTCAAAATCAGCTTGCCCGAAATGCCAGGCAGTGTAGATTAAAAAAATAAGTAGCGCAGCAGCTGGAAAAAGCCACCAAAGCAGTAAAATGAGCAGTCCGAGCCCGAGGTAGATACCAATAAATTTCCAAGGAACACGTTGCTGATTAGTAATTGTATATAAGTGGTCAAGTGCGCCGTGTGGTATACCAATTGCCAGAAGCCCACCCGAGAGAATTACATAAATGAAAAGTTCTAAATGAAACTGTTGCAGCAAAAGGCAGGCAATGGTAAGATATAACGCTAAGCTTCTTTTTTTGAGTAGAATACCAACCTTTGCCAATAAATCATTTAATGCCGCATTGACAAATAATAAGAAGGGCAATGTCGACATCAGTCGAATTTCTTGAAGCGGGGTAGATTGCTCATCCAAAAAATTGAGCACTTTCGACGCTTCGTTATGCCGAAAAAGCTTGGTAAAAATCTCTTTCCCCTTGTGGGGTTTTTGAGCGAGAATTTTAAGAAGCAAACGGTCGTAATATGCAAAACGTACTGGACTTTTGCGGCGCTTGAATTTAGAGACTTTCAAACGTATAGACCCTACTAGATGTTGGGCATCTGTTAAGCTTCGTACAAACGAATATCCTGTACTCGGCTTCAGCTGGCCGCCTCCAGCACCGGTTCTAAACCAATTTACCGGTAATTTTTCATTCATTAACGGGGCGCTACACATCGGTATACAACCCTGTTCTTTTTCTAAAATCTCAAATGCTGTATGCTTTTCCTTTAAGAAATTGGTAATGACTGCTGCGGCATCTTGCTCTGAAATTTGTGCTTGGCCAAAGCGAGTTGGCTCTATCAATGCTTGCCGAGAATCAAAAGGTAAAACGTACAAAAATTGGGTCTGGCCATGTTGAGCAATGGAGAAATCCATCATGGTAAATACTTCCGGATCGAAAATGGGTGCTTCGGTCTTGACCAACCATCCGTAAAAACTTTGGCTAATCTGTACATCGAGTGAAGTGTTCAACTCAAAATGAGGTGGCCTTGAGTCGAATACAAAATGCGCCAATTCGCTTGGATAATCTTTGAGCAATTCAGCATGAAAAGTAACCTGATATTGGGAAAGAATTTGTGAAGCGTGAGCATAAAGTGCATCTGCCCTCAAATAGTAATATCTTTTGCCTTCCAATGATTGGGCAGCAAGGTCATTGACACTAACAGCTGACCAACTATGACTAACAAGCTGTTCAAGGCC
Source organism: Crocinitomicaceae bacterium (assembly GCA_044372045.1). GTDB lineage: Bacteria > Bacteroidota > Bacteroidia > Flavobacteriales_D > Crocinitomicaceae > UBA952. The sequence goes on from JBILSN010000003.1 coordinate 16,749, forward strand.
AGCCTCAAGTAGCTGCTCGGGCGTAAGCCAAAAACAAAAAGTACGGTCGTTGGATTTTTTGTGGTCTGGTTCGTAGACAACAATGCGCTTTTGCTCAAGCAAACCTTTTCGTTGCAACTCCATTAATATTAACGAGTTGGCGCAACCCATGCCAATAAAGGCATAATCAAAAGATCGATTTTGGCTTGACAAATAGTAGGTTTAGGTTATAAATATAACCCATTGTACGTCAAAATGTTTAATCAACCCCCACTACAACTCAACATTTTCGCATTGCGGTACCGTGCATGTCGAACAGACCTGAAAATCCCGATAGGGAGCGTGACTAAATAGGTTGGATAAAAAATAATGCTAAATCCGAGCATACGGCGCGTGTTTTTGCGGTACTTATAACGGTGACCAAGGTCGAGGTCACGGCCTAGGTCATAGATTCCTTCGGATCTTTTGATCATGTTCAAAGGGAGTGAATAAACATCGGGCTTGCCAGATAGTCTAAAAAAAAGCAGGCCATTTGACATGAAATAATAGTCCGCGAGATAATAAGTGCAGCCAGAGGTGTGATACAAGATTTTTTGAGGCATTTCTCCAAAAGTTGCATCTGGATTGTACATTTTTGGCTTATTCCAAGAGAACATGGTGTCAATATCCTGAGGTGTTTCTATTTCTTTACCTTGTTCGATTTTTCTCTCATGGACAGTCAATAACGGTACATGTAAATAATAATCATAGAATCGGTCGAGTTTTCTAGAAAAAAACATACGCGTTGCGATCCGGGCTCCTTTTTTCTGAAATTGGTAATCCTTACCCAAGGAAAAAGTTGGAGGATAGACGTCAGCTAAGGCGTACTTGACCACTTTTAGGGACGGATGCTCCCGGAAGTATAAGGTGTCTTCTGAACTAAAATAATAGCGCATACAGGTGATTACCGTATCTGAATTTCTAACATAAAGTTGTTTCCATTCAGCTTCCGGTGGGTAATGTACAGGGTCGAGTTGTTGGGCTAAACACAGTTTTGTAGTCAATAAGACAATTAATAGAAAAAAATACGCTCTCATACTGGTCATTTTGACCAAAAATACTGCAGCAAACGCAACTAGCCGAACTTGATTTTACAACTCCAAATAAATGATTTGCGAAAATCGCAACTAATGAAAGCGCCCTACCCCTTCTTGACAATCTTCTGAATCTCGGTTTCGGTTTGCTGCAGCTTGGTTTGGCAATACTCAACGAGTTCGTTGGCCCGTGCCACCGTACCTGCTAATTCATCAATTTTGACTTCTTTGTTTTCGAGTTTCTTTACAATAACTTGCAGTTGAGAAAGTGCCTCTTCGTAGCTTAATTTTTCTTCCATGCTATTTTTGAATTTTGGTAATAGTACTGTAAATAGTGAATTGATCGCTCAAGGTCTGCATTTCTTTGCCGATATATTCGCCTGAATAATGCGCTAAATCTATGTGGTCAATACTGCTCATGGTGTAACCTACTTTTAATAATTTAAGCGGATTGAGCAATTCTATTTTATCGCGCATGCCATTCATTTCCATACGACTTATTTCGATCAGGTTTCGGGCATTCACTAAAATTCGATCGAGGGTTCCGGGTAGTTCAATTTCGCGTAGCACTCGGAGGTGATTTACAGAAGCCGTGCCTCCCCGATTCAAAGCGAGTTCGAGTAGCGCGCGCTCCTCAGCAAGTGTATCGGCAGTAAATAACTGAATGAAGTGCAATTTTGATTGAAGGTCTGTTCTGTATTCCGTGATGATATGCTGAAAATAATGCGACAAGAATTTGTTGGTATTGGTAAACTGCTCTGTAGCCCACGCCATTTGGCTGAGCGCTTGCGTCAAGACACGGTCTAGGTTGGTTTGGAGGTCTGCTCTGAAGGTTCCGACCCGCACGTATAAAAACTTGGCAACAGCTGTTGGTGTAATTTGTCTGGTATGCGCCACGAGATCTGCAACGACTTCATCATTTTCATGACCAATGCCTGTAATAACTGGCAGTCGAAGGCCAGCAATTGCACTACAAATCTGATAATCGTTAAATACATGGAGGTCCATTTTGCTGCCTCCTCCTCTTATAAGGATAATAGCATCGGCGTCGTAAGAGTCTGCCTCTTGCAGCGCCTGGCAAATTTCAGCAACAGCTTTATCTCCTTGGACTGTTGTTGCAATTTGCTGAATGGTGAAATTCCGGTAAATATTATTGGTGGTCATTTCAGTCATAAAATCTCTATACCCAGAGGTATCTGGTGAGCCAATCAAGACGACGCGTTTGATGATCATGGGTAACTTGAGCTGCTTTTGCAAGTTGTACAATCCTTCTTGCTTGAGCCGCTCTATCGTCTGTTTCTTTTTGAGCTCGATTTCTCCGTAAGTAAAGGCGGGGTCGAGATCGTGGATCGTTAAGGAGAGACCATAAATTTCGTGATAAGCAACAGAAACCTTGAACAATAATCGATTGCCTGGCTGCATGAGTTGCTTGAATTCTTCACCAAAATTGGTTTGTAAGGCCAAAACTTGGGTGCGCCAAACTACCGCTTTCATTTGAGCTGTATTGAAACCCTCTACAGAATCGGCTAATTCTAAATAATAATGTCCACCTTTAATATTGAGCTTAACGAGTTCTGCCGTTACCCAATAAGCATTTTCACCATAGGTACGATTGATCACGCTTTTGACGCTTTCAACAAATTGGGTAAGGGTAAAGGTTTTTTTGGACACTGACATAGCCGCAATTATATAGCGAGCACAGCCTGCTGATGAATTTTTTTATGATCGTGAATAAAATTTGCAATGAAATAGGTTATAGCACCTGGCGAAGCAAAAGTGATGATGTATATCACCACAAAATCTGTATCCAATAAAAAAGCGGCGCCTGCACCACCTAACATGAGCCCAATACCAACCCCCATTGCGATCTTTAATGGCTTTAAATTTTTTGACGCATTGTTGAAATGATGGTATTTGCCATAGGGTAAATAGAAACTCGAATTGAGGTCGGTAGTTGCTACTTTATAATTGACACGGTCAGTTTTTGATTTAAAGAAGAGTGTATCATCAGAAACAAATTGCAACTTGGTGTAGCGATATGTTGTTCCTGTTTTCAATGTAAGTGTTTTATACTGGGCATTGGCACCGTATCCCAAAAACAAAAGGAATAATAGAAAGAAAAATTTCATAGTATAAACTTAATAGAATAATCTTTAAATTCGAACAAATATAACCTGTGAAATGAAACTTCTGCTGCCTTTTGTATTCCTTTTGTGCTTTCCATTGTTCGCGCAAATTCCTAGCTATGTACCAGTGAATGGCTTATTATCTTATTATCCATTCAACGGGAATGGCAATGACCTCAGCCCATTTAATAATCACCTCACCAACAATGGCGCTATACTAACAGCAGATCGTTTTGGAAATACCAATGCCGCCTATGATTTTGATGGCATCAGCTCTTTTCTAACTCGAACAAACCCAAGCTACACATTTAATCCAACGTCCACGTTTACGGTTTCTTTTTGGTATAAGCGTATGAACACTGCAAGTTTAGGTATCCCCATTATGCATGCCACCACGGCTAGCGGAAATTTTATTTGGATTTTCCAATTAGCTAGTCTTAATATGCAATTTGGTACCAACAAACAAGGGTCGGCTTGGATTTGGGCCCAGAGTACCACAACTACAGATGTTTGGACCCATATTGTCATGGTTTATAATGCGGGGCAAATGACCCTTTATAAAGACAATGTTGCCGCAGCTACAGCTACTTTCAATCATACTGCAGTAAGTAGTACCACCCTTCCTTTGTTGATCGGTAAAGGCGTTGGTGGAAATCATTTTTTTGGCCAAATAGATGATATTGGGATTTGGAACCGTGCACTGAGCCAATGTGAAATCAATGACTTATATGCATCGAGTACAACCTTAACCGGCCTTAGTGCAGGCCCTGATCAATACGCTTGTAATGGCAGTCAGGTTACCTTATCGGCAACAGGAGCTGCAAACTATATTTGGACGCCTAATATTGTAAATGGAAGTACTTTTTCCCCAACTATCAGTCAGAATTATACCGTTACTGGCTTTGATGCCAATGGTTGTTCAAGTTGGGATCAAGTAGCCGTAATTGCTCAAAATGTCAACGTCAATGCTGGCCAAGACTTATTTTTGTGTCCCGGTGATTCTGCACAATTAAATGCAACTGGATTTCCTAGCATCCAATGGTCGGGGGGCATTAGTAACAATGTTCCTTTTCTTCCAAACCATACTCAAATATATATTGCAAGTGCAAGTAATGCTAATGGTTGCTCAGATTCAGATACCGTCAGTGTAATCGTGAACAGTTTGCCACAGATAAATGCCGGACCAGACCAATCGATCTGTTTTGGTGAAGAAGTTATTTTATATGGAACAGGCGGTATCTTTATGTTTTGGAGCAACAACATCGCAGACAGCATTCCTTTTGTACCCCAACTAAGCGGTTCTTATGTTTTAACTGGGGCAAGTAATGAAGGTTGTATTGGTACCGATACCGTTTTTGTGAGTGTTAATGACGCCAGTAGCAACACCATTACAGTCTCAGCTATTGATAGTTACAGTTTGAACGGGCAGAATTATACCTCATCGGGGACTTACACACAAATACTAACCAATGCGGCAGGCTGCGACAGCTTGCTTATCCTCAACCTTACTTTAGATTTTACGGGTTTAGATGAAAATGCAATTGCCTCGCTTTCGGTTTATCCAAATCCGGCACAAGATGTAATTTTTCTGGATGTTGACCCAAATCTAATTGGATCAAACATGATGATTTGCGATGCCCTTGGACGAATCATACTTGAAACCACGCTTCAAGAAGAAGAAACGAAACTTGACCTTGGTAAATTCCCTTCCGGAACTTATTTAATCAAGTTAGGTTCACAAACGCAACGATTAGAGATTTTGAGGTAATGATCACAATATAGAGATTTCAAATTTCCTTCCCAAACCTTTTTCGATTATTCGAATTAAGGAATTTAATTGAATATCACACATTCCTCTTTCTAACCTAGAAATATAACTTTTCTTTGTGCCTATTCGCAGTGCAAGCTCTTCCTGAGTTAAACTGGCTGCAATTCTTGCCTGCTTTATGAATACCCCGATTCTAAAAGCCTTGGACTCCTCTTCATAAATATTACGGTCCGGAGATCCAATTTTTCCATACTTTTCGTCGAGTATATGTTCAAATGGAACAGGCTGAAAATTAGTTGCTTTCATATTCTTTTTTTATCCTTTCAGCGATTTGTATTTCTTTATTTGGTGTCTTTTGCGACTTCTTAATAAATGCATTTGTAACCATAATAAGCCTCTGGTTATTAAAGAAACATAAGAATCGAAGACTACTTAAATGGGCAACTACTTTTATTTCAAAAATACCATTTGTACCCTTTAAAAATTTGAAATATTGAATTGGTACTACCTCTATATTCCGAACTAAATCAAAAACAAAGTCTATTTTTCTTTGGGCTTTCAGTGGTTGAAGTTGGTAAAACCGCATTGCATCCTCCGTAACGAAAATAATCTTTCTTAACGACATACAAAGTTAACTAATAAGTTTACTAAAAACTAGCATTAGTTAAAATTGAACTTAAACTAGGAAATTCAATTCAGTATTTTCTGCAAACGACCGAACTTATCGCTTTGATGTCAGTGGATTACGCAAATTGGTATAATCGAGGCGATATCGCAACTTTTCTCCAATGCCAAGGCAATGTTTATGCCAAAATTAGGCCTCAACCAATAAGATGTAATTGTTCTTTTTACCTTTTCCTAACAAGGCGTAACGGCCGTTAATGAGGTGCTCAGGAAGTAAAATGAAGTCTTCACCGACCTTTTCTTTATTGACTGAAATTGCATTTGCTTTGAGTTCTCGGCGCGCCTCTCCATTCGAACTTAAAAATCCTGTTTTAGCAGCCAATGCATCTATAATAGAGAGCCCTGAACCAAAATCAGAAAGAGAAATTGAAGCCTGCGGAACTCCTTCAAAAACAGCAAAGAAATCTTTTTCAGAGAGCGCAAGAAGATCTTCGGCGGTAGATTTGCCAAAAAGGATATTGCTGGCAGCTATTGCGGTTTGTAAGGCCTCAGCGCCATGCACCCGGGTAGTAATGTCTTGAGCTATCGCTTTTTGTAAGACGCGCAAATGCGGCGCTTCGGTATGCTCAGCTTCTAGTGTGGCAATTTCTTCTTTGCTGCGCAACGTAAAAATGCGGATGTAATTGGCAGCATCGGCATCTGACGCATTTAGCCAGAATTGATAAAAAGCATAAGGGCTCGTCTTCTCTGGATCGAGCCATACTGAACCACTTTCTGTTTTGCCAAATTTAGTGCCGTCTGCTTTTTTAATCAAGGGGGTAGTGACCGCATAGGCCTCGCCACCAGCTTTTCTGCGAATGAGCTCCGTGCCTGTAACGATATTGCCCCATTGGTCTGAACCACCTAATTGAAGAATACAGTTGTGGTGTTTATTGAGGTGGTAAAAATCATAGCCCTGCACCAACTGATACGAGAACTCTGTAAAAGACATACCCGTTTCGAGCCTTTTTTTGACAGAGTCTTTGGCCATCATGTAGTTGACAGAAATATGCTTACCGACATCGCGAATGAAGTCGAGGAAAGACATGTTTTGAAACCAGTCGTAGTTATTGACCATTTCGGCTGAAGTTTCGCCACAATTGAAGTCGAGGAATGCTTCGAGCTGTTTGCGTACACAAGCCACGTTGTGGTTGAGCGTGTCGGCATCTAGCAGGTTGCGCTCTTGGCTTTTGCCAGATGGGTCTCCTACCATGCCTGTGGCGCCCCCAACCAATGCGTAAGGTTTATGGCCCGCGCGCTGAAAATGTACAAGGGTCATGATTTGGACCAGATGCCCAACATGCAGGGAATCTGCGGTAGGGTCAAAACCGATATAGCCAGCGGATACTTTTTTGAGGAGTGCTTCTTCGGTTCCGGGCATGATATCGTGGATCATGCCGCGCCATTGGAGTTCTGCGATAAAGTTGCTGGGCATTTTACTTTGTTAATTCTTTGAATACTTCTTCTAACGATTTCTGATCTACTTTTAAGGTTAGGATCAGCCAATTTTCTTTTTGTGCGTATTGTGCAATATCCTTTCTGAGGTCTGCTACGGTAACAGATTCGATCAGCCAACCGTTGTCTAGTGCTTCAACCTTACTGACACCAGGTATTTTAGTGAGTTGTGATTTCGTGACTTTGGCATCAAACTCAACGTAAACCGTTTGGTGTTCGAGCTCTTGTTGGAGTGTTTTGGCGGTGTCGTCTGCTACAATTTGACCTTTAGAAATGATGATAACGCGGTCGCAGATAGCCTCGACCTCTTGCATGATGTGCGTAGATAAGATAACTGTCTTTTCTTTACCGATATTTCGGATGAGCTCACGGATTTCTACCAATTGATTGGGGTCAAGACCGGTGGTGGGCTCGTCTAAAATAAGCACCTCAGGGTCGTGGATAATGGCTTGTGCCAAACCAACGCGTTGGCGGTAGCCTTTAGATAACGCACCAATTTTTTTAAATTGCTCCACCTCTAAGCCCACAGCTGTGATCATTTCTGAAACGCGTGCCTTCAAATTTTTGATTTTGTAAATGCGGCCTACAAATTCGAGGTATTCGCGCACATACATATCAGTATAAAGCGGATTATTTTCAGGCAAATAACCAATGATTTGACGGGTGTCGAGCTTATCGATATCGACCTTCTTACCACAGATAAAGACCTCTCCTTCACTGGCAGGCATGAAGCCCGTCATGATTTTCATGGTGGTAGATTTACCAGCACCATTTGGTCCTAAAAAAGCAACGATTTCACCCTTTTTGACCGAAAAACTGACGTCGCGAACTGCGGCTTGCTCGCCGTAATATTTATAGAGATTTTTGACTTCTATGGACATGGTATGCGAAGTTAAGGATTAAATTTTTAAACCTCTATGCTTGGTCCAGTGTCGTTTAAATTGAACAGATGCCAAAATCGAAAGTAAACTAACGAGTGTTACAGCAACATAAACCCAACTTGGTATTGGTATTGGATCGCCAGCGGCATAAGAATGTAATCCTGACAAATAATAATTTACGCCAAAATAGGTCATAAGGATCGAAGCAAAGCCAAAAATAGAAGCGATATTAAAAACGAGAAAAGTATTCAATTTGGGTAGAAATCTCAGGTGTAAAATTAACGCATAAACCAAAATAGATACTAAAGCCCAAGTTTCTTTTGCATCCCAACCCCAATATCTGCCCCATGATTCATTAGCCCAAACACCACCTAAGTAAGTACCAATGCTCAGCATCACCAAACCGCCGGTTATAGTCATTTCGCTAAGGATGGTTAGCTCCTTTACGTTTTTGTAAAGCGCTGAAATTCGTTTAGTTGAACTCAAACTAATCAGTATTAGGTTAATCAGGCCAATCATACCTCCAAGTAATAGAAAACCATAAGAGCCCGCCTCCATCGAAACGTGAATGGTTAGCCAATACGAATTAAGGACAGGTTCTAATGGTGTGATTTCAGGATTGAAATAACTCATTTGAGCAACTACAAGCATAATCGCTGATAAAATGAAGCCCGCACTAAGTGCCCCAATCGACTTTCTAGCAAATATCATTGCTGCTAAGATAATAGCCCATGCAATGTAAATCATTGACTCATAACCGTTGCTCCAAGGTGCTCTTTCAGAAATAAACCAACGCAAAAGTAAACCACCACAGTGCAAAATAAACGCTGCGATTGAAAGCCAAAGTAAAGATTTGAAAAGTTTTTTCTGAAGTGGCTGATCTCTCAGCAAACCCCACAATAGCAAGAATAGGTAGGCTAGACCTAAAAATAAGTAAACATACGTTAGTCGCTCAAAAACACGACTGTTGTTGAGTCTAATTTCCCAGTTGCGTTGAGCTTGAGAAGGCAAAAATTCAGTTGCACTTTCGCGTTGATGCCCATCTAGTTCAGCCAATAGTTGATTTGCATCGGAATAATCATTGTGATGCATTCCATGATGTAATGCTTGTGTATAAAGATTGAACCATTCCTGTGCAGCCACATGACCATCTACCTCATGAGCATGCTGAGAAACCCAGGTATGATTTGGGTCATTTGGTAAAGGAATAATTTTAAATATTGTACCTGACATGACCATATTTAAAATACTTACCCGTTCGTCTAGTTTGAGCAACTCTTTATCATATGTGTTTTTGTCTTTATCTGCTTTTGCCGAACTCTCATTAACTGCTGTCTGGAGTATGTATACGCCTCTTGCATTAAAAAAATCTTGATATGCTAAGTGCGTTTGGTCATTGTTTACATGGAGTATTTTTCTGAGGGTTGGCTGAACTCCTAACTTAATTAATGGAACATGAAACCACGACTCCTTGGCCCCAAATATGCTGAGTACAACTTGATCCGCGGAGGCGGACTCAAACACTTCATGACCATATACTTTTCGCATAATTTCTCGATCCAGCGTATGCATTGGCTTAAAGCGGCCATTAAAATCTTGCACTAATATTTGACTAAACAAATTGGCATGCGTCTGCGAAACAAGTTCTCTTTTTGCCTGAAGCAGCGTTTGTGTTTGAGCGTTTGAACTTATTGTAAAAAAGACTAAAAGCCCAAGTGCCTTTCTCAATGCTGAGAAACGGGTGTTTTTACTGATTAATGTCCAAAGCAAACCAATAGTAAGTAAAATATAACCCAAATAAGAAATAAAGGAACCCCAAAAATCATGATTGACGCTTAAATAAGTTCCTTTTTCATCGGGATCATATGAAGATTGGAAAAAGCGAAATCCTCTATGGTCTAAAACATGATTCATGTAAATATGATAGGGTAACTGCAATTTTTGTGATTCGTCTATCAAAGTGACATGACTTGAGAAAGACGCTGGACTAGATGTGCCGGGATAGCGCTTCAATTCAAAATTTCTCAGATATAAAGAAAATGGAAGGTCTCTCAAGACCGAACCATAAGCAATTTCAAAACGATAATTACCCAAGGAAACTTCTTGTTTTTGACCCAATTGGCCTTTATTTCCAAGTACATAAAAATCTTGTGTCAAGGATCCTGAGCTAAGTCTGAGTTTCAATGCATTTTGGCTCTTTTCAGTGATTTTTGAACCATTTGAACTATAACCAGCATTTTTTCCTGTCAATATTTGAGCAAAAACAAATTGTGCTTTACCGATTGTATACAAGGCCTTCAAATGTAAAGGGGCTAAAGAATCAGGAGTCGTTACTTCATTTTGACTTTGAGTAGCCATTTCCATCCAAGAATATGGCGCAGCTACCTGAAGCAGAAAGTTATCCTGCTGCCGATAGATATTGATGTGATCGGATAGGTTTTGATTGGTGAAATTAAATGGTATTCCAAAAAATGTTTTACGCTCTCCCTCACTTAAATATACTTCTTGACGACCACCACTACTAGGAAAAACAATTTTTAAAGTCTTTTTAGCACTAGCATTTGAGATAAATGATTCTTTTGCATTTGGAATAAAGTCGAGAAGCTCCAATTTAATCTGTTTATCGTCAATGGTATACGTATGTGAAAAATGATTAGAACCTAAAGAAGATAAAAGAACAGGAAGTTGATGCCCGTATTCTTCTTGGTTTTGTCCATAAATTTTTAAATCCAGAAAGGTCTCTGAGGTCAAATACTGTTGTGTAGCCTGTCCTTCACGTATAGCAACAACTCCTTCAAAGCCAAAAATACGTGTAACGAGTGCACCAAACAAAATAAGGAGCATACTGATATGAAATAAAAGCACCGCGTAGCGCTTACGTTGCCAAAGTTGATAGCGCCATGCCATTGAAGCGATACTGGCGCCAAAAAATAAAAGAAGTACAGTAAACCAATCTGCTTTATAGATCCATCTTTGGGCAGCATCAGTACCAAAGTCATTTTCGATAAATGTGGCAACTGCAATGGCAATGGCAAAAACTAATAAATAAACGAGTGCGGCTTTTTCAGACACTAATTTTAAAAATATTATCCCTAGACGCCTCATTTGATACTTATTGCGTTTTCAATGATCATTTCATACTTATAGCCTGCTCCAAAATCTTTGTTTGTTGAAAGAATTCCTTTGATCGTGACGACGTGCCCCACGGGAAATTCTTCAGCTGATGTGAAAACCAAATCATAGCCATTTAAAGTTCCGTCCTGGATATGATACCAATTTCGCTCCATAATTGCCGCATTTACTTTTGTAATCCTTGCGGTCAATTGTATTTGCTTGCCATTAAAGCTAGCCGACTTGCCAACTAATTCTTTAATGGATATTGAGCCTGGTAGAGCTGCTACCGGACCCGAATTTTGGATGGACTGAACTTGCTCATTCGAACTTGAAAAAAGCTGCGTGACCAAAACGATTCGTTCAAAAGTACGGTTGAGTTCTGTACTCAAATACTGCGTTTTCTCAATTCCTTCGGTATAAAAGTATTTCTGACCTACCTCAAAGTCACCAAGCATGGTGGCTAACCAATATGTAGAACTAACTGACTTTACTTTCGCATAAGAATAACGCTTACCCGCTATGTGTTCTAGAATTTGCACCTCTTGTTTTTCAGAAATTATTCCGTTCTGTGCATGTTTAAACACGGAGGATTTATCTTTTTTGATTTGCTCCAAACTACTTGTCTCCTCACACGAAAAATTCAACAAGAGAATGACAATCAGTGTTAATCGGCTAGAATTTTTTAATAACTGTAACATAGGTTCGTATTATTTTTTGTTGTTGCTGCATTCCAAATTCACTAGTAAGGTTAAAGCGAAGTTGTTTTTTTAATGCGGAATTATATTGAATTCCAAAAGTGGACTGATTGATTATAGTTGTAGAAATTTCTTTTCGATCAAATAGTTGACTGCGATAGTAAAGTCCTAATTGATTGGATCTGATTTGTTGTTCAAAACGCAAAGTTTGCTGAACACTGAACCAAGAGGGGTAACTCGCAAGGTTCCCGGAGTAACTTAATTGTGCACCACGCCAAAAGAATTTTTGTTGCCTGATTTGCAAGCCTAATAACTGCATTTGTGATAGTTGTTTGTTAAACCTGTTTGTTACATGTAGGCTTAAAATAGTATTTGCGCCAGCTCGGTATTGAATTCGTACACGCAAACCCTGCTGAACAGCATTGTCCAGCAAATCGTCTATTAAAGATTGGTTGTAAGAATTCCAAAGAATAAAATGCTGTCTGGCATCATAAGACAAGAATAACTGCCATTTCTTTGAAATCATCCACTGAGAAGAAACAAATAGATTATTCAAACGCACAGATTTAGCGCTTAAATCGATATCACTTGAGAAATATCCTTGTAGTTTTCCAACATTTAGTACCCCTTGACTCGCAGTTGTAAACCGATCAAACAGGCCATTTTTAAGCTGTAAGTAGGTGCCAAAGCCAAATTGTAGATATTTTCCTTGCGTAGATTTTGCATAAACAAAGGAGGTTCCTATCAATTGTTGTTTTAAATCTATTCCAAATGTTCCTAGATGTGGTAAGAAACCAACCAGAGATTCAAACTGCCACTTGTTTTGACTATACTGCACGCGTAAAGCATCAAGAATGCCAAAAGTGCTCAACCCATTTGCTTGAAAAGACCGGCCCACGCTCAGGCGTAACTGGCTATTTAATTGTTGGTCAATAGAGCCTTGAAAAATATTAAGCCGGCCTGCACTTGGATAATTTGAAGGTAAATTGCTATAGTAATGTTGGTAATTACCGTTCAGGTTCAATATACTTGGTTTACCTAAGAACATGAAATGATGAGAAACACCAAAACGAATAATTTGCCTTAAGTTCGTTCTATTTGCTTCTGACCATAAAGATTGTTGCGCTAAAGTGGAAAAAGAAAGCGAACCGGAAGTAACGGGCTCGTTGATTTTTATTGAATCTTTTGGTAAGGATTGGATCGTTGAATTTGTATCAGATAAAGAGGGTGTGGGTTCCTCTTGTTGCACTACAATTTTGTCGAAATAGAAGTATTCAAGCGTATCGCCAATGTGAAGGCTACATCCGTTAATTAGTACGCAAACACAAGAAGTGCTTGATTTTGCTTGAACGAGAAGGCAGGGATTGGAAGCATTAAATAAGGTGTCACCAATTTGAATAGGCCTCGTTTGTTCAAATTTTACATAGGTATTGATCCCTGTTTGGTAACTAACCGTTCCTTGAATTGTAATTTTTTCAGATAAAGAGGCCTGGCCAAACAAATTAGTTGAGAGGCATAGCATGCTGATGTAAGCAATTAATCTGAACCTGTTGGATGACATTGATAGCATGCTTGGCTTTGAAAAACATAACCATTCACATCGTTGTGATCATCGGCTAATTCGGCTGGGTCATTGTGTTCATGACATTCAATGCAAGTAAACTGTGCATAGTTGGAGGTATTTATGTGGCAATCTGTACAGGAAATCCATTCACCTTGATGATTCCCAGAGTAAATGGGAAAATATTCGGCGTCATGACTCAGAAAGCTTGCAGGTTTCCAACCAATATTGGTGGTATGACATAAAGCACAGTCAGTCGGAAAACCAGATGATTGGTGATTTGGATTATTAGCAGTGTTGTAGTCAGCGATGTGGCAACTAGCACACTCTGGCGAAGTTTGGTTATACGGTGTATTGCCATGACAAGCCACACAACTGACCTGATCATGTCCATTGGTAAGCGGAAAAAACTCATGGAAAAAAGAGCTGCTCCATATTGGAGAAAATGGTGAATGACATTCAATACAATCTGTAGAAAAACCTACCTGAATATGACTGGGTTGGGTAGTTGTTTGGTAATCTTTTTGGTGACAACTTACACAGTCGGTTCTCATTTTGTTCCAAACCATCGAATTGCCATTTTTATGACAATCGACACAAGAAACAACTTGGTGGGCACCTTCGAGCATAAAACCATTTTCTGCATGCAAACCAGAAACATCCGCGACTAACCAATTCTTTGATGAATGACACCTTTGGCAGTCGTTACCAACAGAATTTTGATGAATATCTAGGTGACATTGGTTGCAAGAGAGCGGGGTATTTGAAAATTGAAGATTGCTGTGGCAATCTTTACAATTCAATACGGCGTGTCTGTCTTCGAGTTTGAATTTGGTTGCGTTGTGGTCAAATGTCATTTTTTTGACATCTACCTTCCAGCTACCTGATGTATGGCACTTTTTACAATCTATTTTAAAATTTGGCCCGTGCGGATTAGACTGAGCGCTGAGGTTGTTCAGACTAATTAGAAAAACTAAGAGCCATGACAATCGATACATTCGAATTGTTTGATTTTATACAAAGTTACGAATTTTCCGTCATTATTGTTTTGGGGCTTATGGCAGCGTATACAACCCACTTCTTTGTGTTTTCCGTCTAAAGGAAATTGCGTTTTTTGATGATCAAAATTGGTAATTGGCCAATCTTTTTCGGTGGTATGACACTTTGCACAATTATTTTCTGATCCATTTTGAAACTGGCCATCGTGAATGTCAGTATGGCATTTATTACAATCTTGAGATTTATTTGAAAATTCTTGAATAGGTCGCCCCAATTGGTCTTGACCCTCTTTAAAATGACAACTTCTGCAACTCGTCTTTCCATGCTGACCTGTCAATTTAAATTTTGTTTGATTGTGATCGAATTGAACAATTGACCAATTATCAGTTTGATGGCAAGATGTGCAATTTTGATCAGGCATAAACTTTTCAGTTAAATGTCCTTGATGGATATTTTGATGACAACTTACACAGCGTTTGTCATTAAATTTAAAACTCCATTTTGTGTTTGGTGTGGGCTTGTGGCAATCTAGACAAGATGTGGCTTGATGCGCACCTGTTAGTGGATAGCTACTGCTTTGATGTCGAATAAGATCAAAAGAAGAAAAAGTAAATGGTTGTGTTACCTCATGACAAGCTTTGCAATCGGGTGCACTTTCATTGGGCTTATTAAATTCCCCGTTGTGATAATCCTGATGACAATTTGCACATTTTTGATACTTCAAAGGTGCAGTATAACTCCCTTTATGGCAAGACTTACAACTTACGTTTTGATGCAAACCAACTAGTGGAAAAGCAGTTTTATCATGATCAAAACCCTGCTGATTAGACGTATTTGCCTTCCAAGACCACTCGTTATGACATTTTGTGCAGGTTTGACCAAAACGATTTTCATGCGGATCTTTATGACAACTCGTGCAATTTGAATGTGTTATTTCCGAAAAGAATTGAAACTTTTGATTGTTTTTAGTCCCGATTTTATGGCAATCTACGCAAGATACTTCAGTGTGTTTGCCTTTCAATGGGAAACTCGTTTTACTGTGTTCAAATTTGGACGCCTTTTGAAAACTATTCATAGTATGACAATTCAAACAACTTTGCGAAAGTGTGCCTTGATGGTAATCGTCATGACAAGAAGTGCACTTTTGCTGAAGGCCTAAGTAAGTACTTTTATTCTTTTTAAGTATAGCATTAGTTATATTTTTTGCTTGGTGGCACTCTCGACAGCTTACTTTGGCATGGCCACCTTGTAACTGATAGCCTGTTCTCGAATGCTCAAAAGTTTTTGAATCTAAGCGGATGGATTCAAATGTTCTTCCGTGATGCTCTGAATGACAGCTGACACAACTCTTTGACTTGACACTTTGAAGAGCGTGCAATCCTTTTTGCGCCTTGATTCTTGAATTGAGTTCTTTGTGGCAACTCAAACATTTTTGCTCCGATATTTTAGCGCCAAGTGTGTGGCATTTTGTGCAATTGTTGGTGCCTTCTAAACTCTTATGTGCAGTGGTGAGTTCTCCTGGAGAAAACTGAGCGTTTGCTGTAATCGCAAATAATAAATAAATAAAAAATAAGAGCGTTTTCAATGTTTTCTTAAAATTTTATTTTTGGCAACTTCTAATTCAATACCCGCCTTTTTTAAGAATTCGGTTGGCAGCTCTCCTCCTGCAAAGATATAAATATGATCAACTGCTTCAATTGTTTGAACTTGAGAATGAAGCTGAATGACTACCCGCTCATTCTCAATTTCAACTAACTCGCTTTCAAAAAGCATAAGCAGTAATTGCTTGTCGATAGCTTCTTGAATTCTAGCTGCATTCATCGGTTTGATTCTTGCAAAACTATTTTTTCGATACGACAAATAAACAGTATTCTTCTCCATTAAAAGTAAGGCCGCCTCTATTGCAGAGTCTCCACCACCAACGACAAGCACTTTTTTAGCTTCAATATGCTCTGGCTCAAGCAATCTATAAGCAACACGCTCATTGTTTGCCTCACCTGGAATTCCTAACTTTCTAAGTGTTCCTCTACGACCTATTGCTAAAAGTACGTTTTGACACTTCATGTCCATGCCATTTGCAATGTTCACGTTAAAATAGGTGCCGTTTTTGAAAATTGAATCTACTTTGGTGTTTTCAGTAACCGGAATTTCATAGCGACTTATTAGTGTCTGCCACAGCTCTAATAATTCTGATTTGGATGTGTTGTTCAGTTTTACGTCACCATGAAGCGGAAGGGTGACAGGATGCGTCATGACAATTTTGGAGCGCGGAAAAGTAAAAACTGTACCTCCTAAAGAATCTTGTTCTAAGATTCTAAAATTTAAACCGCGTTCTTTTGCCTTTAATGCCGCACCAATACCTGCAGGACCTGCACCAACAATTATGAGATCAATGATGTCCCCTCCAATTGGCTGTAAATTTTGAACAGCTTGTATGCCTTGTTCAATGGCATTTTTAATAAGTCCCATTCCGCCGAGTTCCCCTGCGATGTATAATCCTGGAATATTCGTTTCGTAATTCGGTTTTACATGTGGTAATTCAACACCTCTTTTCTCAGTTCCGATGCGTAAACTAATGGCGTCTACCGGACAAGCCAAAAAACAAGCGCCATGACCTACACAGCTTGTTGTATTAATGAGTGTGCCGTGACCATTCATAAGGCCAAGGACATCAACCTCTGGGCAGGCTTTTACACAAGCCCCACTACCAATACAAACTTGTGGATCGATGTAAGGATACAAGGAAATTGGTTCAAAACGACCAGTACTTTTCGCTTTATCAACCTTTTGGGCAACTACCTTTGATAAGCTTCCTGTCTTTTTCAGATAATAACCCAACACTACAATTATCAAAATTGTAGTAAGCCCATATACAATAAACTGAGATTGATCCATTCTAAAAATAAGTGTAGCCCATTAATGCAGCCACGGTAATATGTACGATAACAATAATCAGCATAATAATTGCAAATGGCTTGTGTATAACATGCCAATACTTAAATAATTGGCGCATCCGTTCAAGCCTTGCAATCCTGTAACTCAATAACTGTAAATTCCTTAGGTTTTTTTGAAGCAATTTGAGCTGGTTTTTTGTTATTGCGTCTTCTGATTTCAATATGACTAATAATTTAGAAACAACTTTTGTTTTCTGTTGAAGTGGCGCTTTTTCAAATTCCAAGTAGAGTTCTCTAATTCGAAAACTTGTTGTTTCTAATTCCATTAATGGCTTCCAAAGAACAGCTAATTCATGAGCTAGCTCTTCAGCATCTAACTCCTTGCCATTGAGTTTTCTTGGTATTTGTATGTAAATATACCTACCAACAATTCCGCTTAACACAACAAGTACCATGCTCCAAAAACCAATGGATACAATTCCTCCAAACTTGAAAGTGGTGTGAAATAAAATCATGATAGGCCCAAGTGTGCACAGAAAAATATGAAATTCAAGCAAGTATTTGAGCCTGACGTACTTCTCAAAGCGTAGTGTTTTTTTTGCATAGATGTAGCCAAAAACACCAATGGCAATTATGATTGTTCCGATGATCCCTAAACCATGTCCAAAAGGACCAGAAGCACGCAAGTTTTGATAATCTGGATGATAAAATCTTTGATCAAGTGGAGTTTGATAAAAACTATAGCCCAGTAAAATAAAGTAAATCGTAAAAGAAATAGTTGTTAGAATGAGTGTCCAGCGATAGATAATAGCCCCCATTGTTTTTTATCAAAGTTACTCAATTTTTCAAAGAAACGTTTATTGTGCTACCCTTCGGGAGTAAAACGCCATGAAGAAAGCAAAAATGGTGAGCCCCATTTGAGTTTCAAGGCCATCTTCAATAAAAAGGGTGAGGACTAAACTCAGGCCTACTAATAATCCGTGAAGTTGCCCATAGTGCATTTGTTGTTTGATAAAAAGCAGCATGATTGCTAAAAATAATATCAAACCAAATATGCCGGTATTGAGCCAGGTGGTTAAATAATAATTATGCGGGCGCAGACGACGGTCTTGGCGCAGAAGAGATCCATGCGCTTCATAACTTTGTTGCATTTGGTCACTGACATCTCCTACGCCTACGCCCACAAGCCAATTTTTGGATATAAGCGAGGTGGCGTTTTGCCAATATTCGAGACGCTCCAGCAAAGAGTGGTCGTTTGGATTATTGCTATGATGAAGCTGATAACGCAAACCAAATAGCCGCGCTTGCAAGCCTCCTTGTGCTTCGCGTACATCTGCAAAACCGAGCTCAATAAGCCTAATATCATCGGAAGTTAATTGCTGTACTCCAGCACCTGCTGCACAACCGTTTTTACTCATGACGTATCTTTCTATGGTGGATGAGAGTACTTGGCCACGCAAATCTTGCCCCTCAAATGGCAGGGATGATCGCTTTTGCCAGGCAAGCGCCATTGAGTTTGGGTTTGGCGGGCATGTAGCTCTGCTTTCTATTGGTTGAGCTAAGTAATAAATTAAGGAGGCTAAAACTACCAAACAAAAGAAACCAATACAAAGCACCCAAATGATTTTTCTTTTGTTCAGTAAAAAATAAATGATGTGACCAAGAATAACAATGACTACCGTTAGTACGCCCGACAAGGCCTGGCTGTCAAAAGTATAGAACAGAAACCATAAGGCCAACAAACCATACCAGCGGTTGTGCCTAAATCTAGAAATGGTGTAAGATAAACCAAAGCCAATCAAAATCCCGAAGCGGATGTGAGATCCAAATAACGACATTTGTCGGATATCGATGAGATTCAGGCGTTCGGCAAAAAAATGATATGAAATACTGTTGACCAAAGAGCTCAGCAACAAAGCGCCTAAAAAGAAACTCCATAAGCCTTCTATTTTTCTAGACTGAGGCAAAGGTCGGGCAGCTACAATGATGGGTATCAAGAGCAAACTAGTAAGTCGCCTGAGCTGATCGAGCCCTTCTGTCCAATTCTGGGACCACAGCATACTTACCCAAAAAAGCAGATAAAATAATAAAATCAAATGAATAAGCCGATTCTCGACCAAGCGGCGGTAATACGTTTTATAGTCAGCCTCGAAGATTAAATTGAGGGATCCCAGCAACAAACCCATAGACATCAGGAACTTACTACATACCATTCCCACTACAAAAAAGAGTAGTGTAAGGTAATGGAGTCTTGAATGGGCTTTCATCCCGAACCAGCGTTGCAGCATATTTAACTAACGCTTAAATCTTCAGAATAGTATTGTACTGAGCAGGCGTTTGTAAAATTTCTACACTTTTTTGAACGGCAGGGTCGGCCTTCAATTGTTGTTTGGCGCGGCCTTCTTGGAAATAATAACGAGAAATGATTTCGTCTTCAAGTAATTCACTGATTTCTTTTCTGAATTTATCGAGGTCGCGTTCTTTGGATGGCGTTACTTTTTCTAACATTTGGCTATATTGAGCAGATACATCCTCAAAATACCCTTCTTTTTCAGCGGTTTCTTTCATTTTGCGCAATGCTTCTTCTGATGCCGTGGTATAATCAAAATCTGTTTGTGCCAGCACATAACTTTTGAAAGCTGCATAATCGTCATCAGTAAGTGCAAAGCTACCGGCTTCTTTGATACTTTCGTTTTGAGCGGCGAAGCGCGTGGCATAATTAAAAATGTGGTTTTTCACTAAGAGCATAGCTGCCAATCGACTAAGGTCGGCTAAGCTTACCTCGATGTCAGGATCAATTCCTCGACCGTCTATAACCGGCCGGCCATTTTTGGTATAAAACGTTTTGAGCAAAGAATCAGCTACTTCTTTGGGTTTCTGCCCGTTTTCTTTGTCGTAATATTCTAAGCGCTGTACACAGCGGCCTGAAGGGGTGTAGTATTTGGCAATGGTGATCTTGATTTTTGATCCGTATTTGAGGTCATAAGTACGCTGCACCAAACCCTTGCCAAAGCTGGTTTCACCGATGACGACTGCACGGTCTAAATCTTGTAAGCTCCCCGCTAATATTTCTGAGGCTGAGGCTGATGCGCCGTCAATTAAAACGACTAACGGCATCGTAGCTAAAAAAGGATCTTCTAAGGTTTTATAGGTGCGGTTTTCTTCCGTAACCCGCCCCTTTGTGGTCACAATCACTTGATTTTTAGGCACAAAAAAATTGACAATTTTGACGGCCTCGATGAGCAAACCACCACCATTGCCTCTGAGATCTAGCACTAACTCTTGCATGCCTTGTGCTTGTAATTTTTGGATGGCGCTTTTGACATCGGTGGCTGCTGTTTGCGTAAAAGAATTGAGTTTGACGTATCCAACTTCTGCCTGCAGCATGCCAAAATAAGGGACATCAGGTAATTTGATTTCATCTCGGGTGATCTTGAAGTTCTTTTTGCCTTCGCCGGTTCTTTCTACCACCAATTCAAAAGTAGTGCCTTTGGGCCCTTTTAATGCATCTGAAACCTCTTCGGTCGTTTTCTTTTCCATGCTTTTACCATCGATGCTGATGATTTTGTCTCCGGCTTTCAAGCCCGCCGCCTGCGCTGGTTTACCTTGGTAAGGTTCTGAAATAAAGCTGAAATCGCCAATTTTTCTAATGAGCGCGCCTATACCACCATATTGACCGGTTGTCATGAGGCGGTAGTCTTCGATATTAGACTCATGGTAGTACACGGTATAAGGATCTAGCTCCTTAAGCATGGCGTCTATGCCAGTTTTAGCCAGCTGACCATTTTTGGTTTCGTCTACAAAGTAGAGATCGAGGTGCTCGTAGATTTGATCCATGATCTCTAAACTCTTCAGCGTTTCAAATGCGTTTGTTTGGGCATGGCCAATATATATACTGCACAGAAAGCAAAATAAAAAGATTGGGACTTGTATCAAGTTCATAGGTTCATTTCTTTAATAAGTAGATCTAATGCCTTACACAACTTTTGTTCCAAAAGTTGATAGCTCGGACGCTCATCAGAAACATAAGTTAACGAAAAAACGAGTTTTTTATTTTGAGCCTGTAGCTGGTCAATGAGAGCGCCTTTGTTTTTGCGCAATACTTCGCGCATCAGGCGCTTGATATAGTTTCTGTCATGTGCCCTCTTGAATCTACGCTTTGGCGCCGAAAAGAGCACCTGAAAAGGCGCTGCATCTGAAGCCGTAACATCCAAATTCTCAAGTAAAAATAAAACCCGAAGTGGAAAAACTTTGATTAAGCTACCATGGGCAAAAAGTTCTTCTATCTTTTTGAGGCTGCACAGCTTGAATGCTTTAGGCAAACTTTCATCGATATGAGTAGGTGTGTTAGTCAAGTTGCTTATCTGAAATTTCTTCGTAGTCGGTGAAGTCGTCTGTATCCTGCATTTGTTCAGGATCAGCTTTAGGTGGCTTAGGCAAGAAGGCTTTTAGTAAACGTATCAATACGCCAATGACAAATAAAAACCCCAATACTTGAAAGATAAAACCCAATAAAAATGCGTTTTCGAGGCTATGAATATTGGACTCAAACCAATATAAAAGGCCAATTTCAGTGAGCTGCGGATAGAAATACAAACCAATAAAGGTCATAGCCGATAATATCAGTAGCGCGATCTCTAGATTTTTAGCATAAGGCCTTTGTTGCAGGGGCAGCTGAAAACCACCAAAAAATTTGATTTGTTCCTGTTGTTTTTGAAACTTACCAAGTAAATAAAGCATCAAAATAAGGCCGCCAGGTACTAATTTTTGCCAATCTAAGGCATATGTAGGCTTTGCAGGGTCAAAGTCGAGACAGTAGGTAAATGTGATGGCAACCAACAAGATATACTTTATTGCTTTGAGGATGTACTGTTCTGCCAAAAATGGCGGACGCATTCCGGTGAGCACTTTATGCGCTAATTCTAAAAAAAACCAAATGAAATTAAAGATGGCAAAACGCACACCTAATTTGAAAAGGAGCGTGAGTAAAATCATATGCCGAAGTTACGAAGTTTCGTTAAGCTACCTTGAAAGAAATTGCCATCTACTGAGGCGTCAATTCCGTGCACCACCAATTTCTCTGAAAATTGATAAAAGGTCCAAGGCAAATGTGCTACTTTTTGATGAGGGCCATAAGAGGCAATCCAAAGTGGATAACCGTCTATACTTCCTTTTAAATAACGCTCATAAAAATAGCGGCCCGTATAAACAATCGGCTTGCACCGGAAATGTTTTTCCACCAAATGAAGCCAATTCAGAACACCTTTTCTCAAGTTAGCGGGTCCTAATGGAGACATGCGCTCTATATCCAATACTGGCGGAAAATCGCCTTTTGTTAAACTTACGTGCGCTATAAAATGAGCCGCTTGTTCGGTTGAATTCTCAAATGGACGGTAATAATGATAAGCGCCACGTTGGAGGCCTACTCTCTTTAGGTTCTCCCAATTTTGCGCAAATTGAAGATCTTGTCCGTTACGCCCCATTGTAGCTCTGGCGATTACAAATCGGAGTGGATGCTTGGTCAGTAAAACCTCATCCCAATTGATTTGACCTTGATATTGTGATACATCAATTCCAAAACAAAAGGTTTGGTCGTCGGCAAGGGCGGTTTCGGACAGTGATTCAAGTGTGTTGTTTCGTAGCACTGGTCGCAATAAATCTATGCGGTCGTAGAAACGGATAAAAACAAATATATAGCCGACAAAACCAAGCGCTAATAACCAAGGTAGAAAAGGTTTTTTTCTGCGCCATTTCTTTTTAGTCAATAGTAAAGCCAATGTCAAGGCTAAAAATAAACCTAAAACATATTGCGGATGATTGAGCAACCATAATACAATTGAACGCACAAATAGCATGAGCAAAGTTACTAATCCAAACACTTACATGGCGGATCAATCAGTACTTTCGTATTGGGCAATCTACTCAGCAGTTGCTTGGCAAAAACGGTTCCGTACATTGTTCCTTCTATATTGAGTGTGTGAAGCTTTTGAAGTGTAAAGATGCCTTCCCCAAAGTGTTCAATTGTATTGGCATATAGGTCTAAATATTCCAGTGCAGTAAGGGAGGCAATTTGTTCGGGTAAAAGGGTCAATTGATTGCGATCGAACTGTAAGGTTTTGAGATTGCTTAATGTACAGACAGATAAAGGAAAAATTTCAAAGTTATTTCGTCCTAAATGAAGCTTTTCCAAATTGGTAAAGTTTTGAAAAGTAACAGGTAAACTACTCAACCGATTCTTTGATAGGTTTAATTCCTTCAAGTTTGTAAATTGAAATAATTCCAAAGGAAGGCTATCCCATTTTTGGGCAGAACAGTCGAGTACCTGCACCTCGCGAGGGTCCATTTTTTGGGCGTCTTCCCATTTGATACCCTGAGCCAAAAATAGAGAGGGCCCGAGTAGCAAAAAAAGGAAAAAACCAACTTTAACACGCATATGAACGAAGGTAGGGAAAAATTAATTGTAGGTAATAAGTTTAATAATTGTACTTTTAACAATATCTAAACCGCTAAATTACTCCACAAGATGAGACTATTATTCACCTTACCCCTACTTATAATTGCTCATTTTGGGCTGTCACAAGCTGGTCCGATCGACTTTGAACCCAATGGTTTTGGAGCTAATTGGGCCTGGACTACCTTCGAAAATGGCAATAATGCACCATTAGAAATTATAGCCAATCCAAATCCAAGTGGCATCAACCCTTCGAGTACTGTAAGTAAGTTCGTAGCACTCATTAATGGTGCACCATGGGCAGGCTTTGAATCCGTGCACGGGCAAGGGATCGGAATATTCAACCTCACTACTGCCAATTGTCAAATCAAAATGATGGTATATAAGTCCGTCATCAGCAATGTTGGCCTCAAGTTTGCAACACCATCAGGCGCTTCTTCTGGAGAAATCCTCGTGAGCAATACGGTGGTTAACCAATGGGAAGAACTTACTTTTGACTTTACAAACGTACTCAGTAATCCTACTTCAATTGGCATCGACCAAATTATCATCTTTCCTGACTTCGGACAACGTTCAGACAACAATATTTGTTACATCGACAATATCAAATTCTCCAATCAAGATGGGTCTCAAAGTGCAGCGCCAATGGTGCCTGCACCCACACCTACCTACCCAGCAGCAGCAGTGATTTCTATGTTTAGCAATCCTTACGTTGATGTAAATGTAGACACTTGGCAAGCTCCTTGGTCTAGTGCGCAGTTGACTGATTTACAAATTCAAGGTAACGATACCAAACGTTACAGCTCCATGAATTTTACAGGGGTTGAAACCCTTGGCGGCAATCAGCTTGACCTCACAGACATGACTCATTTTCGTTTAGATTACTGGACTGCTAACATAGATCTTTTTAAAGTCAAGTTGGTTGATTTTGGTAATGATGGCCAATATGCAGGTGGCAACGACAGTGAAAGTGAACTTAGTTTTCAGCCTGTTGCGCAAACATGGAATACTATAGAAATTCCGCTCACGCAATTTACAGGTCTGAGTAGCTTGGCTCATTTTTCTCAACTTATCTTGTCGGGAGAGCCCGTTGGCACCGGTGTTGTATTTATCGACAACGTCTTATTTTTTGATGAAAGCCAAACCGGCTTTGAAAATGCAGCACTTGAACAACTGTTGATTTTTCCGAATCCATTTGAGGATGTAGTTCAAATAAAAGCAAAAGAACCGATTACTTCAATTGCAATTTATAACACACTTGGACAACAATTAATGGCGGTAGCTTGCAGTCAAAACGAGTTGAGTATACCTACTACAAATCTGACAAGCGGAATTTATGTGGTGAAGATCATGACTCAAAATGGTCAGAGCCAACAGTTTAAAATCCAGAAGAACTAAGTCTTTTGAAAGTAGGCTCTTACTTCCAACTCATCTTTCTTGAGTTGCACCTTGAGGGCCTCTAAATTTTCGAACCTTTGCTCTGAGCGCATGCGTTCGTGTAAGCAGAGTGCCAAATAAGCTTCGTAGATGTCTGACTGAAAATCAAAGAAATGAACTTCTATTTTTCGTTCAACTTTTGTTTCTTCGATGGTTGGGCGCCAACCAATATTCATCATGCCATATAAAGTTTGACCATCAAATTCGCTCGATACTGCATAAACGCCATCGGCCGGTAGTATCTTTTCAGATTCGGTTAGTTGTACGTTAGCAGTCGGAAAACCAATGCTGCGGCCGTTTTGTAGGCCGCGTGAGACAAACCCAGAAACTTGATAAGGTTGGCCTAAATATGCATTTGCCGTGGCAATTTGGCCTTGTTCTATGGCCTTGCGTATTTTTGAGGAGCTAATGTAAACGGCGTCTATTTGCTCTACAGGAATCTCTTTCACTTCGAAAGCTCCTGCTGCTTCATAGTTGCGCAAAAATGCCAAGTTACCTTGACGATCATGACCAAATTGGTGGTCATAGCCAATAATGATACTTTGCGCGTTCAAACCTTTGATCAGGACCTCCTCTACAAATTGTGCAGCTGTTTGCTGCGCAAAAGCTTCGTTAAAATTGAGCACAACTACGTGGTCAAGGCCCAAAGCTTTTAAGCGGGTAAGTTTTTCTTCTTGTGTTTGAATCAGACCCAAAGGCTCGTCGGGAAAAAGTACACGGCGCGGGTGTGGATGAAAAGTCAAAAGTACCGAAACTAGACCCCGTTGTTTGGCCTCGGCGCAAACTGTTTTAAGTATTTTTTGATGACCTAAATGCAGGCCATCGAAGGTCCCGATAGTAAGAACCGTTTTTTGATGAATAGGGAAACTTGCTAATTGCGTATGAAGCTCCATTAGAGAATGAGCATAGCGTCTCCGTAAGAATAGAAACGGTACTTTTCTCTGACCGCTTCTTCATAAGCTTTGTGCATGAGTTCATGGCCCATAAAGGCGGAAATCATCATGAGTAGTGTGGAAAGTGGGGTATGGAAATTCGTAATGAGGCTATCGGCAATACTGAACTCGTAAGGTGGGAAAATAAATTTGTTGGTCCAGCCTTCGTAGGGTTTGAGCATGCCGTCTGTTGATACAGAAGTTTCGATAGAGCGCATGGAAGTGGTACCAATGGCACAAACTTTACGTTTATGGCGCTTGGCATCGTTTACCATATTTGCTGCTGCTTCAGAAATGATCACTTGCTCGGAGTCCATTTTGTGTTTGGTGAGGTCTTCTACCTCAACCGAACGAAAAGTTCCAAGACCCACATGAAGCGTCAGCTCCGCAAAATTAATTCCTTTGAGCTCTAAACGCTTGAGCAATTGCTTTGAAAAATGCAGGCCAGCAGTTGGCGCGGCAACCGCACCTTCTACGCTTGCAAATACAGTCTGGTAACGCTCTTCGTCTTCAGGTTCAACTTCTCTTTTGATATATTTTGGAAGAGGTGTTTCACCGAGCTCGGTAATTTTAGCTTTGAATTCTTCGTAAGGGCCATCAAATAAGAAACGAAGTGTACGACCCCTTGAAGTGGTGTTGTCAATGACTTCCGCAACTAAAGAGTCGTCTTCACCAAAGTATAGTTTGTTTCCGATGCGAATTTTGCGGGCTGGATCTACGAGAACGTCCCAAAGGAGGCTGTCACGGTTGAGCTCACGCAATAAAAAGACTTCGATTTTGGCACCGGTTTTTTCTTTATTGCCATACATGCGCGCAGGAAATACACGCGTGTTGTTTCTGATCATGACATCGCCTTCATTAAAGTAATCCAGGACGTCGCGAAACATTTTGTGTTCTATGAGGCCCGTAGAACGGTGCACCACCATAAGGCGACATTCGTCGCGATTCTCTTCTGGATAATTAGCGATTAATTCTTCTGGGAGGTTGAAGTCAAAATCTGAAAGTTTCATTTTACTCATAGGACCATCATTTAATCCCTACTCAAAGGGAGCGCAAAGATACAACAACAAGACCCCCTATGTCAAGTATTTGAGCAACTATTTCTAGAATTGGAAGTAAACAAAGGCTTTGAAGGTATCCGAAACCGCTTGGTACATGATAAAAACAGCCAAAGCGAAAGTAAGTGCCTGTATTGGCATTGGCCATTTAGAGAAGAATAACACGGTATTATCTTTCCATTTTTGAGGCAACCAATGGCTGATGAAGCCAAGCATAATCAAGCAGAATACCCATTGGAAATTGGACCATACTTTCCACCATACTGCGGAAGTCCAATCAAAATGGGTAGTTACAACACTCAGAAACTGCAGTGGTTGGTCTGGCTCGGGCAAGCGAAACCAAATGCGCGTAAAGGTGATAAAAGTAAGGGTCAAAAAGATGCGCCAACCACGAATGAACCACAAAGTACTTTGCTCATATGGACTGATGCGTTTCCAGTAATTATACAAGACCAAAGCAGCACCATTCATGGCACCCCAAATCACAAAATTTTGGCTCGCACCATGCCATAAACCGCCAACAATCATCGTAATCAGCAAATTGAGATCCCGGACCGCAAAAGTGCGAAAAGCTTTCCAAAATTGCCAGAGCAATAAATAAACGAGCAGCAGCATTCCGTAAGTGTACCACAACTCGATCCAGCCGGTAATGAAATACAAGAAGCTTAGAATAATGGCGGTCAGGATGGCGGTGCCCCATGAGCCTTTTTGATTGCCGCCAAGCGGAATATAAAGGTAGTCTCGAAGCCAAGAACTTAATGATTTGTGCCAGCGGCGCCAAAAATCTGCAACAGAAACCGCTTTGTATGGTGAATTGAAGTTCTCGAGCAAATTAAAACCCATCAATTTTGATACACCAATTGCCATATCGGTATATCCAGAAAAATCCGCGTAAATCTGTAAGGAATAGGCAAACATAGCAATGAGTGCCACAAAACCAGGATATGCATCCGGCGCATCGAGTACCTTATCAATAAAATGAACCGCAATATAGTCCGCAAAAATGAGTTTCTTCAATAAGCCCTTGCCTATCATCCAAAGTGCCCAAGAAAAATCATACTTACTAAGTTGATACGGCTGGCGAATTTGAGGAATAAAGTCTCTGGCTCGTACGATAGGGCCTGCAATAAGATGCGGGAAATACGTCACATAGAAGGCGTAGTCAAAGAAATTTTTGGCAGCCGGGATTTCCTTACGAGAGATGTCAATTAGATAGGATATATTGTGAAAAGTAAAAAAGGAAACGCCTATTGGAACCAATATTTTATCCACAAAACTCCCCTTTCCAAACCACTCATTACCAAGGACAGCAAACTGATTGACTACGTTGTAATCTGTCCCAAACTGTGCATTGAAAGCGTCTGTAAAGAAATAAGCATACTTGAAATAAAATAAACCTAATAAGTTGATAATTAGACCAAAGATGAGCCACATCTTACCTGTTTTAAAACCTTTTTTGGCATAGACACCCAGACCAATTAGGTAATTAAACAAAAGCATGAAACCCAACAACAATACAAAATTGCCGGAAGTCTTGAAGTAAAAAAAGAGGCTGACTCCCGTCAAAAAAATACTTCTGAGCAAAAACCGCTTGTGAATCAGCACAAAGACAGCCATTACAGCTAAAAAAAACAACCAAAAATCGAGTCTGGTAAAAAGCAGGCTTTCTTGTTGTTGCCAGGAGAAGATTTCGTGTAAGCGATTCATCGTTAGTAGCGCAGGTTTTGTAAACCACTTAGGTTTTTTTGGAAGGCTTCGATCAATAAAGTGCCCTTTAAATGGTAGCCCACCCCGGTAAAATGGACGTAATCGGCTTGCATTAAACCTTTATTCTTCCATGTTTTAGAGGAGCCTAACTCACCCATAATTCCATACAAATCCCAAACTGCTGTTTGATACTGGGCCGCAAGTTGATAAATGACTTCTCGTTGCCTTTCCGTATTGCGATTGGGGTATTTGCGCATATAGTAGTCATCGTTGGGTACCGTAAGAAGAATGGCGCAATTGGGATTGCTTTTTAAAACTTGTTGGATCATTTTTTCCAAATTTCGTTTGTATACCAGTGGATCGAAAGCTTCATAACTACAATGCGCATCATTGGTTCCGACTGAAAAGATAAATAAATCAGGCTGCCTAAGCTGAAGATCTCGGCTAAAATTGACATTTGACAAATAAGTAGGTAAACTCGCGCCATTTATGCCAATAGCAGTGTAGGTAATCCCGGGAAGGTCGTTGAGAAACTCGAAGCCAAATAGCTCTAAAGAGAAGGCTTCACTACAATTCTTTGTAAATAATAGATCGAGAGAGTCGAGGTAGTCAGAAAAGTGAATCTCTGTATAGCCCAAATCTCTGTGATGCGCCACATTCATTACTAACAGTTCTTGATCTCCGAAATTGAGATCATAAGGAAATTGACCGGTATTGTGATAGATGCGCAAGCGGTCAAAACGCGGTTTAACAAGCGTCCGCAAATGCTTGAAATTGATCATAATTAAAGAATCAGTACAAGTAATTGCCGCTCCGCTCAGACCGTAATCAAAATCTTCAGGTCTTTGGCTTACACTTCTGTAGCCTTTCCACGTATTTGGCGATGAAAAGTCATAATTAGATGGGTTATTGGTATGTGCCAAATTGAAAGGAAAAACCAAACCTCTTTCTCCGCTCAAACCCGGCCAATTCGACTGTAAAAACGTTCGAAAGTCGTGTGAATAGATATCTGCCTGTAAATGCGAACCCCCAATATGGTAAAAGTTAAGTTTTCCGTGACCCGTTTGGATCATTTCAGATAATTCTTTGTTGAGGTGCATCCAATTCTGGCTTTCCGGCCCAAAGAATTGAAATTGATTGCATTGAACTTGAACAAAAGGGTATTTTGCGACGATATCGCGTTCAGTCTTGCTCAACGAATCGTTGTCGCATATCGGGAGAAATTGTCCTAAAGCAAATAAGGGAACCAAACAGAACAGTAGAAGGTGCCTCATTCATTGCCTCCTTTCTTAGCTAGCCAATCCGTATAGGCCGCACCAAAAGCCTCATAGAAATACTGCGAGGCAATGCTTGCTCCTCGTGGACTGAAATGCACGTAATCACTGCCTGCCAAACCTTGTGAAACCCAAGCCGGCATTGAGTTATAGCCCCCCATTGCAGCGTAAAGATTCCAAAAGGCGACCCCGTTTTCAGCACACATTCTTTGCATGCGTTCAACCGTATATGGCAGCAGCGGATACGTCTCAAAAATAGCTTCGTTGAGTCTGGACATATCACTTGGGCCAATAAGAATAATGGCAGCATCGGGGACCAATTTTTGAATATATAAAATGCGGTTTTTAAGGGCTCCGATATACCCCCGAACATTACTGCTGTCTTTAAAGGTGTGTATGGAGTTGCCACCAAACTGAAGAATAAAAAGTTTGGTATTCGCATTTTGATGCATTTGGGCAAATAGCCCTGCGTCAGAGGAACTGAGGTCGTGGCCAGAAGAACCGCGCATGGCCACGTTATGAACTTGAACACCAACGTCTCCCTCTAAACTAAAGCCCGTAAAAACCGGACTTTTGGTAGACGAAAACACAAATCGCAATTTGTTTGGGGTATGATCAAAACTCAAAGGAAGTACATGTGCTCCACCGTCAGCTACAAGGGAGTCTTCGTGGATGAGCTTATCGTTTTCATAGACTTTTACAGCACAGGATTTGTAACAACTATTGTAGAAACATTTGACATGGCTGTAGGTCCGCGCTCGTGTAAATGCAGCAGCTGAAGGGGCAATCTCAACCCACGCCTCGGTAGGGAGCTGTTGTTGTGAACGCGTGCTGTCAATAGCAAACGTTGCAGCAGAAAGTAGTGCACCATAACGCCGAGTGCTCATTTTTGGAGGCCAAAACGCAGTGTAGCGCTTCATGTTAGGAGATACTTTTTGCTTAAAACTCATGGTGCTGTAAACATTGAGGGCCGGTATAAAGCCGGGCCCAATGCCGCCAAATTGTTGTTGAATACGTTGGCGAATATAGCCTGTCATGCGGTCTCCTTCAATTTGGGAGTCTCCATAGTGAAATATACTGATTTTTGTGCCGTTTGCCGCCTCTTGCAACGCAGCAAAAAATCGATTCATTTTAGCTGCAGCACTACTACTTATATACAGAGGATTGCCTGTCTCACTGGCCAAGCTACCCCCTTCAGGAAGGCCGGTCTGGCCTGTGCTTTGTCCGTTATGTTTGACGCCATCGTTAATGTCAGTTGTATCGACCGAACTGATAATTTTCTCGATATTTTTCTTGCTTTGTTTTTTGGCAACCCAAATGCGTTCGAGCGGCAAAAATCGCCAATTGATTCCCATCCATTTGACACCCTCTGCAGGAATAAATGCACTTGGAAGACACAAAAGTGACAAAACCAAAATTAAAAAAAGCAGAACTTTGTAAGGGCGTATTTGTTGCACGGTTGAATATCTTTGGCAAATATAGTTCTTCTTCCATCAAATATTTAACATATGGCCAATCAACTCGGCAACGAAAGCTCCCCTTATTTGTTACAACATGCCAACAATCCTGTACATTGGGTGGCTTGGTCTAACGATGTTTTTGAAAGGGCAAAAGCCGAAGATAAGTTGGTGCTCATCAGTGTAGGCTACTCGGCCTGCCATTGGTGTCATGTCATGGAACACGAGTGTTTTGAAGACCAAGAAGTTGCTGAACTCATGAATGCGCATTTCATCAATGTAAAAGTAGACCGCGAAGAAAGACCTGACGTTGACCAAATTTACATGACCGCTGTTCAGCTCATGACCCAACGCGGTGGATGGCCACTCAATTGTTTTACGCTTCCCGACGGCAGGCCCATTTACGGCGGCACCTATTTTCCGAAAGACCAATGGATGCACGTACTTAAGTCTTTGGCCCATACTTATGCAAACGACCGCCCAAAAGCAATCGACTATGCGCGCCAGCTGCACGAAGGCATCCAGCAAGCCGAACTTATCGATGCCCCTCAAGAAATTTCTGGGTTTAGTGCTGAAAGGCTACACGAGATGGTTGTGCGCTGGGCCAGAAGTTTTGACACCTTTGAAGGGGGAACGAATAAAGCACCCAAATTTCCACTGCCCAATAATTGGCTATTCCTCATGCGCTATGCCCAACAATTTGACGAAGCTAAAATAGAAAAGCAAGTGCGCCTCACGCTAGATAAAATGGCTTTTGGAGGTATTTATGATCAGATAGGTGGTGGTTTTACACGCTACAGTGTAGACGTACTATGGAAAGTGCCACATTTTGAAAAAATGCTCTATGACAACGGGCAACTGATGGGTTTGTATGCACATGCCTATGCACAATATCAAGAGCCGCATTACCGCGATATTGTTTTTCAAACTTTTGACTTTTTAGAGCGCGAAATGTTAGCAGAAAATGGCGCTTATTATAGTGCGCTAGATGCAGATAGTGAGGGTGAAGAAGGAAGATTCTATTGTTGGAATCCTTCTGAAATTGACTTTTTATTTGGTAAGGATGCCGCACGCGTCAAACGCTATTACCACATCAATCAGGTTGGTTTTTGGGAAGATGAAAAATATATCCCGCTGCGCAAAGAAACAGACGCCACATTTGCTAAATCAGAAGGCATCGATTTACAAGATTGGCTTTCGTTCAAAGCAAAAATGAACGATATGCTATTGAGTCAGCGCTCCACTAGAATTCGCCCGGGGCTCGACCATAAAATAATAGTCAGTTGGAATGCCATAGCTGCAAAAGGCCTATTGGAAGCTTACCGTGTTTTTGGTGAGGATGCTTTTCTGGTCCGTGCATTGCGCATACTCAATTGGATCCTAGAGATGCAATGGGATGGCCAAAAACTGTATCGCGTCAATACCAATGAAAAACGTCATGTTGCAGCCTTTTTAGAAGACTACGCACATTTAATAGAAGCCTTAAGCTTGGCCTATCAAAGCACAGGAAAACTAGAGTATTTGGAATTTGCAAAAACACTCACAGAAAAAGTCGCTGAAGAATTCCAGCACAGTGGTAGTAAAATGTGTTATTTCACTGCAGACGACTCCGAATTAATCAGTCGTAATATGGAACTCCACGACAACGTTTTGCCTGCAAGCAATTCAGTAATGGCCCATGCATTTTTGACAATGGGCACCTATTTTCAAAATGAGGAATGGATCGTAAGTGCTCAGCAAATGCTCCAAAATCTATACGACGGCATGGAAACGTATGGCTCTGGTTACTCCAATTGGGGCCTGCTTTTAATGAGGCAACTCCGGCCAGAGAAGTATTGGCACGTGCTTAATGAAAGTGCACCTATGGAAGTTTTCAAAAAGAGCGCGCTAGGCAACTGCCTGCTATCGTATCACCAGCAAATTCCAATGTCTGAGATCTATACCCCAAATGCGATATCAGTGTGTGAGTTTGGTGTTTGTCACAAGCCTGTTCAAAGCATCGAAGAAGCGCTTCTCCTATAATTGTCTTTAAAATTTGCGTGCAATAGCGCGCTGAACAGCAGCAACAACATCTGGTGTATCAATATGGTATTTGGTCATGAGTTCCATTGGTGTGCCCGATTCTCCGAAGGTATCATTGACCGCAACATACTCTTGAGGCACTGGATGCTTTCTACTTAGTACTTGTGATACCGCTTCACCTAAACCTCCGTTCATCATGTGCTCTTCGGCGGTCACTACACAACCTGTTTTGGCAACAGATTTCAGAATTGCCGCTTCGTCTAGCGGTTTAATGGTGTGCATGTTGATCAATTCAGCTGAAATTCCCATTTCATGCAATGTTTTGAGTGCCTCTATTGATTTCCAGACCATGTGACCACAAGCAATAATGGTAACGTCTGTTCCTTCTGTTAAGACGTCTGCTTTACCAATTATAAATTCGGCATCTGGCTTCACAAAAATGGGCATAACTGGGCGGCCAAATCGCAAATAAACTGGGCCGTCGTGAGCGGCAATAGCAATGGTTGCTTGTTTGGTTTGGTTGAAGTCAGCCGGAACAATGACCGTCATGTTGGGCAACATACGCATCATGCCGATGTCTTCGAGTACTTGGTGCGTGGCGCCATCCTCTCCTAGTGTAAGACCAGCATGAGATGCACAAATTTTGACGTTTTTCTTAGAATAAGCAACCGACTGACGGATTTGGTCGTAAACGCGTCCCGTAGAAAAATTGGCAAACGTACCTGTAAACGGAATTTTACCGCCGATGGTCATGCCGGCGGCCAAACCAATCATGTTGGCTTCAGCAATACCTGCTTGAAAGAAACGATCAGGGTGCGCCTTTTGAAACGCATCCATTTTTAAAGATCCGGTGAGATCAGCGCAAAGAGCTACTACGTTGGGGTTTTGTGCGCCTAGAACAGCTAAACCTTCGCCAAATCCCGAACGGGTATCTTTGTTTTCGAGTACTTCAAATTCCATTTTTATAAGGTTAGATTAGTAATTTTTAAGGGTGTAATTGTGAATTTCTTTTCTTTTGTGTAGGCGCTGGAGCGCTGTTCTTTTTCTCTGAAGATGAGTTTGTAAGTGCCCGGCTGCAGTTTCATTTTACCTGAATTTTGGTTGTATTTTAAATCGATTACCCACTCCCATTGCCCGGGGTTGCGTTCGTAAAATATTTGGCCAACAATGCCTTTTGTGGCCTGGTATTCCAACGTACCAGCAGGGGTTATGTCAATGCTTGTAAGTTTTGACTGTTCAATTTGAATTTCTTTATAGGTTCTTGGGAGTGTCAGGATCTCTAACTGATAGCTGCCAACTAAATATTTTTGGATATCGCCAAGTTGCTGCACGTGAAGTGTTTTACTGGAGGAGGTCTCTAAAATCCGGGTCTCTAAAATAGTACCCTCTGGACTTTTTGAGGAGGTAATTTTGAGCTGACCTTGCCCAGCAGGCACCTGAATGACATTGTGGGTATGAGGGGCTATTGAAATATGCGATTTAAAGACGGGTGGAACAGTAGCAACTTGTAAATCGTATTTAAGACTTGGGTCCAGGATTAAGGTGTCCGGCAAACCTCTGCGGTTTAGAGTGTGTACGAAAGTATATTTGAGATTGGAGGTGCCTGCTTCGTATAGGAACATACTCACATCTGTTTCGAGTGGTTTTGCTTCGGTTGTATTGAGATTAATCTGAACGGAAGTATTGAGCAGCGCCTTAGAAAGTATATTAGAAAGCACATTTTCAAAAGCAGTCTTGCTCTCCGCATCGGTATAACTGCCAATACACTCAAATTTATCGAGGTAGCTGAGGTCCATGCCAAGGCCAATGACAAAGGGCGTTACCTTTACGCCTTTATCTCGAAGCTTTCGGGCAATAATACAAGGGTCATTGTCACAAGATTCTAGGCCGTCGGTAATTAGAATAATAAAATTGCGCGCAAGGGTATCTGGAAAATCAGCGGCAGCTGCTTCTAAAGAGCGGGCAATGGGTGTGGCGCCTTTGGCCTGAAGGCCTTTAATTTTGAGTTGAATAGGCGCTATATTCGAAGGACCAAAAGCAACCTCAAGTTTGGTGTCTTGACAGTCTTGATAGGTATTGGTCACATTTGATTGATGCCCATAAACGCGCAAGGCGAGTTCTAAATCTGGTACACCGCGCAAACTTTCCAGACTTTTGATGAGGACTTCTTTTGCCGCTGCCATTCTCGTCTGGTTATTCCAGTCGAGGTTCATGGAATTAGAGGCATCTAGGATAAAAAGGATACGTGTAGTGGTTTGGGCCCAGCCAAAGCTGAATAACATCAGAAATAAAAGGCCCCAAACTGCTTTCACTAGTAATCGCCGTGGGTTTCTTCTAGTTGGTCGAGAGCTACTTGCAGTTGTTCTGCATTGGGGGCTACTCCGTGCCATTTGTGTGAGCCCATCATGTAATCAACACCTTGACCCATTTCTGTTTTCATGATAATGACCACAGGTTTTCCTTTTCCTGTTAAAGATTTGGCTTGTTGCATTTTATGGCGAATACTGTCAAAATGATGACCATCCATGTGCAATACTTCCCAGCCAAAGGCAAGCCATTTTTGGTTTAAATCACCTAAAGAAAGTACTTCGTCAACATCGCCATCAATTTGACGTCCATTGGCATCAATTGTTGCAATAATGTTGTCTACTTTATTGGCAGCTGCATACATTGCGGCTTCCCAAATTTGACCTTCTTGCAATTCGCCGTCGCCATGAAGTGTATAAACGAGCGTTGGGTCTTGATTGAGTTTTTTAATTTGAGCGGCGCCTATTCCGACGGATAGTCCTTGGCCTAGTGACCCTGATGCCATTCGTATGCCAGGTAAATTCTTATCAGTAGAGGGATGGCCTTGAAGGCGTGAACCCAATTTGCGAAATGTTCCCAATTCTGCTACTGGAAAATAACCTGCTCTGGCAAGAACGCTGTACCAAACCGGAGAAATATGGCCATTCGATAAAAAAAAGAGGTCTTCGTTTTTGCCGTCCATTTGAAAGTCATTTGCGTTGTGCTGCATTTGCTCA
Organism: Crocinitomicaceae bacterium; assembly: GCA_044372045.1. Classification (GTDB taxonomy): domain Bacteria; phylum Bacteroidota; class Bacteroidia; order Flavobacteriales_D; family Crocinitomicaceae; genus UBA952. The sequence continues at coordinate 53,318 of JBILSN010000003.1, forward strand.
AAATAGAGATAAGTTAAAAAGTCAGTGCAACCTAAAGACCCGCCAGGGTGGCCGGAATTAACGGCCGAAACCATTCTGACGATATCTCTTCTGACCTGTGAGGCAATGCCTGCCAACGTTGTGTTTTCCATGCTAAATAATTGAACTTTTCGAGTCACAAAGCTACGTTTTATTAACTTCGCTTTTTATTTAAAACTTTAAACATTTGATGCAACTTTTCAACGACAGGTTACGTCTTAAAACGAATCCTATACCATATGAAACTAATTTACGCCCTTATTTTTGCTTTTTTAAGCCTCCAATCTTGGTCGCAAACTCTCGAAACTGAGCTTAGCAAAAGTTATTCCAAAGAAGAAATCGTACAATTCAAAGAGAGCAATTCACTTCCGCTCTTCGAATTTGCACTCACACACGCTTGCTACCTCATCGATGCGCCCCAAGGTAAAGATGTTTCTCATTTCCAAACGATTCAACTCACCAAAAACACCAATATTCCGATAGAAATCTCCAAAGAGCCTGTCGTTTTTACAGATTTAGGCTTAAAGATTTTGGACAAAACACAGTATTTTTTGGTGGCCAATACCAACAAGATTTTGGTCGTTAAATCCAAAAACATACTTTCATTAGAAATGCAAAATCAGAAAAAATGAAACGAATATTACACACTTGCCTTTTTTTAGCCTTCATTTCTTCTGTTCAGGCGCAGGTAACCCTCACATTAACCGACCCTGACTACAACACTACCAGCCCGCTGAACTGCGCTGGTATTGTGCCAACAGGTGGCACTAACTTCATCGATGGCACTGGCAACTACGCGCCCAACATGGACGAAACATTAGTACTCTGCCCAGACCTGACACAAGGTTCGAAGGTCTCCATTGCTTTTGCAACAAACATTGGCTTTGAATGGGATGTACACCCAACAGACACACTCTACATTTATGATGGTTCGTCTATTGCAGCGCCCCTACTTGGTGCCTACAACAGCGGTTCACATCCCATTGGCTTATTTGCACAAGCCTCTTGGAACAACCCCTCCGGCTGTCTTACCTTACGATTTAAATCCAATGGCACCAGTGAAGGCACTGGTTGGGTAGCTAATGTAGCCTGCGGAAATCCACCACAACCGATCATTGCTCATGTAGAGGCCTTCAAAAATGGTGGCGGTACCAATATCATGAACCCCATAGATACTGGATTTGTAGATCTTTGTCCAGGAGATAGCGTGTTGCTCAAAGCTATACCTGGGTTTCCGTATTCGTTAGAAAACACCAATACTGGCTATTCTCAAACCAATAGCAACTGCAACTTTACCTGGACAATTGGGGGCGTTGGGCAATTTACAGGAGACCAAATTTGGTTCACGCCAACTGCAAATACAGGCTATTACGTCGACCTTGCAGTAACGGATCAATTCCCACAAACCATTCACTCCAACTTTAAAATACGCATTTCTATTCCTCCTATTTTTGCCGGAACAGGTCCGCTAGAAGACACCGTGTGTCTGGGTCAAAACTCCTATTTAATAGGTGGTGTTACGCCTCAAGATACCGTTGGTATCGACATACCTGGGGGCACCTTCCAAATTGGAGGTACCTTTGCAGGCCTAACATTTTTACCGGACGGAGCGGGTCAAATGTACCAAACCAATATTCCAATGTCGGGTTTTGACTCTACTGCTGTGATCACCTCCGGGGCCGATATCGAACAAATATGCCTCGACATCGAACATTCCTACATTGGTGACTTAGAAATCACTTTAAGTTGTCCAAATGGAACAACTGTCTCCATCATGAATGCATATAATGGCACGCCATTCGGATGGAATGCTTTAGTGCCAGGTGGCTGTGGAAGTGGCATTAGTACTTTCCTAGGAAACGACACCGATCTAGACGGAGGCAACCCAGGTACTCCAGTATGGAGCTACTGCTTTTCAGCGGTGAACAATACCTTTGGTACCATATGTGCAGAAAATACAGCCAACAACACCGTCATTAATGATTACGGCTTTACTGCCATGAACCCTGATGGCATTTACCTCCCAGACGGAGATTTTAATGAGTTTGCTGGTTGCCCTATTAACGGCAACTGGACCATCTCAGTACAAGATAACCAAGGTATAGACGACGGCTATATTTTCTCTTGGGGCATCTATTTTAACGCAGCACTCTATCCTGAAAGCGAAGGCTATCAAAATTATGTGTTTACCGAAGGATGGGCCGCAGACCCGACTATTATTTCCGGACAGAACGACACCCTTATTGTAATTCAACCCAACACACCAGGTATTACAAATTACACCTACAGCATCACCGATAACTTTGGCTGTAACTACGATACCACCGTTTCTTTTGTCGTTCTTCCTCGTCCTGCAATTTTTTCGGATACTGCAATTTGCCATTACAGTTATTTTGTAGGCAATACCGCTACCTACGCTGGCGGACAATGGTATGCTTTAGATACTGCAGTTCACTTCTTGCCCAACAATTTGGTCGATAATCCAGAAATCTTGACCTACAATATGGGTGGCGTATTTCCTGTCTTTTTTATCGACAACGCTTGTCAAGACACCGTTACTGCAAGTATTGAATTCTTGCCGTATGTGTATACCACCATTCTCGATTCTGCGATCTGTCAAGGGGCTAGCCTTTGGCTCAATCCATATGTCATTAATTCAACCCCACTCCAAAGTGGTTATAGCCCGCCATTTAACGGACAATGGTGGGACGGCAGCACTGAAGTTCCGCGCCTGGCAACCGAAGCTGGAAATTATATTTACACCGCACAAAATTCATGTAATGCCATCAGCGACACCGCAAATATTACCTATAAACCTTGTGATATAACGGCGCCAAATGTTGTGGTGCTCTCCTCACAAGCAGGTAACGATGCGTTTTTTGTCAATTATGAAGGCATCGCAACTTTTAAATGTACCATACTGAATCGTTGGGGCAATGTTATTTTTGAATATTCGAACCCCGCCGAAAAATGGTTTGGCAAAACCGCGGCTGGAGATACCGTAGAAGAAGGCACCTATTTCTACCGCATCGATGCTACCCTAGATGGGGGTATTGAAATTCAAAAACATGGTTTTGTCGTGCTGAAGTACTAACATTCCTTATTTTTGTAGCAAAACGCTATCAATGATCAGTTTTGTCGATGAAATTAAGCAAGGTATTCCGAAAGAACTTCCGCAACTTAAAGCTTGGAATGCCCGAGTTAATCATGCGCCAAAGCGCAAAGATATTTTAAGTCTTGCTGAGAAAAAATTGGCCATTGCGAATGCTCTGCGTTATTTCCCAAAAGAACAGCATGCCTTTCTAGCACAAGAATTTGCCCAAGAACTTTCCGAATACGGCCGCATTTACATGTATCGCTTTATGCCGGAACATCCCATTTTTGCGCGTTCAATAAAAGAATACCCTAGTAAATCCGAGCAGGCAAAAGCCATCATGCTCATGATACAAAATAATCTTGATCATCGGGTTGCGCAGCATCCTCATGAACTCATCACCTATGGCGGCAATGGCGCTGTTTTTCAAAATTGGGTACAATATCGCCTGACCATGAAGTATTTGTCAGAAATGACCGATGAACAAACACTTGTCATGTATTCTGGCCATCCAATGGGGCTTTTCCCGTCTCACCCTAATGCGCCGCGCGTGGTTGTTACGAACGGCATGATGATTCCCAATTATTCCAAACCCGACGATTGGGAGAAATTCAACGCGCTAGGGGTTACCCAATATGGCCAAATGACAGCTGGCTCTTATATGTATATTGGCCCTCAAGGTATTGTACATGGCACCACTATCACTGTTTTGAATGCAGTGCGCCGAATGGCTAAAAACCGCAACGACATCAAGGGTAAATTATTTTTAACTGCTGGTTTGGGCGGCATGTCTGGCGCGCAACCTAAAGCGGGCAATATTGCCGGCGTTATTTCTGTTACCGCTGAAGTCAATCCCAAAGCAGCGCACACAAGACACGAGCAAGGCTGGGTCGATGAAATTATCAGCGACCTAGACCAACTCGTAATTAGAATTAAAAAAGCCCAAGCGAACAAGGAGGTGGTATCTATTGCCTACCTCGGAAATGTTGTCGATGTTTGGGAAAAGTTCGATGAAACAGGTATTCACGTCGACCTTGGCTCAGATCAAACCTCTTTACACAACCCATGGGCAGGTGGTTATTATCCTGCTGGGCTTGACTTTGATCAGGCCAATGACCTCATGGCTAATGATCCAGAAACATTTAAATCCTACGTTCGCGAAAGTTTGAGGCGCCATGCAGCAGCCGTCAACAAACATACCGACCGCGGAACCTACTTTTTTGACTACGGCAACGCCTTTTTACTCGAGGCTTCAAGAGCGGGTGGCGATGTCATGGCTGCCAATCAGATCGATTTCAAATATCCTTCTTATATCCAAGATATCTTAGGGCCAATGTGCTTTGACTATGGGTTTGGACCATTTAGATGGGTTTGTGCCAGTGGCGATCCACAAGACCTGGAAAAAACAGATGCTATTGCATGTGCTGTACTTGAAAAAATGATGCTAGAATGCCCAGAAGAGATCCGACAACAAATGGCTGACAACATTCAATGGATCAAAGGAGCACAAGAGAATAAAATGGTCGTTGGCTCTCAAGCCAGAATTTTATATGCCGATGCAGAAGGACGCATGCGCATTGCTGCAGCGTTCAATCAAGCAATAGCGCGCGGCGAAATAGGGCCTGTCATTTTGGGTCGAGACCACCACGATGTTTCAGGTACCGACTCCCCTTACCGTGAAACGTCGAATATTTACGACGGTTCAAGATTTACCGCAGATATGGCCATTCAAAACGTAATTGGCGACAGCTTTAGAGGCGCCACTTGGGTGAGTATCCACAACGGTGGCGGCGTTGGCTGGGGCGAAGTCATTAACGGTGGCTTTGGAATGCTCTTAGATGGCTCCGAACAAGCACAACGCAACCTCTCGAGCATGTTACATTGGGACGTCAATAATGGCATTGCTAGACGCAACTGGGCACGCAATGAAAACGCCATTTTTGCCATCAAACGCGCCATGGATGCAGAACCACTATTAAAAGTAACCCTGCCGAATTTAGTTGATGAACAGTTATTAAAAGATCTGTATGAATGAAAGTATCGATCTATTTGTGCTCATTTTGAGTAAAGGCACCTATTAAGAACTTCCCCTTACTCGTCGGCATCTCAAAATGAAATATTTCTGCGATTGTGGGCGCAATGTCTATCAATTCAGCAGCCTCTGTTACTTCCTTTCCTTTAGGCGTATCGGGTCCCAATACCAACAAAGAAATGTGGCGGCAACCCTCACAGCGGCAACCATGATTCACAAAGCCAGAGCGAACGCCATCTAAATGACGTCCGTGGTCATTGGTAATCATTAGAGTAGTTTGATCACGTAAAACAGGATTATTTTGGATCATTTGCCAAAGTTTGGCCGCGTATTGATCTGATTTTGTAATTGACTCTAGATACTTATCCCAGTTATTGGCATGACCATAGACATCTACAGCTAACAAATTAATGAGCATGAGCTGCGGTGGGTTTTCACCCAAAACTAACTCGGTGACTTTGGCAAAAGTTTTGTCGTCGCGGCCATAGCCCAAGCCATTGCCATTGGGGCCGCAATAGGTACTGGCTATAAATTGATTGTTCCATTTTTTGTGCGACGTATTGACCAATACATCTAGTTTACCTTTACTTGCTACCACGAAAGCTGCCTTAGAATCTAAGCCCGTACTTTTCAAAAAATACTGAAAAACATTGGGTTGTTTGGGCAGCGCAGTGCCTGCATTTGAAATGCGCTGATAAGTACCCGTAACCATTGCAGTATGACCGGGTACTGTATAGGTAGCTCCATTGTTGCTAAAATGAGCATAAAAAGTGCCTTCTTTCTTTAATGAATCACAAAGTAGAGGGCTGTATTTACAGGAAGGCTCGCCGTAAGTTTCCGAATAACGAGGACCGTCTATGACTAATATATAGATGTGTTTGGTCTGAAAATTGCTGCGTTCAGCTTGACCAAAGAGCTGAAAAACAACAAAAAAAGAAATCGATACGAATGCAAGTAAATTATTCACGAACTAAAATTAAGCATAAAGCCAAACAAGCATAAAAAATGTTTGTTTATTTCTTTGGATGCAATACCATTAAAGTGGTAAATTTGCACCAAACAACGTGTTTTATTTATAATTAATCTAAATAAAAACAAAATGTTAACTGTAACAGATGCCGCCAAAAAACAAGCGCTTCGTCTCATGGAAGACGAAGCAAAAGAAGGCTTATTTATACGTGTTGGGGTTCAAGGTGGAGGCTGTTCCGGCCTTATGTACCAACTTACCTTTGACAACGAAGAACACGAAGGCGATATGACCTTTGAAAACAACGGCATCAAAGTCGTAGTTGACAAAAAAAGTTATCTCTATTTAGTGGGCACCACCCTAGATTTCTCAGGAGGTCTTAATGGTAAAGGTTTTGTGTTCCAAAACCCTAATGCCGATAGAACATGTGGTTGTGGTGAATCATTTTCTGTATAACCATGTCAAACTACACTGAAAACGAACTCGCCAAAGACCTTGAAAACCAAGAATATAAATTTGGTTTTGTAACTGATATCGAGTCAGATACGGTCCCTGTTGGGCTCAACGAAGGTATTATACGACTAATATCCTCCAAAAAAAATGAACCGCAGTGGTTGCTCGACTACCGTCTGAAAGCCTACGCCGTTTGGCAAGAAATGACCGAGCCTGAATGGGCACATGTACGGTATCAAAAACCAGACTTTCAAGGCATTTCCTATTATTCAGCGCCAAAGCAAACCAAAAAATACGAGTCCTGGGACGACGTCGATCCTGAAATGAAAGAAACCATGAAAAAACTGGGCATTTCAATGGAAGAACAACAACGCCTTACCGGTGTTGCTGTAGACTTCGTGATGGACTCCGTTTCAGTTGCTACGTCTTTCAAAGAAAAGCTCAGTGAGCTTGGTATTATTTTTTGTTCTTTCTCAGATGCGGTTCAAGAATATCCAGAACTTGTTCAAAAATACATGGGGACGGTTGTGCCCAGTACAGACAACTTTTATGCTGCCTTAAATGGCGCCGTGTTCACAGACGGCTCTTTTTGCTACATTCCAAAAGGCGTGCGCTGCCCCATGGAACTTTCTACCTACTTTCGTATAAATGCAGGTGGAACAGGACAATTTGAACGCACCCTCGTAGTTGCTGATGAAGGCGCTTACGTTTCGTACTTAGAAGGTTGTACAGCACCCCAACGAGACGAAAACCAATTACACGCTGCCGTAGTTGAGCTTATTGCGCTTCAAGATGCAGAAATTAAATACTCCACCGTTCAAAATTGGTACCCCGGAGACAAAGAAGGAAAAGGCGGGGTCTTCAATTTTGTAACAAAACGTGGTATCTGTGAAAACAATGCTAAAATATCCTGGACCCAAGTAGAAACTGGTTCTGCAGTTACCTGGAAATACCCTTCTTGTATCTTAAAAGGCGACAACTCCGTGGGTGAATTTTACTCAGTTGCCGTCACCAACAATTACCAACAAGCCGACACCGGAACCAAAATGGTGCATCTTGGTAAAAACACCAAATCTACCATCATCTCTAAAGGCATTTCCGCAGGGAAATCGCAAAACTCTTACAGAGGCTTGGTTCAAATTCATAAAGGAGCGCATAATGCCCGTAACTTCTCGCAATGCGACTCTCTCTTAATGACCGACGAATGCGGTGCTCATACTTTTCCATACATCGAATGCAAAAATCCGAGCGCGAAAATCGAGCATGAAGCCACCACCTCTAAAATTGGTGAAGACCAACTTTTTTATTGCATGCAGCGTGGTATCAGCGAAGAAAAAGCAATTAGTTTAATCGTCAATGGCTACTGCAAAGAAGTCCTCAATCAATTGCCAATGGAATTTGCCGTTGAGGCCCAAAAACTGTTAGCTATTAGCTTAGAAGGAAGCGTAGGTTAAGAAAATTACAAATAGAATTCAGATCAGAACAGACGAAATGATAAAAATCGAAAATTTACATGCCAGTATCAACGGCAAGGAAATCCTTAAAGGCCTTAACCTCGAAGTAAAAGCTGGTGAAGTACATGCTATAATGGGACCAAACGGTGCAGGCAAAAGTACGCTTGCAGCAGTATTAGCAGGCAGAGAAGATTACGAAATTACAGCAGGTAGCGTCACATTTTTAGGTAAAGACTTACTTGAACTATCCACCGAAGACCGCGCCCGTGAAGGACTTTTCCTCGCTTTTCAATATCCTGTAGAAATCCCTGGCGTAAGTAATGTCAATTTCTTAAGAACTGCGCTCAATGAAAAACGCGCCTATCACGGGCAAGACCCTATTTCAGCCAAAGATTTCATGGCGCTTGTTAGAGAAAAATCAGCACTTGTTGAGCTCGATGCCAAATTAGCATCTAGAGCAGTCAATGAAGGATTTTCAGGCGGAGAAAAGAAACGCAACGAGATTTTTCAGATGGCAATGCTTGACCCCAAATTAGCTGTGCTAGACGAAACAGATTCTGGCTTAGACATCGATGCGCTACGCATTGTTTCGCAAGGTGTCAATGCACTTAAAAGTCCAGAAAACGCAAGTATTGTGATTACCCACTACCAGCGCCTGCTCGACTATATTATTCCAGATGTTGTGCATGTGCTTTACGACGGCAAAATAGTCAAATCCGGGCCTAAAGAATTAGCGCTAGAATTAGAAGAGCGCGGTTACGACTGGATCAAAGAAAGTTTGTAAGATGGAAACAATAGTGAGCAATAAACTACAGCAATTCGCTGCGGGTCTGGATCCAACACAAATGCCTGTACCCCATACGCTGCAACTTTCGGCGCAAGCTCATCTTCTTGCACAAGATTTTCCTACCACCAAATCTGAGCGCTTCAAATATACGCGCTTGGCCAAACTAGCGAATGCTCAGATGAGTCCTGCTCATCAATTAGAACACGCGCAACTATCAAAACATCAGATATTAACTGACGCTTACACCGTTTATATTAACAATAAGCAAATCCTCCTCCCTACAGACTTGCCTTCTGGTCTACATATCAGATTAAATACCGAAGAACATGAAACTTTTCACGAAGCAAGTTTTTATGACGTTTTTGGGGCATTGAATACACTTTACGCCCAAAATGGCGTCAGTATTCGTGTTGCCAATAATTGCACTTTAGACAAACCTATTCAAATTGTGCAAGTAAACAGCGGAGGAAAATACTTTTACCGTCACCATTTTAACTTTGGAGAAAACGCTGAGGCTGCCGTATACATTGTTACTAAAAGTACCATAGACTCAACTAGTTTTGCACATACCCATTTTCAGTACGATATCGCACAATCTGCACGTATCAAAGTATACAAAATACAAGATTGTTGCCCTGGTCATTTTGACTTCCATGAAGACCGCGCCAAACAAAACGCAACATCACATTTTGAAATCAATACACTTACGCTAGACGGTAGTTTTGTGCGCAATGACACAATGGTCGCAGTAAAAGGGGAGCACGCCCAAACATATCTCAACGGCGCCTATTGGCTCAAAGAGGAGCAGCACGTTGCCAACTATACCACCATTGACCACCAAGTAGCCAACTGTGAGTCATTTGAAACGTATAAAGGCGTCGCAGCAGATAAGTCAACCGCGGTTTTTAACGGGAAAGTTTTTGTGCGCAAAGACGCCCAAAAAACAAATGCTTATCAGAGCAATTCGAATGTGTTGCTCTCTGAAAGTGCTAGTGTTAACTCCAAGCCCGAATTAGAAATCTACGCCGACGACGTCAAGTGTTCGCATGGTTCTACAACTGGCCAGTTAGACGATAACGCATTGTTCTATTTGCGCGCAAGAGGTCTGAGTACGGCAACTGCCAAAACATTGCTCTTACAAGCATTTATGGAAGATGTCCTTAATTATGTAAAGCATGACGAGGCACTTGCTTATGTGCATCAGCGCATCGCAACGCGCTTCAATTGGAATTACTAAGCTTAGTGCACTTTTCTCAAAAATCTTAAAACAAAAAAAGAGCGCTTTTCAGCGCTCTTTTTTTATTCTACTATTTAAATATTTTTTAGCCATTAAGTGCTTCTGCACCACCAACAATCTCGAGGATTTCATTGGTAATGGCTGCCTGACGCGCTTTGTTGTAGCTCAATTTGAGGCTTTTCTGAAGTTCTTTAGCGTTATCTGTGGCTTTGTGCATGGCTGTCATGCGCGCACCGTGCTCTGCTGCAAAGGAATCTCTAATTGCTTTGTACAATTGAAGCTTCATGGATTTCGGTAGCAAATCTTCGACGATGTCCATTTTTGAAGGCTCAAAAATATAGTCTCCGGATTCAGAATTGCTAGCGGTCGGAACAATTGGCAAAAATTGTTCCGTCTCAATATTTTGAGTGGCGGCATTCACAAAACGGTTGTACACCAACACTACTTTATCAAAAGACTTATTGAGAAATTGCGCCATGATTTCATCGGCCATTTCTGCAACGACATCAAAACGTAGGTCGGCATAAACATCTTCCATGCTTTCTAATTTTTCATTGGCATAGAAATTTGGTGTACGCTTGTAAAAATCTTTGATTTTCTTACCTACACAAAGTACTGATACCTCTTTGCCTGCGTAATCATCGGCTATCAAGACACCAACACGCTTGATAATGTTGTTGTTGAAACCTCCGCACAAACCTCTGTTAGAAGTAATCCCGATAAGCAGAATTTTGTGCTCTTCGCGTTGCTCGGCATATGCATTTTCAGAAAGATCGAGGCTAGCACTTAAGTTTTCGAGGATTTCGCGCAATTTGCCCGCATAAGGACGCATTTGCGTTACGGCATCTTGAGCGCGTTTCAATTTGGCAGCAGAGACCATCTTCATAGCAGAGGTAATCTGCATGGTGGAACCAACTGAACTGATGCGGTTACGTATTTCTTTTAGATTCGCCATTATAATCCTAAATTAAGGCTTTAACTATGCAAATTTAGCAGCGACTTCTTTGGCTGTTTTTGTCAAAACGGCCTCGATTTCGTCTGTATACTTTCCTGCTTTGAGCGCAACTAGCGTGTCTGCATGATTTGCTTCTAGAACAGTTAAATAATCTTTTTCGAATTCTTTGATTTTGGTAATTGGCACTGGCTGCATAAGGCCTTTAACACCTGCGTAAATAATGGCAATTTGCTTCTCTACAGGATAAGGATCACCTTCGCGTTGCTTCAAGATTTCCACGTTGCGAGCGCCTTTGTCAAGTACTGCTTTGGTTGCTGCATCTAAGTCAGAACCAAATTTTGAAAAGGCTTCGAGCTCGCGGTACTGCGCTTGATCTAACTTCAAAGTACCAGCAACTTTCTTCATGGATTTAATTTGAGCGGATCCACCAACGCGCGATACAGAAATACCTACGTTGATCGCAGGGCGTATACCAGCATTGAATAAATCAGACTCCAAGAAGATCTGGCCATCGGTAATAGAAATTACGTTGGTTGGAATATAGGCAGAGACGTCTCCTGCTTGCGTTTCAATAATAGGAAGTGCAGTAAGAGAACCACCACCTTTTACTTTGTCTTTTAAAGAAGCAGGAAGGTCGTTCATTTGCTTAGCGATGTTGTCATCGGCGATTACTTTAGCCGCACGCTCGAGCAAACGAGAGTGAAGGTAGAATACATCGCCTGGGTATGCCTCGCGTCCTGGTGGGCGACGCAAAAGTAGTGATACCTCGCGGTAAGCTACTGCTTGCTTAGAAAGGTCATCATAAACAATAAGTGCTGGTTTTCCTAAATCGCGGAAGTACTCTCCAACAGCTGCACCTGTCATTGGTGCATAGAACTGCATTGGAGCTGGGTCAGAGGCGTTAGCCGCTACAACAGTTGTATAAGCCATTGCACCAGCATCTTCTAATTTCTTAACAATACCTGCAACGGTAGAACCCTTTTGGCCAATAGCCACATAAATACAGTATACAGGCTCTCCGCGATCGTAAAACTCACGCTGATTGATGATCGCATCGATAGCAACCGTTGTTTTACCTGTTTGGCGGTCACCAATGATGAGCTCGCGCTGACCTCGACCAATAGGAATCATGGCATCTACTGCTTTGATACCCGTTTGAAGCGGTTCATTTACAGGCTGACGAAAGATCACTCCTGGTGCTTTACGCTCAATTGGCATTTCGAAAAGTTCGCCTTGGATTGGGCCTTTACCGTCGATGGGTTGTCCGAGTGTATCTACAACTCGACCCACCATACCGTCACCCACTTTAACTGAGGCAATTTTACCTAAACGACGCACAGTATCACCCTCTCTAACACTTGAAGAACGACCGAGTAATACGGCTCCGACGTTGTCTTCTTCTAGGTTAAGCGCAATACCTTGCATACCGCCATCAAATTCGATGAGTTCGCCGTATTGAACGCCGTTCATGCCGTAAATGCGTGCAATACCATCTCCTACCTGAAGTACCGTTCCTACTTCTTGCAATTCAGCTTCTGAGCGGAAACCTGAGAGTTGTTCTCTCAATATTGCGGAAACTTCTGCTGGTTTAATATCTGCCATGTGTACTTATTTTTTTGTCTATTGACGATTATACGAATTGTTGTTTGAGTCGCTGTAGTTGACTTGCAACCGACGCGTCTATTTGGTGATCGCCCATGCGAACAATAAAACCACCGATAAGAGTGGCATCAATTTCTTCTGTGATTTCGGGTGTGCCTGTAATAGAACCTGAAATTTTGGAAAGAATGGATTGTTTTGTGCTTTCTTCTAATTGCTGGGCACTAATGATAGTGATAGGTACAATACCCCGGTGTGCCTTCAATTGAGCAATGAATTGTTTGGCGATGTCGATCATGACGTACTCTCGGCCATTGTTGGTGACCAAGGCCAAAAAATCTGAGGTAGTTTGATTGAAATCAGGAAAGATTTTCTTGATGACAGCAATCTTTTTATCGATATTGATGAGTGGGGAGTTCAAGAAAACTTGAAAGTCGTGTGTTTCGTGCGCAACCTTCAAAAGCTGAAGGATATCAGCTTCAATAAGCTCCACTTTATTGTGCTCAAGCGCCAACTCCAAAAGAGCTTTTGCATAACGAACAGCAGATTTATTGGACTTCATGGATTAGTTCATTTTGATTTCGCCCGCAAGTTGCGTTGCAAGCGCTTTTTGTTTATCGTCGGAACTTAATTCTTGACGCACTACTTTTTCTGCAATTTCTAGCGATAGGTTAGCGACATGATTCTTAATTTCAGCCATTGCTGCACTTTTCTCACTGTTGATGTTCTGGCGCGCTGATTCGACAATTTTAGCCGCTTCATCTTTCGCTTTACCTTTTGCATCTTCAATCATTCCGTTAGCTGCTTCCTTTGCTTCCTTTAAAATCTGATCACGCTCTGCACGGGCAGCTTTTAAAATCTGATCGTTTTCCGCTTTTAAGGCTTCCATTTCAGTTTTTGTTTGCGCTGCAAGCTCAAGTGCTTCAGTTATTTTTTGCTCACGGGTATTGACCGCATTTAAAATCGGCTTCCAGGCAAATTTGGCTAATAAGAAAAGTAAAAGGCTAAATACTAGACCTGTCCAAACTAATAAACCAAAATCAGGTAATATCAAATCCATTTTTCTGTGTTTTAAAATTTAAATAAAGGAAACAACAACCAACCGTTGCTGTTTCCTTTTGAATTGAATTACGCTTTTGCTCCAAGAAGACCAACTACGACTCCAAACAATGCAACACCTTCAATAAGGGCCGCTGCGATGATCATCGCTGTTTGAATTTTGCCAGCTGCTTCTGGGTTGCGCGCAATACCTTCTACTGCAGAACCACCGATACGACCAATTCCTAGACCTGCGCCTAAAACTGCTAAACCAGCTCCGATTGCTGCAATACTACCAAACATTCCTGTCATTGTATATAATTTAAAAGGTTACTAATTAATGATGTGCCTCTTCTACGGCCGCTCCTATGAACAATGCAGAAAGCATTGCAAATAGGAAGCCTTGTAAAAAAGCCACGAGGATTTCGAGCACCGATATAAACAAAGCCATCGGGACAGACAAACCTGCCCAAGCGATATTTTTGTTAATAAAAATGATAGAAATCAAAGCCAAAACGATAATATGCCCTGCTGTGATATTCGCAAATAAACGAATCATGAGCGCAAAAGGCTTGGTGAGAATACCTATAAGTTCTATTGGTATCATGAATATTTTCATGGGTACAGGAATGCCCGGCATCCAAAAAATATGACCCCAATAGTTTTTATTACCTGAAAAAACAGTGACCAATAAAGTGCAAAAGGCCAGGAATAGTGTAATGGTAATATTACCTGTAAGGTTTGCGCCTCCTGGAATGATTGGAATGAGACCCAACATATTATTGATCCAAATAAAGAAGAAGATAGTTAACAAATAAGGTACGTATTTGTGGTATTTGTGTTTATCGATATTCGCTTTGGCGATGTCGTCACGAACCATTATGATGATTGGCTCTAAGAACTTTGCGAGGCCTTTTGGAGCAACTGCGCCGTTTTTACGATAAAACCCTGCTACTGAAAGCATAATGACGAGTATCAACAATGAGCCAAACAACAAAGAAGCAACATTCTTGGTAATTGATAGGTCAGTTGGTGAGGCATTGTGTGGGTGCTCACCGTGGAATTTTAATAAGTAGACCGGTTGGCCGTTTGAAGTACCGATTTTGTCTAGTTTGTAAATTTCTTCGTGGTAAAGCGCGTATCCTTTTGCTGGGCCAACGCCTTCCATGTAATGATACGTGGTGCTGTCTGTTGCTTTGACTTCAACTTCTTTACCGTGGTAAAAATACTTTGAGCTGAAAATTTTGAATCCGTTGTCGTGAAGAATGATGGGTAAGTAGATGCTAGTACCGCCGTGTTCAGGACCTGTGATGTGCCACTCATGCGCATCTTTGATGTGGTGCATGATCATTTCGCCAACGTTGAAATTTTCTTCTTCAGTTGCGTTCGCAAATGGCTGGAATACAAAGAAAGACAATGCTAAAACGAAGATTTGCAAAAGTGAAGAAAACTTGCTTGCCTGCTGCATTAGTATGTATGTTTGCGTGTTTCGAAAAAATTTTTGCAAAGGTAGTCAAACTTTCTAAAGAAACAATTTAATTTTTGAACAATTCAGCCCTAAGTTTTGCGCAATTTTTTATACAATTTGATCCCTAACATCAATAGAATACCCACGCCAAAAAAACCAATAGTTCCGGAGATCCAGCCGAGCTGACCCTTCAACACTACAATAAACACAATGCTGACTAAAAACAAGGTGGCTAATTCATTCCAAAGGCGCAGTTGACCTGAACTCCAACGCAAGTTTTCTTTTTCACAATTGCGAAGTAATTTTTGTGAATAAAAATGGTAAACTATCAAGAGTACAACAAAACTCAATTTAAGATGCATCCAAGGAGCCTTTAAAAGATAACTAGGGTTTAGAACAATCATCCAGACGCCAAAAAGGACTGTTAAGACCATTGCAGGAGTGGTAATAATCCACCAAAGGCGTTGCATCATAATAACAAACTGTTGCTGCAAAATTTCTTTTTCGGGGGAGTTTTTATCTGACGCTTCTCTAAAGTAAATAAAAAGCCGAACCATATAAAAAAGACCTGCAAACCAACTTACCATAAAGATAAGATGCAGTGCTTTTATGAAGTCATAGTTTGCATTCAACATTGTACAAATTTAAACGAAAGCATTTGAATCATGTTATATTTGTACAAAAAGCTTTTTATGCTGGCTAGGGTACTTTTTTTGATTTTGATCACCAATTTAATGGCTGGTTTTGCGCAAGTACAACTGCTTTCACTCGAAGGTACCTACCAAGAAAAAAACTTAATTGTCAATAACCCGCCAATGCCCGATGGTTTCGGTTTTTGTGTCAGTAAAGTACTCGTCAACGGTGAAATTCTTCCAGCTGTTATTCAAACTTCTCATTTTGAAATTGATTTTCAATTGTTTCACCTCAAAAAAGGAGACGACATCTTTGTGGTGCTTGAGCATGCGGTTGGTTGCGAACCTCGATTTCTAAACCCAAGTATTTTACTGCCAAAAAGCACCTTTGTGTGCACACAAATTAGCGCTCAAAAAGATGGAAAACTCAGTTGGACTTGCATTAAAGAACAAGAGGTCCTCGACTACAGTATAGAACAATATAAATGGGGGCGTTGGGTAGAAATTGGCCAAGTCAAAGGAAAAGGAAGCCCAGGAAGCAACATATATCAATTTCAACTCACCCCGCATTCAGGCAAAAACGTAGTAAGGGTTAGCCAAACAGATAGTTCGGGTAAGCCTCGGGTTTCCAAAAGCACCAGTTTTGCGTCTGCTGTAGAACCCGTGAGTTTTAGCCCTACAAAAGTGCATTCAACGCTTGCTTTTAGCGCAAAAGGAAAGGCTGTCCAGACAAAATATGAAATCTATGATGCCTACGGAAATCTACTCAAAACAGGGTTTGGCTCCACTGTAGATTGTCAAAATATTGTCAGTGGCGTTTACTTTATCAACTACGATAATAAATCAGAAAAATTCATCAAAATTGACCACTAAATGAAACGCATAGAACACCTTGGTATCGCCGTTGAAAGTTTAGAATTAGCCATTCCCATCTACGAAGCTTTGCTTAATGTGACTTGCTACAAACAAGAATCCGTAGTGTCTGAAGGCGTTAAAACCGCTTTTTTTAAAGTTGGCGAATCAAAAATTGAATTGTTAGAGGCTAGTTTACCAGACTCCCCTATTGCAAAGTTTATCGCTAAGAATGGGCCAGGTTTTCATCATGTAGCTTTCGAAGTAGATGATATTGACGCTGAGCTTGCACGTTTACAAAAGGCAGGTTTTCAGCTTATTCATGAGCGCTCTAAAGACGGTGCCGACAACAAAAAAATTGCCTTTTTGCACCCAAAAGCAACCAATGGGTTACTCGTAGAACTTTGTCAGGAAAAAAGTGCGTAAAATTCAGCAGGACTTTGATAATAATGCACCTGTAAGCCCGCTAAAGCTGCTCCCTCAATATGTTGTGGGCTATCGTCTATAAATAGCACCTTTGCCGGATCAAAACCCATTTGTTGGCAGACCCACAAAAAAGTCTCAGGGTGCGGTTTTCTTTTTCCTATTACATGTGAAAGATAAATATCTTCGAAAAAAGCTGTCATCGGTTGGGTAGAAACACTGCTCCACGCCCTTTGCACCCCCAACCAATGCAACTCATTGGTATTGCTGAGCATAAATAAGGGTGTGGTTGCTGACAATACTTTTAGTAGCGAGATTTTCTCGAGTGGAAAAGCACCTAACATGGCAGACCAAGCAGCTACAAGCTGATTAGCTGTTGTTCCTGGCTGTGTGTGAGGTAATAACAAATTGATAAAGTGTTGTGCCGAAATTTCACCACATTCAAAACGGTCAAAAAGTTCATTTTGAGCGAATTGCGTATACCGTTCTTGAAAGTCTTTAACACCTAATTTTTTAAATTCAATTTCAGTAGCCGAATAGTCGATATCAATCAGTACACCACCGAGGTCAAATAATATTGCGTCATAGGTTTTTTGCATCTTTCAAAGGTAGCTTAATTCAACTATTTGAACCCATTCTAAATTAGTAATAATGACATTTCAATGACAATTCCGGGGAGTTTTGCGCTTAATTTTGCAGCATAGATCGAGCGCCTTGTTGCAACAACTCCATATTATCGCTTTTACTCACCGACAACTAGATGTCAGTAAAATTGGTTTGTTGCACATCGAAAAAGAAGCGCAAATCCATTCCCTGTCTGAACTCCAAGCGCTTTTAGGCCTCAAAGAACTCATGTTCTTGACAACCTGCAACCGGGTAGAAATAACTTTCGTGAATGCGCAAGAACTCGATACTCCATTTCTAACCCGATTACTACAAACACTTTACCCCAAACTCGTACCTATTCAACTAGAAGAATTTGTGCGCAAAGCAGAAATTTACACCGGAAGTGAGGCCGTACAACATGCCTTATCTGTGGCCTCTTCTATTGACTCCATGATTATCGGTGAGCGCGAAATCATTACCCAAGTTCGTTTGGCTTACGAATACTGCCACGAGCTCAACCTTACCGGAGATCTGCTGCGTTTACTCATGAAAAAAGTAATCGAAACAGCCAAACAAGTTTATACAGAAACCAGCATATCTACCAAGCCAGTTTCCGTTGTCTCTTTAGCTTACCAATACCTTAAACAACTCAACATACCTTTAGAGGCACGTATTCTGATTGTGGGGGCCGGAGTCACCAATACAACAATGGCGCGCTTCCTTAAAAAGCATGGTTTCAAAAATTTTCAGGTGTTCAATAGATCTTTAGAAAATAGCCAAAAATTAGCAGCGGAAATCAACGGCAATGCGTCTACTTTAGATGAATTGGCTTCATACAATGAGGGGTTTGACGTACTCATCACCTGCACCGCTGCCGACGGCATTATTATTACACCCGAACGCTACAGTAATTTACTCAACGGAGACGTCCAAGAAAAAATTGTCATTGACCTTGCTATTCCTCAAGACCTAGACCAGACTATTCTCGATACCCATTCAGTTAAATACCTTTCTATCGAATACCTTCAGCGCATTTCTAACGAAAACGTGAAAGAGCGTTCCAAAGAACTTCAACAAGTAGAAGAAATTATTGCCAATGCACGCTATGAATTTCAGCATATGCTTCGCGAACGTAAGGTAGAAATAGCCATGCGCGAAGTACCTGCGCAAGTCAAAGAACTTCGAGCCACGGCCTACACTGAAATTTTTAAAGAAGACCTAGAAAATTTAGACCCCCAGGCGAAAGAAGTCCTGGACAAAGTCGTGAGTTATCTCGAAAAAAAGTACATCAGTGGCCCCATGAAGCTGGCCAAAGAAATCATCCTTAATCATGCCGACTAAACCGCTTATCCGCATTGGCACACGCGGCAGTGACCTCGCCCTATGGCAAGCTCATTTTGTCAAGGCAAAAATTGAAGCGCTCGGCTGCGAGGTGCAACTCCAAATTATCGTAACGCAGGGTGACCGCATCCAAGACCTCAGCTTTGACAAACTAGAAGGGAAAGGGTTTTTCACAAAAGAAATTGAAGCGGCACTCCTCAACAACGATATCGACCTCGCTGTACATTCGCACAAAGACCTTGAAACGAGTCAGCCAGCAGGGCTGTGTATTGGAGCGGTCTCTTACCGCGAAGACCCCTCCGAACTTTTACTTATGCGCAAAACCGCACAAGACAAAAATCAACATTGGGGCCTTAAAGATGGAGCAATTATCGGCACCTCTTCGGCGCGTAGAAAATCAATTGTCAAGGCCCTAAGGCCAGATCTTCAGATCCACGAACTCCGCGGCAATGTGCCCACCCGCATAGAAAAACTCCGCAGTGGTGCATACGACGCCATCTTACTTGCCAATGCGGGAGTTAGCCGTCTGCAAATCGCATTAGACGATTTACACACCCTCGTGCTCGATCCAACAGAATTTGTTCCGGCACCAGCACAAGGCGTGTTGGGCTTACAAATTCGCCAAAATGATACGCAAACCCAACAAATTGTTGCACAGCTCAATCATCCAGAAGTAGCTGCACAAATAGCCATCGAACGGGGTGTTTTACAAGCCTTACAAGGCGGATGCCAATTGCCTTTAGGTGTCTATTATGGCCCCGACAAAATATATGCAGCACATGCCGAAGCAGCTCATATTGCTGCGCAATTTTATCAGTTTGACTTAAGTACAAGCGTTTCAGAAATTACCGCTAGCCTACAAGCTAAATGAGTACAATTTTTATTTCTAAAGACCCTCAAGACCTCAGCCCTGAGCTTCAACTACTCGTACAAAAAGATGTGCTTGAAGCGCAGTCACTCATTGAGTTTAGTGCCCAGCCTTTTTTGTGCCCGTCGGCCTACGACATCTTGTTCATAGCAAGTATTCGAGCGGCTGAATTCTTTTTTGCTCAGTGTCAGACAAATGCGCAAATTGCTTGTGCCGGCCTAGAAACCGCCAAAAAAGTAACCGAATCATTTCAAAAAGAAGTACATTTCATAGCCCAACATTCAGACCAACCCCAATTTGAAGCCCAACAATTTAATGCATGGAGAAACGGTCGGAGCGTTTGTTTTCCAAGTAGCCAACTTTCTATTGGTACTTATTCCTCTTTGATTCCCGAAAAAGAAAAAATCAACTTACAGGTTTATCATACCCAATTTAAAATTTTGCAGATTGGCGCAAAAGACATCTATATTTTTTCTTCGCCAAGCAATGTGCGTGCTTTTCTCGCACACAATACCATTGCAGCAAATGCGCAAGTTGTTGCATGGGGAAGCACGACTGCCCAAGAATTGGCACAAAACCAAATAAGCGTAACTAAAATACTCAACGGACAACAACAAGCCGATTTACTCACTTGGCTAAACACAGTGAGCTAAATGATCAACTGTCATGAAATTTGAGCAATCCGATCATATCAGTACTGACTTAATTCATTTATTTGAAAATACTGTATTAGGCACAAACGGTGCCAAATACAAGCACCTTGATGTTGCTCAAAGTGTGGCGCACACCGATAATCCTTTAAGTTTTTCATTACGAAGGCACGAACAACTCATTGCTAATATTACTTTTTGCAAGCGCCCTTTTGGTTTGTATTTGCGCTATTTTGCTTTTGAACAACGCTTTCAATCTAAAGGAAAAGCCCGCGCCAATCCAAAGTCTAAAATCAAGCAAGAAATAGCAACTGTTTTTGACGACATTATTGCAAAATATCCCGGTACTGATAATTATTGTTACGCTTACATTGATGCCAAAAATATCCGCAGTAAATGGATGAGCGAAACGTTTGGTTTTCGAACCAAAGCATACCTCGCCACTCAAAGTTTCAGTCGTATTTGGCCAAAAGCAGATCCATTGCTAAAAGAAGAGTGCATGAGCTCCGAACTTTTTGAAACCGTCGAAAACTACTACCGCCATTACACCGGGTATTTTTCCCATTTCTTTGAAGATGGTCGCATTTATAGTCTATTTGATTCAAATGGAAAGCGCTTAGCATTTGCTCAATTTCATAAAGTGCGCTGGGAAATACAAAGACTTCCGGGTAAACTTGGAGGGCTAAGCGTCAAGCTATTGCCTTTTATCCCCCTTCTAAATCAATTGATACAACCCAAAGAACACACCTTCTTGGTTCCTGATATTGTTTGTAATCCGTCTGGAAATATCAAAGATGTAGAACGCCTTTTTGAGGCTGTTTTAGCCAAGGAAAGCCTGCATTCTTTATTATGGTGGAATGATACCCGCGATCTTCTTTATCGAGAAGCAAAGCAAAAAATTTCATGGGGCTTATTGCATCAAATAATTGGAGTTGCAGAGGTTGATGTTGTAGTGAGAGGTGATTTCGAGCCTAAAAACCCCTTTTTTATAGCCGCTTTTGATATGGTCTAAGCACGCTATTCATAAGAAAGCAAGCGCGTCAATAATAAGGCCTTAATGCGTTTGTCTAGTGCTGCTTTTTCTTCTAAATAATATTGAAATTCAACCGATGTCAGCAGCCCAACGATCATTCCGACTAATCTTTGTAAAAAAGGGGGGTGCTTAGAAAAAAGCAGCACTAAAAGCTTGCGGCGTTCTTCTAATGTGTCTGCTTTTTTGATAGGCAAAAAAAGTGGAGTTTCCTGCCACTCATGGAGCAAAAGATCGTGTTGTAATTTCAATATCGGACGCAATACTTCATTCTGAAAAAGTTCTTCTTTCGTATGCTCAGTGCTTTGTTTTTGAACAGTTGGTCTAAGTGCAACTATGCTATCGTTTCGATTCATGCTTCTTCAGACAAATCTAGTAAGCGAATGTTCGGATAAAACTCCTCGAGGTAGTCAACCATCCGCTCTTCGTCGGGGTTAGCGGTAAAAAACAAGGCCTTACATTTGGGTAGGCTCTCCGTTAACCGAACGATATAGCCCTTGTGACCAGCGCGCATGTGTTCTTCTAAACCCAAAATGATAAACAGCTTTAGTTTCTTGATATTAAAGCCGTTTTGAAAATACATCTCGGCCATGCGTCGTGTAGTACCCACAATGATTTCAGTGCCATCAAAAAGGTCGTTGCGTTGTTGGAGCTTTTTACCTTTCTCTACGACTAAATCTACGGTAAGGTCTTTGGGTTTGGCGAGTTGGACAAAATCGGCATGGATGGCTCTTGCTTGTGCATCATTTGTACATAAGATAATGGCTCTTGGTGAGCCCTCTTCTGGCTTGGCAATAACTTCATCGATAAAGGGCCACAATTTCATTTCGTATTGCTCAGGTAGTGCAGAAACAAGCAGATACTGGGAAGGCTGCAATGCTTTTTGAATTCTTTCCATGGTTAGGCTTGTAGTTTTGGATTGTCACGGTGACGCGTGGCGTCGCGCCCGGTTTTTTTGGCCAAGTTTTTTTCTAAAGCTGCATCGAGGTCGATACCAGTTTGGTTGGCCAAACAACAAAGTACAAAAAGGATATCGGCCATTTCGTCGCCGAGGTCTTTGTTCTTGTCGCTTTCTTTTTCAGATTGTTCGCCATAACGCCTCGCTATTATGCGCGCGAGCTCACCAACTTCTTCCATTAAGACGGCCATATTGGTCAATTCATTGAAGTAGCGAACTCCTATGGTTTGAATCCAGTGATCTACTTTTGCTTGCGCTTCTTTAATTTCCATGCTACAAAGGTATCAAAACCTCTCGTTGATATGCTTACCTTTGTATAGTATGGAAAAATTGAGCAATTTCATCAACGGAGCATATACGCCACCTAAAAATGGGCGCTATATCGACAACTATGAGCCTGCAACAGGCCTAGTATATTCGTTAATCCCAGATTCTGATGCGCAAGATGTTGAAGCCGCAGTTCAAGCTGCAGAAGCGGCCTTCCCTATTTGGTCGTCAATGGGCATAGAAGGTCGTGCGGAAATATTAAGGAAACTTTCCGAGGGTATCGAAGCTAACATGGCTGCTTTTGTAGCAGCTGAGTCCAAAGACAACGGGAAGCCGATTAGTCTTGCACAACATGTCGATATCCCAAGAGCCGTGTCTAACTTTCACTTTTTTGCAACCGCAATTGAGCACTTTGCCTCTGAATCACATCAGATGGAAGGCGTAGGCTTGAATTATACGACCCGCAAACCGATCGGAGTAGTAGGTTGTATTTCTCCTTGGAATTTGCCATTATATCTTTTTTCGTGGAAAATTGCCCCTGCTTTAGCCGCGGGTAACTGTGTCGTAGCAAAACCTTCAGAGGTCACGCCTTACACCGCTTATATGCTTGGCAAAATTGCCAAAGAAGCAGGCATGCCCGACGGCGTGCTCAATATTTTGCATGGTACCGGCCCAAGCGTCGGCGACGCCATCGTTAAACACCCAAAAATTAAGGCCATCTCTTTTACAGGCGGCACCAAAACAGGCGAATACATCGCACAAACAGCTGGCCCAATGTTTAAAAAACTATCTCTTGAACTAGGCGGCAAGAACCCTAATATCATTTTTGCTGACTGCGACTTCAAAGAGGCCCTCAGCACGACCATTCGCTCTTCTTTCGCTAACCAAGGACAAATTTGCCTTTGTGGCTCTCGTATTTTCATTGAACGATCCCTTTATGAGCCTTTCAAAGAAGCATTTGTAGCTGCGGTTTCCAAAAGTAAAGTTTCGTTTCCAGAAGATCCAGAAGCCAAATTAGGCGCAGTTGTTTCTAAACCACATATGGAAAAAATCTTAGGCTACATCGAGTTGGCTAAAGAAGAAGGGGGTACCATTTTATGCGGTGGTCAACGAAAAATTTTACCGGGTGCGCATGCCGAGGGTTACTACATTGAGCCAACGATTATCGAAGGCTTGCATTACCAATGCCGCACCAACCAAGAAGAAATTTTTGGACCAGTAGTGACCATCACGCCATTCGATACAGAAGAAGAAGTGCTTACTATGGCCAATTCTACCCAATATGGTTTGGCCGCAACCGTCTGGACCTCCGACCTCAAGCGCGCGCACCGTGTTGCCGACTTGGTACACGCTGGTATCGTTTGGGTCAATGCATGGCTAGTTCGCGATTTGCGCACGCCATTTGGCGGCGTTAAAGCCTCCGGCGTAGGCCGAGAAGGTGGTTGGGAGGCCCTGCGCTTCTTTACGGAGGCCAAAAATGTATTCATCAAGTATTAATCAGCTTCTCTAAAGCGGTATCCTGCTACAAATTTAAGGGCAAAATAATTTTGACGGTATTTGAAATCGTCGAATCGAATGCTCTTGTTATCGAAATCGGTCACAATAAAAAAGAATTTTTCATCTGAAGAATATCCACCCATCAAGCGAAGATCGAAACGAGGCGCCAATCCTAAACGAATTTTAGAATATTCTGGTGTTTCGTATTCTTTAAATTGTACAACTGGACCTACTCCTGCCCAGCCACCAATTTGCCAATTGTTTTTTCGATTGACATAAGCCAACCCAGGTGCAGCACCAAAATCAAGGGCCTGAAGTTTTGTAGCAGTGGTGAGGTCTTGTTGAGGGAGTTGCAAAGGCACTGGAATCAGGCCGCCACTTCTATTTTCCGATCCAAAATAATTCAGAGTGCCTTTGAAGTACCATGTAAAAATCTGTTGGTTGTAATGCGCCCTTTTTCCGAGTAAGCCATTCATCTGAAAATCGGCATTCTTAAAATACCAGGCATTGGCCATGATATTGAATGAATACGTATCTGGAAGCGTCTGCTGGGGTAGCTTGAGGGCGTAACCAAAAGTAGATTTGAATTCGAAATCATACCATACTCCTTTATACGTTACATCATAGGAAAAGTTGTATTGGGTGGTTTTACCAAATTTGTCCGCTGGGCGCAGATTACCAATGACTGGAAAACCGACTCTTAGATGAAACCATTTGTACGCAAAGCCCAAGCCCAAAAATGGACTAAAATTATTCTTGTAGGCCAGTGAAGATTGCTGTGCACTGAATGGGTAATCTATCCGAAATGGATTGACATTATAACCCAAATCAGCGTACATAATGGGCCTATGCCTAAAACTCTCGAGGGCCGAATTTTGGGCCAAAGAAATCGTACTCCAAAATAAGAGACAATAACTAATGTGTAATCCCTTGCTCAAGCCCTAAAATAAACGCATAAATTTTAGCACGCTCTAAGCGCTCAATACTACGGCCCGAGCCACCACCGTGGCCGGCATCCATATTGCACTCAAAAACAAGAGCGGCCTCATTTGTGCGCATTGTTCTAAGTTTAGCTACATATTTGGCGGGCTCCCAATACTGAACTTGTGAGTCATGATAACCAGAGGTCACGTACATAGCAGGGTAATCCATTGCGTGGATGTTGTCATAAGGTGAGTACTTCAACAAATAATAGTAGTAATGAGGATCTTGGGGATTTCCCCATTCTTCGTATTCGCCAGTTGTAAGCGGAATACTTTCATCTAACATAGTTGTTACTACATCTACAAAAGGTACTTCTGAAACGATTCCTTTGAATAAATACGGCGCCATATTAGCGATTGCTCCCATTAACAAACCACCAGCGCTGCCGCCGTTGGCATAAATACGTGCGGGGTCGCAATAGCCCATATGGCCTAAAAATTCGGCAGCATTAATGAAGTCTGTAAACGTATTTATTTTCTTGTCGAATTTCCCGTTTTGATACCATGCTTCGCCCAAATATTTACAACCTCTGATATGTGCGGTGGCAAAAACAAAACCGCGGTTGACCATAGACAAACGAGTCGGGCTGAAAATATCGGGTAATGTATAACCGTAGGAACCATAACCATAGAGCAATAAAGGCGCTTTTGATAAATCAGTACCTTTTTTATACATGATATTTACCGGAATTTGCGTGCCGTCGTTGGCAGTTGCCCACACGCGCTCAGAAACATAATTAGCGGGGTCAAAATTTGGATCGCGCAACTTTTTCTCGAAGAAAATTTCTTGCTTACCGCTTTTGAAATCATAGGTGTATACCCGTGAAGGCGTCGTCATGGAGTTGTATACGTAATATAATTTTGCAGCAGCATAGTTATCATTTATTGCCAAACCGAGGTAGTAGGTTTCACCGTCTACAGCAATATAGCTTTCCGTACCGGCTTCAACACTTTTGAGTTTAAGTTTGAGCAGACCATTAGTGCGTTCCTCAATCAAAAGGAATTCTTTAAACACACTTAATCCTTCGAGGAGCACTTTTGATTGGTGAGGTACGATTTCTTTACACGATTGAAGGTCAGAAGGGAAGTTGTGACTAAACAGAATCCGATTATTCAGGGCGTTGTCGTTGGTCAGGATATAAAAGCCATTTTCGTGGTGCTCAACCTCATAAATATGACCTGCTTTGCGCGCTAAAAAAACTTGCGCTTGCGCCTTTGGGTTGTCTGCATCGATCATTTGAACTTCAGAAGTGGTGGAGCTGTAGCTATAAATCTGAATATATTTATTTGTTAACGTTTTGCCAATGCCCACGCTAAATTTATCGTCTTTTTCTTCATAGATAAGTTCGTCGGTACTTTGAGGGGTGCCTACAACATGACGATAAATGAGGTATTCACGAAGGGTCTCGGGGTCTTTTTTGGAGTAATACAGTGTCTTGTTGTCGTTAGCCCAAACAACGCTACCGCTTGTTTCCGTTAAAATATCTTTGAGGTATTTTCCATTCACTCGAAAGCGAACCTCGTACTGTCTGCGGCCTTTGAAATCTTCGCTTACGGCTAAAATTTGATTGTTCGGAGCTGGTGCCCAGCCAGCCAATTCATAAAATGACTTTCCTTTCGCTCGTTCGTTTTCATCAAAAAACAACACTGCTTTTCCGTCCGCTTCGTAGCGGAAAACTTGTTGGTAATCTTGGCCATCTAAATTGCGAACCTGATATTGGTAACCATTCAAAATAAATGGTGCACTTGTTTCGTTGGGATCGATGCGCTGTTCAAATTCAGTTAAGAGTTCGTTCACGAGCGGGTCAAGGGCTTTAAAATAGGTCTTGGCGTAGTTATTTTCTGCGCTGAGGTAGTCTAAAACCTGCTGTGAATCGCGTTCGCGCATCCAATAGTAGGGATCAGTACGCTGATGACCATGCTTTTCTAAAATTTCATCTTTGCGCGGGGCAATAGGTTCTTGAGCAAGGTGTTGTTGGTACATAAACAAGTATAAACAAGTAAAAAAGAAGCACTTTTTCATGGCAGTATTTCTAGCAAAATTAACGATATTCTCTATTGAAAAGGTTAACTTTGAAAAGTGAAGAAACTTTATAAATTCCTACTCAACAAATTACCAAGGCCTTTACTCATTCGGCTAAGTTATGTCTTTCGTATTTTTGCACCAGCATTGTACCGAGGCACTGCTGTGCGTTGTCCAGTTTGCGAAAAATCATTTTCAAAGTTTCTGTCTTATGGCTCTGACGTGGCCCACCGAGACAACGTTCTCTGCCCCTATGACCTTACCCTTGAACGCCATCGACTCATGTGGCTCTACCTCAAAAACCACAGTAACTTCTTTACGCAAGAAAATCTTTCGGTATTGCACATGGCCCCAGAGCAATGCTTCATCGATCGCTTCAAAGCGCAAAAAAACCTCAACTATCTCACTGCTGATTTAGTATCACCAATTGCCGACCTCCATTTTGATTTACACCAAATTCCCCTAGAAAACGACCGTTTTGATGTTGTCTTTTGCAACCATGTCATGGAACACGTTGCTGATCCGGTACAATGTATGTCTGAACTCTTTAGGGTTTTAAAGCCAGGAGGCTGGGCCATCATGCAAGTTCCTCAAGATTTTACGCGTGAAACCACCTATGAAGACCCGAGTATCATTTCAGAAGCCGATCGCGAACAACACTACTGGCAAAAAGACCATGTCCGTCTCTTTGGCAAAGATTACCCAACTTATCCTGAGCGCGTCGGTTTCCAGACCACTTCCTTTGACCTGCAGGCACATTATTCACAAGAAGATATCGAACGTTTTCGCCTCATGAAAAACGAGGTTCTTTACCTATTTAAAAAACCAAATCGATGAGAAATCTATTGATCATAATATGTTTATCATTGGCTACTTTGTCTTGGTCTCAAAAAAATGTGTTCCTGAATTTAGAACCATTATTTGGCTCCCAAGCTTTTGACCTAAACCAAACGTTTGTCGGTAATGACGGAATAGCCATAGAAATTGACCATTTCAATTATTACCTTTCAGAAGTGAAACTTTTTCACGACAACGGCTTGCAAACCAACCTCGATTCAGACATTTGGCTGGTTACACCTGAGCAAACCAGTTTATATCTTGGCTATATCAACTTAAATCAGATAGATTCCATCAACTTTACTGTCGGTGTTCCAAAATTCTACAATACCCAAGCGGGGGCGCTTGCCCAAGACATCTCTGCTTACCCAGATACACATCCGCTCAGTTTTCAAAGTCCTTCTATGTATTGGGGCTGGGCTTTTGGCTACATGCACATGATTATTGGTGGTATGGCCGACAACAACAATGACAACATCCCGAATGCTTATTTTGAACTGCACAACCTCGGCAATAATAACCAACAAAATATCGCATTGCCATGCATTCAAACCAACATTGGTAGCCAAATAGACCTCAACTATATTTGTCACGTAGACCGTTGGCTACAGCAAATACCCTTGGCTAATATTGGGGTAGTACACGGTGAAGCGGGCCTAAACCAACAAATTCTTCAAAACGTCAATAGCCAAGATGTTTTCTCGCTTTCAGCCAACGCAAACCTTACAGAGCACCCTGCAGACCTTGTCAGCTGGATCCAAAACGAAAATGAAGGAATATTAGCTGCCATAAACGACCTGATGCTCAAAAATTATCACCTCTACAATGGTGCTGGGCAGCAATTCATGACAGAAGTACTCAACAGCGCTACTGCTCGAATTGCACTCGAACAACTTCCTACTGGACTCTACCTCTTAAAAGTGGAAATGAACAACGGAAGTAGTCATGCGTTTCGCTTTGTAAAACCATAAATTATGCTGCGCTTTACCGCTATTGCACTGATGCTCATTTCAGGCTTTGTGGCCTTGCGCTGTGGTAGTTGCCAAGATCTCAATGCATTAGTTAGTATTCCAGCACCCCAAGACAACCCGCAAAATGCTGCTAAAATTGCCTTAGGCAGGCAGCTCTTTTTTGATACCCGCCTCTCTTTAGACGGTACCGTTTCTTGTGCCACCTGCCACGACCCTCGCAAAGCATTTACCGATAATCTTGCTCAAAGCAAAGGAATAAACGGGCAACTTAGCGAACGCAATGCGCCAAGTCTCCTCAATTCTGCATTTCTCAAAACAGCCATGTTCGATGCACACCTGCAAACCCTGGAACTGCAAGTGATTGTTCCTATACAAGAACCTGTCGAGATGGGGCATAACATGAAACACCTCATCAAACAACTCAAGCAAATACCCGAATACCAAGCCGCCGCCAAAGCAATTTATGGTCGAGACTTCGATGCTTGGGTACTCACGAGAAGCATTGCCGCATTTGAAAGAAGCTTGCTGTCTATGAATGCGCCTTTTGACCGATATTTAGCCGGCAACAAAAACGCAATTAGCAAAGACCAACTCGCTGGCTGGCGCATCTTTTCCGATAAGTTATACTGCATCCAATGCCATCCGGCACCCTATTTTACAACCCACGAGGCGGCCAACAACGGCCTGTACGCGAGCTATGACGGCAAGGCAGACCAAGGGCGCTTTCGGATCCACCACGACTCCTCAGACATCGGTAAATTTAAAGTTCCCTCCCTGCGCAATTTACCCTTAACCTTTCCATATATGCACGATGGCAGTCTTCAAACCATTGAAGAAGTCATTGCGCATTACCAAAGAGGTGGTGCCAAACATCCGCTTCAACACCAACAAATTGTTGCATTCGATTTGAGTCAAAAAGAAAAACAGCAACTTCTTTCGTTTTTTAATGCTTTAATAGATACTTCTTACCTGCTCAGAAACGGCTTTTAACCGAGATTGCTTACCTTTGAGCTTCAAAATCAAAGGCTATGTATCGCTCACACACTTGCGGAGAATTAAGATTAGAACATGTAGGAACAAAAGTCACGTTAGCTGGCTGGATGCAACGCTCCAGAGACCTCGGCGGCATGACCTTTATCGACCTCCGAGACCGCTACGGCCTTACCCAATTGGTTTTCAATATGGAAGTCAATGCCGCACTTTGCGAACAAGCCCGCAAATTAGGACGTGAGTTCGTGATTCAAGTAGAAGGCGAAGTCATTGAACGCAGCAGCAAGAATAAAAATATCCCCACCGGCGAAATCGAAATCAATGTGCTTTCACTGCATGTTTTGAACGCCGCTAAATTACCACCTTTCACCATCGAAGACGACACAGATGGTGGCGATGAACTGCGCATGCAATTCCGCTACCTAGACTTGCGCCGCAATCCAGTCTTAGAAAAACTCCGCCTGCGCAATCAAGTAGCGCTTGAAACCCGCAAATATTTAGATTCTAAAGAATTTCTAGACGTAGAAACACCCGTGCTCATCAAGTCTACCCCTGAGGGTGCAAGAGACTTCGTCGTGCCTAGCCGCATGAACGAAGGGCAATTCTACGCACTTCCTCAATCGCCACAAACCTTCAAACAACTTTTAATGGTGAGTGGTTTTGACCGCTACTACCAAATTGTCAAATGCTTCCGCGACGAAGACCTGCGTGCAGACCGCCAACCAGAGTTTACACAAATTGACTGCGAAATGGCATTTGTAGAACAAAACGATATTCTCGAAATGTTCGAAGGGCTCATTAAACACCTTTTTGATAAAGTGCGTGGCGTTAAATTCGAAGGCGCTTTTCCACGCATGACCTACGCAGAAGCCATGGAGCGCTATGGCTCAGACAAACCCGATATCCGCTTCGGTATGGAATTCGTAGACCTCACTGCCTTGGCACAACAAAACGATTTTGTGGTTTTCAATAGTGCAGAATGTGTATTGGCCATCAATGCAGAAGGTTGTAGTGAATACACCCGCAAGCAACTCGACGAACTCACCGAATGGGTCAAAAGACCACAAATTGGCGCCAAAGGATTAGTATACATCAAGTGCAATCCGGACGGCACATTCAAGTCAAGTGTCGATAAATTTTATACGGAAGAAAATTTAAAATCAATGGCTGCACAAGCACAAGCAAAGCCGGGTGATTTAATTTTATTGCTGAGCGGTGAACTGACCAAAACACGAAAGCAACTCAACGAGCTCAGACTATATTTAGGAACTACACTAGGTCTGCGTGACCCTAACGTATTTAAACCATTGTGGGTACTTGACTTCCCCTTACTTGAATGGGACGAAGAAAGCGGGCGTTACCACGCCATGCACCATCCGTTTACCTCACCAAAACCCGAAGACCTCCACCTCATCGATACCGAACCAGGTAAAGTACGCGCCAATGCCTATGACCTTGCTATGAACGGTGTAGAACTTGGCGGTGGATCTATCCGTATTCATGATCGTAGTCTTCAATCTCGCATGTTCGACCTACTTGGTTTTAGCAAAGAAGAAGCGCAAGCGCAATTTGGCTTTCTAATGGCAGCATTCGAATATGGTGCGCCTCCACACGGTGGTTTGGCCTTTGGTTTAGACCGCCTAGTAGCCACTATGGGTGGTTCAGAATCTATCCGAGACTACATCGCTTTTCCTAAAAACAACTCCGGACGCGATACCATGATCGACGCGCCGTCTCCACTCAATGAAGCCCAACTTAAAGAATTAGGTCTAAAGCTCAACTAAGCTGCCTGTTAATTGTTATAGCATCATGAACCCACAAATCGATCAGCTGCAAGCAGCACTCGTTACCCACCGCAACCAACTATTAGCGCATCCAATGTATGCGCAAATTAAGCGAATAGAAGATTTTCAATGCTTCATGGAGCAACATATCTTTGCCGTTTGGGATTTCATGAGCTTGCTCAAAGCATTGCAACGCGATCTTACTTGTGTTGAGGTTCCATGGGCACCAAAAGGATCGCCAGTAACGCGCCGGTTTATCAATGAGATTGTTCTTGGCGAGGAAAGCGACCTTGACAAAGATGGCAAAGTACTGAGCCATTTTGAAATGTATCTTGAAGCCATGCAACAAATCGGCGCCGATACCCTGCCTATTCATCAACTCACCGAATGGCTGTCTTATGGCAAGACCCTCGATGAAGCACTATATCAGCTAGAAATTCGCGAAGAAACACGTGCTTTTGTGCGCTTTACCTTTGAAATCATAGAGAGCAGGCAGCTACACAAAATTGCGGCATTATTCACCTTTGGCCGAGAAGACCTCATTCCAGATATGTTTATTGAAATCTTGCGCGAAATGCAAGGGCAAGGCCAAACCAACATTGACAAACTCCTGTATTATTTAGAAAGACACATCGAGGTAGATGGCGGAGACCACGGACCCATCTCACTCAAAATGATGGAAGAAATTTGTGGTACAGATGCGCTAAAGTGGCAAGAAGCTACAGACGTATCTATTCAAGCGCTTCAGAAACGCTACGAACTCTGGAATGGTATTGAGGCCAATCTTAGTTCCAAGTAGTGCCATCCTTGGCATCTTTAACAATAATTCCAGCTTTAGCTAAGCCATCCCGAATTTGATCTGAGGTCGTCCAATCTTTATTGGCCCGGGCTTGCTGACGCAAATCCAAAACAAGGTCCATTACGGGGGCTAAACGCGTTTCAGTAGCATTACTTTCAGCAGCAAGTCCCAATACATCATGAATAAAGACCTCCATTGCTGCTTTTAATTCACTCTTATCTGCTATAGTTATACTGGCGTTACCATCATTAATTAAATTGATGTATTTCACGGCTTCAAACAGCTGAGCTACTAAAATAGGCGCATTGAAGTCATCGTTCATGGCCTTGTAAAAAGTACTGATCAGCGCAGCAACATCAAACGAAGTAGAAGCAGTAGTTCCGATGTTTTCTAAAGTCTTAAGGCCTTCCATTAAACGCAAATAACCCTTCTCTGAGGCATTCAAAGCTTCTTGCGTAAAGTCTAGGTTGCTGCGGTAATGCGCTTGCATCATGAAAAACCTCACCACATTTGCTGAATAGGATTTTTCGAAAAGTCCGGTACTGCCATCAAGAATTTGCTTTGGCAAGAAGTAGTTTCCAAAAGACTTGGACATCTTTTGGCCATTGACATTGAGCATATTTGCATGCATCCAGTAGCGTGCAGGGTTGCAACCAAAAGACCCACAGCTTTGAGCGATTTCGTCTTCGTGGTGAGGAAATTTGAGGTCCATGCCGCCACCGTGGATATCGAACTGCTTGCCAAGGTATTTGGTGCTCATGGCGGTGCACTCAATATGCCAACCAGGGTTGCCATTGCCCCAAGGCGAGCGCCAAACTTGCATGTCGTCTGGATTGGCTTTCTTCCAAAGCGCAAAGTCAGCAAAAAAACGTTTTTCGTCTTGTGCGTTGAGCGTGCGGGTTTCGTTCTCGAGTTCGTCTACCTTTCGACCGCTCAAAATGCCGTAGTTGAAGTCTTGCATGTAACGACGCGTATCAAAATAAACCGAACCGTTCACCTGATAGGCGTAACCATTGGCAATAATTTGCTCTATAATCTCTATTTGCTCTTGAATATGCTGCGTTGCAGTAGGTTCTATATTTGGTGGCAACATGTTGTATACGCGCTGAAGTTCTTGGAACTTTAAGGCATATTTGTAGACAATTTCTAAAGAATGGAGCTGCTCCGCTTTGGCTGCGGCGCCAATGCTATCCACCTCCTGGCCTGCTGAATTTGTAATATGGCCTGCATCGGTAATATTGCGCACGTATTTAACCTGAAACCCCAGGTGTAAGAGGTAGCGGTAAATGAGATCAAAATTAATAAAGGTTCGCATGTTGCCCATGTGGGGCTCGCTGTACAGCGTTGGGCCACAAACATACATACCGATCTTACCCTCCACTAGCGGAACAAAAGGTTCTTTTTCACCTTTTAGACTGTTATAAATGACGAGTTGATCTTGCTGAGCTTTCATTTAGAATGATTATAGATACAAATTTAGCCAATTTTACGGCATCATTTTTGTTAAGTTTGTGGCATGAACGCAATTTTTAGTTTCTTCAGCACTCTTCTGCTAGCACTGAGCTTTAGTGGTGACATCCCCTATTCCACGATTCAAAGAGGGATGGAAAGTAACGACGCTCATGCCATCGTTCATCTTGCAAAAGACAAAATTGTTTTGCAAGTTCCTGGCTCCGACGGTGCTTACCCATTATCGCAAGCCGAAATGATCTTAAATAGCTTTTTTCAAAAAAACCCAAAAGGAACCTTTACTTTGCGCTACAAAAACGCAAAATCTGTAGAAGGAAACGGTACGGTTATCGGGTCTTATGTTACTAAAAACATGAGTTTTCGGAGTACTTTTCAATTTAGAAGCGGAAAATACGAAACCAAGCTCGAAAGCTTGAGTATTGTGAAAGAATAATCTTAAGCTTGTTGGCCTCTATTTTCTTTGAGCGTATTGAAGAAGATTATTCCGTAACCCACCGCGAGCATTACATGAAAAGGAACCATTCCTAAATCACCATAAATAGCGCGGTTCAAAGCCGTAAATCCGAATACCACCATAAACGTACCTTCTAAGATATTAATGATCGAAAGGCTCTTCTTATCGTATTTATTGCCTTTGAATTCATCTTTTTTGGCGACATTAAACTTTGGTGTACGCACAAAAGAACTCTTGATACCTAGATATCCTTCGATGACGGCAACGGCATTGCTGAGGCCAAGCGCCATAGAAACGGTCAAAAACTGAACAAAGCGACCTAAGAAACGAAAGAGGTCTCCGAAAAAGTTACCGCGTTTATCGCGAAAAGAATTCCAATAATAGAAAGCTAAGAAAATAGTACTAGAGAAGAAGTACATTCCAAATTTGATGTAAATATTCAAGTCAGAGAAGGAATCTTTGATGTGCAATACGGCAAGGCTCAACAAGGAAAGGATAAGAATAAAAAAGAAAACAGATGAGTTGAACAAGTGTGCCAATCCATGAATGCGGTCGCTAGTTTTAATGCCTTTGGTGGTCGCCAAACGCTTCCACATTTTGATAAATACTTCAGCGCCACCTTTCATCCAGCGGTGCTGTTGGCTTTTGAGTGCCGACATTGTAATCGGGAGTTCTGCAGGAGATTCAACTTCTTCTAAATAGACAAAACGCCAGCCTTTCATTTGGGCACGGTAGCTAAGATCGAGATCTTCGGTGATGGTATCGTGTTCCCAACCGCCCGCATCGTCTATCGTAGACCTACGCCATACACCTGCTGTTCCGTTGAAGTTGATGTAATGCCCGCTCACATTGCGCCCACCTTGCTCAATAGCGAAGTGTCCGTTCAAACCAAAAGCTTGCAACTCAGTGAGCAAAGAGTAGTCTTTGTTGAGATGCCCCCAACGTGTCTGAACCACGCCTACGTTGTCTGCCTGAAAATAAGGAATCGTCCGCAATAAGAAATCTTTACTCGGGACAAAATCGGCATCAAAAATAGCAATGAATTCTCCTTCTACTTTGTCCATGGCGTCGTCAAGAGCTCCGGCTTTATAACCTGTGCGGTCTGTACGATGTACGTGTTGAATGTTGATGCCCAGTGCTGCAATCTCAGCACATTTGTTGGCAATAATATCTTTGGTTTCGTCGGTGGAGTCGTCGAGTACTTGAATTTGAAATTTGTCTCGTGGGTAGTCCATTTCGGCTACGGTTTCAATGATGCGCTCCGCCACGTACATTTCATTGAACATTGGCAGTTGAACCGTTACTTTTGGTGCGCTCGCCAAATCAAAATCAGGGGTAACACGACTTTGTTGTTTCTTTTTGTTGCGCACATAAGCGATGGCCAGGCTCAATTGTATCACACTATAAATGAAAATGAGCACCAAGCAAAGACCGTAAATAACAAGAATTACACGCGCTGCCATGTGCGACCAATAATGTTCTTTGCCTTGGTAATCACCCCAGTTGAACATCCAGGAAACCTTCAATTGTGCTGTGAATGGGTCTGACTTACTAAAGGTGTAGTGGATTAAATGCTCCTTTTCATTGGTTTCAAAAACCTTTAATGTAGTTGCGCGGTAATCTTTGTCTATTAGGCGCAATTTAGATTTTCCGATGGGAACATTTCTGAAGGTGAATTTTCCGTCGTCATCAGTTTCTCCTAGATATACCTTACCTGTAACTAATGATGTCAATTGAACCGCTACTTCATCAACTTCAGATTTGGTTTTGTAATCAACCAAAAAACCTTCGATTTTTTTCGATACCGGACCTATGTATGTTTTATTGGCAAATGCAGTGCTGATAAAAAGGCTAAGTAATGCGCTTAAAAGTAGTTTATTCATGGGTCAAGCAACAAGAAAATGAAAATAAAAAGCAAATATAGATTTATTCTTTCATTAAGGTCATTTCATCAACCAAGTGTTTGGCTCCAGCGTAGATATCCATAACCCAAAGAACGTAGCGAATATCTACCACAATATTGCGACAACGATTCGGATCAAACAAGTAGTCGCTCATGGTGCTCTCCCAACTGCGGTCAAAGTTAAGACCCATGAGATAGCCGTTTTCATCGAGCACTGGTGAACCCGAATTGCCGCCGGTTGTATGATTCGAGCCTGTAAAACAAACCCAAAGTTCGTTTCCTTGTGCATAAGGACCGTAGTTTTTGGCAGCGTGCAATTCTAGCATGCGCGGCAACAACTCAAAATCGGGGTTGCCGGTGTTGTATTTAGCAACAATGCCATCCAAAGTAGTGTGTTCGGTATAGCGCATGCCATCTATTGGCGCAGAGCCTTCGAGTTGCCCGTAGGTAATGCGCAAAGTAGAGTTGGCGTCAGGCCAATTTTTGGCGAGTGGGAACATGATATATTTACCCTCCACATAAACCTGCATCAACTTGTTTACTTCTAATTGGAAATTCTTGTAAGCCGGCACCACCTCATTTCTAAATGGTGTGAAAAATTGATAAAAATGGGCAAAACCGGGGTCTTTTTGCATTTTTTTGATCGATTTTGCGCCAAAACCATCTAAAAATGCCTTAAAGCGTACTGCATCAGTAAAGATCGATTTAGTGTAAATGGAGTTGGTCAGTTCTTCGACGGTAGTTCCTTTTAATTCTTGTTGAGAATAGTTTAAATACAATTTGGTCAAGGCCTTAAAAATATTGGCGTCAACCGCAGCGTTATAATTTTTAAAGAAGCCATCCGCACTCGTTTGTACTTTGGAAATGACACTTTCGAGTTCATTATTGGCCTGATACTTCTGATAGTTTGTCAGTAGATCTTCTAAACCTCGAACGAGTTTAAAATATTCTGGCCCCACTGAAAAATACTCCACGCCAACGGCGTAGTTGAATTCAGACTTGGTGCCTTCTGCCATGAGGCCATTAAGCGTTTGTTGTGCAACCGCATATTTAGCCCAGTCAGGTTTGCTGATTGCCATCGCTTTATAATTTGCTTCATAGTCGAGCTTCACTTGAACGGCATCTAAATTTTGAAGACCCTCTACCTGGCCAATCCATTTTTTCCAAGCATTGGCAATACTTGCTTGTTTGGCTGAATATTGAATGCGCGTTAGGTCTGATGCTTTCATTCCGGCGTCTATTGCCGCTAAAGATTGGTTGCGCATTTCAATACGAGCAGGACGCTCTTTTTCAATGATGAATTTGAGGTATTCTGAAACCACATGTTGTTCTGTTGTGCCCGGAAAACCATAGACCATGGTGAAATCGCCTTCTTTGCGATCTTGGAATGAAATCGGTAAATAATGAAGCGGCTTGTAGGGTTGGTTGTCTTGTGAAAAGGCCGCTGGCTTGTTGTCTTTACCTGCATAAATTCTGAAAACAGAGAAGTCCCCGGTATGACGTGGCCAAACCCAGTTGTCGGTATCACCACCAAATTTGCCGATTGAATTAGGCGGTGTGCCTACAAAACGAACATCGGTAAATGTTTCTTTGACCATCAAATAATAGTCATTGCCATAATTAAACGGCTTGATTTCAGCTTCAAAATGCGTCCCGGCGATGGCGGCCGCTACCAACTTCTTGATATTTGCTGCAATTGTTGCCTGATCTGCTTTTGATGTTGCACCCGCCAAAACCGCAGCAGTTACATCTTCTATGCGCACGATGCGCATTGCGGTAAGGCCCGGATTGGGCAGCTCCTCTGCTAAATTTTTAGCCCAAAAACCATTCTTTAAATAGTCGTGTTCAAGGGAACTGTGTGCTTGAATTTGCCCATACCCACAATGGTGATTGGTCAAAAGCAAACCTTTGTCCGAGACCAACTCTGCCGTGCATCCGCCACCGAACTGAAAAATAGCGTCTTTGATACTTGTGCTGTTCACACTGTAAATATCAGCAGCACTTAACTTCATCCCCTTGGCTTTCATGTCGTTTTCAAAAGCGGCAATCAGCGAAGGAATGAGCATGCCTTCTTCAGCGAAAACAGGCTTGAAGGTTAAAAATGTAAGGCAAAAAATGGCGACCAAACGCAGTTTCATAACACTAAAATTTAGGTTACGAAGGTAGGGAATTATTTACCGACTTCAACTAAGCGAAAAGCGCGCTTTGTTTGTTCGTTTATGACTGAAGGTATTGGTACTGTTGCGGTATCAATATTCCTTTAATACTTCTATTGCATTCAAATTTTTTTGAAAAATAAAACGACTTGAAATATACTTAAATGATTGATATTTAATTAATTTTAAAATATTTCGGTACTATGTAATGCATTGATTCTGTATTAAATCAAAACAATTATGAAAAAACTTCTACTCCTTTCAATGACAATGCTGGCACTGACAGTTAGCTACAGCCAAACAAATATTTACCATCAATTTCCAGATAGTAATGCGATTTGGAATGTAACGTATGGCGGGTATCAGGCTGAGTGCGCTAAATACAGTTACTTTTTGACCACAGATACTATGGTAAATTCCTATACCTACAAAAAAATTTATCAGCAAAAAAGCAACTATCCAAATGACCCATGGACAAGCGGGTGTGACTGGTGTTGCCCAAGCCCAGCAATTATTTACTATGCTGGCGCACTAAGGGAAGACATCGTTGCAAAAAAGGTTTTTTATTTACCCGTAAGTGCAAGTTCTGACACCTTACTTTATGATTTTAATTTAGCGGTTGGTGACCCCGTACCTTTAAGCATTAATAATTGGTGTCCTGCCTTGCAGGTGGGGTCAATTGATTCAGTACTCATTGGAACCAGCTACCGTAAGCGATGGAACATGGCAGATCCAAATATTAATTGCGTCTCTACAACCTCTTCCGTTATTGAAGGCATTGGAAATACGTTTGGATTATTGGAACGTTTTGATTTTTTTGAGCAGGGTGGGCATCTCGATTGTTTTTCTCAGAACAATCAATCTTTGTATCCAACATATTCCCCAAATTCAGGATGTACTATTGTTTCAGGTGTTGAAGAATTGGTTCAAGTAGGTTTTACCGTCTCACCTAATCCACTCTCTTATCAGACGACAATTCAATTTGAAAGCATTTTAGACAATGCTACTCTTTCATTGTATAATAGCTTTGGACAAAAAGTAAAAGAAATAACAAATATTAATGACCAAACAATTATCCTCTCACGAGACAATCTAACTAACGGACTGTATTACGCTCATCTGACACAAGACAATTACGCAGTCACAATTCAGCTAATCTTTGCTGATTAAAAGTTTTAACAAATAGGGGTTTTCATCCAAACATAAAAAGTCATGTTTATGACTAGTTATTATCAAATTGTTTAAGTATAAAAAATCCATTTTTCTATACATATCGTTACTTTCATGTATATTTTTTATTTTTTCTATACATGTATTTGGTGCAAATAAGCGGTAGAAAGTTACTTATTGAAGTAAATCTGAGAATAGCACAAAAAAGAGCGCCAATAGACTTCTTAGCGCTCTTTTTTATTTCAAATTATTTTATTCGTAATTATTCGCTGATTTTTTACCCAAAGTAAAGACTTGAATGGGAAAAGACAATTGAAAACAAAATCCACTCCCATTCGAAACTATTGCATGAGTTAAGGAGTTTGTTACCGGCAGTCCATTCTCTGTTACAAAAAGGTTCTTTGTATTGGAGATAAAACTTTTACCCATACTGTAAATCCAGAAAATATCAAGAGAACAAATTTGTTTTTCCGTTTTTGATTTGATATCAAAACCTAACCCCATTTTAATGAAAGGGGAGGTTTTTTTATATCGCTGAACTTCGTCAATTCCCATGATCTTGAAATTGCCTAATTCTATTTGTACTGAATCAAAATCAATAGAATTTTGTGAAGAAAAGAGCAAGCCAGTACCCGCAACGAATCGAAGGTTCAATCGATGTGCTGAGACACTTTGATATTGATAATCAAATGTTGTACGAATTAAACTAGTTCCAATCAAATAGCTTGAATAGTTTGAATTGTAAACAACAGCGCTCTTAACACTTGCATTATCACCAGCTAAGGTTAATTCCACTTGCTCCTTTTCATTCAATTTTAATCCAATACCAATTCCGAGATCTAACGTATTATTTTTATAATGTAAACCATAGTTATAGAAAGTATAATAGTCGTTTCCCGAATAATTTAATGGTGATTTTAATCCATCTCCCGGAAAAGAACTGTAATTTACTTTTTGCGCAATTAATGGTCTAATGAATATGGATTTCTGTGCACCTACTTTGGAAATGATCAATGATAATAGAACTATAGTTATATTGATTTTCATTTTAAAAATTTGAGTTTACTTCCCAATACAAAATATGAAGTAGTATTGAATATCAGTTAGTTATATAATTATGGTAACAAATAGGTAACAAATTTTGCTCAAAATGAATCAAAAAGAGTAAAAAAGAGCAACTGCTTGAACACCTTGTCTCATTATTTAAAAAATTGTAATTTCTCAATTTCATGCCTGTAACAATGTATTAGATAGCTATAATTTTCACAGTCTTGAGATCACTTCCCACCTTTAGATTTTTCAAGCATGTATTTAGAGTTCAACTTTGACAGACTATCTTGTATAACTTTTAGATGTTGATTTTCATTATAAAGCTCTAGTTTTTCCTTATCAAAGTGATTGTTCCCTAAATAATAGCCCAATGCAAACGTTCCCCCAATCACAGCAATTGTAACTGTAACGAATATATTAAGGTCAATCTTTTTCCATAATCTATGTTTGCCTTCTAGTCTTGAAACTTGTCCTTCAAGCTCTTTGACTCTTTCTTGATCCTTGATAAAAACTTCCTTTATTACAGTTCTCTCTTTTGGAATTGAATTGGTGTGCTCAATGTTCAATTTTGCTTCCTCTATTCTTGTATCTAAATAATTAATCAGTTCTTGTTTGCCATTTTCCCATGCATCTGTATATACTTTTGAACCCATGCCATCAACCCAAAATGAAGGATAAAAATTAATTGTATCAACTTCTGTTTTGTATGTAGGCTTCAGGGGGAACAAATGCTCGACACACATTTTTGATTTCCTTTGCAAATCATCAAGCTCCTTCTTGTCATTGAAGTTTAGTTGTTCAGCACGCTTCTTTAGCTCAAGTATTTTTTCAAAGTATACGCTCATATTTTAATGATATTAAGGTTGTATTCACCTATAAATAGGCTTTAAATGCTTGAGTAAACTTCTCTACTGTAATGACACACCATACATAGTAATCATCCCATTGCTTTCTGTCTTTTGGGTTTCCTTTCTTAGTCAGCAATATCCTAGAGGCAGTTGCATCTGGTAGTTCCATCCATTCAAGCTCTGAGCCAATTACAGATTCTATTTGATCTTTGTTCTTGTAGAAAGTATCAAATAAAGCTTTGTCATTTCTTATGTATACTTCACAGCCTACATAACCTTTCTGTGTATTTATCGTTAAAGCAATGTGACAGCGACTAGTACCTATTGAAATATTGAACCAATGTTTTGGTTGTGGTGTATGATTGAAGCTCACTCTTGTTCCTTGTTCAGAAGCAAATGATTTTAACCCTTCCCAAAATTCCATCTGAAGTAACTTAGTTGCGCTCACTGCATCACCTGTTCCTGAACTTTTTACAGTCTTACCCCAATTGTTAGGTTCACAAATAATGTTGAACTTGGGAGCAGGGTCAGAATCACCAATCTTGTACACTTCAATTTGTACTAGGAAGAAAGATATGTTTTCACTGATGTTTCTATTGAACCAGTCAATTGCTTGCCTATGTTCTTCTGTATAATCAGTTACAACCCAAATAATCACGCTTGCATCATAAGCAGATGCATAAGTTAGTATTTGCCCTAAATGCTTGTGGTCTGTGGGCTCTAATTGATTTTCAATAATAACCTTACGCTTGGTATCAATATCATCTGCTACAATATCAACATTATATCTACCTGCAGCTGCTTCAGGTTTTATGTTCTCAAGGTTGATTTCCAGCTCATCGCACAATACAGCTATATTCTCTTCCTTTGCTAACCATTGTGTGAAATCTAGAGCTTCATGCCTCCAAACTTCACGTGGATTTACTTTTATTATTCTGGATAGTTTCATCATTAAAATTATTTTAAAGGAGTATCAATTTGACTTTTTGATTTAAAAACTACCCCCCGTTTTTTAAACTTATTATTGAGGTCATCAACTGCAAAATCAAATATTTGAACTTGCCATCCTCCAATCTCAAGTTCATAATCAGAGTTATATATGTAATCCATTTGTTCTCTTGATAAAATTGGCATAACATCTCTAGGATCATCTAATAACTGCTTTGACCACCAATATTTATTTTTATCATCAAAAACAAATACAAGTTTTTCATTACTTGATAAAAAGTAATTTTTAGGTAACTCTACTGAAGACTTGTTTTGAGGATGATTATTAATTGTAGAATTTTCTTCAGATACATTCTCAACACTTGTAGAAATATCTTTAGTTACGCTATCTTCTATTTCAACTTCTGAAATTTCTAAATTTTGATCTACTTGTTTCTGTTTGTAGTCATTCTTATTTGACACTAAAAAGA
Organism: Crocinitomicaceae bacterium; assembly: GCA_044372045.1. GTDB lineage: Bacteria > Bacteroidota > Bacteroidia > Flavobacteriales_D > Crocinitomicaceae > UBA952. The sequence goes on from JBILSN010000003.1 coordinate 96,400, forward strand.
TTATGATAATAGAAATAATAACAACTGTTAAAATAACAGCTATGGTTGCTTTTGTAAACTTAAATTGACTTTTTATTGATTTGATTTGATTCAATTCAGATTCTAAAGGTATTGGAGGAGGATTAAATTCAATTACTTCATAGAGTTCTTCCAGGTCTCTAGCTTTAACCCACACTTCTAAACCTTTTCTCCAAACTAAATCATTTTCACTTATCCTTTTCTCTTTTAAATCGTCAATGGTCATTGGATCTGATTTTTTTCCATCAACTACTAAAAAATATAAATGCTTATGTTCTTTTTCAAAGATTTTATCTTCCATATAATTACAATTACTTTAACCCTAAAATTATCTCTTTAAAGATCTCAATGCCTGATTGATTCATGTTTATGATCTCTTTATCCAAAACATGAGCGTTCATAATGATGTCCATAGTTGTAAATTTTAAAAACACACTTGTTCAAGTGGTGTGTTGTTATCAAAAGTTTGATTCAAAACTCCTTTATGAATAATTACCATTATTTAACTATTTTCTATTATTGTTATCTCTTCAATACTCAATCCATACAACTCATATACCAAAGCATCTATAGCTTTATCTGTAATGTCTATATTAGCTTTTAGTTGCTGTGCTTTTTTAGACTCTTCAATAAAGTAGTCTTCCCACTCTGCTTCTTGAGATAAGGACAGTTTTACTTTCTTTTTACTCAACTCTTTTATAAAATCTGTATAAGTCAACAAATACCAATCTTGTAGTTTTTTTGGTAATTCCTCTATTTCAAATTTTCTTTGAATAGTTCTTTGTACTTTATGAGATTGTTCTTGAAGTTCTTTATTAAGAGATAGCATCTTGTTTACATTACCAACCATAATTTCACTATTATTCGAAATTTCAGGTAGTGGAAAAGGTTTAAGATAATTAGTTTTAAATCTGAAGTACCCACCACCTAATTCTGTTCCTGTATTTTTTAAAAAAAACCACATTACTTTAGAATTGAGAATACCTAAATAATATTTATCATCTACAATGAATTTATCATTTTTAACAAATGAATAAATTGTTGTTGGATGATAATATTCACCTTTTTCATCAAAAGTCATGTTACATCCTAATGATATTTCTTGAGTCATTATTTTTGGGAACTCTACACCATTTATTCCTTGTTTTCTACTAAATAAAAACCATTCATTGTCATTATTAAACCTTCCATTTTCCCTTTCTCTTAAAAACTTCTCATTTGCCAAGAAATACTCATACGCATTTGGATAATCAATTCTTATTTCATCAATACTTAATGCAATAGTTTTATTATCTACTATTTTATACGGGAATAATGAAAAAAATGTGTTTTCTAACTTTTTGTATTTTGATATTTGATTCCCCTTAATAAATGGTTTCAACAATCCAAATTCAATGGTAACTTCCTTTTCTAAGATTTCAGAATAAAATTGACCTAAATTTCCATTTTTTTGAATTAGTTGAAGAGTGAAAAATTTATCTCCACCACTAGCAATACCTTGAAATATTTTATCAAACACATTTTCAATTGTATATGGTTGTAGTTTCAACTTGTTAATTACATCAAACACTTTTTCGTTTTGTAAATCCCAATTTGTTTCATTTAAATTTTTGTAAGACATTTCATCCCAAACAAAATGTTCAAATATATCTTTAGGATTTATTTTTTTGAACCTTACTTTGTCTTTGGCAACTTTAGTTAAATCAATAATACATGTGTAGGTTGCTGCTTCTTGAAAAACAATTTCAGAACCAAAATGTACTAATTTGTCTACTGCTGTTTTATTTTTAAAAAATTCCCTTATTCCAACACCAAAGTCAGAAACTAAGAATTTGTGAGGTAATATAAACGAAACTATTCCCTTGTCATTAATCAAATAAAATGATTTTTCCATAAACAAGGCATAGATGTCATAATTAGAGGTAGCTGATTTATATTCCTTTTCATAATACAAACATAATTCAGGATAATGTTGCATTAAACCTTGTTTCCTAACATAGGGCGGATTACCAATTATCACATCAAACCCTCCTTTTTCAAAAACCTTTGGAAAAGCTTGTTGCCAATTAAAGGCTTTATCGCCTGATATTGCTACATCATCAATTAAGGAGTTACCACATTTAATGTTTCCATTCAGGTCATTTAGTTTCCTGTTGGGCTGTGCTGTTCTTAGCCACAAAGAAAGTTTAGCAATCTCAACGCTTTCTTCATTCAAATCCACTCCAAAGAGGTTGTTTTCTAAAATGCTTTTTTCGCAATCATTTAAGACTAAAGTATCACCAAATAATTTGGCCTTAAGCTCATCTATATATTGGTGCTCTTTAATTAAAAAATCAAGAGCTTGATTTAGAAAGGCACCAGAGCCACAAGCAGGGTCACAAATTGTTATTTCCAAAAGCCATTTTCTATAGGTATCCAATTTTCCAACTAACTCTTGAATGGCTTTCTTTTGTCTTTTTTTATCTGTAAAATACTCCTCCTCAAGAATTTCAAGTGCTTGTTTCTTGTCCTCACAAAGTTTACCAACTGTATTTTCTACAATGTATTTGGTAATGTACTTAGGAGTATAAAAAACACCATCCTTTTTTCTTTTGGTTTTAGATTTGTCAATTTGCTGTCCTTCTAATTGGGCCTTAATTTCATCCAACTCATTTAAAGAATTTTCAAAAATGTGACCTAATATATTTACATCAACTTCACTAGCAAAGTCATATTCAGATAATTTCAAAGTATGTTTATACAGTAAATCATCATTAATAATAATGGTGTCGAGTAGTTCATCAGGTTTAAAAAGACCTCCATTATAAGCATAAACCTCATAATTTTTGCCTTTGTATCCTGAGTTTAAATAACTGAAGTATTGTTTAAACCTTTCGTACAAAGGGATGTAAACATCCAATTCTTGTAACTTGTCCCAATCAGTAATAATTTGCCTTACAGAGTTTGGAGGTAATAAATGTCTGTCCTCACCAAAAAACAAAAACAAAAATCTATCTAGGAGTTTTTGAGATTTTTTAAATAACTCTAGGGGTTCAAAATCAGGATTTAGCAAAACTAAATTTTGATAAAGTTCTCTTTTGAACAAAGAATAGTCTTTGTATAGTTTTTTTGTAATAACATCTTCTTCACTAAGGGACTCATCTTTAATTTTCTTTCCAATATTTTGAGATAGATTCTCAAAAGCTAAACACAAATAAAGCAGTTGAAACTCCTCTTCAGTAAGAGTAAACAAGTTGAATTCAATGTGTTCTATAGCATTGTCAATGTAAAAACGGAGTTTTTCAAAGTTTGAAGTAATTACATACACACAATCAGGTTGGTTGTTTTTATAACCAAAGGCTTGAGATTCAATTTTTCCTAAATCAGTGGTATTAGTTCCTTTGAGCTCAATTACAGCTTTTACTTTGTCATTAAAAATTATAGCACCATCAGCTTTCTTGCTATCCTTAACATTTTTATATTCTGTTGTTAGGTTAAATTTAGTTTCAGAGGAAGAAGCAGGTTTAGTGTAGTTAAGAATTTTTACAAACAAATCTTCTAAAAACTCACCTTGATACTGCTCTTCTTTTAAGTTTCTGATATCAAATTGTACTGAAGGGTTCAGGAAATGATTTTTATAAGCATTCCACTTTTCAAGTAAAATCTGTTTGTTAAGATTTTTAAGGTATTTATTTACTACGCTCTTTTGAAATAATGACATTTAATAAAAATTTAAGATTGAATCAGTATTAACAAACAGTGCATATTGTGCTTTTGTAATTTCTTTTGAATATTCTCTTACTGAAACTCCAATACCTTGAGCTAGGTTGAGTCTTTTCTTATCTTGAATGATCCATCCACAAGCATTTAATTGCTTATCAATATTATCACGTGCTATTTGTTCTGGATTTTGATTGATCATGCGTACTTGGTATTTGATAGGACTATAGACAAGTTCTCTGCTGCTTTCTTTGCTGTTTTCCTATCTGGAACTGCTTCATGTAATTTGTCCGCCAACCAAAGAGAAAGCAATTCAGCGTAATCTGCATCTAAGACTTTTGAAAGCTTCAAGATATGATCCACAGAAATTCGCTTTTCCTCATTTTCTATCTTACTAATAAATGCTGTATCTACATCCAAAGCTGCTGCTAATTGGCGCTGATAAAGACCTTTAGTTTTTCGTAATTCCTTCAATTTAGTTCCTAGCATATTTCAGAAAATGACTTGTCCAATTTGGTCAAAAATATTCTTTTTTATTCAATTGCGCAAGGAATCCCTCCCTTAATTGCCCCCCTAACTAACCACAACACCTTAACCCCCCTATGAAAGAGTTAAACATTAAAAATTTAAACATCATGGAGTTAAGAAAATCAAACAGATCACAAGCACGCATCAGAATGGCGTTGCAAGGTCCCTCAGGTTCAGGAAAGACCTACTCAGCTTTGCTACTTGCTTATGGATTGTGCAAAGACTGGAACAAGATTGCAGTAATTGATACTGAAAATCACTCTGCAGATTTGTATTCACATCTTGGGAATTATAATGTCCTAACATTGAATGCGCCATTCACACCAGAACGCTACATAGAAGCAATTGATAAGTGTGAATCCGCTGGTATGGATGTGATTATAATTGATTCACTGTCGCATGAATGGGAAGGTGATGGAGGCATCTTGGATATTCACTCACAGATGGTAGGTAATAGCTTCACTAATTGGAGTAAGTTAACTCCACGCCATAATGCACTTGTACAGAAGATATTGAATTCTGGAAAGCATGTCATCTCAACTGTACGCAGCAAACAGGATTATATACTTTCAGAAAAGAATGGTAAAAATATTCCTGAAAAAGTTGGTATGAAAGGGGTTCAACGTGATGGCTTAGAGTATGACTTTACTCTTGTATTTGAGTTAGATATCAATCATAACGTCAATTGTACAAAAGACAGAACGCAACTATTCAGTAATAAGGTGACATTCAAAATAGATCAATCAATTGGTGATGTAATTGCTAAATGGTGTAAAGAAGGTGAAGGATATTCTCAGGAGGAAATCTATAAAATGATACGTGCCTGTAAAACCCTTGAAGAGCTCAATCATTTGTACAAACACCAGCCATCTGTTAGATCATATTCTGCTGAATTAAATCACAGAGCTGCAGTAATTAAGGGGCAGTTACCTGAATACAAAATTCTTCAAGAACATCTTAATGGTCAACATGAAGAACAACATAACTAACCTTGGAGAAGTGGATGTTATTTACAGATATACAGACACGTTAAACAACAGACCTGTTGTTAAATCCGCTGATGATGCAATTACAATTTTCAAGCAGTTATTCATCTCTGAGAAGTTGGGACTTCAGGAGCAATTCGTTGTGATCTACTTGAATCGGTGCAACAAAGTTATTGGGACTTCAAACCTATTTGTAGGGGGTGTCTCAGGAACTGTTGTAGATATGAAAATACTCCTAAGTGTAGGGATTAAGCTTATGGCAGCAAGTATTCTAGTATCACATAACCATCCTTCAGGAAACTTACAACCATCTGAAGCAGATATCAAATTAACTAAGAGAATAACGCAAGCATTGGAGTATATGGATATGACACTTTTAGATCATTTAATAATTGGTCCACAGTATGAGTATCTGTCATTTGCTAACGAGGGCTTGTTGAACTAAAACAAACAAAGGAGTACAGAAACACTGTGCTCCTTTTTCATTTTTAACTATTAAATCATGGAACTACAAATTTATCAACCCACAGAAACAGTTGAAATAATACCATTTTCAACTTACACGAGTTCACCAATAAGGTTGAACAAGACGCCAATTATTGAAGCCAATACTATAGATGTAAAGCTTCAGCATTTAAAATCAGACTGTACTATCCCAGTATTTGCCAAAGACAATGAGAGAACTATTTCTCATCAGGAATTCATTGAGTCAGCTATGGAAGCAATTGAGTGTGTATTTGGCAGAAATACATACTTACAGCCTGAGATTAGGGTTTCGCACACAATCAAGGGAAGAACACCTGATGCAATTCACAAATCTGCTAATGAGCTAATGGATCATGAAAAAACCATCTATTATGAGCGTATGGCATTTGCAATAGAACTACAAGGTTTTACTAAGGATATTGGTGGTAATGAACTCTGTCTTACTATTGGTGGTGTTAGAGCATACAACCAAGAGAACTTATATAATAAGAAATCACTTGAGCACTTCAAATTCTTCATTGGTTTCAAAAACATGGTGTGTTGCAATATGTGCGTATCATCAGATGGTTTTGTAGATGACTTGCGAGTTGGCACTGTATACGACTTGAAAAACAGAATGATTCAAATCATTAGGAATTACAAAATGGAGGAGCATATTGAAGCAATGAATAGATTAACCCAACTTTCTATTAATGAACAGCAATTTGCTCAAATACTTGGTAAGTGCAGGTTGTACCAGTTTCTCCCAAAAGAGAAAAAACGCAATATTCCTGCTCTGATATTTAATGACACTCAGGTTAACACAGTTGCTAAAGATTATTTTCTAGATGAGAGTTTTGCAAGAAATGCCAATGGGGAAATTGATCTTTGGAAAATGTACAACCTATTTACAGGAGCTAACAAAAGCAGTTACATTGACTTGTTTCTTCAAAGAGGGTTAAATGCTTTTGAACTAGCTGAAGGTATAGGTGAAGCATTGGTAGATGAGCTCTCAGATTTTAGATGGTTCATAGAATAAAAAAGGGGGTGAAAAGCCCCCTTTATTTTTCCTTCTGCTTGGCAGAATGGCAATTTGTCAATTTGTCAATTTGCCACGTTAGCACGTACAGCAAGATCTGTCTTTTTATATTTTCCATGACCATTTTTAATTAATAAGCCAGCACTTACAAGTTGTTCTAAGGCTCTGTCTAAGGTTCTCTCTGAAATTTTCTCCGCCGCTCCAATACTCAAGGCTTCATACCTAGAAAACTCAGTTGATAGTTTTGATATTAGTAGTGTATTGCTTTTAGCTAATGGTGTTTTTTTGCCTGTATTGAATTGCTCAAAAAATTCAATTGAACAGTACAAACTCTGCCGTATTAAAATCATTGCTGCCACAAATGCTTCTTTGTCACAATACAGTTTACTTGAAGTGTTATTGGTTTCAAAAGCTTTTAAAACAGTAATCACCATGGCAAGTTTCACAATCATTAAAGAATGTCGTTTGACCACTGACCCAAGGTATTCACTTTGTAGAGTGGCGTAAATACCAAGCTTTTCCTCACCAAAACTATTGATTAGATCCCATTGCCATTGAGTAAACTCAACTTCAATTGGTGCTCTATTCAGATATGAAAACAACTGTAAACAACCTCTCCCAATCCTATTAAAAGTGTCTTCTCTATTAGGGCATGTAGGACAAGGAGCTACAGAGTTCCATGTAATTGAATCATCAGTCAATAGAATTGTAAATCTGCTGTACAAACCATTCTCTACATTATCAATAAAGCCTAACATTTGAGATGGAGTACCAGCAATACATAAGGCAACTTTAGGTTCTTCTATGTCATAGTGTTGATTGTCGCTTTTCAACTGTTGACTAATAGGATCATGGTGATAAGCTGATCTTAGCATAGCAGATATTCCTGTACCGTACTGACTTCTTGCAGCACCAACAAGTGTGTCAATTTCATCGGTAATAATGAAAGTAGGGAGTCCTACATTGTCTGCAATTTGTTGAATCAATTTTGACTTGGTAATATCTGCAGAAACAATTGGAATACTGTAAGGTGGTCTTTGAGGTTCTGGTAAGCCAGCATGTTCTTTAACTGCTTTTAACCAGTGTCTGTGTTCAGCTTTAAATTTTTTAAAAGCTTCTTCAGATTGCTGTTTAATTTCCTGATGAATGGGTCTTAGCATCTTTGAAGCATATTTCACAATTCCTTTATTACTACCTGCTGGTCCTACCAACGCAAAGTATAGCATAGGATAAATTGGCTTATCTGCATAGCGTGTTTGTACATCAGTCATAAGTGAACTCAAAGCAGCCATACTTGAGTAAATAAAAGGCATGCGTTCACTGAGGTTATTGAACGTCTCAACACCAGAATTAATTAACTGTGGCATTAGATCAAAGAGTAAAGACTCTAATTGAGTTGGATCCTTTTCAAGAAACTGTTCAAATTCTGCAAATGACTTGGCTTTAATCAAGTCAGATACAATTGGATTGGTAAATAATGTTGATTCCATATTGTTTGGTTTTATTGTTTATCCCTCAATGGGGAACAGCACATCAATGGATGTACTGTAGAATTGTCAAAAGTGAAATGTGAAATGAGATTAACGCTGGTTAACTAGATAATTGAGTGCACGTTTCTCAATCTCTTCATTTGTTGATTCTCTGTGTTTGAAAACCCACTCATCAAGGTCTGATTTCTTAAAGAACACCTTGTGACCAGGTTTGTAAAATGGAATCTTGTTGCCAGATGTTAATCTATATAGATAACTCACTTTGAAGCCCAAGTAAATTGATGCTTCATCTATTGTCATAAGCTCCTTTTGCGTGGAGGTAACGCTTCTTTCTAAGAGCATTTCAATACGCTCTAATCTTTCTGAAATTTCAACTTCTGCCATATAAAAAACTTATTTGCAGTGTCAAAATTGCAATGTTTTATGGCGGTATAAAAACAAAAAAGTTATGACGCCATAACGCCATAACTTCCTACAGTACAGAATATGTGTTTCGCTTATTGTGACTTATGGCGAATGTTTTCAAACGCAATTAGCACTTTACTGTTCTTGTTTTGATTTTTATTCTTTCTGAGAGATTCCGCATCACAATTTCCATTGAATAACTCACATGCATCATTAGCCAAGTACGTCCAATAGTGCTTTTTAGTAGATAACACAGATAGATCGCTTAGTGCGTTGATAAATGTTGTCAATGAAGAGTTTTGTTTGAATTGGACTTTCTCTGTTGGAATTGCTCCCTTACAAACTACTTGAAAATCTTCAAATTTACCTTTCATCTCACCTGAGTCGATTAGTGCATTATAAAGGTCTAATCCAAATTCTCTCATGAACTCTTTGTCTACAAGAAACTCTGCTTTGTTGAGCTCTGATGAAAATTCACGCACCAATTCCTTTGCTCTATCTGGAAAGTTGTTGATTACTTTTTCTACAGCAGAATTGAAAGCTGTCAATAGAGCAGGAGTAGCAACACCTTCCTTTACAGCGCTCTTCCATTCTAAATAATCTTGAGAATTCATTTGTGATTGCATATCACTAAAAGAAATTGAATCCAATAAAACAGATTTCGTATTCCTTTTCTTAAAGATGCTACTGAGTTCACCTGCCATATACGACATAGTGCTAGATAAATTTTGTACACCATCTTCCCTTAGAATACGTTTTGCTTGTTGTTTAAAATTGGTAAAGCCACGTTGAAATAAACAATCAACTACAACTTGAATAGCATCTTCCGTATGCAATCCATTCAATGCGGCTGTCACAAACTTATTTGATCCAGAAGTTTCATCATCAATGAACTGACGTTCTTCTATCTCTAACTTTTCAATGAAAGTTGAGAATTCTTTAAATATTTGCTCAGTATTAATCATGGAGTCCTAGTTTTATGATATTTGATGCAGCCAATTTGTTTTTATCTAACACCTTTGAATAAACTAAAGTAGTTTTCAAGTCTTTATGCCCTAGTAGTTTCATTACTGTAAAAATATCAGTACCTCCATCTAATTGAAGAACCGCATATGTATGTCTTGCACAGTGAAACGTAATTGTTTTCGTAACGCCTGCTCTCAGCATCCATTGCGCGAGTTTTTGATTATTCCAACTGCTATACTTTAATCCCTTAAACACTAAATCATCAGGCAATCCTTTATCCCCAATCAATTCAATTGCTTCTTCGCTTAGAAATTGTGTTTCTGCACCCTTTGTTTTCTGTTGCCTGAACCTTATGTAGTGTCCATTTGCTGCATCATGAAATATTTCAGACCACTTTAATTTCATGACATCACTCCAGCGTAATCCAGTTAAACATGAAAATAAAAATGCTCTTTTAATAATTGGAATTTCACATTCTGCCTTAACTACATTTTTTAATTCCTCCACTGTGAGAAACTGACGTTGTACGTCCTCAGATTTAAAGCCTACTGTGTACATAGCAGGACTCTTACTAATGATATCTTCTTTTACAGCTTGCTTCAATGCAGCACGCAGTTTATTGTAATAGGCAACTTTGGAATTTGATGAAAGAGGCTTACCAGTGTTTTGAACAACCTTTTCTAAGTATGATTTAAAATCGTTTAAAAACTTTACATCTACTTGCTCAAAAGTTACATCATGTTGCATGAAATTTTTCAGATGCTTAATCATACTATACCAATTCCCTTCATTTCCTTTAGAAGTATTTCGTTCTTGTGCAACCCTTTCTACAAATGCTAAAAAGCTAGAACGTTGTTTTTGAATTGTTTCAATTCCAAATTTCCCTTGTCGAACTTTCTCATTCTCTACAGCACAGATCATCTCTGCCTCAAGAAGCTTTTCTCTGTTATGCCGCTTTTGTTCATTGGTTAATTTTTGAAATTCAGGGTCAAATAGAAATATACCAAGACTCTTAAACCTGCGTACTCCTTTTTCATAGTAGCTCAGGTTTAGTTCAATTTTTCCTGTCTCTTTACGCTTTTTCTTAATGATGCTTACTTTCATACTATAGGTTATCTAAGGTTTGCTTTGTTATCAATACACGTCTAAGCAGCTTCACCACTTTTATTTGACCACTAGATATAAGACGTTCAATAGTTCTCTTGCTAACGCCAAGATAGGAGGCAGCTTCTGTTGTGCTCATGTAAGGTTTATTTGGGATGTCACCCAAATTCAGCTGATCTTGGACAACCTGAATTGGACTCTTCTTGAGTGTTGCAACAGCAATTCTGTTTTCACGTATCTTATTCTTGTAGTCTCTACTATTACAAGTTTTTGAGCAGTAGCGCGTATATAGCGTCCTTGCCTCAAAGGGAGACTTACAATACTCGCACTTCCTTGTAATGGTGATGTTACTACTCATTTGACATACTCAATGGTCGTCAGGAAACGTCCACAGATGTCAGCAAATGACTAGAGATGTCAGGAACCGCCATCAAGTCACCAAATTTGTTACCAAAGAGGGTGTTTTTGTTACCATTAACCAATTATGGTAACAAATATATGCAAAAAAGAATCAAATGGTAACAAATAGAATCAAAACAATTCTACTTAAAGTGTTGATTTATAGTGTTAAAATCAAGTAAAGTCAAATACGTCACTTTCCAATACAAAACTTACTAAAAATAGTACCCAAAATATCCGTATCAATGTCAATCTGACCAGTGATGTGTCCCAATTGGCGCATGGCTTCGCGGATGTCCATGGCGATGAAGTCGGCGGTGGTTTGGCCTTCTAAGCCCGATTGGGCGCGGTCGAGGGCGGCGGCGGTGAGTTGGAGGGCGGTGTGGTGGCGGGCGTTGGAGACGATGGTTTCGTCTTGGATGCTGAAGTCGCCGAGGACTAGTTTGACTAATTTTTCTTTGAGCTCGGCAATGCCGTTGCCATTGAGGGCGCTGATTTGGAGTGCTTCTTGCGGATTTAAATTGGGAGAAGTCGTTAAATCGGCTTTGTTTTGAACGAGCAATATATGTTTATCTGGATGAAGGTTGAGCAAGGATTGCACCCATTCTTGCGTTTCTTGGAGGTTGTTGAGGTCTCCGGAGTCGGCCAAGCAAAGGACGATTTTGGCTTGTTCAATTTTTTGTTGGGAGCGTTCGATGCCGAGTGCTTCGATGGTTTCGGTAGTTTGACGGATGCCGGCGGTGTCGATGAGGCGAAACTGGATGCCGTCGATGTTGAGTACTTCTTCGATGACGTCGCGGGTGGTGCCGGCGATGTCTGAAACGATGGCGCGCTCTTCGCCGAGTAGTTGGTTGAGTAGGGTGCTTTTGCCGGTATTTGGGGCGCCAACGATGGCTACCGGTACGCCTTGCTTGATGGCGTTCCCGAGTTCGAAAGAGGCGGCCAAACGGCGCACCATCTGCAAAACAGACGCCACCAACTGCTTGAGCGCGCTGCGGTCGGCGAACTCGACGTCTTCTTCGGCAAAATCGAGTTCGAGTTCGATGAGGGCTGCAAAGTTGATGAGTTGCTCGCGGAGTTGTTGGAGTTCTGAAGAAAAACGGCCGCGCAATTGTTGCAGGGCTACTTGATGGGCTTGTTTAGATTGCGCGGCAATGAGGTCTGCCACAGCTTCGGCCTGCGAAAGGTCTAGGCGTCCGTTTAAAAAAGCGCGCTTCGTGAATTCGCCAGGCTCGGCAAAGCGGCAACCGAGCTCGACCAAACGCTGCAACAATAATTGCTGAATATACGGTGAGCCATGGCAGGCGAGCTCCACGCTTTCTTCGCCGGTGAAACTTTTGCCGTGGTCAAAGAGTGTAGCGAGTACTTCGTCTAGGCGCTCGCCGCTAGCGGAAAGCATCCAGCCGAGGTGTACGCTGTGGCTCGGTAAAGCAGACAAATCTTTGGAAAATCCTTTCGAAACCAAAGACTTTGCACCCACACCACTGACGCGAATAACGGCAATGGCACCCATGCCGTTGGCAGTAGCTAAAGCGCAAATAGGGTCTTGGTGAATGTCGTGCATGTGACAAAGTTACGAATAAAAAATCCCTACCTTTGCCTTCAAAATCAACACTTATGTCACTCCAAGCAGAAATCAAAGAAATCTTAAGCCAATTAGGTATTCAAGAAAATAATCAAGGAGCTTCTACAGGCGCCAACTGGATTGCATCTACAGGTGCAAAAATTGCTTCTGTTTCTCCGGTAGATGCACAGGTCATTGCACACGTGAATATGGCCACAGAAGCGCAATACAATCAAGTCATCGAAAAAGCACAAGCAGCGTTTGTTGAATGGCGCAAAGTTCCCGCTCCAAAACGCGGCGAAATCGTGCGTCAGTTGGCTGAGCGCATTCGCTTTTACAAAGAGCCACTAGGCAAACTCGTTTCTTACGAAATGGGTAAGTCTTTACAAGAAGGCCTCGGCGAGGTACAAGAAATGATCGACATCTGCGACTTCGCAGTTGGTTTATCGCGCCAACTTTATGGCCTTACTATGCACTCCGAGCGCCAAGGCCACCGCATGTATGAGCAGTATCATCCGCTTGGTATTGTAGGTATCATTTCAGCGTTTAACTTCCCGGTAGCCGTTTGGAATTGGAATACCGCCTTGGCATGGGTTTGTGGCGACGTCTGCGTATGGAAGCCATCCGAAAAAACACCACTTACCGCTATTGCTTGCCAACGCATTACTGAAGAAGTTTTTACGGCGAATGGTGTGCCTGAAGGCGTATCTGGTTTGGTCATCGGCGATGGCGAAATCGGCAAACTTATGGCCAACGATACCCGCGTACCTTTAATTTCTGCTACAGGTTCTACCCGCATGGGTAAATCTGTCGGGGCAGCAGTTGGGCAACGCTTGGGCCGTTCTTTATTAGAGTTAGGAGGCAACAACGCCATCATCATCACGCCGTCGGCTGACCTTAAAATGGTCGTACCGGGTGCTGTATTTGGTGCTGTCGGTACTGCTGGTCAGCGTTGTACATCTACGCGTCGTCTCATCATTCACGCTTCTATCTACGATAAAGTAACCGAAGCGCTTACTTCTGCCTACAAGCAATTGAGCATCGGCAACCCACTTGACCAAAACAACCACGTGGGCCCGCTGATCGATCAAGATGCCGTCAATAACTACCTCAATGCCATTGAAGCAGCCAAAAAAGAAGGCGCAAAAGTATTGGTAGAAGGAGGCGTATTGAGCGGCCCTGGCTATGAGTCGGGTTGTTATGTGAAGCCTTGTATCATCGAAGCCGAAAATCATTTCGCTATTGTTCAGCACGAAACATTTGCACCTATTCTTTACATCATGAAATATACCGGTGATGTACACGAAGCCATTGCCATCCAAAATGGCGTGCCACAAGGGCTCTCTTCTGCGATCATGACCAACGAACTCAAAGAATCTGAAGCCTTCTTGAGCGCAGCAGGTTCTGACTGCGGTATCGCCAATGTCAATATTGGAACTTCTGGTGCCGAAATCGGTGGTGCTTTCGGTGGTGAAAAAGAAACAGGTGGAGGCCGCGAGTCTGGCTCAGACGCTTGGAAAGTGTACATGCGTCGTCAGACCAATACCATTAACTATTCCGATTCCTTACCACTCGCACAAGGCATCAAGTTCGATTTATAAACTTTATTGCACTTACATTCAAAAAGGGGTCTAATTGGCCCCTTTTGTTTTTTTATGCTTTACCAACAAAAAGCGGGCTGAGATAAAAAAAGTATTTGAATTGAAGGTGGTGTTGTCTAGCGCATAAAATGGAGCGAGCACATACATGCCCGTTTGCACATGAAGCTGCCAAACTTTGATGCCAACACTAGGGCAAACTCCAAAACGCAACTGTTTCAAGTCAGTGCGAATTGCGGCGCTGAACCCATAAGTGAGGTCAAAATTACCGGTGCGGCTCCAAAAACCGATATCGTAACCTAATATTGGATTCAAGCGCGAAAAGTCAAACGAAGCATTGAAACCATGATGAACGGCCGTTGTATTAGAATGTACAAGATCTTCTCGGGTTTTTCTTTGCAATTCCCATCCGTATTCAAGTGCATAAAAACGTCCGCTTTGGAGGCCAAAATACGGGCCAGCCTTTAGTGTTCTTTTCTTCGGATAAAATAAAGAATCGGGATTTGCGAAAAGCGTAGTTGAGAGAAACATACATAAAAATCCAAATAAAACTATCTTGATGTTATTCCTTTTCATAGCCGATTTTTTCTTGAGCTTGTTCTAAATAGGATTCAAATAAAATAGTTTCACTCGCCTTTGGCAAGGTATTTTGTAGCATCCCGGTATAGAACGGAATAGCTATGGAGGCCTTACGGCTTTCCAAACTGATGAGTTGTTGTTTACGGTCATTGGACAGCACAAAAAGGAGTATCGTTCCGACCAAATACATCCATTGCAATATGCCCAATAACGCACCTGCTAGGTTATTGAGGATGGAGAGCTTTACCACCTTTAAAGCGGTTTCGAGAAGTTTGCCTGCAAAATAAATGCCCGCGCCAATTCCTAAAAATAGGACGACAAAACTAAGCGGCATTAAGGTTGTTTTCTCCCAATGTAAATTCTCGAGACCCCATTCCACGACTACATCGGTGAGTTGAAAAGCAGCATAAAGGCCAACAACAATAGCCAACAACATAAATAACGACATAATGAGGCCGCGCTTGTATCCTTTATAGGCGCCGTAAGCCAAGGGTGCAAAAAGAAAGAGGTCTAAAAGATTCATGGCCGAAAATTAAGAGAAAGTTTGTAATCTTGTGCTATGCTGAGCCCGTTCAACGACGAATATTTCATGAAACAAGCCTTTTTGGAGGCTCAGAAAGCATTTGATGCAGATGAAGTACCCGTTGGTGCGGTTATCGTTTGCAAAAATCAGATTATAGCGCGCGGCCATAACCTCACTGAGCAACTCACGGACGTAACTGCTCATGCAGAAATTCAGGCCATTACCGCTGCAGCACAATACTTGGGTGCTAAATACCTCAAAGAATGTACGCTGTTTGTGACCTTAGAGCCTTGTTGCATGTGTGCTGGCGCTTTGTATTGGTCTCAGATAGACCGCGTTGTTTTTGCGGCCCGAGATGCCAAAAGAGGAGCAAGTGCAACAGGAACAAGCTTGTACCACCCTGCAACGCTCGTAGAAAATGGCGTCATGGAAACCGAATGTAGCCAATTACTCAAAGATTTTTTTGCTAGAAAACGCTAAGCACAAACGAAGCGCTTATTCGTAGAGGGTGTCGTGAAGAATCTCCATTGTTTTTTCGAGCTCAAAACCTGACAAATGAATTTGTGCATACTGTATTAAAATGCGCAAGGCCTCCTTGTATAAAACTGAATTCGCAGGCAGTTCAGTCGGTAAGGGCCAAAATTGCGCCTTTATAAAGCGCACGAGCAATGCATCCTGAATACAAGTAGCTCCGCCTTGAGAGGCCTGACAAAAACTGCCTTTTTGCAAGTCAAAAATAGCAGCTTGTTCTTCTTCCACTAACGGCGCATAACCCAAAAGCATGAGATACTGCGCTAAAAATTGAGTTGGAAATTTTCTTTCCGCATCAGTCGTTTCTAAGTGCACCAACTGATCTCGGATAAAATAAAAAAGCTTGGCGTCTGGACCCTGGTGCCTGAGCGTTTGTTGGAGAATATCGGTCATAAAGAAGACCAATAAAACCTTTTGAGGGCGCTCAAAAAGGGTTTGGGGAGTCCAGGCAAAATCAAGTTGATTTATAATACCAAGATCAGACTCGGGTCTTTTGAAATAATTGATTTCATAAAGGCCCAATTGGTTGAGCGCTTTGCGTTTTTTGAGCGCTCCTTTGAAAATAAAAGATTGGAAGCCGCGCTCGAGCGTATAAAAATGCAAGATCATACTACTCTCAGAATAGGCTTGCTTATCGAGGAGTAAACCGAGCTCTTTGGCCTTCAAATGCTGAGCTGGTTAAGCAAATACCTTGATCTTGGCATCGACCTCGGTGAGTTCGGACCAGGTGCCCATATAGGTAACGGCGCGCACTTTACGGTTGTCTATCCAAACATATTCTTGACCATCTTTGATGCGGGGTTTATCCATGACCAATCCGTGGTATTTAAAACCGTTGTCTTTGAGCCAAATTTCAGTGACTTCACGGTCTTTGGCCTCTCTGGCGGTAAAGAAGGTAATGATATGTCCTTCGTCGTACCATTTATTGATCACCTCCAATGCATTTGAAAAAAGCTTAGCTGTAGGATACAAATGACTTTCTTCATTTTTGATGTCGTCGCAAATGGTGCCGTCGATGTCAATGAGAAAAATTTTGGTGGGGTTTTCTTCCTCTAAATGAAGTTTAGCCACCACGGCGTGTTGAATTTTGGTTTGGTCACTGACCTTGCAATTGGGCTCGAGTTCAAAAACAACTTCAGATCCTTCGCTCACAGCATAGCGACCACTGACAATTTTTTTTATGGATAAATCGGCAACTTTGTAGGCGCCGTTTTCACTTTCTATAAACCATCCTTCTTCGCTGTTCGGTAACTGCGGGTCTACCAACTGATAACTCAAAATTCCTCTCATAACTAATATTGTAGTGCAAAGTTAATAGGAATTTAGAAGCTGTTATTTAGCATTGGCCCGAAAATCGATTTTGTAGTAAAATATCGGGAAAAAGCCAAGTTGGTTTTTTTCTGAGTAAGGTAAAAAAGTACCATTTTGTTGGTCAATAAAATCTTGGGCAGTAAGCGCTGGCCTATACGCTAGCGTCAGTAAATTTTGTGTACCTAAAATATTCACCAAATCAAGACCAAATTCGTGTGTAACACGGTCTGCGTTTTTCCGCCAAGAAATCTTGAGGTCGGCACGGAAGTAATCGCGGAACTGCAACTCGTTGAACATAGAATCTTGGAAGATGATTTCTTTCATGCTATTGGTGGTAGCGATATCTACCAAACCATAGCGCTTGCCGCCTGCTGCCGTAACCTTGCCGCCAATGCCGATGATACTGCGCTCACCGACTTTGAATTCTTTACCACCAAGCAAATTCACTACATAGTTGCCGTTGTAGGAGGTGTTGCGCCATACGAGGTCAGAACCACGGTAGCGAGAGTCATAGACCGTTCCAGAAAATAAAAAGAAGAAGGTCTTGTCAAAATACTTTTGGACAGTGAGTTCCAAACCGTAATTATAGCCATCGCCGGTATTCTGAAGTTCATCTACAAACAAACGCGAAAAGCCACTTCCCACGTTGATCATCGAGAAAGAAGATGGTGCAACGGTTACGGGAATGTTGTATAGATACTGGTAATATGCTTCTGTTTTGATATTGAATCCTTTGTTGAATGACTTCTCGTATCCAATACCAGAATGCGCGCTGCGCGAAAAATCCATATTAATATTGCTATTTGGATTATTGATTCCTGGCAACACTTTATAGGCATAGGTATAGTAAGGTTGTATCATGCTGTGTAGACCACCACCTGCAAAAATAGCCTGGCCGTTGTCCATGCGGTATTTCCAACCCAAACGAGGCTCAAACGGGCTAATGCTATTGGTGAGTGTAAAATATTGAGCATGTACACCCGCCGTGAAATCCATATGGTCTGAGATACGCCACTTCCACTGTACAAAAGGTTGAATAATTGCTGCCGTGCCCTGATAGTCCCAACGAAGCTGGTAATCGTCTGGGACATCCAAATCGTACAAACAAGAATCTAAGAAATTCATGGAAATCAGATCAAAACTCAAACCGGCTTTGATTAAATGCTGCTTATTGATTTTATGATTAATTGCCGTATAACCGCTTATTTTTTGAACTTTGAAATCATAGGCCATCATCGGATAAATAGTGTCAAAAATGATTTCCTGCGTAAGTGAGTCTAGCCGGCGATTGCGCAAGTAATTGTGGTTCGTTTGTTGCGTTTCCTGGCTATACGCCAAAGTGGAGGATATAAATGTTTTCTCATTGATGCTCTTTTTGTAATTCAGGCCAGAGGTTATCATGCTCGTGCCAAAATATTGGTCGCGGTCACCCTCTCCGTACAGGTCTTCGGTGTATTCTTTGAAGCCTGAGATTTCAATAGCGATATCAGAATTTCCGCCCATTCCAAAAAACGAGAGCTGACCTCCATTTTTGAGTAACCAGTTAAATTTAAAGGCGCCATCAAAATATTTCGGAATCGCATCTGTACCGAGATTGATATTTAATTTTTGGAAAATTGTAAGGGTAGAATATCGACCCATTACCAAGTAACTTGATTTACTATCCTTACTCAAAGGCCCTTCAGCAAGGAATTCTGTACCGAGCAAACCAAACTGACCCGTAAACTCATGCTGGTTGTTGTTTCCGTTGCGCAATTTTAAATCAAAAACCCCCGACAAGCTATTGCCGTATTCCGCAGGGAAAGCACTCATGAAGAAGTCAGAATTGCCCAAAATTTTGTTATTCAAAAGTGAAACTGGTCCGCCAGAGGTTCCAGAGATGGCAAAGTGATTGGGGTTAGGAATATCGATACCTTCTACCCGATAAATAACGCCCAATGGTGAATTTCCTCTGACTACAATGTCATTTCTTGAGTCATCGGCACCGTTCACACCTGCAAAGTTGGAGGCCATGCGCGCGGGGTCCATGCGAGAACCAGGATAGCGATTGGTTTCTTCTACGCTAAATTGTTGGGCAGAAAGGACAGCCATTTCGTTGAGTACTTCTCCCCGTTTACGTCCAACAACACGCACGTCTTGTTGTTCAGAAACTTTTTCTTGCAGTGGAATTTGAACAATCAGCTCTCTACCTGAGGTAACCTCAACAGTCAGCGTTCGGGCATCATAAAATGGTGCTGAAGCATCCAATTGGTGTTTACCAACAGGTACTTTTAAAATGGTGAAGTTGCCATCTGAAGCTGCAGCAGCCATGAATTTTTGGCCATTTACTTCGATGACAATTTTTGCCCCGGAAAGCGGATAATTTGACTCGCTGTCAAAGACAGTTCCGCGAACAGTTTGTGTTGGTAACTGTGCAAAAAGCAACAAGTTAACGAGCGAAAAGCTGAATAGTAAGGTTAGTTTCATGGTTAGCAATTTGAAACGAATATAAATAAATTTGTTTAATGCACGTTTGAAGTACTTTTGCATGGTTTTTGCCTATTCATGCTTTATCACTAACTTTAGAAAAAAAATAATATGAAAACAATCGCTTTATTTGCTTTGCTCCTGACAGCACAATTTGGTTTTGCGCAAAAAGCTGCGCTAACATGGTATACGGATATTAACGAGGCTACGGCCATTGCTAAAAAGGAAAACAAACCAATGATGTTGTTTTTTACCGGTTCAGACTGGTGTGGGTGGTGTGTACGTCTTCAAAAAGAAGTTTTCAAAACCCCTGAATTTGAAGCTTGGGCCAAAGCAAATGTTGTACTTGTCGAACTTGACTTTCCGCGTTCTACTCCTCAATCTGAAGCCCTCAAAACCCAAAACAGAAACTTGCAACAACAATTTGCAGTGCGTGGCTACCCTACTTGTTGGTTTGTTCGTCCAGAAAAAATGAACGATGGCAAGACTAATTTAGTACAAATTGGTTCTAAAGGATACGAAGCTGGTGGCCCTGCCAACTGGACCAAAACAGCAGGTGAGCTCATCAAGTCCAATTAAAATAGTACTTAATCGAATTTCAATTCTGAAAATTCGTCGTAATTAAAACCCCTGGATGCCAAAAAGCGAAAAAGCTTTTGTTTGCGCATCCAGGGGTCTTTTTCTTTTATGAGTTCTTGCCATTTTCTATTGGCAACGTCCTGAAGAATTCCGGTATAGTTTTCCTCATTATACATGTTTTGTATGGCTTCGTTAATGACTTCGCGGTCAATACGCTTTAATTGCAGGCCTTGCTTGATTTTATTTACTCCCCAGTGCTTGATGCGTAACTTGCCTACAGCATAAGCTTTAGCGAAACGTTCATCATCTAAAAACTTGTTTTCGATAAGTGAATTGATGATCTGGATGATTTCACCCTCATGTGCTCCTAAGCGCTTGAGTTTTTCTGTGACTTCGTAGCTACTGCGCTCCTGATAAGCACAAAATGCCTCAGATTTCTGAAGCATTTGTGTAAGGTCATAGGCACGTGGGGCCGACATTTAGAGTGGTATTTCGTTGTTCTCTTTGTCGACGAAGGTATATTGCAATAGGTGATTAGCAGTTACCCCGCGCACCGGAATCCATTTTTTGTATTTTAGGAACCATTTCAACTGACGGCTCCAGATACCATTTTTAAAAAATGCCTCCAAATAAGGATGCACTAACAAGGTAACTCCGCGCATCCCTTTGTCGTTGATGAGGTAGGCCAAATTATTTTCGATTTCTTCGGCAAATAAAATACTTGCCTGGACTTCTCCACTACCATTGCAGGTTGGACATTTTTCATGCGTTGCAATGTCGGTCTCTGGACGAACACGTTGGCGTGTAATTTCAATAATTCCGAACTTCGAAGGAGGAATCATGTTGTGTTTTGCACGGTCTGATTTCATGAATTCCTTCATTTTATCAAAGAGAATCTTGTTGTTTTCACGCTCATGCATGTCGATGAAGTCTACACAGATGATACCGCCCATGTCGCGAAGTTGAAGTACACGAGCTACTTCTTCTGCCGCTTCGATGTTGGTGGCTAGTGCATTAGATTCTTGGCCATCGGCACCTTTGCGGTTGCCGCTGTTGACGTCAATAACGTGCATGGCTTCAGTGTGCTCAATAATGAGGTAGCCCCCACTTGCCAAAGGCACTTTTTTACCAAATAAGGTTTTGATTTGCTTATTGATCCCAAAACGCTCAAAAATTCCAATGCGATTATCGTAGTGACGCACAATTTTTTCACGGCCTGGTGCAATTTCAGAAATGTAGTCCTTCATTTGAAGGGACATCGTTTCGTCGTTGACGTGTATATTGGTAAAGTTTCCATTGAGAAGATCTCGCAAAATGGAATTGGTTGTATTGAGCTCTCCAAGAACACGTTTAGGTGGTTGAGCACCTTTGAGGTTGGCATGGAGGGTGCGCCATTTTTCGAGCAAGTTGGTAAGATCTGCTTCGAGATCTGCAGTCGATTTGTTTTCGGCTACGGTACGAATAATGACACCAAAATTTTTGGGTTTAATGCGGTCCATGAGATCTTTCAAACGCTCTTTTTCGGCGCTATCCTTGATTTTTTGACTCACAGAAATTTTCTCGGAGAATGGTACGAGAACTAGATAGCGTCCAGCGAGCGTTACTTCGGAGCTCAGGCGTGGACCTTTTTGAGAAATTGGTTCTTTCGCTACTTGAACAAGTATAGCTTGAGAAGAAGACAAGGTGTTTGAAACCTTTCCTTCTTTGGAAATTTCTTTTTCTAGTTTAAAGTATTGAAGGTCTGCAACATTTTGCTTTCCGTTGATGCTCTCTTTAACGTACTTTGAAAAAGATATGTATTGAGGGCCGAGATCGTGATAGTGCAAAAATGCATCTTTCTCATATCCGACATCTACGAAAGCCGCATTCAGGCCATTGGCAACACGACGTACCCGTCCGAGATAGATGTCGCCTACGGAGAAGTCTGTGTTGCCACGGTCTTCGTGCAACTCAATTAACTTCCCGTCGCGCAGCAGTGCTATCCAGACGCCGTTTGAACGGGCGTCTACAACGAGTTCTAAATTCACTTGAAATTATTTATAGGATGAAACAATGAAAGCTCAAAGAAAAATCAATGAGCTCTCTATGCGTTTACATGATAGAATAAAGAATTATTTCTTCTTCTTGTGGCGATTTTTTCTAAGTCTTTTTTTGCGCTTGTGCGTCGCCATCTTATGTCTTTTTCTTTTTTTACCGCTTGGCATAATGAGAAGGTGTTATATGTTTAGTACTTTGTTACAAAAAAAATGCACCCCCGATAAGGGAGTGCAAAGGTAATACAAATTTCAGAAAAAACGAAAACTTATTTCACTTTAACGTTGTTCTTTACCTCATCTACAAACGTTTTTGAGGGCTTGAAAGAAGGGATGTTGTGTGCAGGAATGATAATTGTGGTATTCTTAGAGATGTTGCGGCCTGTCTTCTGCGCACGCTCCTTCACCACAAAACTTCCGAAGCCACGTAGGTAAACATTTTTTCCGTCAGCCATAGAAGCTTTGATGTTATTCATAAATGCTTCTACTGCACGAAGTGCCTCTGCTCTTTCCAATCCGGTTTCTTCTGCAATATTTGCAACGATATCCGCTTTTGTCATATCTCTGGGTTAATTGATTAGGTAATTAATTGCGGGGGCAAAAATACTCCACAGAAAGTATATATGCGTAATTTTCAGACAAAATTTCTAAAATAAATTATGCAAGAGCTTCGAGAAGCTATTCAAATTTGGTATCAAAGTCACCACCGGGACTTGCCTTGGAGACACACCAAAGACCCATATGCTATTTGGTTAAGTGAAATTATTTTACAACAAACCAGGGTAGAACAAGGGCTTCCATACTACCTCAAATTCATCCACAATTATCCACAGGTGCAGCAGCTTGCCATGGCATCTCAACAAGAAGTGCTCAATTTATGGCAAGGGCTCGGTTATTACAGTCGGGGTCGCAACTTGCATGCCACTGCGCAGCAAATTACCACTGATTTTGGTAGTGTTTTTCCGAATACCTATCACGGATTACTACAACTCAAAGGAGTTGGGCCCTATACCGCTGCAGCTATTGCTTCTTTTGCTTACAACCAACCGCATGCTGTTCTGGATGGAAATGTGTTTAGAGTTTTGAGCCGGTATTTTGGGGTAGAAGAACCCATTAATTCCACAGTTGGCAAACCTATTTTTGAAGCGCTCGCACAAGAATTGCTCGATACAAAAAACCCTGCACAACACAACCAAGCCATTATGGAGTTCGGGGCTTTGCAATGCAAACCGGTTTCACCAGATTGCAGCGCGTGCCCAGTTCTGACCACTTGCCATGCGTATCGCGAAAATCAAGTTGCCAGTCTACCTATTAAGCTCAAAAAAGTCAAGGTAAAAAAAAGATATTTTGTATACCACCTGATATCAAATGCACAACAACAACTTGCTTATCAAAAAAGAGGGGCAAAAGATATTTGGGAAGGTTTATTTGAATTTCCGCTGACAGAATTTACTGATGAAAGCCAAATGAAGCTTTATCTAAGCGGTCAAAAAATAATTGGTGGTTGCTTTGAACACCTCCTGACACATCAGCGTATTGAGGCCTACTTCATGATTTCTTCGGCGCAAAGTCAGTTGACTTCTTCCTGTGTTTTTCTCGATCTAGCTGGCCTTGAAGATCACCCTATTCCGCGTTTGATCGATAAATTTTTAATTGCACACGGCCATGAATTATTTTCAGGGTAGACAGCCTCATTCTTTTTAACTTTGTAGAAATTTTACCACATGTTAGTCCTGACTAAAAAATCCAAAAATTCACCCCAATCGGTCGTGCGCTTTATTGCAAAATCCGAAAACGGCAAAGATTTTGAATACTACAAATCCAAAGAAGGTTTTGAATTCGAAATTCAAGAAGGGCAAACGCTCGAGCAAATACGCATTCATGCACACAGTATTGAAAAACATTTACACGATGTGCAAACCTCACTGCTATTAGAAAATGGGAATACAGAAGAAGCCTATGCGCTGCTCGAAGGACTTTTATTGTCAAGTTATCGATTTACCCAACACTTTAGCAAACCAGAAACCGCAAAGTTTAATGAAGTAGTAGTAAAAGCTGCTGTCACTCAAGCACAAATTACCGAACTAGAAAATATCGCCAAAGCCGTTTTTAAAACACGTGATTTGGTCAATACACCTGTGTCTCATCTCAATGCAGAACAACTCGCTCAAGCTGTTGTAGAAATGGGAAAAGAAGCCAATTTTGACGTTAAAGTTCTGGAAGAAACGCAAATTGAGACCCTCAAAATGGGCGGCTTATTGGCTGTCAATAAAGGGTCTATTGATCAGCCAACTTTTACAATTGCCGAGTACAAACCAAAAAACGCCAAAAACAAACAACCAATTGTTTTGGTCGGTAAAGGTGTAGTCTACGATACAGGAGGCTTGAGTTTAAAGCCAACGGCAGGTAGCATGGATACAATGAAAGGCGATATGGCCGGTGCAGCCACAATGGCTGCGGTCATTTATCTTGCTGCCCTACAAAAATTACCAGTACATCTAGTAGCGCTGTTACCAGCCACAGACAACCGGCCTGGTGGCAATGCCTATGCACCCGGAGACGTTATTACCATGTTCGACGGCACAACCGTTGAAGTACTCAATACAGATGCCGAAGGCCGCATGATTTTAGCCGATGCTTTGGCTTATTCCAAAAAGTATAATCCAAGTCTTGTTATCGACGCTGCTACGCTAACTGGGGCAGCATTGCGCGCAATCGGTACAGAAGCAAGTATCATCATGGGCAATGCAGATGATCATATTTTCGATGCGCTCCAACGAAGTGGTCAGGCTGTTCACGAGCGCGTTGTGCGCTTTCCGTTCTGGGACGACTACAAAAAACACATGAAGTCAAAAATTGCCGACCTTAAGAACATTGGTGGGCCAAATGCAGGAATGATCTCAGCCGGCAAATTCCTCGAGCATTTTGTAAGTGCCCCTTACGTCCACATGGACATCGCGGGGCCTGCTTGGCTAGATGCCCCAGAAAATTACAAAGGAGATGGCGGAACAGGCGCAGGCGTTCGCATGCTTTACCATTTTCTAAAAACCAACAATATTTAATGGAAAAAGAAACCAAAGAAAAAGAGGTCAAAGAACAAGTCAATAAGAATTTGATCAAAGTTGGCATCACTATCGGTGACCTCAACGGTATTGGCCCTGAGATTATCGTTAAAGCCCTTCAAGACAACCGTATTTTAACAGATCTTGTTCCAGTCGTTTATGGTGCTAATAAAGTAATTTCACACTACAAAAAACAGTTGAATCTTCAAGATTTCAATTACTTGTCTTGTCAAAGTGCCACTGAAATTAGTTCAAAAAAAGTCAACGTTATTAATGTTTGGCAAGAAGAGGTTCAGATAGAGCCCGGCGTCTCCAATGCCGATGGTGGCAAATATGCCTTGCTATCTTTAGAGGCCGCTACCCGGGACCTTGCCGATGGCAAAATTGATGTATTGGTCACTGCTCCATTTTCTAAAGAAAACGTTGCCAAAGCCGGTTTTAACTTTCCCGGACACACCGAATACCTCGCAGAAATGTCTGGTGCCAAAGAGGCCTTAATGATTCTGGTTTCAGGTAACTTAAGAGTTGCCTTAGTCACCACACATATTCCAATCAAAGAGATTTCAAACCAACTTAAAAAAGAGTTGATTATTGCTAAAATTGAAATGTTCGAACAAAGTCTTAAAAAAGATTTTGGGCTTATTAAACCAAGAATTGCCGTTTTTGGGCTCAACCCACATGCTGGTGAAAATGGCAAAATTGGCGAAGAAGAACAGCAAATCATTATCCCTGCTATTCAGACCGCAAAAAATAACGGAATTCTTGCTTTTGGTCCGTATCCTGCAGATGGCTTTTTTGGTTCGCCACTCAGACAACAATTTGACGGCGTTTTAGCTATGTATCACGATCAAGGCCTAACTGCGTTTAAAGCCCTCTGCTTCGATGACGGCGTGAACTATACAGCAGGCCTACCTATTGTTCGTACGAGCCCTGATCACGGCACCGCTTTTGATATCGCTGGCAAAATGCAAGCCGACGAACAAAGTCTGCGCAGCGCCATATTTTTAGCTGTTGATATTTACCGGAAACGGAAAGTATTTAAAGAAATACATGCCAATCCTTTGGCCATAACCAAAGACGAAAAAGGAAAGAAGGAATAAGATCGTGTCAATCCATTTTAAAAATCCAAAATAAATCCCTAATTTTGCCCTTTCGTTTTCGTCAGTGAAAGATTCATTATGAAAAGTCCGTTCGCCATACCCTTTGTAGGATTAAAGCAAGGGATTCATGAATTTGAATTTGACATTGACAAATCGTTCTTTGAATCATTGCCTTACTCGCTCATCGAAAACGGTCGGCTCAGTGCCTACCTCGAGTTAGAAAAGAAAGAAACAATGCTCATCGCTCAGCTCGATGTAGTTGGTTTCATCTTTACTGATTGTGATCGCTGTACAGAGCCTTTAACACAAGAAATAGAAGGGGATATGACCCTCTATTACACCTTTGGAGAAGAAGAATCCGAAGATGAAAACCTTCTTGTCCTTGCTCCGGAAAGTTATCAAATCGACCTCACTCAACCCTTGTATGAGTTGATTAGCCTTTCTTTGCCTGCCAAAATGGTTCACGAAGAAGGGGAGTGCAATGAAGAAATGGTTGAATTAATAAATAAATACCAACAGCCTTCCTCTGATTCAAAAACCGATGAAAACGAAATAGACCCTAGGTGGTCTGCACTTAAGAATTTAAATTAACAGATATAAATTAATACAAAATGGCGCATCCTAAACGAAGAATATCGACCACACGTCGTGACAAACGTAGAACGCACAAAAAAGCGACTGCAAGCAATGTTGCAACTTGTCCTACAACCGGGCAGCCACATTTGTTTCATCATGCGCATTGGCATGAGGGCAAACTCTACTACAAGGGTAAAATTGTAGCCGAGCAAACCACTGACTCCGTTGAGGAGGTTCAGTAAGTTCTAATTTTCTCCCATGAAGATTGGGCTTGATGTCTCTGGCGGCGATTTCGCTCCTAAAGCGACAATAGACGGTGCATTATTAGCCAAACAGGTTTTGGATAATGATGTAGCTATTGTTTTATACGGCGACGAACTCATTATTCAAAAAGAATTAGCCAGTCGATCTCAAAGCGCCGATCTTTTCGAAATCGTGCATGCACCCGAGGTCATAACCTACCACGATCATCCAACCCGAGCCTTACCTAAAAAACCGAACAGTTCAATTGCTATTGGTTTTGAAATGCTTGCCAAAGGTCTTATCGATGTTTTTGCAAGCAATGGCAACACAGGCGCAATGCTCGTGGGTTCCATGTACAAACTCAACACCATTCCTGGAGTAATCCGCCCCTGTATTACCTCTACGCTGCCAACAATAAACGGTGGGCAGTCTATATTATTGGACGTTGGCTCTAATGCCGACTGCAAGTCTGATGTGCTTTATCAATTTGCAGTTCTTGGTTCTGTTTATGCAACAACTGTTTTAGGCATTGAAAATCCAAAAGTGGCTTTGCTCAATATTGGCGAGGAAGACTCCAAAGGCAATTTACTTTCTATCGCCACATACAAATTGCTAGCCGAATCTGACGAACTGAACTTCACAGGAAACATTGAAGGACGAGATATATTTACAGGAACAGCCGATGTTATTGTGTGCGACGGATTTACCGGTAATATCGTCCTTAAAGAAGCAGAAGGAATTTATACCCTCATGAAAAAACGCGGAATTCAAGATGCCTATTTTGACCGATTTAATTATGAGAATTACGGCGGCACCCCGATATTAGGCGTCAAAGGAAACGCAATAATAGGCCATGGTATCTCGAATGATATTGCCGTCAAGAACATGATTCTTCATGCGCACAACGTCGTGAGTTCCAATTTAACTGAAAAAATTAACGAAGCTTTTAACTAACATGGGTAAAATCACCGCTGCCATAACTGCAGTTCAGGGCTATGTGCCTGAACATATTTTATCAAATGAAGATTTAGCCAAGTTGGTTGATACTTCTGACGAATGGATCACAAGCCGTACCGGTATCAAAGAGCGCCGCATCATGAAAGATGGCGCAAGTTCCGATATGGCAGCAGCAGCAGTCAAAGCGCTACTTGAAAAAAAAGGCATTGATCCGCTAGATATCGAACTTGTTATTGTCGGAACAGTAACCCCAGACCACCCCTTTCCAAGCACCGCCAATATCGTTTGTGATAAAGTGGGTATGAAAAATGCATGGAGCTATGATGTGAACGCAGCTTGTTCAGGTTTTCTATATGCGCTATCCACCGGAGCTCAATTTATTGAATCAGGAAAACATAAAAAAGTAGTGGTCATTGGCGTTGATAAAATGACCTCTATCATCGATTATCAAGACCGGACTACTTGTGTAATTTTCGGAGACGGAGCAGGTGCAGTATTGCTAGAACCTAACGAAGAAGGTAACGGCGTTTTGGACTTCATATTAAAAAGCGATGGATCAGGTCGTCAATACCTCCAACAACCTGCCGGAGGATCCTACATGCCCGCCTCAATTGAAACTGTTGAAAACCGCCAGCACTATGTAAAGCAAGAAGGTCAAGCCGTTTTTAAATTTGCAGTGACCAACATGGCAGATGTCTCGGCTGAAATTATGGAGCGCAATCACTTAACGAGCGACGACGTCAGTTGGTTGGTTCCACATCAAGCAAATCTTAGGATCATAGATGCCACAGCGAATCGAATGGGCCTTACAAAAGAAAAGGTCATGATCAATATTGAACGTTACGGCAATACCACCGCCGGTACTTTGCCCCTCTGTCTTTGGGACTACGAAAGTCAGTTAAAGAAAGGAGATGTACTTATTCTTTCCGCATTTGGCGGCGGCTTCACTTGGGGAGCAATTTACCTTAAATGGGCCTACAATTCATAATTAAATTAACTTTGAAAAAAATTAAACCATGAATTTAGAAGAAATCAAAGACCTCATCAAATTGGTATCCAAATCAGGACTCGGCAAAGTTGAAATCGAAAGAGAGGGTTTTCGCATTTCAATCAAAGGAAGTCATACCGAACCAATCATGTATCAGGCCGCACCTGTTGCTGCAGCCCCTGTTGCTGCAGCCCCTGTAGTGACCAATGTTGCTCCCGTAATCACTGAAAACAACGAAAACAGCAACGAAAACAGTAAATACATTACGGTAAAATCTCCAATGATAGGCACCTTCTATCGCACGCCAGGGCCAGACAAAGACGCCTTTGTAAATGTTGGCGACACCATTCAAAAAGGGGATAAAGTATGCATCATTGAAGCCATGAAGACCTTCAACGAAATTGAAGCAGAAATTTCAGGAAAAATTATAAAGGTTCTCGTAGACAACGCGAGCCCTGTGGACTACGATCAGCCATTGTTCTTGGTTGACCCAGCTTAAAAATAGCATTATGTTTAAGAAAATTTTGATCGCCAATCGCGGTGAAATTGCGTTGCGCGTTATTCGTACTTGCAAAGAAATGGGCATCAAAACGGTAGCAGTTTACTCTACCGCAGACAAAGACAGCTTGCCAGTACGCTTTGCCGACGAAGCAGTGTGTATTGGCCCTCCAACCAGCGCCTTGTCTTATTTAAGTATCCCAAATATCATTGCTGCAGCAGAAATTACCAATGCTGATGCTATTCACCCAGGCTATGGATTTCTTTCCGAAAACGAAAAGTTCTCCAAAGTTTGTCAGGAACACGGCATCAAATTCATTGGTGCTTTGCCCGAACAAATTGCTGGCATGGGAGATAAATCCACAGCAAAAGCAACCATGATTGCTGCGGGCGTACCATGCATACCCGGTTCTACAGGCTTGTTAAAAGATCTAGACGACGCCTTTGATACGGCAGAAGTCGTAAAATACCCTGTTATACTTAAAGCAACTGCTGGTGGTGGTGGGAAAGGTATGCGCATCGTCTGGGAAAAAGACGAAATGGAAGCCGCCTGGGACTCCGCACGTCAGGAAGCTGGAGCCGCATTTGGCAACGATGGTATATACATGGAAAAGTTCATCGAAGAACCACGCCATATTGAAATTCAGATTGCCGGAGACCAATATGGTAATGCTTGCCACCTCTCGGAGCGCGACTGCTCTATTCAGCGACGTCATCAAAAGCTTGTGGAAGAAACACCTTCGCCATTCATGACAGACGAACTACGTGAAAGAATGGGTGAAGCCGCTATCAAAGCTGCAAAAGCAGTACGATACGAGGGAGTAGGTACGGTCGAATTCTTGGTAGACAAAAACCGAGACTTCTACTTCATGGAAATGAACACACGTATTCAGGTAGAGCACACCATTACCGAAGAGGTGATCAATTTCGACCTCATCAAGGAGCAAATCAAAATTGCAGCCGGAGAAAAAATTTCAGGTAAAAATTACTACCCAACCATGCACGCCATTCAGTGTCGTATTAATGCCGAAGATCCTTACGCTGATTTTCGTCCGAGCCCTGGGAAAATCACCGATTACCATTGCCCAGGAGGGCACGGCGTAAGAATCGATGCGCATGTCTATGCAGGTTACTCTATTCCTCCACATTACGACTCCATGATTTCTAAACTCATCGTTGTAGCTCAAACCAGAGAAGAAGCGATTCTAAAAATGAAAAGAGCACTAAGCGAATACGTCATAGGCGGTGTCAAAACCACCATTCCTTTTCACCAGAAACTCATGGAGAATCCCGACTTCAACGCCGGTAACTTCACTACCAAGTTCATGGATACCTTTGAATTTTAAGAAAGTTCTATCTTTGAGCCTGACCTCAGTAGGTACATGAAGGAACGCAGTTTTTATTCCAATCTTTTTTTCTCGCTTGGGCTCAACCTCCTAGTAAAGCCAGCCGCCATCTTTCTCATTGATGCCAAGGTTCAAAATATCGTTGGGCAAGAATACGGTATTTACTTTGCTGTTTTTAATCTGAGTCTCATCCTTTCCATTTTATTCGATTTTGGCGTGAATAACCTTAGCGTTAAACTGGCTGCTCAAGATGTAAAAGAAGCAAAGTTGCAATTCAGCAGCATCCTGATTTTTAGAATAGTACTGCTGTTGTTTTATATCATAGGCCTTACAATTATCAACCTTTTTGTAAAATTAAGTACTGCTGAATACTTGTTGATCTTCATCTTGGGCTTGAATCAATTTTTGATAGCCAATATTGCCTATTTCAGGAGTTTTTTTGCCGGATTACAGTGGTTTCGCTTAGATGCATTTTTTAGCGTGCTCGACCGTATTCTGCTCATTCTTTCTATGGGAACTATACTTTATCTTTATTCAGATGGGTTTAATTGGGTGAGTATTGAATCCTATGCATTGCTGCAGTTTTGTGGTTATGCCATTACTTTTTTAATAGCAGGGATTACGCTTTATCTAAAAATTAAACCGCCATTAATTAAGCCAAAATTTGCATTGGTAAAACCGCTTGTTAAGCAGGCTGTTCCCTATGCACTTCTAATTGTGCTCATGACGCTATATACCAGAAGCGATGCGATTATACTGAAATATATAGCGGGTATAGAAGAAGCTAGCTATTATGCTCAAGCCTATCGCCTGATCGATGCCCTTTATATGTTTGCAATGGTTTTTGCAGGCTTGCTCTTTCCGATGTTCTCAAAAATGATCAAAGACCAACCTAAAGCAATTGGTCCGTTAGTAGCGCAAGCAAGTAAGCTTTTACTTGGGTCAAGTATCGCCATTACCGTCTTTGGGTTCTTTCGTGGAGGCGCCTTAATCGATCAAATCTATAGCAATACTTCGGTGGATAGTGGCAGTATACTGTTTTTGTTGTGTATCGCTTTTTTTGGGATGGCCTCAAATCTTATATATGGTTCGCTACTCACTGCAAATGGTTCTTTGAAAGTATTGAATATGATTTCCCTGATTGGTTTTGTTGTCAATTTGAGTTTAAATTTCATTTTGATTCCTAAAGCCCCATATGGAGGGGCTGTCATTGCCGCAGGTGTTGCAGCGCTTACACAACTCCTTGTTGCACTCGCACAGTGCATTTATTGTAAACGCTTGTTTGATTTACCCCTTAATGATCGCCAATATTTTAGATATCTGGTTCTCGTTTTAGTTTTGTTGCTTTGGTATGGGGTTGTTTCTTGGTCTCCAATAGGGAATGTTTATGGCAGCTGGATCCTGTTCATCGATATCTTGGCAACTATACTCTTGCTTTTTGCTTTTAAATTCATAGCTATAAAGGAGCTGATTTCACTTGTTCAAAAACGCAGTAAAACGCAATAAATATGGATTTTTGGAGTTATTGTCATAGCTTTGAAAAAATTTAGCGCCACCAAGTCTTTCACATGGAAAACAACAACCTTTCAGCCCAGCGTAATGCCCTATTAATTTTTCTTTGGAATCACCGGAAGTCATTGGTTGTATTTACCAGTGCCTCAGCAATCATTTCAATCATCATTGCTTTTTTAATTACACCATTATTCTTATCTACCGCTATTGTTTTCCCGGCTGCGTCGAGCAACGTATCCTTTTCAGAGCAACGCAATGTAAAGGCTGCTGCCATGGACTTTGGAGAAGAAGAGCAAGCAGAGCAACTGGTACAAATATTGTCCTCTTCTAGAATTAGAGACCGTATTGTTCAAAAATATGACCTCTTGAAAGATTACGATATTTCCAAAACTGACCCCAACAAATACTATAAACTCAATAAAGCGTATAACGAACACTTTTCTTTTGGGCGCACTCGTTATGGTTCTATACAAATAGACGTCCTTGACGAAGACCCCAAACAAGCCGCGGCAATGGCAAACGATATCGTAGACCTCATCGATACCATCAAAAATGAAATGATCCGCGAGCGTACCATTCCTGCTTTTCAAATCAATTTGCGCAAAAAGCAACAAATGGAGAAAGAGCGAGATTCTATTCTCAAGCGCTTAGAAGACCTCGCTGAACTTGGCGTTTTACCCAATGACACAAGAGCAACGCTTTACCAAGCTTTGGTTGATGCCAAAAATCCACAAGAAAAAGAAGAGCTCCGCAAAAAAATTGAAGCCAATAGCAAATACGGTTCTGTTTACGATGGTTTGGAATACCAACGCAACGAAAAAATTGTCAAAATAGAAGATTTTAAAGTTTCCTACGAGCAGGCTGAATCCGATGCAACTGCTAATTTCAATCATAAATTTGTAGTAGAAAAAGCAGTTGTCGCAGACCGCAAAGAAAAACCAAAGCGCATGATCATTGTGCTGGTAGCCACCGTTGGCGGATTTCTTTTTGGCTTATTTTTCTTATTGATCCGTCAGCGCATCAGAGAACTACAGCAGAACGCCGCATAAGGTTCAAATGAACGACCCTAATGTTTATTCGCTTATTCCGGTTGGCCTATTAGCCATCTATTTTGCCATATTTGAGACAGAAAAGCTCTTCTTAAGCCTGGCATTTCTTACGCCGTTGTCTATTAACATCGAAGAATACACCAACAGCTTTGGTTTGTTTCTGCCAACAGAGCCCTTGTTATTCGGGCTCATGCTCTTTCTGAGCGCACTTCAAATTAAAAAAGCTTTTCTTCCTATACAAATTTGGCGGAGCCCACTTATATGGACGGTCCTTGTATACCTTCTTTGGATGGTGCTTTCCGCCCTAACGAGTAGCCATCCTGTGGTGTCTTTTAAGTTTATACTTGCTAGACTTTGGTTTATTATTCCCGTCTTGTTCTTTGGGACCTACTTTTTTCAAAAACGCAGTAATCGCATTGCCTTTCTCTGGCTCTTTATAGTAGCCACCGTTGTAGTCATCATTTACACGCTTATTCATCACTCCTTTTATGGATTTGGAGAAAAAGAAGGACATTGGGTTATGTCGCCTTTCTTTAAGGATCATACCATCTATGGCGCTATCGTTGCGCTCGTACTACCGCTTGCCGTAGGGCTTTATCTCTACAAAAAACACAATCCGCTAGTGCAATTAACGCTCCTGAGTCTGATTGTCATCATCATCATCGGATTGGTGTTGTCTTATACCCGTGCAGCATGGCTAAGTGTAGTGGGCAGTATAGCCATAGCGTTTGTATTGTACTATAAGATTTCTTGGAAACCGATTGCTGTTTTGGCTGCAGTTGGCTTACTCATGGTTCTTGTTCGATGGGATCAAATCCAGATGGAATTAGAGCGCAACAAATATGAACATACAACTGAAGCCTTTGACGAACGCATTCAAAGTGCAGCAAATATTTCAACCGACGCCTCGAACCTAGAACGCATCAACCGCTGGAGTTGTGCAATTGCCATGTTCAAAGAACGGCCAATAATGGGTTATGGACCAGGCACCTACGCCTTTGAATACGCCCCATTTCAGAGGCCAGAAAACCTCACTATTATTTCTACCAACTTTGGCGATATGGGCAATGCACATAGTGAGTATTTAGGCGCATTAGCAGAGACTGGGTTCATTGGTATGCTCAGCCTAATTGCAGTAGTAGCAGCTATTTTTTATACAGGAATTATGTTGTATCACCGCTTACCAAAGGAAAATAAAGAAGATAGAATTATTGTATTAAGTACAATAATGGCGCTCAGCACTTATTTTATCCATGCGTTCCTTAATAATTATTTGGATACCGATAAGGCGGCAGTCCCCATTTGGGGGATTTGCGCCATGTGGTTGGTCTACGAAAACCAACTAAAAACTAGCGGCCAATCCAAAGAGATGGGTTAAGGGTAACAGGGTTAACGCCTACTACCTGGTGCACTTCAAAATGGCAAACTGAAACACCATCGTCGTTAAGTAAGGTGCCAATGGCCTGTTTGGTAGATACTTTGCTGCCCACCCCAACAAAAGTTTCTGCTAAATTGCCATAAACAGTCCGATACGCGCCGTGCTTCACAATCACAACTTTACCTGCCCCCGGCACTGAAAATACAGTAGTTACTTCACCTTCAAATACCGCCCTAACTCGGGAACCTTTATTGCAGGTAATGTCGATGCCATTATTATTCCATTCAATACCACTTAATGTGGGGTGGTAATTTCTACCAAATTTTTCTGTGACACTACCGTTGTCTACTGGCCATGGTAGTCGGCCACGATTGGTTTCAAAACTCTTGCCAATTGCTGCACCCTCTGTAGATACAGGCGTAGCTACTCTTTTTGGAGCAGGGGTGGCCGCTGTAGTAGGGCTGTTCGCAGGAGCGGTTGTAGTTGTTGGGGTCTTCACTTGATTTTTTGCTTGTTCAGCTTTCCTAGCTGCTTCGCGTGCTTGTTCTTTGGCGATATCCGCCCGAATGGCCGCATCTATTTGCTTTTTGAGTTGAATTTTTTTACGCTCGTCTTCTTTGAGTTGACTTACCAAGGCTTGTTCCTCTTTTTTAAATTTTTGATACGACTTCTCTTTCTTTACTTTGTCTTTTTCAATGAGCTGCCTTTCATTTTGCTTTTCTAATAAGGCCTGCTGCTTGATTTGCTTTTCTTTATCGATCTGGTTGATTTCTTTATAAATAAGTTGTTGATGCTGTTTAATGAGCGCTGCTTGTTTACGCTGAACTTTTGCTACTTTCTTTAAGTAACGATTGCGGCGCAATGCCTCATTGTAATCAGAAGAAGCCAATAAATACATGACTTTATTATAGTTTCCGCGGTGCTTATAGGCATATAAAAACATTTTCCGATATTGCTCCTTCAAAGAACTGAGCTTGGTACGCAAGCGCTTGATTTCAATTTTTTTCTGAACGATTTTCATTTCAGCAGTACGCACTTGGTTGTCGAAAAGATTAACCAATGCCTCACGGCTCTTGATTTGATTCTCGATAAGTCGGATTTCGTTCAAAGATGCTTGGCTATTGTTCTTAACCTTACTCAATAATTTTTTAGTATTGGAAATGCGTTTTTCCAATTTTTGTTGTTCGCGCTTGAGTTGTTTTTGATCTTGTTGGGCAAAAGAAAGCCAACTCAGACTCAAAAATAACAGTAGGTTAATCACATTTTTCATAGCTATCTGGTATGACGATGATCAATTCTTGGGGTTCATTTACCTCGACACGATCGTAGGTCAAGGTGAGTGTCAATGCTTTATTTGGCGTTTTGATATGGATTTGGACTTTAACAGGTAAATCAAAGCCATTGAGTTGCTGCCTTTCCAAGTAAATCACACTTACTTCAGTTGCATCTTCTAGGCTCCAAATGCGCGTTTGTTTGAGTGCTTTAGCGTCATTGGTAAGTTGATACTGAATCATGAGGTCATCCTTTTGTTTGCGGTCTGGTTTTTTACGATCCCGTTTTTTGTGAGTCGAGACGCTGTAATGAAAGGGGTCGTTGTCTACAAAATATTTTTGTGACAATTGATAATCTAATGGTTTGCCAAATAAGATCTCTTCGATATTTTCATAAGTAAAATCGACGCCAAATAATTCCTTTAAATAAGCTAATGAGGCCACAGTATAACAGCGGTCGCGTTTATTGACAACGCTCAGGGTGTCTTGTGTTACAAGAGCGGTTACAATCGGAATTTTAGCATAAGTAATAATCGCTGATACTGCACTATCACTGACAATTTTGATAGAGGTTTTCAAGGAGATTTCGCTTTGGGCATCAGGTTTGCTTAAATCTGTATAGGTGGCATTGAGTTTACTGTAGAAAGTTTGAGGCTCCTTGCATGATAAGCTATCGATACGGTCTAAAAGCTCTTTGTCTTTTATTTTGGGTAATTTCTCGAACTGCCGCACCTCTTCTATTAGAGCAGGGGCCTTACATGCCACTAAACCGAAGAAAAAGCAACCGATAAAAGATAAATTAAGGAATTTGTACATAACTTTTTTTAGTTAATTTCTCGCTTAGTAAGTTACTTCCTTCTCCAAGGCTGAGGGCAATTTGCCAGTATGCAATACCCTCTTGTTCTCGACCCAATTTAAAAAAAATATCACCCAATAATTCTTGATGAGCCGCGCTATTTATAAATTTTTGATCTTGAATTTTAAACAGTACTTCTAGGGCGCTATTAAAGTTCTCTAACTGGAAAAACGAATAGGCATATTCATAATGACAACGAGGATTAGTCGGAAACTGCTTTACCAATTCTGCTAATCTTTCATTTGTTTTTTTGGCTTCAATTTGATATTTGGCAAGTTCATGAAGATATATTAGTTCAATTAAAGGGCTACCCTGACTCAACTGCAGCGCTTCTTTAAATTGAACATAGGCTTTTTCATGGTTGTTCTGACCAAAATACGCCACACCGATTTGAGCCAGAACCTCTGCTAGTAGGGCCTTATCTCCAATCAAAACGGCTTTTGCCGCTTCTAGATTTTCAAGTGCCGCTGTATAAGAACCTATCCGATTGAGCGCAAGGCCTTTAAAGAAAAAAGGTAGGGCTTGGGTGGGGAATAGTTCTGCGCAAGCCGTTGCATCTTTTTGGAGCGCAGACCAACGGCCTTGTTCAAATTCTAAAATGAGTACCTGATTCCAAACTGGATACAAATTTGGATCGCAGCGCAGCGTTTGTTGGTAGCTCTCTATGGCTGCTAGTGGTTGGCCAACTACATAAAAATAATCGCCAGCAATGGAGTGTGCTTTGGCTTCATTTGGATAAGCTTGAGTCATGTACAGTACAAGCGGTTCTAATTTTGGATCAACTGTTGTTTGTTTGTTTTCGTTGACCAACATGATCAAAATATTCATCTTTTGATCTAAACTCGCTCCATCGGCTAAAATACCTGAATACAAGTACTTTTTACCTTCTTCAACCTTCCCTGAACGGTAGAGCATTTCACCATACATGAGTAAGGCGACTCCATTATTTGGATCCGCTTCAACGAGGTCTTTGAGTATGCCAAAACCTGCCGAATAATCTTGCATTCTAAAATAATGATCGACTAAATTGGCGAGAATAGTTGGTTCTGACGGAAACTTTACTCGCGCCGCTTCGAGCACGGCAACGGCATCTTTAGCTTTGCCCATTTGTTGCAACAACCGAAACTTTTCAAGAACAGTATTTGGGTTCTCGCCGAGTTGTTGCTCCATTGATTGTATGACCCCAAAGGACTTCGCGGGTTTCTGAAGTTGGTCGTAGCATCTTAGCGCACCACTATAATAGTCTATATTCTTGGGTTCTATTTTGAGGAGTTCTTCAAAAACTGCAGCCGCTTCTTGCGCCTTGCCTAGTTGTTGGAGCATAAAAGCTAACTCGCGCTTATAATGCAGATTTTTGGGGTCAAGTAGGGCGGCTTGTTCAGTGTGGTAGGCCGCTGCTTCATATTGTTCTTGCTTGAGATAGGTCTGAAAAAGAGCGTAATGAACTGCCGCGTCTTTTGGGTGTTTTTGTAAACATGCTTTAAAATCTAATACTGCGGCCTCGTGCTGTTCATTGAGCATGTTGCGCACGCCACTGTGAAATTGCCGAATGTAAGCGGGGTCTTGGGTAAGTACGACGGGTTCGTGCATTTTACACGAAGCCAATGCAAAAATGGCGAGGGCGAAAAAAAACTTATTCATGAACAGTGCTAAAATCGCCAAGACTGAGGTCTTTAGAGCGGCCCGTATATTGTGCATTGGAACCAATCATGGCGCCTGCTAAATTGACGTCAAACAGCTTGGTCTGAGCACCCACTATACAATTTTTAATGTTGACGCCTTTAAGCACTGTCCCTTCTCCTAAAGAAACATGAGGGCCAACTATAGATCTTTCGATATGCACATTCGGCCCAATATAGCAAGGCTGAATAATGACGCTGTCCGGTAAATGAGTAGATAAATTTTGCAAACGGCCTGCTTCAAGGTCGTGTTCAAGTACGCGCTGGTTGGTTTGAACCGTCACCTCCTTGTTGCCACAATCTAGCCATTCTTCAACGGTGCCTGGCTTAAAAGCTACACCTGCTTCGGTAAGTCTACGCAGCGCATCAGGAAGCTGGTACTCGCCACTTTTAATGACTGCATGATCAATAAGATATTGCAGCTCTTGCTTGAGACGCGAGCCATCTTTGAAATAATAAATACCGATCATGGCCAAATCCGAAACAAAGGTTTGCGGTTTCTCTACAAAGTCTATGATTTCACCGTTAGAATTGAGCTTGACCACACCAAATGCACTCGGGTCTTCTATTTGCTTGACCCATAAAATACCTTCATCTTCTTTAGAGATTTTAAAATCTGCTTTAAAAAGTGTGTCGGCAAAAGCAACCACCACTGGGCCATCCAAGGCCTCGGCTGCGCACAAAACAGCATGGGCAGTGCCAAGGGCTTGAAGCTGATAATGAATGCTTCCTTTGGCGCCAAGACTTTCAGCAACAGCCAAAAGTTCCTTTTCTACCGCCTCTCCAAATTCACCTACCACAAAAGCAATTTCTTCAATGGGCTCAGCGCACACGCGTGCAATATCTGCAACTAAACGGTGTACTATTGGCTTTCCACCAACCGGAACAAGTGGTTTAGGAATGGTGAGTGTGTGGGGTCTGAGTCGGCTTCCACGACCCGCCATAGGGACTATTACTTTCATGATATCTTTATTTCAAACCTGTGCTGCCAAAACCTCCATGACCGCGCTCCGTAGCGTCTAGATCTTGGACTTGGATCAGGTTTACTTTTTCTACTTTACAAAATACGAGTTGTGCAATGCGCTCGCCGTCGGTGATGGTGACGTCTTCCGCAGACAAATTGACAAGAATGATGCCAACTTCACCACGGTAATCTGCATCAATGGTACCTGGGGTATTCAAAACGGTAAGCCCTTTTTTCAAAGCCAAACCACTACGCGGCCTTACTTGGCATTCTAAACTTTGGTCCATTTCAATATAAATACCTGTCGGAACCAATGTGCGCTGCATTGGCGCAAGGGTAAGTGGCGTATCTAAAAGTGCGCAGACATCCATACCGGAGGCGCCTGGCGTTTGGTAAGAAGGGATTTGATGCCTGCTCTTACTTACTATTTTTACATCGTGCGAACTCATCTTCCAAAATTAGCGCAATTCTACACGTACAAGTCAAGCTTTTCAAGGAATAATCAACAGCTTAGTATGGACAACATCCGACATTTTGAGGGTATTTGCTTACTTTTGTCGTATAATCGAGTATATATGCTAGAAATTCAACGGATACGTCAAGAAAAAGAAGCCATTCTTGCAGGTTTGGCCAAAAGAAATATCGATGCAAGTCAAACCGTAGCTGACATCCTAGAAACCGATCAAAACTGGCGCACGGCCAAAACCCAACTCGATCAAGTGGCTGCCGAAATGAACCAACTCGCTCGTTCCATTGGCGAACTCTTCAAAAGTGGGCAACAAGCCGAAGCAACAGTGCTCAAAGAAAAAACAAGTGCTTTAAAAACACATGAAGCAGAACTCAAAGAACAAGTTCATGCCTTGGAAAATCGTCTTCAAACACTACTTTATACCCTTCCCAACGTTCCGCATCAAGACGTGGTTCAGGGTAAAGATGCCGAAGACAACCAAAACATATTTGAAGCAGGTGCCATACCTCAGTTCGGATTTGAGGCTCAACCGCACTGGGATCTCGCCAAAAAATTCAAACTCATCGATTTTGAATTAGGTGTCAAGGTAACGGGTGCTGGGTTTCCATTTTACCGCGGTAAAGGTGCAAGGCTTCAACGCGCCCTTATTCAATTTTTCCTGGACGAAGCCATTGCTGCTGGTTATGAAGAGTTCATTTCTCCACACATGGTCAACGAAGCGAGTGGTTATGGAACAGGGCAACTTCCAGACAAAGAAGGTCAGATGTACTACGTAAAAGAAGACGACTTTTACCTCATTCCAACAGCAGAAGTTCCGCTAACGAACATTTACCGCGATGTTATTTTGCCGGACGGTAATTTTTCTATCAAAATGTGTGGTTATACCCCATGCTTTAGAAGAGAAGCCGGTTCTTATGGCAAAGACGTGCGTGGCCTCAACCGCTTGCACCAATTCGATAAAGTAGAAATTGTACGCGTCGAACACCCCGACAACACGGCCAAAGCACTCGACGAAATGCTCGAGCACGTTAAAAACTTGCTCGACAAACTCGAGCTGCCATACCGCATTCTGCGTTTATGTGGCGGTGATATGGGCTTTGCCTCTGCGCTCACCTACGACTTCGAAGTATACTCCGCAGCACAAGAAAAATGGCTCGAGGTAAGTTCTGTATCCAGATTCGATACCTTTCAGACCAACCGCTTAAAATTGCGCTTCAAAGACGATAAAAAGACAACCCTTTGCCACACGCTCAATGGCTCCGCATTGGCACTCCCTCGCATCTTGGCCTCACTACTCGAGAACCATCA
Organism: Crocinitomicaceae bacterium; assembly: GCA_044372045.1. Classification (GTDB taxonomy): domain Bacteria; phylum Bacteroidota; class Bacteroidia; order Flavobacteriales_D; family Crocinitomicaceae; genus UBA952. The sequence continues at coordinate 137,939 of JBILSN010000003.1, forward strand.
AACAGCAAACGGTATTCAAATCCCTAAGGCTCTACAAGCCTATACAGGTTTTTCAGTTATCGACTAACGCAATGTCAGGGCAAAATCGACGTTAATAAGAGGTCCTAGCCCATGAAACGCTTCTTGAAATTTTGTTTACTTGTCTTATTCTCTTGCCAATTATTTGCGCTTACAGGCTATAGTCAAGGGCATAAAAAGGTGGTCTTACTCGCGCCCACTCAGCAAACCATATTTTTGGACAGCAATAGTATCTTTACGCCATCGCTACAATTTTCAAGTTCTCCATATTTTACAGATACCCTTTGGTTTCGCAAAGAAGACTATAAATTAGATAGTACCACAAATATATTTCAATGGATAGCCACACCTACGGATACGATATACTTGCGGTTTCAGGTTTTCCCCTTTGCACTTCAGCAAAGTTTTCAACGCTATACGCTTAGGACCAATTCGACTGGTATAAACCTAGAAAAAGAACGAGAAAAGTTCCAGATTGAAACAAACTCCACAACTGATTTATTCGGAGGTAGCGCTCTACACAAAAGCGGAAGCTTGGCGCGTGGTATTGGTTTTGGAAACAACCAAAGCCTTGGGCTTAATTCAGCGCTCAACCTACAGCTCAACGGCCAAATTGCCTCCAACCTGATGCTGACTGCAGCACTGTCCGATGCCAATATTCCCTTTCAAGCCTCAGGCACCACCAACCAACTCCGAGAATTCGACCAAGTCTTTATTCAAATACACAATGAACAGCTCAAAATTACTGCTGGCGATTTCTGGATAGACAAACCAGATGGACAACTGATGACATATCGCAAACGCGGACAAGGCATTACAGGACAGTATAATTGGAAAACAGATAAAGGGGCCAAGCTCTATACACAAAGCAGCGTGGGTCTATCCAAAGGGAAGTTTCAAAGGCAAATTATTCAGGGTTTAGAAGCAGTACAGGGGCCTTACAGACTTACGGGGGTAACTAACGAGCCTTTTATTTTAATACTTGCTGGTACAGAAAGAATTTATATTGATGGTCGGCTCCTGCAACGCGGTCAAGAATTTGATTATATCATTGATTATGCCAGCGCCGAACTCACATTTACCTCCAGACATCTCATTACCAAAGACAGCCGAATTGTAGCCGAATTCCAGTACGCTGACCAAAATTATGCACGCAGTTTGCTTCAACACACCACGCGCTATGAAAGCACAAAACTCAAATCATGGGTAGCACTTTATCAAGAACAAGATCTAAAAAACCAACCCTTACAACAGCTGCTCTCAACCGAGCAACTTTTGCAATTGAGCCTCATTGGCGATGAACTCAACCAAGCATTTGTCTTAGGTTATGACTCTTCAGGTTACCTCGAAAATGCGAATATGTATAGACTCATCGACACTATGGGCTACCAAAATATCTTGGTATTTAGTGTAATCCCCGAGCAAGCCTTGTACCGCAGCACGTTTACTGAAGTAGGACCAAACCAAGGAGACTACGTACTGAGCGGCGTAAGCGCAGCAGGAAATTATTATAAATGGATTGCTCCTGTCAATGGCGTATCACAAGGAAATTTTGCACCAATTAGGCGGGTTCAAACACCGAAAAGAAAACAAATGGCCAGTGCCGGTTTATCTTATCAATTGCATCCGAACTTAACGCTCTACACAGAAAACGCACTCAGTGAGTCTGACCTCAATTTGTTTTCGTCCTTAGACGACGCAAATAATTTTGGTGCAGCCTCTAAAGGTGGCTTGCGCTTTCAGCAAACAACGCTAATCGACACCAACAAACTCAGCCTTGAAACAACACTGGAATACTTGTATTTGAATTCCCGATTTGAACCTATAGAGCAGTTTCGGGCTGTAGAATTTGACCGAGACTGGAATATCCGAAACCAAAACTTTGTAGGTTCACAAAGACAAATTGACTTCAGACAAAATTTAAGCCATAGTTCAAGAGGGCAAATCAATTTAGTCGGGCAATTCTTGGCAATTGACACCCTTTTTCAAGGGTATCGATTATTTACAGACGGCCATTGGAAACAAAATAACTGGGATGCCAAATGGGATGCATCGGCGCTGCGTTCTCAAGTGCAAGACAACCAAAATTATTTTATTCGACACCGCTTACAACTCAGCAAACAACTCGGTATGTTCAAAATTGGTTGGATAGACGACCACGAATGGAACCAGTTTTCAGGGGCAACTCAAGCCAATTCGTATCAATTTTATGATGCTCAGACGTTTATTGCGCTTCAAACCTCAAGTAAGCTACATTTAAAAGTATTTTACCGCGAGCGCTATGACTGGCGACCTGACAGTTTACTGCAACTTGCCGCCAAGGCGCAAACCACTGGTTTAGAACTTAAGTGGGAACCAAATAGCAAACAAAACCTTCAAATTCTGCTGGGTGCGAGGCAACTAGCAATCCTGGATTCTGCTTTGATCAATCAGACAGCAGAAAAAAGTCTAGTAGCGCGTTTTGATTACAATGCGCGCTATTTCAAAAATGCGCTCACCTTCAATACATTTTACGAATTAGGTTCAGGACTCGAACAAAAACGGCGTTTTCAATACATTCGGGTCAATGACGGCCAAGGTATCTATACATGGATAGACTACAACGCTGATGGTATCAAAGACCTCAATGAATTTGAACAAGCCATATATGCCGACCAAGCCGATTACATCCGTGTTTTTGTACCCAGTGCCAGCTACGCGCCGGTATTTGCCAACGAATGGAACCAAAGCGTTCTTTGGCGGCCCGAGTTACTTTGGCGGCAACGGCAAGGTGTTCTGAAGATTATAGCAAAGTTTTCGAACCAAACACGAATACGCGTACAACGCAAATTACAAGATGCCAATACTTGGCAGTGGGTCAATCCGATGGCAGCAGATATTTCAGAATTTTCACTTCAATCTGCAAATGCGCAGTTTTCAAATTCTTTATTTTTTAACCGCAATGCAAAAGTTTTTAGTGCCGAATACAGTTGGTTGCAGCAAGAAACCAAAATGCTACTGGCCAGCGGTTATGACGCGCGAAGTCTGCACAAAAATCAACTCAACCTCCGTGCAAACATATCCCCTCGACTTGCCTTTGAAACTACGCTGATCAGTGGCGAGTCGGGCTCACTTGCCGACTATACGAGCGGACGAAACTTTACTATTCAGTTTAGAGAACTGAAACCTCAACTTATTTATCAAGAAGGTTCTGCTGTAAGACTAACTATGATAGGGAGTATCGGACATAAATTAAACGCACTGCCTTTTGGCGGACAAGAAGCGTTATCGAAATCTGTAGAAACTACTTGGAAAATCAACCGCAGCCAAAATGGAAGCCTCAATGGCTCTTTCAAATATGTCTATTTCGATTTTTCGGGAGCGGCGCTTTCTGCTGTTGGGTACGAGATGCTAGAAGGCTTAAGACCCGGCGCCAATTGGACTTGGGGCTTGAGTTTTCAAAAAATTGTCGGTAAAAACCTCCTGTTAAGTCTCAATTATGGCGGGCGCCTCATGGAAGGCCTTCCGGTTGTGCATACGGGCGGCATGGAGTTGCGCGCCAATTTTTAAGTACTTATTTATTTGCGCAACTGATCTTGAACAAAGGCCCGAGCTTTTGCGTCAGTAGCCACGTAGTCTTCGTATTGCGGATTCAAGATATTGGCCACATTTTGCATACAAAACTCATTGAGTTGCCCAATTTCTAAAAATGATATTTTTCTGTCTAGAAATGCCGCAACAGCCTCTTCATTGGCTGCATTGAGGGCGCATGCTGCTGTTCCTTGCGCAGCCATTGCGCGATACGCTAAATCTAAGTTTTTAAATACTTTTCGGTCCGGCTGCTCAAAAGTAAGCTGCGGATAATCCATGAAATTAAAGCGCGGAAAATCTGTTTTGAAACGCGCTGGATACGTCAAGGCAAATTGTATCGGAAGTTTCATATCAGGCAAGCCCATTTGTGCCTTCATGCTCCCGTCTTCGAATTGCACCAAGCTATGCACAATAGACTGCGGATGTACAATGACATCAATTTGTTCGGGTTTCAGACCAAACAACCATTTGGCTTCAATGACTTCCAAACCTTTGTTCATTAAACTCGCAGAATCTATAGTGATTTTAGCGCCCATGCTCCAGTTTGGATGCTTCAGCGCTTGTTCTAAGGTTACACTTTGAAGTTGCTCGTGGGTAAACCCTCTGAATGGCCCACCAGAAGCGGTGAGGTAAATTTTTTCTATCGGATTTTGAAATTCTCCGACCAAACACTGAAAAATAGCAGAATGCTCAGAGTCTACAGGATAAATATTAACGCCTTTTTCTTTGGCCAATTTCGTGATTAATTCACCTGCAACAACAAGTGTTTCTTTGTTTGCCAAAGCAATGGTTTTGCCTGCCTCTATGGCGTGAATTGTTGGTTTGAGCCCAGCATAACCCACTAGTGCGGTAAGTACGGTATCTACCTCTGTTGATTCTACCACTTGGCAAAGTGCTTCTTGACCGGCATATACATGAATGTCAGCAGACCAAAGCGCATCTTTTACTTTTTGATATTGACTTTCGTCCGTAATGACAACCGAATTCGGTTGGAATTTAAACGCTTGCTCGATGAGTAAATCGGCATTTTTACCTGCAGTCAGCACCTGTAAATCAAAATAGTCAGGGTATGCCGCCAACACCTCTAAAGCTTGCGTACCGATTGAACCAGTGGATCCTAAAATGGCAATGCCTCTTTTTTCTTGCATAGACAAAGGTAACAATTGAACGGATAAATGGTTGAAAATTGACTCTGTAACCTGAGTTACGCTTTAATATAGATTTTGTCTATTACTTTGCAGTATTAATAATTTAAATCTATAACAATGGAAACACAAACAGCCCAAATGCTTCGTATAGGCGATATCGCTCCTGACTTTGAAGCAGTCACTACAAAAGGTAAAATCAAATTTTCTGATTTTGCTCCAGGAAAATGGACGGTATTATTCTCACACCCAGCAGACTTTACACCCGTTTGTACCACTGAAATGACTGGTTTTGCCCTGAATAAAGATACTTTTGATGCCCTGAATACCGAATTACTTGGTTTAAGTATAGACAGTATTCACTCTCACTTGGCTTGGGTCAATAATGTCAGAGAAAAAACCAATGTATATTTTGACTTCCCTATTATTGCCGATATCGACATGAAGGTGAGTAAACTTTACGGTATGTTGCAACCAAATGAAAGTGAAACTGCAGCTGTTCGCGCAGTATTCTTCATCGATCCGAGTAAAAAAGTACGCCTCATCATGTACTATCCATTGAACGTTGGGCGCAATATGGACGAGATAATCAGAGTGCTCGAAGCACTTCAAGTCTCAGATGAATACAAGGTAGCCATGCCGCTCAACTGGAGAAAAGGCGACAAAGTAATCGTTCCGCCGCCTAAAACACTCGATGAAATGAACGAGCGAATGGCTGATCAAACCATTGATCGTATCGATTTTTACTTAGCTACCAAAACACTTTGATCTTAGCTACTAATACTGTTGAAGGCGCCTTTTGGGCGCCTTTTTGTTTTATTGTACCTTTAACCTATGTATCTTTTCCAGTAAATCCTTAACATCATTTAATTCAAATTAGCATATGAACAAATGGGCCGAACACAACAACGCGTTGTATAAAACCTATGAATTTTCTAGTTTCCTAGAAGCGATGGAATGGATGCAGAAGGCTAGTGTGGAGATTGATAAACTGAACCATCATCCGAAATGGACCAACATGTACAACACGGTAGAAGTACAACTGAGCACCCACGATGCAGGGAATATCGTTACCGATAAAGACAGGGCACTTGCCAATTTATTAGATGAAATATAAGAGCTGTCTTTATACATATGCAACGTAACTATAGGCGCTACGCGGCCTTCGTTTATATTGCGGCGAATATAATTTTTTGCTTTGAGAAAAATATATTACCTTAGCGTTATAAACTTATAACTATGAAAAATAATTACTTATTCATTTTAACTTTTCTTTTTGGAATGTTGCCCAATATTTCTTTTGGTCAAGTTAATTACACCCAAAATTTTGATGCCAGCGCAGCTGGTTGGACAGGATTATCCCCATGGGCTACCTATTGGTATTCAGGTGGAACTGCTTGTGGTGGCTCAGGCGGGGCCTTGCGAGTAAATATATATGCTTTCAATCCTAGTGATATTTTTACTTCTCCGTTGGTTGGTACCAGCGTAGCAGGAGTGGTTAGTTTGTCCTATGATTACAAAGTGGCAGAATGGTCTGCAAATACAACTGGTCAAGGTGGTGACTGGGGATCTTTCGAGGTGCAATACGCAGCATCTCTTAGTGGTCCATGGACTACCGCTGAAACAGTTAACCAAGCAAATCATGTTGTATCAGGAAACTGTGCCACAAGAACAGTAAGCTTTACGCCGTCAGCCGGCGATCTCTATGTTCGCTTCAATGCCACATATGGAACAGTAGGAGATTACTATTTGAATTTTGACAACATCGTAATAACAGAGTCTACTACACCATGTTCTGGTACGCCAGCCCCTGGGAACACTGTAGCCTCTCTTTCCTCTGTTTGTTCAAGCCAAAATGTTACGTTATCTCTAGCAAACATCACATCTGGTGTGGGGGTAACTTATCAATGGCAGTCTTCTACGGACGGCACTACTTTTAACGATATTACCTTGGCAACCAATGCTACACTCACTACAAGTCAAACAGCCAACACCTACTACCAATGTGTAGTTACTTGTGCAGGTAACAGTGGTACCTCTGCTCCAATTGAAGTAACTATGCAGCCTTTCCAAAACTGTTATTGTACGCCAACTTACACTACGGGTACAGGTGTAGGTGATTTGATTTCTAATGTTACCCTGATCGGCACAACACTGGACAACAACACCGGGTTCGTGCAAGGCACGCCATCTTATACATACTATACTGGTCAGGCTAATTATACAGCCGAACTTGTTCCGTCCACAACATATAACCTATCAGTATCAACTGGGGAGTGGGGTAGTCAAGGTTTCAGTGCTTGGATTGATTACAATGATGATGGCATCTTTACAACCTCAACAGATCCATTAACAAATGAACGTGTTGGCTTTACACCCGGAGTAATCGGAAGTGGTTTTACTTTTGGCCAAGTAAATGCTACTGTAGCTTTTCCACTTAGTTTAAGTTGCTCCCCCCCTGCCGGCATACACAGAATGCGCGTGCGTTGTGCATATTTTGTAAATGGCGTTGACATCGATCCTTGTGCAAATTACAGCTATGGTGAAACAGAAGATTACGACATTACTATTTTAGCTGCGCCAGCTTGCCCATCTTCTGCAACAATCGTTGAAACGACTGTCACTGCTAACTCAGCAGATTTAGTATGGTTAGCAGGTTGTTCAACAACCAACCTATTCAATATAGAATATGGCGTTTCTGGATTTACACAAGGTAGTGGAACAGTTCTTAGCAACCAAGCTGTTACCATTTCCAATGATTCTATTTATTACTCCCTCACAGGATTAATGGACAACACTACCTATGACGTTTATTACCAAGGTGTGTGTGGTACAAACTTAAGTGCTTGGACTTTAGGCGGAGCATTTACTACAAATTGCGGGGCATTTTCTGCAATTGGTTTCTGCGAAAGTTTTGACGCAAGCTCAACTTCTGAAGCATGTTGGACTGTTATAGATAATAACAATGATGCTTTAATTTATTCATGGGGGTCTTTTTCTATATGGGATTTAAACAATACTGCAAATCCTTACAATGGAAATAACGCAGCTGCAATCAATACTGATTTCAATGCTGGTAATAACGATGACTACCTTATTTCACCTCAATTAATACTAACTGGTAACGAAGTTTTAACCTTCCGCTATGCAGTCTATGACGATTTTGAGCCTAATGAT
>JBILSN010000021.1:0-40497 GCA_044372045.1 Crocinitomicaceae bacterium
ACAACATAAATTCAAGAATTTACTTGTGCTCGGTAAGACCTTGCGTGCCCAACAATACGACCTCGTCGTCAATTTACAAAGATTTGCAAGTTCAGGAATCTTAACGCTTTTGGCGAAGGGTAAAGAAAGTCGTGGGTTTCAAAAAAATCCGTTGTCATTGTTTTTCTCTAAGCGCTATCCACACGAAATGAAGCCTGATTGGCATGAGGTAGACCGAAATTTATGTCTGATTTCAGACTTGGTTCCTACGCCTATCCGGCGACCTCGGTTGTTTCCAAGCAAAGAAGATTTGAATTCAATTCAAATTTATCAAGAACTATCGTATTACTGCTTGGCCCCCACGAGTGTTTGGTTCACCAAGCAAGCACCACAAGAAATCTGGTTGGAGTTGATAGACAAGTTGTCGCAAACAAAAAATAAGATTTTCCTTTTAGGAGCTTCTTCAGACCGCACTTACCTCGATGAAATTGTAAAAAATACAAGAAGCGCACAGGTTGTCAATTTAGCTGGTCAGTTATCGCTGTTACAATCGGCCGCCCTCATGGCTGGTGCCAAACATAATTATGTCAATGATTCTGGCCCCTTGCATTTGGCTTCAGCCACCAACGCACCCGTAAGTGCTTTCTTTTGCTCAACTGTACCCGAATTTGGTTTCGGTCCACTTTCAGACCATTCTGATGTTATCGAGGTGAAAAATTTAGATTGCAAGCCCTGCGGCTTGCATGGCCATCGGTCTTGTCCGAAAGGCCATTTCAAGTGCGGAAAAGATTTAAAAATTTAGTTGATTTCAACTTGCCTGCCTCGCACATCGGCCATTATTTTACCTTTTTCATATACCACTTGACCATTTAAGATGGTCATTTCAACGGTTGAAGAAAAAGTATGCCCTTCAAATACCGACCAAGCACACTTGGAATGCAGGTTCTCTTTTGTTACGGCGTACGGTTTATCAATATCTACTAATACTAGATCGGCGTAATAACCCTCTTTGATAAAGCCGCGCTCCTTGATACCATAAAATAGCGCTGGGTTCTCAGCTGTTTTCTCGACTACCTTCTCCAAACTTAAGAAACCTGCATCGACTAAACTCAAGAGCATTTGCAGGAGATGCTGCACCATTGGGCCACCAGATTTGGATTGCAAATAGGGCTGTTCTTTTTCTTTTAGCGTATGTGGAGAATGGTCGGTAGTAATGAAATCTATGTAATTCTCGTTGAGCGCTTTAAGGAGACCAAGTTTGTCGGCTTTCGTTTTGATCGAAGGATTGTATTTGATGAGGGGGCCGAAAGTTTGGTAATCTTCTTGTGAAAAATAAAGATGTGGAATACTCACCTCGCAGGTCTGCCTCTTTTGAACTAAAGGAAGGTCTTTATCGAACAACAAGGCTTCCTTATAGGTAGTCAGGTGTAGGATATGTAACCTTGAATTTGATCTTTTAGCCAAATCCAGACTGCGTTTAGTGGCAATAAAACAAGCGTCTTCCGACCGGATCTGAGCGTGGGCTTCATATGGGATATCACGACCATACTTTTGGCTGTAGAGGTCTTCGTTTTGCTCGATAAGGGCAGAATCTTCGCTGTGAATGGCTACAATTCGGTCTGTTTGCTTCCAAATGCGTTCAAAAGCCTCCGGATGATCAGCCAGCAATTGGTTTGCACCCGAAAAATAGAGACCGTCATCGGTAAGACCTACAAAATTGTTGTCTTCAAGGTTGTAGTTTTGGAGCAAATCGAGGTTACTTGCAGATACACCAAGAAAAATTCCAAAATTGCAGTAGGAATTTGCTTTGGCTATGGCCAACTTCTCTTGAACCAACTCGGGGCTTAGCGTGGCCGGCTCCGTATTTGGCATATCAAAAACAGTAGTTACGCCTCCGGCAACAGCCGCGGCACTTTCCGTTTGCCATGTTGCTTTGTGCGTGAGCCCAGGCTCTCTGAAATGCACATGAGTATCGATAAGCCCAGGTAAAATATGCTTACCTGAGGCATCAATGAGTCTTTCTCCAGGGCTTAGTTTTAGATTTGTACCAATTTCTATTATTCGGTCATTGGCAATACGAATATCCAATAACTCCAAGCCTTTTGAAGAGACCACAATTCCATTTGAAATTAAATAGGAAGCTGACTGCATTTTTTTTAATTACTGCCCTTGACCTAGAGAATAAGTCGCTTTGCCATCAAATGCATACAGGTTTTCAGTTTTCACAACATCAATCCCTGCACTTTCTGCTGCCGCTAAAAGCTCAATAAGGCCTTTTTTAGACGCATTGTCTGCCATAAAGCGGCAACGCCAATGATCGGTACAAAATGTTTCAGGAAAACCACCTGGATAAACTTTGATGCCTCTGTTGGTAATGAGTGCCAGTTTAAATTCGGATGAAGAAAGCGCATGCAATTGTGCGGCCAATTCATTTGCATCTGTTCCGGACCAATGCACGAAAAGGTCAACGCCTTGTAAATTCTTTTGTTTTGGCGCTTTACGCACATACTTTGGCAATTGAATTCTGGCATTCTCTCGGTAAGAAACCGCTGGGAAATTTTGTGGCACCTGACCTAAATTAGCGATTAATGCCGCGGTAAATTCTTTCGTATTCACCCGACGTGTACTTACCCCTTCTTTGAAGATATCAAAAGTATGCACGCCGTCTTCAATAGTTTTGAGCCAAGCGTTTTGGATTTTTTCGGCAACTTGTGTTTGCCCCACATGGTTGAGCATTTGCACTGCCCCGAGCAAGAGTCCAGATGGGTTGGCGATTCCTTGCCCCGTAATCATGGGTGCAGAGCCATGAATGGCTTCAAACATAGCGCATTCTTCGCCAATATTTGCAGAACCCGCAAGCCCTACTGAACCTGCAATTTCTGCAGCAATATCAGAAATGATGTCACCATAAAGATTGAGCGTCACAATCACTTCAAAATCTTGAGGTGCATTGGCAAGTTTGGCAGCACCGATATCGATGATCCAGTGGTCATTGGCAATTTCTGGATATTCTGCAGCAATTTCGTTGAAGACTTCTCTAAACAAACCATCGGTTTGCTTCATGATGTTGTCTTTGGTAAAACAAGTTACCTTTTTGCGGCCATAAAGTTTGGCATATTCAAAAGCATAACGGATGATCTTTTCACAACCAGGGCGGCTAATGAGCTTTAGGCATTGTACCACTTCATCTGTTTGTTGATGTTCGATACCTGCGTAGAGGTCTTCTTCGTTTTCACGAATGATCACCAAATCCATTTTCGGATGCTTGGTAGACACATACGGATGCAAACTAAAGCAAGGGCGAATATTGGCATACAAGCCCAAAAACTTGCGCGTAGACACATTCAAGCTCTTGTAGCCCCCACCCTGCGGTGTGGTAATTGGCGCCTTCAAAAATACTTTATTGCAGCGGATGGTATCCCAAGCCTCTGGGCTTATTCCGGCATTGTTGCCAGCCAAATAAACCTTTTCTCCAATCTCAATTTCATCGTATGCTAATTGGGCACCTGCTGCTTCCAAAATAGAAAGCGTCGCCTCCATAATTTCTGGCCCAATTCCATCTCCTTTTGCTATCGTAATACGTGTCATAAAAAGTCAAATTTCAAACGGCAAAATTGACTTTTTTTGATGATTTGGTTTTATTTATATCTTTTATGATAAACATAAAAAAAGCCATCCGAAGATGGCTTAAAAGAATTTTGAAGTTTAGCGCTTAAGCCAATACCTCTTTTACAAGGTCGGCAGCTTCTTGAAGTTGAACTGCGGAGTGAACGTTGAGGCCGGATTCGTCGATGAGGCGCTTGGCTTCTTCGGCATTCGTGCCTTGGAGACGTACAATGATTGGAACAGGGATTTGACCGATGTTTTTGTATGCGTCTACGATGCCTTGGGCAACGCGGTCGCAACGAACAATACCACCAAAAATATTGATGAGAATCGCTTTTACATTAGGATCTTTTAAGATGATGTGGAAGGCTTTTTCTACGCGCTCTGCGTTGGCTGTTCCCCCAACATCTAAGAAATTAGCAGGGTTACCGCCAGACAACTTGATGATGTCCATGGTAGCCATAGCGAGGCCAGCACCATTGACCATACAGCCTACGTTACCATCTAATTTAACGAAGTTTAGACCTGCTTCGTCGGCTTCTACTTCAGTTGGATCTTCCTCAGATTTGTCGCGCAAAGCGGCGAGGTCTGGATGACGGAACAAACCATTGCCATCTAGGCTTACTTTGGCATCTACGGCGATGATTTTGTCATCAGAGGTTTTGAAAAGTGGGTTGATCTCAAACATAGAAGCGTCAATTCCGACATAGGCGTTGTAAAGCGCCGGTACGAATTTGACCATATTTTTGAAAGCTTCTCCAGAAAGGCCGAGGTTGAAAGCAATTTTGCGCGCTTGGAAACCTTGAAGACCTACGCGTGGATCAATGTGTTCTTTGAAAAGTTTTTCTGGTGTGTGCTCGGCAACGTGCTCGATGTCCATACCACCTTCGGTAGAATAGATGATGACGTTGCGGCCAGACTCGCGGTCTAGGAGTACAGACATGTAAAATTCCTGAACTTCTGTTGGACCCGGGTAGTAGACATCTTGTGCGATGAGCACTTGATTGACTTTTTTGCCTTTGCCGTTGGTTTGAAGTGTTGTAAGGTGACCACCTAGGATGCCTGCTACTTTTTCTTCAACTTGGTCAATGCCTTTTGCAAGTACCACACCGTGAGAACCTGTTTCTTCGACCGTTCCTTTACCACGACCACCCGCATGAATTTGGGCTTTTACCACATACCATGAGGTACCGGTTTCTTCTGTAAGCTTTTGAGCTGCCGGAACTGCTGCTTCAATGCTGTCAACTACAATGCCTTCTTGTACAGCCACGCCGTATTTTTTGAGGATTGCTTTTCCTTGGTATTCGTGTAAGTTCATACTGTCAAATTTGCGCCGTAAAAATACGCTTTTTTCAAGAGCCCATGACGGCGATTCTTAAATATTTTATCTGATTTGGTTTTTCCAAGAGGAGGAAATATTACGAGAAGCAAATGCGTTTTTCTTTTGTTCTTGAACATCTTGCCAAATGGTATCTAGGGCAGAAATTAAAGCATGCTCCTCTTCTTGCATGGCATCTTTGAGTAAAGCCGGATCTGAAAAATGTGTTTTCACAAAATTGGTATCAAAATTGCCACTTCGAAACGCAGGATGCTTCAAGACAAATTTGCCAAAGTCTAAGGTGGTTTTGACGCCTGAAATTTGGTAATTGTCTATGGCTGCAATAGAGCGCTCTATAGCCTCCTCACGTGTTTTCCCCCAAACGACAAGTTTGGCAATCATAGGATCATAATAAATAGGAATTTCCATGCCCTCTTTAAAGGCGTCGTCTACACGAATATAGCGCCCAGACGGAATACGATAGCGATCTAGCGTACCGATGTCAGGGGTAAAACCAGCTAGGGTATCTTCTGCATAAACACGCACTTCAATGGCGTGCCCGTTGATATGTAATTCTTCTTGCAACTTGGGCAAGCGCTCTCCCCGTGCCACTCGAATCTGCCATTCGACGAGGTCAAGACCCGTGATTTCTTCTGTAACTGGGTGCTCGACTTGCAAGCGCGTATTCATCTCTAAGAAGTAAAAATTAAGCCCTGCGTCGATCAAAAATTCTACGGTGCCCGCACCCTCGTAATTACATGCTTTGCAAACCGCAACTGCCGCCTCGCCCATTTGCTGGCGAAGTGCTGGGGTCAAGACCGCGCTTGGAGCCTCTTCTACTACTTTTTGATGCCTTCGCTGAACCGAGCACTCGCGTTCGAACAAATAGACAACATTGCCAAGTTGGTCGGCGAAAACTTGAATTTCAATGTGGCGCGGTTGGTCTACAAATTTTTCAATGAAAACGGCGTCATCGCCAAAAGAAGAGCGCGCTTCGTTTTGGGCAAGTGTCATTTGTTCTTCGAACTCCGCATCATTTTGCACCAAACGCATGCCCTTTCCGCCGCCTCCGGCCGACGCTTTGATCAGAATTGGATAGCCGACTTCTGCAGCAATTACTTTTGCTGCAGTAACATCTGAGATTGCTTCGTCGACCCCCGGCACGAGCGGTACATTGTAAGATTTTACCGCTTGTTTGGCCGATAGTTTATCGCCCATAATTTCCATGGATTCGGGAGAAGGGCCGATGAGTTTGATGCCTTCAGCCTTTAATTTGCGTGCAAAACCTGCATTTTCAGATAGAAAACCATAGCCTGGATGCACCCCATCTACACCAAGGTCTTTACAAATCTGTATGATTTTATCCTGCTGCAAATAACTTTCTGACGACGGGCTTTGCCCCACATAAACAGCTTCGTCTGCTTCGAGCACGTGGGGTGCATTGGCATCGGCATCGGAATAAATGGCCACACTGCGGATGTCCATTTTGTTGAGGGTTCTAAGCACGCGTCGAGCGATCTCTCCGCGATTGGCTACTAGTACTTTTTTCATCTTGTGGTAAAATTACAGGTTGTCGATGTCTTTTGGGTAGTGATTCTCCTGATTTTTTTGAATCCTTTTTTATGAACTGTTTGAATTGTTTGATCAACAATAGATCGGAAAACTTGTGAAACTCTTCATAATAAGAAACCCCAAAACCTTGGGTAAACGGACCCTGATTTTCATTTACTGAGTTGGTATTGGACTGGTTAAACGCCTTCACACGAAAATTATCTTGAATCTTGTATTCGATATTTACATCCCCGATCATTGAATTGGTGTAGGCCTGCGCACCATTGGCCGCAGCAGCACTGCGGTTTTCTACCCCAAAACTTCCTGTAATCACGAGCTTATCGTCGAGGAATCCTTTCGCTACACCGAGTTCCACTTTACTCTCTCCGGCAACTTCATCGGCACCGTAATCTACATTGAGTTTGTAGTTATCAGACAATTTACCGAGTGCCGCATTGATTTGAGATTCGAGCAGGTCTAATGCCGCCGAGCCTCCAGCCGAAAGATTGCCCTTGAGGGGTTGAAACTTGCTGACCAATAACAAGGAGAAAAACTGTCTGTTTAACTCATCTGGGTCTGACTTCACCCGATCTATGAGTGCCTTTCCTGTTTCCGTCACTCTAGGTGCAACGAGATCAAATGTGATTTTAGGAGCCAACAGAGATTCGGTTAATTTGAGATAACACAAGATTTCTTGATTGACCAATGTATTGTCTTGGATTTCAGGGCTGAGCTCTAAAATAGAAGCGCGCTTAGGCGTAACCGTCGTAATGGCAATATCAGCATTGTAAGGGTCGCCGGTCCATTCAATTTTAGAACCTGCTTCAATATCAAAAGTTTGCTTGATAGAACCCAAAGCAAAATTGTAACGGCTACCTTTGGCTATAACATAAGGCCCATTCATCGTAAGTTGATTGTACTGATCGAGCTTAATATTGATTTCGCCGCTTCCCTTCGCTGTGATTTCGTCGCCGGTTTGCTCATTAAAAATGAGCTTCATGCTGGCCTCAGGAGTGACGTGAAAATTAAGGTCTAGGAATAGTCCAGTAAAGTCGATGCCTTGCTTTTCTAATTGGGTTGAAACACCTTCTTGAACGAATTGAACAAAGTTGTCTTCGTCGTCAATTTCAGACATCCCATACATTGGGAAAATCACTTCCGTACCTTTCCGTGTAGTGGCGTCAACGGTGATTTCGGTATTGCTCATGGTACCAAAAATATCAGCAGTACCTCTTCCGTAGGCTTTGCCATAATAGATATCGCCCTCCTTGAATTTGGTATTGAGTACCAAGAAGCGCTCGATCGGAACTAATTGATTGGTGCGCGGATCTAATTTATTGAGGTCATCTTCAAAGTTGATTTGGATGTCGTAGTTCCATTTGTCAAAATTCGTGTGGTTGACAGCACTCGACAGATAAGCAATGTTTCCTTCTGGGTCTTTAACTGGAATATTGTCCATGAAAAAAGCATCTTCTGTCACTTGTATAACACCCTCTAGTTGATAATTAACACCGAGAATAGCTACCTCAGCGCCTCCATTTTGTAAACGCAACTTTCCGGATAATTTTGGTTGATTCGGACTGCCTTTTAAACGCAAACGACCACTTAGTTTGCCTTGAATACCTTGTACCACCTCCGGATCTAAAAAAGCATTGACAAAAGAAATATCAGTTTGCTTAAAATTTAGCCCCAGGTCGAGTTGGTCCTCTTTGAACTTATATAACCCGTCAAAATCAAAAGTGCGTTCATTTCGGTATTGTAACGTTCCTTCTAAGACAATGCTTTGCCGCTCATCGTTCCAATCTGAGTGCAGCATGATATCACCAACGGTTTGCCCGTCTATTTGCAACTGCTCCATATTTGCATCAGCGGTAATGCTCAAATTGGTATTTGGTGTAGCTATTGTTCCCCAACCACTAAACCTACCGCTGTATAAATTAGGTAGGCCAAGAAGCGCGCTTAGCTCTCCTAGATCGAGACCTAGGATATCAAAACGGAGCTGATCTCGCTTGTTATCGGATAAACAACCGTTTAATTTGATGCGTTGAAAGCCCCTACTTAACTGAAAGTTATTGACATTCAGCTCTGATGCTGTAAGCGTAATATCAGATTGATTCGCTATTTGCCATTTGACACCATTGACAGTAAAGAAGGAAGGTTGTAAGGCAAAACTAATGTAGTCGTTGGGTAAAATTGTAGTGCGCCACGTGAGCGCGGAGTAGTCATCTGTATTAGGGTCCCAGGACAGTATGGCATCTTGGATACCGTGAGCGCCCGTATTGGTAAGCTTGAGCTCATGAAAAGAAGTGGAGTCGGCAATGCTCAGTTTACCCAAAGTTAAAAGGCCATTTACCTCATCGTGCTGCACATTTTGTTCTAAATAGAGCATTTCAAAATCTAAATCGGCATAGCTCAATTTTGGGCAATTGACGTTGAGGTTGAATGATTCTTTTTTGGAATTAAAACTTCCATTGAGAATAGTACCCGCAGCTATTTCTATTTCTGGCAAAAAGATTTGAAATAATTCTTGGGTGTTGCGCGCCATTAAATTGAACTCAAAATTTGCGTCGGTATGAAGAAAGCCCCGATCTTGTCCCTCGATTGGCGGGTAGAGTATCGCGAGGTGATGCGTGAGATCTTCAATTAAAGTTTGCTCCGCCAAAACACCCTCAATAGCAAAATCTAGGATGGAGCTGCTCAAATCGATATTCGTGTAATTATTTTGATAACGGTAATGAACCTGCGCAAGCTCTGAAGCCACTAAGCGGTCATTGGCGCGATATTTAAAGTCTTTAAGACTTGCAAAAGCAACCATTGAGGACCAATTTGGACCTTCCACACCTATGTTGAGTTGGGCACTCAATTGATCATTTTTTATTGTACTAATTTTCAAGGAATACAAGTCTGCTTTTTCGATATTTGCCTGAAATTGGTAGCTCGGGGCAGCCCCTAAATGGAGCTGTAAAATACTTGTCATATTTAAATGTTGATCGGCAACCTTGACGCTGGCCAGCAGCTGATTATCTATGATTTTAGCATCTTGTATATTGATGTTGGTATAATTGTAATTATGGACATAAAGCTGCGATAGGCTGGCCTGTGCATGTTCTAAAGCATAAGTGCCTTTCTTAAGCAAACTTAAATTAAACTTTAAACCACCGGTCACCTTACCAATTGCTGAAATATCCACGAGTTGCCCTATATTGAACTGATCTAGACTCAGAAAGCTGCTATCAACGAGTCCGTTGATCCTTATCAAATCAGGTTCTTGATCAATGATGATGGGTGCTAGTGCTAATGATCCTAGTGCCGTATTGACCTTGTCAATGGATACTTGCAAATGAGCTGGGCTTCCTGAAATTTTGGCATTTTTTAACTGAAAAAAACTAGCTTTTTGAAGTATTTGAGGTATATGAATAGCGGCGCTTCCTTGAGGTAAATGTAGAAGTGACACATCGTTTAAATCGATATAAGCCGTGGTGATTTGTTCTTGAATCCACTGTTGACTTGTTGGTTTTCTGAAGTCAGGTAAGCGCAAGTTTGCTTGAATTTGAGTTGCTTTGCCAAAACGTAGATTCAAGTTTTGAATTTGAAGTGCACGCAGCTTATCCTTGACAATTCCTGAAACATGAACCGTTTGGTCCATCCCACGCATTTGCGGTGCAAAGTAAGCGATATCTTTCAGGTGAATTTTGCTCGGCGCCAAGGCAGCATCAAAAACAACACGGTCATCAAAATGGTTAAAATCTTCACTTGAATGGGTCCGCAAAACCATTTTTGGCAGATTAATTTGAGATTTAGCTGTCTGTATTTTAGCCTTTCTGAGCACAAGGCCTTTTTCTGAAAAATACGCTTCTGCAGCTAACTGTTCTAGTTTAAAACCAGAACGCTCGATAAAACTGAGGTTTCGAATTTGACACTTAAAATCTGAGCCATTCGTATGAATTTGCTTGGCATTTAACTGCAGCTCTTTGAGTTCAATATGATTGAAATCAACTCCAAATGTGGCGGTGTCTTTGCGTAAATCATGGTAACTGAAATTGATATGTTCAAGTGAAAGTTTGGCTAATTGAACTTGAAAATTTGCTGAAGACCGACCCGGTGAATCAGATGAAAAGTAATCTGCCAGAAATGTAAAATTATAGTGGCCTTCTTTTAAACCATGAGAGATAAATGCTTTTCCGCCATACAGCCTTAGCTCATTTATAAGTAGTTTGTTCTGAAGCAGCTTAAATTTGTCGAGACCAAGAAATAAATGCTTCAATTCCAATACAGGCTTTTGAGCTTGATCTTCTATATACACATTTTTAAGGTCAACAAAGCGAAACAAAACGATATCAACCGCACCAATTTCCACTTTTGCATCGAGTTCTGAACTCAGGTAGGCGGTTGCTTGGTTGGCAAGGTAGGTTTGCATCCAAGAGCTGCGGATGGCAAAAATAAAAACAATGACAACGATCAGCAGCCACTCGAAAAGAATGGCAAGTGCCAGGCCCGTGATTTTAAGTACCTTTGTCATGTTTGTTACAAAATTAGCAATCTTTTGACAGCAAAACCCACCATAATACTAGGTATTGAGTCGTCTTGCGACGACACCTCTGCGGCCATCCTTATCGGTAACGAAATTCGTGCCAATATCATTGCTGGGCAAGCTGTTCATGAACAGTTTGGTGGTGTGGTACCCGAGTTAGCCAGCAGAGCGCATCAAGAAAATATCATCCCAGTAGTTCAAACCGCTCTACAAACTGCGCTGATCAAACTATCTGATATCGACGCTATTGCGTTTACCCAAGGACCTGGGTTGATGGGTTCGCTTACTGTAGGTACCTCTTTTGCCAAAGCACTTGGGCTAGCACTTGGGGTTCCACTAATTGGTGTGCACCACATGAAAGCACATATATTAGCCCATTTTATAGACGACGCCAGCGATTACAAACCAGATTTTCCTTTTTTGTGTCTGACAGTAAGCGGTGGTCATACCCAAATTGTGCGCGTCAATGACGCCCTCGACATGCAAGTCTTGGGCAGCACTATCGATGACGCCGCTGGCGAAGCCTTTGATAAAGCTGCAAAAATGCTTGGCTTGCCTTATCCCGGTGGGCCGCTAATAGATCAATTGGCGCAACAAGGAAATCCAATGGCGTTTTCCTTTGCTAAACCTCAAATTCCGGATTTAGATTTCAGTTTTAGTGGGCTTAAAACATCTATTTTATATACCCTTCAAGCCGCCGAAAAAAAAGAGTCGGCGTTTCGTCAAAACCACCAAGTTGACCTCTGTGCAAGTATTCAAAATAGCATCGTTTCTATTTTAATGGCCAAACTCGAAAAAGCAGTCAAGGAAACTGGTATCCAAACAGTAGTTATTGCCGGTGGCGTTTCGGCCAATTCTGAACTCAGAAAACGCTTGTTGGCCAAAAAAGAAAATGGTTGGCAAGTAAGTATCCCAAAAATGAGTTATTGCACTGATAACGCCGCCATGATCGCTATGGCAGGTTCTTTTTATCTAGCCGCGGGCCTCACCGTTGGTCAGGATATTGCGGCAGATCCGCGCCTTAAATGGTAACCTATGGCACAATTTGTTGCCAATATTTTTCGTAACTTCGAAGGTTCAAAGTTACCGGTTATGTCGTTCGTACTGAAATCTGTTTTATTTTTCTGTTTCTTAAGCACTTGGGCTTTTGGACAAGAGAAAATTCAGTGGAGTTTTGAATTCGAACCTTATCCGGCGTCGCTTCAAATGAGTGCAACAATTGAAAATGGCTGGCATCTTTATGCTCTTGATTTAGATCCAAGTATTGGCCCCGTACCTACACAAATTGTTTTAGAAAAAAATAAAGCGGTACAAGTTCTATATGCATTTGAAGCTACCACCAAAGCCAAGCAATCCTACGATCCTAATTTCGGAGCCGAGGTTTCATACTTTGAAAATAGCTTCGAAGCACGCAACCGAATCAAAGTCAAAAAACCAACCACAGTAAAAGGCGAAATCACCTACATGCTTTGCGACGACAAACGCTGTTTACCCCCTAAAACCATTCCATTTGAAGTGAGGGTAAGTCCATACAAACAAGAAAAAACAAATTAATACAATGAAAGCTCTTCTATTTAGCATCCTCTTTTTAGGCTTGTCCTTTACAAGCAGCGCACAAGATTTCATGAGTCAATTCATCAAATGGAATTGCAGTGTAGAAAAAATCGACGAGAGCCATGCCAACCTGGTTTTTACAGGTAAACTGATACCTGAATACCATATTTTCAGCATCAAGCATGACCCGATGGCAGCCGACGGAACAGGCATAGTGCCAGAGTTCAAATTCAAGGCCGATAAAAACTTTAAAACAGTCGGTAAAGTAATTGAAGTAGGCACACCACTTGTGCAAAAAGACGAACTCGGAACCTCTTTGTATTTTGAAAACAAAGCGATCTTCAAACAAAAAATAGAAATATTGTCAGACGAAGCATTTACTGCCAGTTGTAATCTATTTTTTCAACTTTGTAACCACGAGGGTTGTTTACCTCCCTTCGATTACACCGCCAAATTCAAAGTAAGTGGCTATAAAGCTTCTGGTGCTGCTCCTGTAGTAATAGATACAACTTCAACAGCACAAGCAACAAATATTGACTCCAGCGGTGCGAAGTCTACCATGGACCAAGCACCGGCGCCGATCCAACAAAAAGAAAGAAAGAAAGATTCTAACATTGTGATTTTCATCGCTGGTTTCATTGCAGGTTTAGTTGCCTTACTGACGCCTTGTATGTTCCCGATGATTCCAATGACCGTAACTTTTTTTACCAAGCAATCCAAAACACGCAGCGAAGGTATTTTCAAAGCCTTGATTTATGGCGCTTCTATTGTCTTGATCTACGTTGCTTTTGGTCTCATCTTCACCGCCATTATGGGCCCGCTTGGCCTTAATGACCTCTCAACAAATGTCTGGATGAACCTCATCTTCTTCAGTATTTTTGTACTGTTTGCCTTTTCTTTCTTGGGTGCTTTTGAAATCCAGTTGCCGAATTCGTGGGTCAATAAAATGGACAAACAAGCGGACCGAGGAGGCTACCTCGGCATCTTCTTTATGGCCTTCACACTCGGCTTGGTTTCTTTTTCATGCACAGGCCCTATCATCGGAAGCTTGCTTGTTGAAGCTGCTACTTCTGGCTCCTACCTCACGCCTGCTGTGGGCATGACCGGCTTCTCTTTGGCACTTGCCATTCCGTTTACACTCTTTGCTATTTTCCCTGGATGGCTCAACTCTTTGCCGCAATCTGGTGGTTGGCTCAATTCTGTCAAAGTAGTCCTTGGCCTCACTGAATTGGCGTTAGCGTTGAAATTCTTATCATCTGTAGACCTCGCCTACCACTGGGACCTCCTCACCCGCGAGTGGTTTGTCGGTATTTGGTTTGTGCTCTTTTTTATCATGGGTATCTACTTACTCGGTAAATTGCAATTCTCCCATGACTCACCCGTTCAAAAATTGAGCGTAACCCGCTTTATGTTCGCACTTTTGGCACTTGTTTTCTCCGTATACCTTTTCACAGGGATGTTTGGCGCTCCACTCACGCTCATCGACGGTATTGCACCTCCGCGAACGCACTCCGAAGACAACTTCCGTTGGGTCAATGGTGGCCAAGAAACAGGTTTGGTTGAAGACTCCGTATCTGCAGCATTTGCAGCCGATATGCACCCAGTTGGCGACGGCTCTATTTTAGTGTTCCACGACCTCGAAAAAGGCCGCGCATATGCCAAAAAACGCAACTTACCTATCTTGCTCGATTTCACAGGCCACGCTTGCCAAAACTGTCGCAAGACAGAAAGCACCGTCTGGACCAACGACGAAATCCGTCCAATGCTCCAAAAGAAATTCGTGATCATTTCATTGTACGTAGACGACCGCGAGCTTTTGCCCGCTAGCGAACAACGCGTTTCTAAACTCAGCGGCCCGATCCGCACAGTCGGCAACAAATGGGCCGACTACCAAATGACGCGCTACAAGAGCTTTCAACAACCTCTGTATGTCGTCACCGACCACGAAGGCAATGATCTCACACTCGCCATTGGCTACACTCCAGACATCAAGTCTTATAAAAAGTTCTTAGAGGGCGGTATCAAGCGTTTCGGCAATTAATGATTGTTTGCATTGCCGAAAAGCCAAGTGTTGCCCGCGATTTAGCGGAAATTTTAGGTGCTAAAAATCGCAAAGATGGTTACCTAGAAGGCAATGGCTATGCCGTTACTTGGGTCTATGGGCACTTGTGTTCACTCAAAGACCCCGAAGACTACAACCCCAATTGGAAATACTGGAAACTAGAAGATTTACCTATCATACCGGCTCAATTTGGCATCAAGCTGCGCGGAGACGATGGCGCCAAAAAACAATTTCACGTTATAGAGCGCCTGATTAGCCAAGCTACAGAGGTTATTAACTGCGGCGATGCCGGGCAAGAAGGAGAACTCATTCAGCGCTGGGTGCTGCTTAAGGCCAAATGCAAAGTACCGGTCAAACGGCTCTGGATTTCTTCGCTCACCGAAGAAGCCATTAAAGATGGTTTTAAGAAATTGAGGCCTGGGTCAGATTTTGACCGCCTCTTTGCCGCAGGCAACGCTCGGGCGGTCGGAGATTGGGTCTTGGGGATCAACGGTACTCGGCTTTTTACCCGCAAATACGGCCGAGACAAACAAACCCTTTCCGTGGGACGTGTGCAGACGCCCACGCTCGCGCTCATTGTGCAGCGTCAAAAAGAAATTGACGCCTTTAAATCCGATACTTTCTTTGAGCTCAAAACAATTTATAGAGAAACCGAGTTCAGTTGTCAGATAGACCGCCTCAAGACCAAAGAAAAAGCCCAAAAAGGCCTAGAATACCTCAGCGAGCAGCCCTTCGAGGTTACGTCCTTTGAACAAAAAGACGCCAAAGAAGGCAACCCGCGTCTCTACGACCTAACCTCTTTGCAAGTAGACGGCAACCGCTACTACGCCTACTCCGCTGAGGAAACGCTCAACAAGGTGCAGAGTCTTTACGAAAAAAAATTAGTCACCTACCCGCGCGTTGACACCACCTACCTTTCGGAAGACCTCCACCCCAAAATTCCAAGCATTCTCTCAGGGCTCCGCGACTACAAACGCTTTACAGAATCCCTGGCAAGCAAACCCATCAAAAAATCGAAGCAAATCTTCGACGATAAAAAAATCACGGATCACCATGCCATTATTCCGACTGGTGTGGCGCCGTCGGGCATTAGCCCCGATGAACAACGCGTTTACGACCTCATAGTGCGGCGCTTCATTGCCGTATTTTATCCGGAATGCAAGGTTTCCAACACCACCGTTTTGGGTAAAGTGGCTGCTTTGGAATTCAAAGCAACAGGCAAGCAAGTCCTAGACAAAGGCTGGCGGGTACTATACGAGGATCTCAAAGCGCAGCAAACCAACCCCGAGGATAAAATTTTACCGCTCTTTACCAAAGGAGAAACTGGCCCCCACGCGCCGTATATCCACGAAGGTAGAACCAGCCCACCCAAATACTATACAGAAGCTACCTTACTGCGCGCCATGGAAACCGCTGGCAAGCTCGTTGAAAACGAAGAAATGCGTGAAGTCATGAAAGAAAATGGCATCGGGCGCCCGTCTACACGCGCTAGTATTATCGAGACCCTTTTCAAGCGCCAATACATCGAGAAAAAGAAAAAAAACCTCAGTGCTACACCAACCGGAATGGCACTCATCGATAAGATATCCTTTGACTTGTTAAAAAGCCCTGAATTAACAGGGCAATGGGAACACAAACTGCGCATGATCGAACGGGGCACTTATGATGCGCAAACTTTCAAGGATGAATTGTTCGTCATGGTGCGTCAACTTACCGATGAGGTCATCTTTGGTAAGCACTAAATATATGTTCACTTACATGCGTGGAGGTGCTTCCACTCCCAATAACCCAAGTGCTTGAGCAAGTACCTGACGAACCGTGGCACTTAAAGAAAGTCTGAACTGCCGAACGGCTGCATCGGGTTCAATGACAATCTTAACGCTCTGGTAGAAGGTATTGTATAGCCTTACTAATTCATAACTGTAATTAGCGAGTAGTGCTGGTGAATATCCTTTGGCAGCCTCTTCCAAGGTGGTGCCGAACAAGGCCATTTGCTTGATGATTTCCTTTTCTTCTGGGCGCATTGGCGCGGTCAAGGAAAGTGGTGTTGGGACGTATGCAGCTTTCTCTAGGAGTGTAGAGATACGGGCATGGGCATATTGTAAGAACGGACCGGTGTTGCCCGTAAGGTCGATAGATTCTTCCGGATTGAACAACATGCGTTTTTTCGGATCTACTTTTAATAAGTAATATTTGAGGCCACCCAAACCAATTTGCGTGTAAAGTTTTTGGCGAGCTGCGTTGTCGAGGCCTTCTAAATGGCCACGCTCTTGGGTCATTTCTTTGGCTTTCTCAATAACTTCGGCCATGAGGTCGTCGGCATCTACTACTGTTCCTTCTCTGGATTTCATTTTACCGCTAGGGAGATCAACCATGCCGTAGCTCAAGTGAAAGCAATTGTTAGCCCAGGTGTAGCCTAATTTTTGAAGGATCAAGAACAACACTTTAAAGTGGTAGTCTTGTTCATTGCCAACGGTATAAACCATTCCGTGTAAGTCCGGAAAATCTTTAAAACGATCAATGGCGGTTCCGATATCTTGGGTCATGTAGACAGCAGTGCCATCTGAACGCAAAACTAATTTTTCATCGAGTCCATCTGCGGTGAGATCTATCCAAACAGAGCCATCGGGTTTCTGATAAAAAACGCCGCTTTTTAGGCCCTCCATGACTTGGTCTTTGCCGAGCAAAAAGGTGTCGGATTCGTAATAAAGCTTGTCAAAAGACACACCCATTTGGGCATAAGTTTGGTCAAAACCAGCATATACCCAACCGTTCATGGTGGTCCAGAGTAGGTAGACCTGCGGGTCGCGAGCTTCCCACTTCACCAACATTTCTTTGGCTTCTTGTAAGATGGCTGTTTGGTTTTTGGCTAGTTCCTTGATTTTATCGTCGAGCGCAGCTATTGCTTTTTCGTCTTTACCTTCCTTGGCTTTTTCAAAATTGAGGACCGCCTCTTCAATGGCAGTTGGGGTGTCAGAAAAGTTCCCACTTTGCCATTGCGCCATGATTGCTTTCGCTTCTATTTGCAGTGCTTTGTCGAATTCGACGTAGTATTTTCCCACGAGTTTATCGCCCTTCAATCTTGTATTGGCTGGGGTTTCACGCTCACCACGCCCGTTGACAGGCGAAAATTTTTCCCACGCAAGCATGGATTTACAAATATGAATGCCGCGGTCGTTAATAACTTGCGTACGCACTACTTTGTGCCCAACGGCACGCAAAATTTCGGCAACGGATGCACCCAAGAAAATATTTCGCAAATGACCCAAGTGCAGTGGTTTATTGGTATTCGGCGAGGCGTATTCCACCATGACTGTAGGTTTAGAGTTGGCTGGCGCCAGCCCATAGTTTTGTTGAGCCTGCATTTGGTCAAGCTGCTCTAGCCAAAACGCATTCGTAAATACGATATTTAAAAAGCCACTCACTACGTTGCAATGAGAAACACCTTCGATATTAGACTCAATCCAATTTTTGAGTTTTTCTCCAGCCTCTTGTGGACTACAGCGCAATAATTTGACAAAAGGAAAAACAACCAATGTGAGATCGCCTTCCATGTCGCGGCGGGTTTGTTGAAACTGAATGAAGGATTCTTGGATTGACACGCCAAATAATTCGGGTGCAGCGGCAAGTAAGGCTTGACGAATATGTTGTTCCATTTTAGGAGAGTTGGGAAATAATGTTTTCAATGAGGTCAAGCGTGCGCTCTGCCATTTTGTTTTTTTCGTCGTCGAGACAAGGATTTACTTCTACAATTTCAAGGGCGCATAGCCTTGGGTCTTTTGAAAAGTAAGTCAATATTTCATTAGCCTCCATAAAGTGTAAGCCATCTGCAACCGGAGTGCCCGTTCCGTAGGAAGTTTCAATAGGGTCAATACTATCTACGTCAAAAGAAACGTAAATAAGATCGCAAGCCTTCAGTTGAGAACTCATCTCAGCCAAGCAAATAGAAAGCCCTTTTTGGCGTAATTCAGCTACAGTATAATTTTTTAACTGTAGTTCTTTCATCAAGAGATCTTCTTCTAGTTCTGTGTCACGTACACCAATATAGACAAGGTCTTGAGGTAAAAATGCATGGCTTTTGATATCATTCCAATGACCCACAGTAGCAGAATCTGGCTTGTTTTTAGCCAAATGAAGGTGATCGAGCCCAAGGGCTGCCGCGATCGGCATCCCGTGAATATTGCCAGATGGAGTGGTGTATGGAGAATGAATATCGGCATGCGCATCTATCCAAATGACACCGATACGCTGCTGACCATAAAACTTGTGAAGCGCAGCTAGCGTACCTGCTGCTGCACTGTGGTCTCCAGAAATCAATAAGGGCAGCGCTTTTTGCGCAATACAATTTTGTATTTTTTCTTCAAGAGAATCAAATACCCTCCGCAAACCATCAATATTTTTAGCAAAAATAAAAGGGCTTTTGTAGTCGAGTAGGTTATTGTACTGATCAACAATTTGAACGGGATAATTGGCAAATAAAGTGCTTCCTTTGGTTCGGGCAGCAGCTCGGATCGCTTCTGGGCCTAACGAAGCGCCACGTGTACCCGCTCCTAATTCAGAAGGATTAAAGATAAATTGTAAATTTCTCGGCATAAAGGACCCTTGAGGGGCTGATACAAAGATAAGGCTATTTTGGCAATGCTTTTGACCATTTTAACTAGCTTTGTTTATGCCCAAGTACATCTTTCTGTTCTTATTTTGCGCTTTAGCTCAAATCTATTCAGCTCAAAAACCATTTATTGGTAGTTTAGAATACCATCTAATTACCGTAGACTTTATTAGTAAAGACACTACCGAGGGTAAACTTTTTATCTATGCGCTGGACTCCTTGGTGCGTTATAACTACCTCATGGCCGATGGTAAAAACCAAGAAAGCATCCATCATTTGAAAAGAAAGAAACTACTCTCGTTAATCGAAATAGATAGCCAATTTTTTGCAGTTCAAATCGTTGATTCACTCCCTGAAAATAGCAAGCTCGACTACAAAGCCAAACGCGGAAAAAAAAATGTGTCTGGGCTAATTTGCAAAGAAGCAATCATAAAAAATACCAATGGGACCACGCCCTTACTTTACACCAAGAAAATAGCCTCAAGTTATTTTGTTGGACTCAAAGGCGCACCTGGTTTACCGGTTAAAGGGCAAATTCCTACAGATAACGGTTATATGGCTTTCGAGCTTCGAAACTGGAATGAGCGCACCCCGCCTATTCAATTATTTATCCCTGACAAAAAATATAAAGTACTCCCACTCGAGGTATTTTTAGAACAGATACAAACTCAAAATATTACCTCGCCTCAAGATTAACTAACAGCTTACTGTTTATAGGTTTGCAGCCTTTTCATTTTTGGTGTACCGCTTTACTGTATTTTCGTTTCATTAGACGCTAAAGCCTCATGGAAGAAAACGAATACATCCCAAAATCAAGCTCCAAACCTGCTTCAAAAACAGAAGAACCAACGCGCGGACGTATTAAAAAGCAAGAGGAGGCTGAGCCTGGACGTCAGAAGGAAAGCAAAAAGTCTTCAAATGATGGTCCTTCCGGTGCTGCTAAGCTAAAAGAACGGATCAACTTACCAAAAATTAAAATTATTATAGGTGCGCTTTTAAGTTTGTTGAGTATTTACTTGTTTTTGGCTAGTATTTCTTACCTCTTTACCTGGAACAAAGACCAAGACCAACTGCTCAATAGAAGTTTTGTCGCCTATATTTTCAATAACGAACTTCCTGCGGCAGCAAATTGGCTAGGGAAATTCGGTGCCTGGACTTCTCACCTTCTCATTTACCGCGGATTTGGTCTACCCTCTTTTGGTCTTATTTTCCTTTTGTTTCTTGGCGGTTTTAAGATTCTATTTGGAACCGCGCTGCTTCCTTTAATCAGATCAACGAGTATAACGATTAGCTATGTTCTTTGGGGTTCTATATGCTTAGGTTTTTTTAGCCCGCAAATGAGCTACGCTGGCGGTGCTTTTGGCTTCTACACCAATCAATGGCTGCAAATTACTTTTGGTGGCTTCGGCACCTTATTGATGCACATAATTGCGTTTTTTGTCCTCACTACGCTTCAATTCAGCCCAAATTATCGAGCGCTATTACAGCGTATTTTTGGAACAAAAGAGCCAGGCAACGATTCAAATGAAGAAGGCTTGAACGATGACATTGCATCTTTTGATGATATATACGTAGTCAATACGATCAAAGCGGATCAAATTAAAGAAGACAACATCTCTCAAACTGTAGTCTTTGACGACGGCGATGAAGACGATATTTTTGAGCAAGAAAGCGAATTAATTGTTCAAGTAGACAAAGAACCAACTGCAGAACCCATCCAAGAAATCAGCTTTGACTCGGACTTTGAAATTGAATTAGGGGCAGATCCAATTCTCGATACCCCCATTAAAACTCCAATGTCTGAAGAGGAAGACCGCGCTTCACTGTTAGTGAGTGAACACGGTGAATACGATCCCACCAAAGACCTAGAAGGATATTTACTACCGCCGCTAGAACTCATGAAAGAGTATGTATCTACAGGCGTCTCGGTCAGTAAAGAAGAACTAGAGAATAACAAGGATCGAATTGTAGAAACGCTTTCACATTACAAGATTGATATCGCTAAAATTAAAGCAACTGTAGGGCCCACGGTTACACTTTACGAAATTGTACCAGCACCTGGTGTTCGCATTTCAAAAATTAAAAATCTCGAGGACGATATTGCCTTGAGTCTTTCCGCTTTAGGCATCCGAATCATCGCTCCTATTCCAGGTAAAGGCACAATCGGTATTGAGGTACCGAATTCAAATCCAGAAATGGTTTCAATGCGCTCGCTTATCGCCTCCGATAAATTTCAGAACTTCGACGGCGAGCTTCCAATCGTGATGGGAAAAACAATCACCAACGAAACGTATGTTTTTGACCTCACCAAAATGCCACACCTACTCGTAGCTGGGGCAACTGGGCAAGGAAAATCAGTGGGTCTAAATGCTATTTTAATATCCATCCTCTACAAAA
This sequence comes from Crocinitomicaceae bacterium, assembly GCA_044372045.1. GTDB lineage: Bacteria > Bacteroidota > Bacteroidia > Flavobacteriales_D > Crocinitomicaceae > UBA952. Next base: position 21,608 of record JBILSN010000021.1, read on the forward strand.
AACATCCAGCGCAAGTTAAATTTGTTTTGGTCGATCCTAAAAAAGTTGAACTGACCCTCTTCAATAAAATCGAACGGCACTTCTTGGCCAAACTTCCTGGAGAGGAGGACGCCATTATTACCGATACTTCTAAAGTCGTCAATACACTTAATTCCTTGTGTATCGAAATGGACGATCGCTACGAGCTGCTCAAAGACGCAAGTGTCAGGACGATAAAGGAGTACAATGCTAAGTTTATTGGACGTCGCTTAAATCCGGAAAAAGGACACCGATACCTTCCATATATTGTAGTGCTCATAGATGAATTTGCCGATCTCATCATGACTGCCGGAAAAGAGGTGGAACATCCAATTGCGCGCATTGCGCAATTGGCACGTGCCATAGGTATTCACCTAATCGTGGCTACGCAGCGGCCGTCTGTTAACGTGATAACTGGTATGATTAAAGCCAACTTTCCAGCGCGCATTGCCTTTAGAGTTTTGTCGAAAATTGATTCGCGTACCATATTGGACGCTTCAGGTGCTGACCAATTAATTGGTCGTGGCGATATGCTCATTTCTACTGGCTCCGAAATGAAGCGCTTGCAGTGTGGTTTTGTGGATACCCCTGAAGTGGAAGAAATCTGTAACTTTATCGGTTCACAGCGTGCGTATCCTGAGGCTTTAATTCTACCCGAATATATTGCAGAAGGATCTGAAGCCAGTGGGGATATCGACATGAATGAGATAGATAACATGTTTGTCGATTCCGCTCGGATTGTAGTTATGAATCAACAAGGCTCTGCAAGTTTATTACAACGTAAACTCAAACTGGGTTATAACCGCGCAGGGCGCATCGTTGATCAGCTCGAAGGTATGAATATCATTGGTCCTTTTCAAGGAAGCAAGGCCAGAGAAGTATTGTTTTCAGATATCGAAAGCCTCGACGAATTCTTACGCACCAAAGGCCTGCTATAATCAAAACTACTTCACACGATTTAAGCCCAAAAACTTTAACATAAATTTTGGTAAGTGCTTTGGTTTTGCACCTTGTTTTAAACGAAGATAAAGCCCTAGTTTCTTCAAGATGGGAACCTTGTGGGTCTCCACAAATTCTATCCAATAACCGTCTGGATCCTCGATATAGGCAAAGCGCCCGGCTGCCTCGCCCATATCAAAAGAGTTGTCAGAATCAACGGTAAATGGATGGCCAAATTCAGCACAACGCAATTTTAGGGCATCCATACCCTGAACATCCAAACATAGATGAATAAAACCCCAATCTCCCCAAAAACGATTTTCGAAAATTTGACGTGCGCCATTTTGATTACTGAGTGCTACCAATTCTATTTCAGTAATGCCTAAAAGCGCTGCAAAATAGCCTTCTCGAACTTTTGGATGCGCTAACAATACCCTTCTAAATGACGCATGGCCTCGTGGTAAAAAATCAAAATCTGAGAATACCATTTCTGCATCGTAATCCACTTGATCAAAACCAAGTAAATCCTGATAAAAAGGTTTGCTCGTCTCCATATTTGAAACGCCAATGACTGCCCCGGCCACACCTCCACACTTAGATGGGTGCTTGGAAGAGGAAAACCAAGATCTGGCCTCTACAATTTGAAAATAATTACCGTTCGGATCTTGAACATAACAGGTCCAGCGGCCTGCTGGATCTTGCTGTGCAGGGCTTACTTTGGCACCAATTTGCTGGAGGTGCCTTTGCGTATGGCGCACATCCTCGGATTTGATCTTACAAATAAAAACACCGTAGTCTCCAAGTTGAGGCTCAAAATTTGCTTGAACAGTAGGCCTAGAAGTAAATTGCCAAATTTCAAAACCTCCACCACCAGCCATATTCATGGCTAGTGTTGCAGTTCGATGCTGCACTTCTCCACCCGTATAGCGGGTCATGAGGGGCGCCGGTGCTGCCTCTTCAAAAATAGGTACATCCATACCAAAAGCCTTTCTATACCATGTCCAAATATCTTGAACTTCAGGTACACCAATACCAATTTGTTGAATACCGTTGATGTAGAATGTCTGATTCATTTTATTTAGCGTATTGCGCGTTCATTGAATAGGAGATAACCAAAACTTAGTTGAAGCTGAATGGGTTGAACATATTTAGGCAAATAATTAAACGTAGCTCTAATGGGCCCAACGGGTGAATGATAAATGATGTTTGCCGCTGCCAATATGCTTCTTCCATCTAGAGGCTTTGCATAGGTAAATGAACCATCTGGATTCAACACCAATTGAATGATAGGTAAAAATGCATAAGCATCGAGCCTTAAATCTATATTTTTAAACGGACTCACGATCAATTGTGCACCGCCACAAACATACTGTGTAGACCGATACGCCGCAATAAAATAGGTATCTATATCTGGCAAAACATTGATACCAGGCAAAGCGAGCATACTTGCCGTATAGTTTGCGAATAAAGACTGACTATTGAGCACTGATTTAAGGTGTAAGCCTAAATTGACCACTTGTTTCTTTTGAAATGGAAAAGTAAGTAGCTCAAACTGTAAACTAAGCCATTGGTGATTTTTACTAACGGTATCAGTTGAAGTAGAGGTGGTTCCGGGAAAGGTAAGTTCTTTACCCCGAACATATGTGGCTTTGAACTCTAGTAAGGTTCCCGAACTTGCATATTGTTTGCGATTGAGAGTATTGCTCGTGTAGGCCAAACGAATACTTTCACCAATAAACGACGTGTAGTCTGCGGTGTCTTCTTTAGTAAAGTAATCAGTCTGGTAATAGGAGTCATCTAACCAAAATACACGCGTATTTGCCGTAAAAATACTATGCGTTCCGGTTGGGACCTTGAATTGCAAACCTGTGTAGCGTTCCTCTTGTATCAGAAAAGAAGGCTTCACATCTTCGAAAAAAGTGGCAAAACTCTTAAAATAATCCAAACGATTCAGTACAAAATAAGCGCTCAAAGAAACAGGTATACTTCCTGGAAAAACCAATTCGTAATTGATCTTTCCAGAACCATAAAATTTTCCAAAATAAGAAGAGACATCTATACGCTGACCCACAAGTGCTGCTCTCCGATAAGTCAAACCTAAGAAACCTGTGTTGATTGCTCTGGAAGAGATGATTCCGCCGAAATCTACCCGAAATGCATTTGCTTTATTGACCTTCAGCAATAAGGCAAGCGTAGAATCGTTGCGGACCTCAAAATTTGGATTGACAAAACTGTAATAAGGAGCCGCTAGCGCTCGTAAATAACGCTTTTCTAGGGATAGACTATCTAATATACGCTTGCTGTATTTTGGTAGGATAGCCGTTCTAACAAATGGTAGATCAAGCTTACGACCCGAATTTGAACGTACCTCGCTAACGGCTAAGGGCAACAATTTTGCTTTGAAATTCTGTCTCTTTAACATTCGCTCTTTTGGATCTACCCGGCTAGATACATATGCGAGAATGCTGTCAATTTGAAGCATGGTTGCCGAATAGCCATCTTGTATTGCTTGCTGTACATCGTCAAAATCAAATGTGCCAACAGCCGTATTTGGTTCGATAATTAAGCCCTCTTTACAAGGCATCGTATAGTTGGTCGGCGTAGTCATCATGCTGGTGAGTAGTCCTAGGAAATCACGATCGGAAACTGGGGGTAAATTTTTGGTAACATTACTCCCAATAATAAAGTCAGGTTGAAATTCGCTGTACAAAACATCGATTGGGAAATTATTATAGAGTCCTCCATCAAAATACAAAACGCCATCTATCCTTACCGGATTGAGGTATAATGGAAAAGTCATGGAAGCACGAACCACTTGATTGAGCTTTCCCTCAGAAAAAGTAATACTGCTCTTTGACTCTACTGCTGAGGCCACGCAACGATACGGAATAAATAATTGGTTGAAATCTTCTTGAATCGACGCGCTTGCTCGACCGAGTATTTTGAGCATTTGAAAGTCCAAATAGGTCGGGTCTATCAAGGCAAGGGGTAATGATTTTTGCAGAATACTATCTTGTGCAACGCTGAAATTAAACATAGAAGCGTTTGCAGCATCTTGATAAAATAAAAATTGCTGTTCCGCATCTTCTTGGCCTTTGACCATGAGCTCAAAAGATTCAGAAAGCACATAGGCTTCAATTTCTTGAGGTGAATATCCGCTGGCATACATGGCGCCTACCAACGCACCTGCAGAAGTACCTACGATAAAGTCAATAGGAATATGGTTATCTTCGAGCGCTTTTAGAACGCCAACATGGGCCACACCTGAAGCGCCGCCGCCGCTCAAGACCACCCCTACGGTTTGTCTGCCTTGGGCCAAGAGCTGCAAAGTAAAAAAAAGGAAGGGTAAGAGGTATTTGGTCTTCGACAAATTCGTTCTTTTGTACAAAGTTAACGAATCCCTAAACAATGCAATCCACCACCAGTTCAAAAAGCGACTTACTCACCATCACCCTCAAAAGTTTTTTTGGCTTTGAGTCTACTCTTGCCGAAGAGCTACAAGAACTCGGATATCCAGAGCCCGTATTGCTCAACAGAGCAGTTCAAATCAAGGGTACTTGGACGGATGTCTATAAACTCAACCTTTATTGTCGTTGTGCGATTTCCGTTTTGGTAGAAATTGAAAAGTTCTATATCCAGACTGAAGAAGATTTGTACAAACGCGCGATGCGCATCAAATGGCACGAGCTTTTTGACGTCAACAAAACTTTCGCCGTTAAAGGAGCCATCTTTTCGCCAATTTTTAGCAATACACACTACCCGTTCCTACTTATTAAAGATGCAATTGTCGACGTTTTTAAGGCTAAAACTGATGAACGCCCCAACATTGACGTCAAGAAACCAAGTATTCTTTTCGACCTCTACATCAAAGACAAAGAAGTAACACTCTCTGTAAATACCAGTGGGCTTCCTTTGTTTCAGCGCGGTTACCGAACTGCAGTAGGCCCAGCTCCTATAAATGAGGTAGTTGCTGCTTGTCTGATTAGAATGTCTGGCTGGGACCGCAAACAAACGTTGGTCGATCCTTTTTGTGGCTCGGGAACACTGCTCGTGGAGGCTGGGCTTTTGGCTAGCGGTATTCCAAGTAACATAGAAAGACAGCATTATGCATTCAAAAACCTCAAGAACTATGATGCAGCTATTTGGGAAGATCTTTATGAAAATGCGCCTAGAATTGCAAAATCACTTCCTTGCACGCTTATTGGTGGCGATATCTCAGATGAAATGGTACTAAAAGCACGTAGAAACCTCAGAACCTTTTCTTTTGGTCGTTTCGTTGAAGTTTTTTCCACACCCTTCGACAAACTAAAAATAGAACCGCCTGTTTTTATCATAACGAATCCGCCCTACGACGAGCGCCTCTCTACAGATATCGAAGAACTCTACGGAACCTTTGGTACTTGGCTCAAGCATCAAATGACTGGCAGTAAAGCATGTGTAATCAGTGGTAGTATCGAAGGCTTTCATGCCATTGGTCTTAAAGCAGCAAAAAAAGATCGAATTTTTAATGGCGATATCGAATGTGAATTCAGACAATACGACTTGTTTCAAGGAAAAAAGGGGCTCAGTTGAGCCCCTTTTTTTTGTAATATCTTGGAAATTGTAAGTCAGAATAAAAACAGCATTAGCGCTCGTCGACAGGTACATAATTACGATTCGTATGGCCCGTATAGATCTGGCGTGGACGTCCAATAGGCTCTTTGTTTTCGGTCATTTCTTTCCACTGCGCAATCCATCCTGGTAAGCGGCCAATTGCAAACATAACCGTAAACATTTCTGTAGGGATACCCATTGCTTTGTAAATGATACCTGAATAGAAATCTACGTTTGGATATAAATTACGTGCTTTGAAGTATTCGTCTTCAAGGGCCACTTTCTCTAGTTTCTTTGCAATTTCTAACAGTGGGTCATTGACGCCTAGTTTTTCTAGGACATCGTCACAAGCTTTTTTAATAATTTTAGCGCGTGGGTCAAAGTTTTTATAAACACGGTGACCAAAGCCCATGAGGCGGAATGGATCTTCTTTGTCTTTGGCTTTGGCGACCCATTTGTCGACGTTACCGCCATCGGCATGAATTTGCTCTAGCATCTCGATAACTTCTTGGTTGGCTCCACCGTGAAGTGGACCCCAAAGTGCAGAAATACCAGCAGATACGGAAGAATAGACATTGGCATGAGAGGAACCAACAATACGAACAGTTGATGTAGAACAATTCTGTTCGTGATCGGCATGAAGAATTAAAAGTTTGTTCAGTGCATCTGTGACAACAGGATCTACATGGTAGTCTTCAGTAGGCATAGAAAACATCATGTACATTAGGTTTTTACAGTAGTCGTATTCATTGCGCGGATACATGAAGGGATGGCGAATGAGATTTTTGTAAGACCACGCCGCAAGCGTAGGTAACTTTGCAATCAAACGGTGAATCGTAAGATTTTTAGCTTCGGGGCTGCGATTAGGGTCGAGAGACTCTGGGTAAAAGGTGGCCAATGAGGCAATCGTTGAGGAAAGTACGCCCATCGGATGCGCCTTTGAAGGATACGCCTCAAAAAACTGCTTCATATCTTCATGAACCAGGGTGTGTTTACGGATGCTATCTTGAAAAGCATCTAGTTCAGTACGATTCGGTAAATTACCATAAATCAGCAAATAAGATACCTCAATAAAAGTGGCCTTCTCTGCGAGTTGTTCAATAGAATAACCCCGGTAATGAAGTATCCCTTCTTCACCATCAAGATAGGTGATAGAACTTTTGGTTGCCCCGGTGTTTTTGTAACCCGTGTCTAAGGTGATGTAACCGGTTAGGTCGCGCAATTTGGAGATGTCAATTGCTTTTTCGTTTTCGGTACCTACAACAACGGGTAGCTCATAAACCTTGCCGTCGAGTTCAATTTTGGCTGTTTCACTCATGTGATGAAAATATGTAGTTTGATAATGTGTGCCTAAATTACAAAAGAATCAGCAAATGAAGCGCAAGAAGACCGATAAAAACTATTAATGATGATGAAAGTTTAAAGTTCTTCTAATATGTAGGAATGTATCATATTAAAAAGGTGATTTCGCGTATTGCCTCCATAAATGCCATGGTTTTTGTTGGGGTAGATAAATAGATCAAATTGCTTGTTTGCCTTTACCAATGCAGAGATCATTTCCATGCTGTTCTGGTAGTGAACGTTATCATCGGCTGCACCGTGAATCAGTAAATATTTGCCTTGTAAATCTTTGGCAAAATTTATTGGTGAGTTGTCGTCGTAGCCGTTCGCATTCTCTTGAGGTGTGCGCATGAAGCGCTCTGTGTAAATATTATCGTAGAAACGCCAGTTTGTAACAGGCGCCACCGCTATTCCCATTTTGAATAAACCGTTTCCTTTTGTCATGGCGAGCGAAGACATAAAACCACCGTAGCTCCAACCCATAATGCCTAACCTGGAAGGGTCAACATCTTTTCGCTCGGCAAATACTGTTGTGGCATCGATGATATCTTGGATTTCTAGTTTACCGAGTTGTAAATAGGTCGACTTTTTGAAATCAGCCCCTCGGTATTGGGTGCCTCTTGGGTCTATACTCAAGACCATGTATCCTTCTTGAGCCAGCAGTTGGTGAAAGAAATAATCATTGCCGTCCCAACTATCCAACACTTCATTGTGACCCGGACCACCATAAACATTGATGAAAACGGGATATTTTTTTGTCGAATCATAGGAAGTCGGCAAAAGAAGAGAGGCGTTAAGCGTTGCACTTGAAGTGTTGATAGAAATAAATTTTTTATGGCTTAGGTTTTCTTTTTTCATCTTAGCCACTAAAGCCGCGTTATCTTCAAGAATTTCAACCAACTCGCCACTCGCTCGTCGCAAGGCAATTTCCGGAGGCGTATTGGCATTTGAAGTGCTGTGAATAAAATATTGCATGCCGTTTAAAAATTCTGCATTGTGATACCCAAGCTCAGGCGTGAGGTTCTTTTTTTGGGTGCCATCTTGACGAATACTGTATATCGATTTATAAATTGCTCCTGGTTCTGCGCTTGCATAATAAATGGTTTGGCTTAATTCGTCAATGCCTAAAAATTCAATGACGTCCCAAGCGCCAGAAGTGATTGCTGTACTTTTACCATCGAATCCGAGCTGGTAGATATGGTTATAGCCACTCACCTCACTGGTTCTTAAAATAGACTTGCCGTCTTGAAGGATCAACAAGTTGTTGTCTACGTCTACATAGGTGTCAGACGTTTCCGTAAAAAATTTCTTGGTAGAAACAGTTTTTTGAGTGGCGTCTACTAACCAATAGTTGAGTTCATTTTGAAGCCTATTCATCGTCTGAACGACAAGTTGATTTGATTTGGAAGACCATTTGATGCGTGGGATATATTCGTAAGACCCCAAATCGATTTTTTGAATTTTGGTACTCTTCACGTCCAATATATTTAAAGTCACCTTACTATTGACCTCACCTGCTTTTGGATACTTGTATTTATATTGTTCTGGGTAGAGTTCGCCATACATCGCCATTTGAAATTCAGGCACTTCTTGCTCATCAAACTTTAAAAAAGCAAGGTATTGACTATCAGGCGACCAACAATATGCATTGGTGAGTGCAAATTCTTCCTCATAAACCCAATCCGTAGTGCCATTGATGATTTTATTGCGTTTGCCGTCTTGGGTCATTTTACGAACCTTCCCAGTATTGAGGTCTTTAATAAATATATCATTGCCATGAATAAACGAAACCATTGTGCCATCAGGGCTGTATTCTGCTAAAGTTTGCGGCGTATGTTCGGCATCGAGCGCATCGAGTTTTTTGGTTTTCAAATCATAAAGAAAATAAAACGCTTCAAAACTGCGTCGATAAATGGCTTTTGGAGCGGTCCAAAGGAGCACTTTTTGTTCGTTAGAATTGAATTCAAAACCAGCAACTTCTATTGGTTTATCTTCCCAAATAAGGGTGGATTTTGAAATGAGGATTTGCGCTTGATGTCTTTCTTTTGAAATATTACCTTTTAGTAAATCCCCATTAACTCCCCATTCTACAAAATGAAGGCCATCATTGAGCATCCGATAGGCACTGGCTCCTTTTGCACTGAATTCATAATTGCGCCAAATGCGCTCAACTGTTAAATCTTGCGCAACAACTTGCTGAAAAAGAAAAGAAATAAATAAAACGCTAAATAGAATTTTCATGACCATTTAATTGAATCCTAAAATTACACAGATTTCCGAGGTAACACTGAGCTCATCTTGCATTCACAAAGAAATTACCTATATTTTAATCTACTTTAGTATAATTAAAAGTAAAAGCGCTAAATTTGTAATAGCTTTTTTATGACCACCTTGACGCCTCATCTGTGCCGAAACCATAAAAACAGCACCATTAAAAACCAAAGCTGATTGTCAGTTTAACTAAACTTAACATCATGAAGCAAACTCTACTTTTATTTTCCTTGTTGTTTACGACACTTACTTTTGCTCAAAATACATGCAATGAGCTGTTTATATCTGAGTATGTCGAAGGTTGGTCCAATAACAAAGCACTTGAAATCTACAACCCAACCAACAATCCGATAAGCCTATCCGGTTATTTCGTAAGTCGTTATTCGAATGGTGCAACAACCGCAACAGTTGCCAACTCAGTTCAACTATCCGGAACAGTGCCTGCAAAGGGTGTATATGTCGGGGTTATTGAAAAACTCGACCCTATGGGTACAGGGCAAGAAGCCCCAGTTTGGGATTCTCTTCAAGCCAAAGCAGATGGTTTTTATTGCGCAGATTACAACACTTCAAACGCTTGGTACTGGAATGGCAATGACGCCATTTTATTAGGAAAAGGAACACTACCTGCCGCTCCAACTGCAGTGATCAATGCGACCAACGTAACTGGTTTTGCGATAGTAGACGTCTTTGGTAGAATCGGTGAAAATCCTGCAAACGAAACCGGTACATCTTCTGGTAATAACGGCGCATGGTCCACGCAATTTCCGTACAGTACAGGTCTTGGCGTTTTGCTCACTAAAGACCACAGTCTTCTTCGTAAACCTACTATCTTAAAAGGGCAAACAAGCAATCCATCATTTTTTGATCCCCTACTTGAATGGGATAGTATCCCCCCTGTTATTGTGCGTTTAGATGCAAACGGAGACACCCTTTTCGGCATGAGCGGCAATCCAATTTTGGATGGAAACTGGTCTTCTTTGGGCGTTCATGAGTGCGATTGCAACACGATTGGTCTGAACCCAACCACAAAAGCTGCACCAAGTATTTACCCCAATCCAAGCAGTGGTATTGTTTTTGTCAATACACAAAATGAGATCCGCAAAATTCAAGTAGTTTCTGCACTTGGTCAGCTTGTAAAAGAAATCAACGTTAGTGCAGCACAACCAAGCGTTGAAATCAACCTTCATGATTATCAGGGTGTCTATTTCTTGCGTATGACCTCACTTTCGGGTCAGCAAAGCCTTCACAAAGTGATCATTCGCTAAGATGCGTCTTTTATTTATTGGGTTGCTCTTTGCACTATCTGGAGTTTCCTTCGGTCAACAATTAGGTAAAATAAGTGGTGTGGCTCAAATGTCACCCGATGAGGTTGTCGTTGCGGGGGCCAAAATTACCCTTTTCAAGCAAGGTGCTGCAATTGCACGCGTTGCCACCAACGATCTCGGCTCCTACGAAATTCCAAACATACCATTTGGCAACTACCAAATCATATTTACCCTTCCTCTTACCGATACCATTCGCTTCCCCATTCAGCTCAATCAGGGCAGTCTTGTGCAAAACTTTACCATCCGAGCCACCCAAGAAGTACGTGAAATCCGTGTGATAGGCAACTTAGTCAATGGTCAGAATGTTCCTGTAGCCGTTACCAAAATTGATACCAAAAAAATTACTGAAGAACTAGCCTCAAGAGACCTTCCCATGCTCTTGAATGGTACCCCTGGCGTTTATGCCACCAACGGAGGAGGCGGAGACGGAGATGCGCGCATCAATGTGCGTGGTTTTGACCAACGCAATGTTGGCGTCATGATCGACGGCGTTCCTGTGAACGATATGGAGAACGGCGCAGTTTATTGGTCTAATTGGTTTGGTCTAGATGCCATTACCTCTCAAATGCAAGTACAACGCGGACTAGGTGCTACAAAAATTGCTATGCCGTCAATTGGCGGAACCATTAATATCATTACGCAAGGTTTGGGCACCAAAAAGGGTGGAAGCTTTAAACAAGAGTACGCTACGGGTAATTTTTTGCGTAGTTCACTCTCATACAACACCGGCATGACCCCTTCTGGGTGGGGGCTTACTTTTTCTGCCTCTTACAAGCAAGGCCAAGGTTGGGTAGACGGCACCCCAACGCAAGGTTTTTTCGGCTATACCAAAATCTCTAAAAGACTCGATAAACATTTACTTACGCTTTCTGCTTTTGCTGCTCCACAACAACATGGTCAGCGTTCCTTTTTTCAAGGAATCCAGTATTGGGATGCCAGTCGTTCTCAAGCGCTTGGCGTGCAGTTCGACTCTACCCTTTTACTCAACGATATGGGTATTCGTTACAACCAACATTGGGGCTACGTGACCAACGATGCAGGTGAGCGTGAAATCCTAAACGAACGTCGTAATTTCTACAATAAACCACAAATTACACTCAAAGATTTTTGGTCGGTCAACGACAAATTAGATATTTCAAATTTGGCCTATCTCTCTGTCGGGCGTGGTGGAGGCACTAGTATCTTCAATTCTTCAGCGATTTTGCGTGATAGCAATTTTAACATCGACTGGGACCAAATGATCACCGAAAACCAAGTGAATTCTTTATTCGGAACGCCAAATATTGATCCATTGTACTCGGATACGGAGATCAAAGCCAGTCAGATATTATTAGCGAGTATCAACAACCATTTTTGGTTAGGCTATTTGGGGCAGTTCAATTACCAATATTCCAAAAAAACATCTATCTCAGGTGGAATCGATTACCGCTATTATGAAGGTCGTCATTATCAAATTATCACCAACCTTTTGGGTGCCGACTACTTTTTAAGCGCAGCCAACTTCAATGATCCCGATCCAATGCAAAGGGTTGGAGATAAAATTGCCAAAAATACCTTCAATGCGGACCGCGATGGGGTCGTTACTTATGCAGGTGGTTTTGGCCAAGTGGAGCACAGTGGTGAACGCATCAATTGGTTTGCTAACGTTACAACCATCCTTAACGGATATAAAGGCATTGATTACTTTCAACGCAAAGTACTCGAGCTTAGTGATACCACCCTCAGAATTGGCGCACTCGATACCATTCAATACAATGGACAGACCTATCATGCAGGTTCACCAGGGCTCAATTTCTTCGAAACTGATTGGAAATACATTCCAGGCGTAACCATAAAAGGTGGCCTGAGTTACAAATTGAACAAGTATCAAGACGTCTATTGTAATTTGGGTTATCTCAACCGAACGCCGCAATTTTCTAATGTTATTGACAACAATAGCAATAGTTTTTTTGGCGAAATCGTCAATGAAATCATCTATGCTGCAGAAGGTGGGTATCACTATTCCAACAAACATTTTGGGGTCAATTACAATGCTTACTTCACCAATTGGAAAAATAAACCTTTCCCTTATGGCGTCGCTGTTCCTGACCCTAATGACCCAACAGAATTTATTCGGGTTAATATCAATGGAATGGATGCCATACACATGGGCCAAGAAATCGATGTTGCTTGGGAAATTTCACCTAAACTTTCTATTGACTTCATGTTCTCTATTGGTAACTGGATCTGGAATTCGAGTAAAACCGTGTTTATACCACAATACGACTCCTTAGAATTTATTTTTGATGCAAAAGGTGTACATGTCGGCGATGCTGCGCAAACAGCAATGGCGGCGTCTTTGCGCTATGAACCCATTAAAAGTGCCTACATAAAGCTTCAAGGTCAATTTTTTGATCGTTATTACGCCAACTTTGATCCATTCTCCCTGCAAGGTAGCAATGGGGGTCGTGATTCCTGGCAAATCCCCTCCTACTCATTGATTAATTTATTTGCCGGTTACCGCTACAAACAATTTAGCTTTGGAGGTGCCATTACCAACCTTTTAAATACGTCTTTTATTTCAGATGCCACTAACAATGCGAATGGCATTTATGATCAATTTGATGCGCGTTCTGCCTCAGTCATGTTTGGCCAAGGTTTGCGCTTCAATATCAACCTCGCAATACAATTCTAACTATGAAAAAATTATTACTCAATCTGGCTATCTTGGCGCTCGGACAACAAGCTTTTGCCCAAACAATTGCCCAAGTTCGCAACCTAGGTATTGGTCAAACTGTAACCGTTACAGGAGTTGTAACCAACGGAAGTGAACTCGGCCCTATTCGCTATTTACAAGATGGGACAGCAGGAATTGCCTGTTATGGATCCAATCTAAATACCATCCAAAAAGGAGACTCCATTACGGCAACAGGTGTCTTATTTGAATTCAGTGGTTTACTCGAATTATCTCCAACCAACAGTTTTATCAATCATGGACAAGCAATTGTTCAGCCTGCACCTCTCGTTATTCCTATCTCAAGTGCCGGAGAAAGCCTAGAAGGTCAATTGGTGCGTTTAGACAATGTCAATTTTGTGCAAACTGGCAACTTTTCTTCCGGAAATAGCACTGTTCAAGTATTTGATGGCTCCAGTACTTTTGATGTACGTATCAACGGCACCACTAATATCGATGGATCTGCTATCCCATCAGGCCCAATCAGCATCATTGGTCTAATGGGACAATTCAATGCGAACTACCAATTGATACCACGCAGTACCCAAGATATGTTCACTTATGTTGCACCTGCAAGAGAAATCAATGTTAAAATCAATGGAAATAGTGTGCTCACTGGCGATACCTACGTAGTTGGAACAAGTTCTACGACAACGATTACAATTGAAAATTACGGCGTCCAAAACTTAACTGTTTCTGGTGCTACATTAACTGGGCCAAGTGCATCAGATTATAGCTGTAATGCAAATGTTGTTGTTAGTGGCACAAGCAGCCAAAACATTACGCTCAACTTTGCACCAACGGGAATAGGTTCACGCTTAGCAACGCTATCTATCGCCAACGACGATGCCGATGAAAATCCATATATGATCAATCTTTATGGTATTGGTTCTAATAACCTAGCAACCGAACCATCCACTAACCCTACCGATTTAACCTTTCCAACTGTAAAGGCCTACACGCTTTCAGGAGAATTCCACGCAGTAACAGCTGAAAAATACATCGTATTATGGCGCCAAGGTTCTGCAGTTGCGGGCATACCAATAGATGGAACAAGCTACAAGCGTGGAGATAACATTGGCAATGCCAAAGTAGCATACATAGGTTCCGGGACAAGCTTTACACCTCGACATATTGAAGCCAATACGAATTATCATTTTGCTGTGTACGCCTTCAATGGCCCAGCAGGTTACGAAAACTACCTTACCATGAATTCTGCAACAGGTAACGTAACAAGTGAAGGAAGCCAGATTGGAAATTACTATAACGGAATCTATTCTGGAACAAGTTCATTCTTACCCAACCTCAGCGCTTTGATCAACCCACACACCTCCATTACCTACTACAACTACCTTACCACTATGATGAACCAATATGAGGTACGCGATACCACCAATGGTCAGTCCTATGTGGAATGTGTATATTCAGGAGAACGTAAAGTGTTTAACGATCCATTCTCCTGGACAGCCACTGGTTATTCAAGAGAACATACCTTTGCCCATTCTTGGATGCCTACTTTCCCTTGCGACAACCCAGAAAAACCTGAATACAACGACCAACACAACCTATGGCCAACCAACCTTCAGCAAGCCAATACACCCAGAAGCAACCTCCCATTAATGGATATCGAAGGAACTGTTGTATTTACTTATCTAGGTGGCCGCGTAGGTTATTCTAATAATCAATTAGTATACGAACCACGGCCGGAACAAAAAGGAAATGCAGCGCGTTCTATCTTTTACATGGCAACCTGCTACAATGGTATTTCTGGCAACAACTGGCAATTACCACCCACCCAAAGCCAGGAGTCTTTAAAAACATGGCATTTTGCTGACGCCCCTGACAACTATGAAATTGCGCGTCATGAATACGCTGCTTTTTTACAAGGCAACCGCAATCCGTTCATTGACTCCGCATATTTTGCTTGCCATATCAATTTTGCCAATATGAGCTACTTAAATTGCGATATGGGTCTAGAAGAAAAACTTGACGTCAACTTTTCAGTTTTCCCGGTACCAACAAGTGAAAAATTGTATGCCCAAGTAAATGGCCTCGATATCATTGCATACAACATTGTAGATATCCAAGGACGATTAATTGCCAATGAAAACAATATCAAACTTCCTGTTCTCGAATATAATACTACAGATTTGAAAGCGGGTATTTATTACTTGAATGTCCAAACAATCTACGGCTCAGTACAACGAGAATTTGTGATTGAATAACACCAAACCTCCTGTAAAAAAGAGGGCAAGCCTGCGGCTTGCCCTCTTTTTTTGTATAACTTTTTTTAATGACAAAAAAGTTCAGCAGCAGACAACCATTTTGTAAAATACTTGTTAAAGCATCGTGTATATGAGTTTCAAAAAATTAATACACTAATTATTTACAAAACCTAATGATATGAAGTACAGCATTCTCTTTATTTCGATGATCCTGATCAACAGCTTAATTGCCCAGACCATAGTCTCAGGTGGAATATACCAAAATACGACCTGGTCGGCCGCAAATAGCCCTTACCTCATGACAGGATCAACGGTGGTTTTTCCGGGAGTGACTTTAACAATTGAGCCAGGCGTAGAAGTCAAAGTGACACCTGATTATTCCTTTAATACCGGTAATTTGCGTTACCTTGAAGTGAGAGGATCCCTCATTGCAATTGGTACAGATATAGCCCCAATTACCTTTAAAACTACCGATGCAAGTATCGCAGGGCAACAAACTTGGTATGGTATCAATATTAAGGGTTCGCAAGGCGGAAATGTACAATTAGACCGCTTCAGACTACATGACAGCTTTTATGGTATTGCAAACGACATCGCCCAACCTGGCGTTAGTTACAATTGGACCAATTGTCAGTTTAAAAACAACAATTACGGCGTTCAATTTAATGCCAATATGATTTATGAAAGCTGTTTATTTGAGGGCAATGGCGTTGGGCAAGCTGCACAAATTTTATATGGTTCACTTATAGCTACTAATTGTCAATTCATTAATAACTTTTGTTCTTTCACTTGGTCAAATTCTATAAATATAGATAACTGCCTCTTCGAAGGCAACGGCAACAATATCGTTGGTTCGCCTGGTTTGGTATCAGACTGCCAGTTCATAGACAACGACTTTGCTTTTGCCGAAGGTTTTGGGCATACCATTCAAAATTGCTACTTCGAAGGCAATGGAGTTGCCATAGACAACACCGGTTCAGATATTATCAGTTTTTGTGTATTTGAAAACAACGATATCGCCGTAAAACTCGGAGACAACGGAATTCTTACTAACAACATCATCAATAACAACAATATTGGCGTTGCTGTATTAGCCTATAGCCCCAACTCAACCCTGATTGAAAACAACACCATTTGTTTCAATACTAATTTTAATCTACAAAACCTCACCGACAAGAATTTTCAAGTGAATGCGAATTGTTTTTGCTCCCAAGACTCAACTTATATCGAAAACCTAATTTTAGATGGGTACGACGACATCACCCGTGGGTTGATCAATTATGCGATATACGATGACTCTTGTGCCAATGTGTTGGATTACATCGTGAAAATCAACCTAGATGGAGGAGCAGGTCTTGAAAATTTAAACTTCGTAAATTGGAAATTAAAAGGTCAAGATGCAGAATTTATTTACATCGAGTGTAATAATACACTACAATTAGACCTGTTGAACACAATGGGTCAGTTAGAAGCGTCCTTTTCACTCGAAGAAGGAAACCAGCGTATTTCAACCAAAAAATTTTCAAAAGGCATTTACTTTTTGAGAAATCAAACAGGGAAGTCCCAAAAAGTCATCCTCTAAATTCGGAAATTATCTAAAAGAAGACCAGATGACATGACTCAAGTCTGAATTTGGCTTGAGTCTTTTTCAATTTACTATCTTTGCAATCTAGAAAAAATATTATGTCTTCAGTACCTGTTCGCGTTCGTTTTGCCCCCTCACCTACTGGGCCGCTCCATATGGGAGGTGTGCGCACCGCTCTTTACAATTACCTCTTTGCTAAAAAACACAACGGAACTTTTTTAATACGTATCGAAGATACAGATCAGACGCGTTTTGTACCTGGTGCACAAGATTACATCATGGATGCTTTGGCTTGGTGTGGCATCATGCCAACTGAAGGCCCCGGCTTAGGAGGTGAGTACGGCCCATATGTGCAGTCCGAACGCAAAGAGATGTATAAGCCATATGCCGAGCAACTCATTGCCGAAGACAAAGCATACTATGCATTTGACACCGCCGAGGACCTCGACCTCATGCGCGACCAAGCCAAAACTATGGGTATGCCCAATTGGCAATACAATAGCGTTACGCGCAACAGCATGCGTAATTCACTCACGCTTCCGCAATCTGAAGTTGAGCAACTTTTAGCAGCGAACGAACCGTATGTCATCCGCATGAAAATGCCGCGCAACCAGGACGTTCGTTTTCATGACCTCATCCGCGGTTGGGTAGTTGTCAATACCAACAACCTAGACGACAAAGTCTTGTTCAAAAGTGACGGCATGCCTACTTACCATTTAGCAAATATAGTAGACGATCATACCATGGCCATAAGCCACGTCATTCGCGGTGAAGAATGGTTGCCCTCAGCACCATTGCACGTGTTGCTCTACGAAGCTTTTGGCTGGCCTTGCCCCGAATTTGCACATCTTCCACTTTTACTCCGCCCAGATGGCAATGGTAAACTCTCAAAGCGCGATGGCGACCGACTCGGATTTCCTGTTTTCCCAACAAATTGGGTGACCACAGAAGGAGAACTCTACTCTGGTTACCGCGAAAAAGGATACTTACCTGAGGCCTTTATTAATATGCTTGCTCTTTTGGGTTGGAACCCCGGAACAACACAAGAAATTTTTAATCTCGACGAACTCGTTGCTGCTTTTTCACTTGAACGCGTGAGTAAAGCTGGTGCCAAATTTGATCCTGAAAAAACGAAATGGTTTCAACAAACCTATTTGCGTGCACAATCCAATTCAGCTATTGCCCAGCAACTGCGTCAGATTCAAAATCTTGACTGTACTGATGCTACGCTAGAACAAATTTGTCACCTCATGAAGGAACGTGCCACCTTTGCACAAGACATTTTAACAGAAGGAGCCTATTTATTTGGCCAACCTTCTTCGTTCGATGCTGAAATTATTCTTAAAAAGTGGAAGCCAGAAACAACTGAATATATTCAAGAATGGAAAAATGTTGTCGCTGATCTTTCTGATTTTTCAACGGAAGCGATCGAAGCCTCTTTTAAAACTTTTTTAGCAGAAAAGCAATTAGGAATAGGCGCAGTACTCCTGCCTTATCGTTTGGTACTCACCGGCGTTGGCGCAGGTCCTGGCATGTTTGAAATCTCAGCGTTTCTGGGTAAAGAAGAAGTACTCGCGCGTATAGACATTGGTTTACGTCAGGTTGAAAGCATCCTCCATGAAGCATAAAATTTTTGTCAGCGGTATAAAGTGTTACGCCTATCACGGCTGTCTGCCAGAAGAAGGGCGTATAGGTGGCCACTATGAAGTAAATATCGAAATTCAAACAAATTTTAGCAAAGCTGCTGAACACGATTCATTGGCAGATACCATAGATTACGTTGATGTCAACCGTATTGTAATTGAAGAGATGGCCGTACGTTCCAAACTCATTGAGCATGTTGGCCAACGCATCGTAACGCGTATGAAAACTGAATTAAG
>JBILSN010000043.1:0-4258 GCA_044372045.1 Crocinitomicaceae bacterium
GAATTGAATCTTTGCTTGAATGCGGTCCACGACGTAATACATCATTGGTACCACAATTATTGTTAAGAACATAGAACTGGTCAAACCACCAATGAGTACCCATGCGAGTCCGTTTTTCCACTCTGCCCCCGAGCCCGTAGCCGTTGCAATAGGCACCATTCCGATTACCATTGCTATGGTAGTCATCAAGATCGGACGCATTCGTTCTCGAACTGATTCGAGTAAAGCATTATAAGTACTCATGCCTTTTTGCTTCAGATGATTGGTAAAATCGACAATCAGGATGGCGTTTTTGGCAACTAGCCCCAGTAACATCAACATACCTAACATCGTGAAAATTCCCATATTTGATGAAGTCAAAGCAAGAGCCAAAATAGCGCCAACCAATGACACCAAAATGGAGAACAAGACCACAAAAGGATATACAAAATTATCGTATAGCGCTACCATGATGAGATAAACCAACACAACTCCAATGCCCATTGCGGTTCCTAAGGCACCAAAAGATTCTTTTTGGCGCTTGATTTCTCCACCCCAAGTAAGGCGCACATTCGGATCGAGCGGATTCTTTTTGAGGTATTTTTCGATATCTGAAGCTACTGTTCCGGGTGCTGCACCCAGTACATAGCAACGCAAGGTTGTATTCGAAATACGGTTCTTACGCTCCAAAGTACCTGCAGCGTTGTCTACAGAGATGTCTGCAAATTCACTCAAGCGAACTTGTTTGCCTTCGTTGTTCGGGAAGGTCATGCCTTGGATGTCCTCGACATCTTTACGGTTAGACGCATCGAGCATGACTCGGATATCGTATTCTGATCCGTCGAGGTCTATCTGACTGTCGTCATTGCCGGAAAGTGCGCCTTGTAGTTGCATTCCTACAGTCCCGACATTGACACCTAACTGCCCCATTTTTTCTCTATCCAAGGCAATTTTAACCTCAGGTGTCACATCTTCTGTACTCAAGTATGGATCTTTAGCGCCATGCATGGCCTTAATAGCATTCTTGAGTCGTCGGGCTTCTTTGAACATCAGCGCATCGTCATTGCTCGAAATAAATATTTCTATAGGTGCTTGCTCGGAGTCTACAAGCCCCATATTCAAGGCTTTTACTTCGACTCCTGGATGTTCATTTTCAATTTTGCTTCGAATCAAGTTCATGTACTCAACTGTCGGTATTTCTTTTTGCTTGTCTTTCTTCATTTTGACGACAATCTCAGAACGATTCTCAGACCCAAATGCTGCAGCACCTAAACCAGCGCTGGGCCCACCCACATTAGAAAAAACAATATCAACCATGTCTTTTTGAGCCAACAAAAGTTGTTCAATTTTCATGGTCGTTAGGTTGTTTTCTGCAAAAGTGGCGCTTTTCTCGTATTTAAGCTTGATCATAAACTTACCTTGATCACCTTGAGAAACAAACTCCTGCCCTACAATACCCAAGCCCATGGTTGCAAAGGAGGCTACAAAAATCACGATGATGATCAGGCCCATGGAAATTTTATGACGCAAAGCCCAGCCCACAATTTTTACGTAAGAATTCGTAAAGATGTTGATACGTCGCTCAAACCAGAGTAAAACAGCTTGAAATGGCTTTTTTGGATCAAGTTTCACCTCTTTGGCAAAACGCGAGGCCAACCAAGGAGTTAAGGTAAAACATACAAAAAGGGACATTAAAGTGGAAACCACTACAACAATCGAGAATTGATGTAAAATATCAGAAATCGTGCCTTCGATAAATACTACAGGAGAGAATACCACGACGTCCACAAGCGTAATTGCCAATGCGGTAAACCCAATTTCGTTGCGACCGTCTAGGGCTGCCTGTCGTCGCTTCTTGCCCATTTGTAGATGTCGATAAATGTTCTCCAGTACAACGATAGAGTCATCGACGAGAATACCAATAACCAAAGACATCGCTAAAAGGGTCATAAGGTTGAGTGTGTAACCAAGCAGGTACATCGCAATAAACGTAGAGATCAAAGAGGCTGGAATAGAAACCAATACAATAAATGCATTGCGAATGGTATGCAAGAAAAGTAGCATGACGAGTGCAACTAAAAATACCGCAAGCTCGAGGTCGTGAATAACCGCATCTACAGACTCAATGGTTGGAATAGAAGTATCGGTTGCTATGGTGAAGGATAGCCCTTCTTTACTGAACTTTTCTTCGAGTTCGGTAAATTTGGTTTTGGTGAGTTTGGCAACATCTACCGCATTCGCATCGCTTTGTTTTTTGATATATAAGCCAATGCCATTGACACCATTCAATCGAGAAATGGTTATTTGATCTTCACTGGCGTCAACAACCTCAGCAACGTCGCGCAAACGAATAGCACTGGTTCCTTTGGCCATCAAAACCAAATTTTGCAGATCGTTAATGTCTTTGTATTTACCAGTTAGGCGAACGGTAATTTGCTCTGTGTTACTTTTTATTTTACCAGTAGGGAAATCCAAGTTAGAAAGCGCTATTGCTTGGTTAATTTGGGAGATCGACAAGCCCAATTTGCGCATCTTTTCTTTGTCTACATTGACCCGAAAAGAACGGCGCTCGCCGCCAATGACCTGCACCTCTGCCACCCCTTTGACCTGTTTGATTGCAGGCAATAATTGGTCGTCCATGAGGCGCATGAGTTCGGCATCGCTTAAGTTTTTGGCCACTGCACTCAATTGCAACACAGGCGTAGCATTGGGTTCAATTTTAGCGACAACCGGATTCTTAGCGTCGGCCGGCAATCTATTGAGGCTATTATTAATTTTGCGTTGGGCATCTTCTAAAGCATCATCAATATTAGCAGAGGCCTTAAACTCAAGCAAAACAAAAGAGGCATTGTCAAAGGAAAAGGAGGTTACCTCATCGACATTTTCCATGCCGCTCAGTACGTCTTCTAGCGGTTTGGAAACTTGACTTTCAACCGTTGACGGAGAGGCGCCAGGATATGCCGTAGTAATCGTGAGTAAGGGAGCTGAAAAGTCAGGCAAAAGCTCATAGGAAAGCTGCTTGTAGCTGATGAGCCCGCCACCAACCAATATGGTAAAGATGACAATAATAAAGGATGGTCTTTTGATCGATAATTCGGTGAGTGTCATAGGGCTATTTAT
The DNA here is from genome assembly GCA_044372045.1 of Crocinitomicaceae bacterium. Classification (GTDB taxonomy): domain Bacteria; phylum Bacteroidota; class Bacteroidia; order Flavobacteriales_D; family Crocinitomicaceae; genus UBA952. The sequence continues at coordinate 3,100 of JBILSN010000043.1, forward strand.
TGCGTTTGATATTCATTCCATCCTCTAAATTCACTTGACCTTTCACTACGATTTCATCAGCACTTGTAAGGCCAGAAACAACTTCTAGGAAGTTTCCATCGGCCGCACCCGGACTAAACGGGGTAAGTTGCGCTTTTCCGTTTCGAACCACATAGATTTGTGGATTTTTTGTTGAGCCAATCAGCGCTTTTCTCGGAACTGCCAATGCCACGATTTTTGCGTTGTTGTCTAGGGCCACATTGCCGTACATTCCTGAAAGAATCTTGTTGGTATTTGAATTATTCACTAAAACCTGAACTTTAAAATTGTGCAACGCATCGGCCTGAACAGAAATACTGTAAATACTTCCTGATATGGTTGCATCTTGCGCATCGACAGCCACATTGACCTTCTGACCTTTTTTAAACTTGAGTACGTCTCGTTCTGGTACAGAAATAACGAGCTTGAGCTGGCTAATATCCGTGAGTTCCACAATTGGAGTGCCAGGCATGACCATTGAGCCGAGATCAGCCATTTTTTTGGTGACTACTCCGGAGAAAGGCGCAAGTACTTTAGTACCGCGCAATTGTTTTTGTAATTGCTTGAGCTGCACCTCTGCTGACTTGAGCGCCAACTCCATTTTTTCAGCCTCCATCGACGAAACGGCCTGCTCCTTTCGCAAATTGGCAAAGCGAAGATTGTCATTTTTGAGCTGCGCAATATTGAGCTTGGCATTTTCGATTTGCAATGAAATGAGTTCGTCGTCTAGCTTGGCAATAACTTGCCCTTTGCTCACCTGATCCCCTTCATTAACAAGTAATTCAATGAGTTTGCCAGAACCTTCAGCTGCAATATTATTTTGATGCATTGGTTCAAAAACGCCTAAGTATGAAAACGCACTTTCAAAAGTATGCTGTTGCGGTTGATCCGTGTCTACGAGAACCGCAGCATCCATGTCGTGGATATAAATTTTACTTTTAGCTTCTTGAGAATTAGAAAGCAATTTAAAAACAGTGAGCCCAATAAGAACAACAGCTGCAATGGAGATAAAAATGATTCTTTTCATGATGTATTATTTGATATTTCCGTTTGATTTAAGGTAATCGAGTTCTGCCTGACGCAAGGCTACATAAGCTGCAACCACGCCTGTTTGGGCTTGTTCAAGGCCCGTTTGAGCTTG
>JBILSN010000022.1:0-40019 GCA_044372045.1 Crocinitomicaceae bacterium
GGTGGTGCCAAATATCCTGACCCTCAACGACGACGGTACCAATGACTTTTTAGTGATCAAGAACTGGGAAGACTACAACCAAGTGAGTATGCAAATCTTTAACCGCTGGGGTAATCTCATTTATGAAAAAGACAACTACCTCAATGACTGGAACGGCACCGACATGAGCGGAAAAGCCCTAGAGGAAGGCGTCTATTTCTATATGGCTACACCGAAAAGTGATAAATACGAATACGATAACCAAGAGAAAACACTTTATACGCTTCACGGTTTCGTCCATTTGGTCAAACCCTAAATCAAATCATCTGCAACAAAAAAGGCGCCTTGTGGCGCCTTTTTTGTTGCAATAATAATTGAGTTTAGTCAATTGAATAAACGACACCCACGTGTAAACCAACTGAAGCTGCGTTAGTCTTATACGAAGTGTTGTACAAATCTAAATCAGCGCCTAAAGCGTCAACGCCTTTTGCATCGGCAGTGCTATACATAAAGCGAGCGCTTACTGAAACCAATACCGGTAAGTCAAGAATCCCAAAACGACCACCGACGCCAATCATGTAACCCATGAAGTTTTGGTATTGATCAGTCTTTTCTGCTGCAGGATCAATAAGTAAATTGCTATTTGAATAAGTGGCACTTTTTACATTGTTCATGACCACACCAAATTCACCAAAAGAACCTTTTGATTCACCCAAACGCAAATAAATAGGGATCTGCGTTATTTTTAAATCAATATTTGAAGTATATGCACCACCAATTAAAACTTGATCACCTTGGTAACCCGCCTTGAAATTACCCACGAGGTATTCAACGCCTACACCAATTTTACCAAAATTGACGCTTCCAGCTAAGCCATAGTTAGAGCTAAACGCGACGTCGTAATCTTGAGAGGCCCCAAGATCAGAAATATTTTTATTGAACATAGCCGTTGCGCTATAGGCATATTTAGCCGCTACATCGAAAGTCAGGGTTTGAGCTTTGACTGCGCTCGTACAGGTCAATAGAGACAAAGAAAAGAATAGTTTTTTCATGTTTGGATGGTTTAATTTACATTCTCCGACATCCAAATTAGGGAAATTTTTGAAATGTGTATCTTTATAGAATGAAACCGTTTTTGCTTTTAGTTACATCTTTCTTCCTTCTTAGCACCGAACATCACTAAATGGACTGGAATAAAAGCATCGGAATAGGACGCATCGAGCGTTGGCTCAAATGGTTGCAACACCACCTGACCAAAAAACAATTTTTACTGGTTGCCAGTATTCTTGTGGGCTTAAGTGCTGGAATTGCCGCAGTAATTCTCAAAACCTTTGTACACTACATATTTTTGGCCGCTACCTATGACAAACTCAGCGATTTCCGCTTTTTGTATTTGGTGCTCCCCGGCATTGGCTTATTGCTAACGGTGCTTATTAGTCGCTACCTTTTAAAAAATAAACTCACCAAAGGGCTTCCGCAAGTACATGCCGCAATTGCCAAAAGAAACGGCTCTATGCCCCAGCACCTCATGTACGACCAAGTCCTCACGAGTTCGGTCACTGTAGGGTTTGGAGGCTCCACTGGGCTTGAAGCGCCAATTGTAGTAACTGGAGCTGCCATAGGTGCTAATTTTTCTAGAAAATACCGACTTTCAATCAAAGACCGTACACTCCTTCTTGCCTGCGGTGTAGCAGGAGGTATTGGCGCTGCATTTAATGCACCCATTGCCGGCGTGCTTTTTGCTTTAGAAGTGCTGTTACTTGACATCAGTATCACTGCTTTTATTCCGCTCATTATTGCTGCGGCTACAGGCGCGCTTGTCACAAAAATCATTTTGCACGATGGAATCCTTTTGACATTTTCACTTAAAGAAACTTTTGATTATACCAATGTGCCTTTTTATGCCCTACTCGGTTTATTGGCAGGCCTAGCATCGGTCTACCACATGCGTACTTTCTTAAGGATAGAAAGCCTGATGAAGCGCTTAAAAGCAGGTATCTACCTCAAGGTCCTGATTGGCGGTACCCTTTTAGCATCCTTAATTTTCATTTTTCCGTCGCTTTTTGGGGAGGGTTATCAGAGCATCAAAATTCTCGCCGACCAGGACCCAAGTAGCCTCATGGACAACAGCTTGTTTGAGAAATTCAACAAACAACCATTGGTGGTACTCGCATTTACCGTGGTGGTGATGTTTGCCAAACCGCTTGCAACCGCACTGACGCTTGGCGCTGGTGGTAATGGCGGTAATTTTGCACCTTCTCTATTTGTAGGTGCCTATTTGGGCTATTCTTTTTCAGCAGCGCTGAATATGACCGGCCTAATTCATATTCCAGTCAATAATTTTACCATCGTCGGCATGGCCGGAATTCTTGCGGGTATTTATCACGCGCCGCTCACGGCCATCTTCTTGATTGCCGAAATTACAGGAGGCTATACCCTCATGATCCCACTCATGTTGGTTTCTTCCATTAGTTATGCAGTCTCTAAGTACTTCGAGCCCTTTGCCATGGACATCAAAAGAAGTGTCAAAAAAGGGGAGGCGCTCACCCAAGACCGCGATAAAAATATTTTGTTCTCCCTCAAAACAGATGAGTTTATAGAGGCAGACTACCCCCTTCTATATCCCGAGAACCAACTCGAAGACCTCGTAGATATTCTCTCACAATCTTCAAGAACAGTTTTTCCGGTTATCAACGGCCGCAAAGAATTACTGGGTGTTATTTGGCTCGATAACGTAAGGGCCGTGATGTTCAAACCTGAACTCTATCAGGAAATTACTATCGGAGAACTCATGACTGAAACCAAACAGACAATCAGCCCCCAAGACCCAATGGAAACAGTTATGCAAATTTTTGAAGCTTCCGACCAAATCGTCTTGCCGATTGTAGAAAATGGCTATTACAAAGGCTTTATTAGCAAATCGACTGTATTCTCAGCCTACCGTAAATCCTTAAAAATTAACACACTCGAATAGCATGACCGCACAATTACTCATCTTAATTAGTGGGGTCTTATTACTGGCTTATCTCTTAGATTTGAGTGCTAAGTTTACGCGCATACCGACAGTTATCTGGCTCTTAGCAATGGGTTGGGGGCTACAACAATTCACTCAATTTGCACAAATTAAAGTTCCCAATTTAAACGGTATTCTACCTGTTTTTGGAACCATCGGCCTGATTTTAATCGTACTAGAAGGAGCGCTCGATCTCAAACTGAGCAAACGAGCTATCCCATTAATCAGTAGTGCTTTTCTGATGTCCTTACTGCCGTTTATTGTCTTTACTTGGCTATTATAATGGCCATTATTTTGGCTAAAAACAGGATAATCTGACAATTTTAGCTAATATATTAGATAACTATTGTAAAAGGAGGAGCGTCTAAAACCCCACAAAAACAAAAAACCCCACATGACTGTGAGGTTTAAAAGTGATCCCGTTTGGATTCGAACCAAAGACCTACTGCTTAGAAGGCAGTTGCTCTATCCAGCTGAGCTACGGGACCGATTTAATCAAAAAAGGGGGATGATTGCTCATCCCCCTTGTCGGGGCGGCAGGATTCGAACCTGCGACCTCCTGGTCCCAAACCAGGCGCGATGACCGGACTACGCTACGCCCCGAACTTAAGTTCGAACGGTCTAAAATGATGGCGGTGGGAGCGAGATTCGAACTCGCGGTACAGTTACCCGTACGACAGTTTAGCAAACTGTTGGTTTCAGCCACTCACCCATCCCACCCTATGTTCAATGAACGGATGGCAAAAGTACAAAAACATTCCGTTTTTGAAAGCTTTTTTGGTATTTTTTTTATCCCTCGTAAGTAAATTCTCCGTGCTCGCTGGAAATGGTTACTTTTTTGTTTACTGAGGCTTCTACCCTGCCCACAACTTGTGCGGCAACACCAAATTGCGCGGCAATCTGGATGATTTCAGGTGCAAGTTGCTCACTTACATATACTTCCATGCGATGCCCCATATTGAAAACCTTATACATTTCTTGCCATGGGGTTTTTGACTCGGCCTGAATCATCTTAAACAAAGTAGTTGTTTCGAAAAGCTTGTCTTTAATGACATGGAGGTTATCAATAAAATGTAAAACTTTGGTTTGGGCGCCGCCAGAGCAATGAACCATGCCATGAATATCGTTGTGGTGCGCATCTAAAATGGCTTTGATAATTGGTGCGTAAGTGCGTGTAGCTGACAAAACGAGTTTGCCTGCATCTAGCGGACTTCCATCTACGGCATCTGTCAAGCGCTTTGAACCACTATAGACCAAATCTTTGGGCAAAGAGCTATCGTAAGTTTCGGGGAATTCTTCGGCAAGTGAATGATGAAAAACATCGTGACGCGCGCTTGTGAGGCCATTGCTACCCATTCCACCGTTGTATTCTTTTTCATAGGTAGCCTGCCCAAAAGAAGCCAAGCCGACAATAACATCTCCTGGGCGAATGCCGTCATTCGAAATGACTTTACTTCGCGGCATACGACAAACTACCGTTGAGTCGACGATGATGGTACGAACGAGGTCGCCAACATCAGCGGTTTCTCCGCCGGTGGAGTAAATTTCGATGCCATACCCTCGTAATTCTTCTAGAAGTTCTTCAGTACCATTGATAATGGCTGCCAAAACCTCGCCAGGAATGAGCAATTTGTTGCGGCCAATGGTGCTTGAAACTAAAATAGGGCCAGTGGCGCCAACGCAAAGCAAGTCGTCGATATTCATGATCAGCGCGTCTTGAGCGATGCCTCTCCAAACCGATAGATCGCCAGTTTTTTTCCAGTAAGCATATGCTAATGAAGATTTGGTGCCCGCGCCATCGGCATGCATCACGACACAATAATTTGGGTCGCCGGTGAGGTAGTCAGGAACAACTTTACAAAATGCTTTTGGAAACAACCCTTTGTTCAGTTTCGAGATGGCCTTGTGCACATCCTCCTTTCCGGCAGAGACGCCGCGTTGTTGATATCGGTTATCAGACATATCGTATATTTATTTGATTCCCCGACGCTTTTTAATGGCTTCGTAGGCATCTTGAATTTGTTGGAATTTCTCCTTGGCGCCTTTCAAGTATTCTTCGCCCATGTGGGCTACTTTGTCAGGGTGGTGCGCCACCGCCATTTTGCGATACGCTTTTTTGACCTCATCGTCGGTCGCTTTTTCGTCTACACCTAAGATTTTGTAGTCGGAATCTACGTTTCTGTAGAACATATTGCGCAGGCTCTCAAATTCTACCGCCGGAATACCCAACATGGTGGCAATCCGAGAAATGACATTGAGTTCAGCGGTTCCGACGTCTCCGTCAGCTTTGGCAATACCAAATAAATAATGAACGAGCTGAACCCGTACTTCTTGGGTCATGCGGTTGCGGATATCGTGGCAGATGTCCTGTAAGGGAATACTTGGCGCATCTAGAAATTGCCGCAGCGTTTGCAAATGCGTGGCATTGAACTGCTTTCCAAATTGTGCTGAGAAAAAGCTTTTCACGAAGTCGAGCTCAATGCGTAACACTTTGCCATCGGCCTTCATGACAGCTGCCGAAAGCGCCATGAGCATGGTAGGGAGGTCGTACATGGAGCTCTGCCTACGATAGAACTCAAATGGATCTTGTGCTGGGCCTGGGCCACTTTGCCCATTTTTAGCGGCCTGCTGGTATTGGTCTATGAGTGATCCAATGGCAAAGCCGAGTATGGCCAAACCAATTTTACGGGTTAAAATGAGGGCGCCAATGCCCAAGATCCATTTATACAAAATCTAGAATTTAAGCGAAGTCAAAGCTAGTCATTTATGCAATATGTTCGATATTGCGCTGAATGAAAGCATCTAAAGCGGCGCCTTTTAATAGCCCCTGAGCCAACATAGCGAGGTCTACTAATTGTTTGGTGCTTTCCTCCTGAGCAGTTGTGTCTTGGCCTAAGATTTTGCTAATTGCCGGATGATTCGCATTCACGGTAAGGTTGAACATTTCTGGGAAAGCCCCATAGAAACCACCGCCACCACTGAGCTTTTGTTGTTCCATCATGCGACGAATAAACTCTGGCTGGGTAATGATAATTGGTGCTTCTTGCTCACTCATACTTTCAAACTGCACCGTGAATTTTTCTTTATTGACCTGAGCTTCAAAAATAGGCTTGAGTTGCTCTTCTTCCTCTTTAGATAATTTGGAAGGGAGCTCGTCTGTTTTGGCGATGAGTTTGTCTAGGCTGTCTGCGTCAACGCGTGCAAAACTGATGTTTTCGTTGCTTTGCTCCAATTTAGAAATCCAGTGAGGGGCAAGCGGACCGTCTAGCAGTAAAACGGAATAACCGCGCTCCTTGGCTTTTTTCACGAATGCGTATTGTTCTTCGGCATCATTGGTGTAAAGGAAAACCGTTTTGTTGTTTTTATCGGTCTGAAGCACCTTTACTTTTTCGGTATATTCCTGCAGCGTGTAACATTCGTTGTCTGTTGTTTTGAATAAACTGAAGTCTTTGGCTTTTTCTGCGAATTTTTCTTCAGAAAGCATTCCGTACTGAACAAATACCTGAAGGTCCGGCCATTTGGCCTCGAAATCAGAACGGTCTTTTTTGAACATCTCGGCTAGTTTATCCGCAACTTTTTTGGTGATGTGTGCTGAAATCTTTTTGACATTGCCGTCGCTTTGTAAATAAGAACGCGACACATTTAATGGAATATCCGGAGAATCGATGACCCCATGTAACAAAGTCAAAAATTCAGGTACAATTTCTGCAACGCTGTCGGTAATAAAAACCTGATTGCTATATAAATTGATTTTGTTGCGTTGTACCTCTACGTTTTCCTTAATTTTTGGAAAATAGAGGATCCCCGTAAGGTTAAAAGGATAATCTACATTGAGGTGAATATGAAAGAGCGGCTGCTCAAAAGTCATGGGATACAATTCTCGATAGAATTGATCGTAGTCTTCTTGCTTGAGGTCTACGGGTGCTTTGGTCCAAGCGGGGCTCGGGTTGTTGACCTGATTGGGCACTTCAATCGCAACGCGCTTTACGTTGCCTTTCTCATCTTTTTCTCCTTCAGGAGAGTCGATGTAGTCGGTTTTAGTGCCGAATTCAACAGGAATTGGTAAAAACTTACAGTATTTATCTAAGATGCCCTGAATGCGCTGTTTTTCGAGAAACTCTGCAGATTCTTCATTGATAAAGAGTATGATATCTGTACCTCTGTTGTCTTTTTCAATGTCAATTAGCGTGTATTCTGGTGAGCCGTTGCTTTCCCATTGTACCGCTTGTGCACCATCATAACGACCCAGTGTTTTGATCTGTACTTTCTCGGCAACCATAAATGCAGAGTAGAAACCAAGTCCAAAGTGACCTATGATTTGTTCTGCACCTTCTTTTCCTTTGTATTTTTCGACAAATTCCTCCGCACCTGAGAAAGCAATTTGATTGATGTATTTATCAATTTCCTCGGCTGTCATGCCAATCCCGTTGTCTCGGATGGTGAGTGTCTTGGCTTCTTTATCGAGTAGGACCTCTACTTTGAGCTCGCCGAGTTCACCTTTGAATTCTCCGTTTTTAGCCAAAAATTTGAGCTTTTGAGAGGCATCTACGGCATTAGAAACCAATTCACGCAAAAATATTTCGTGATCAGAGTAGAGAAATTTTTTAATGATCGGAAAGATGTTTTCCGTTTGAACATGAATTTGACCTGTTTTCATTGTATTTCTATTTTTTGCTTTATGCTACTCAATAAAAATGCCATGCGCTAAATACTGCCATTTTGACAAGCAACTGCGTTTTTTTTGTCAATTTTGCAGCATGAAATATGCAATCATTACAGGCGCGAGTTCAGGCTTTGGTGCGGCAACAGCTCAAGAACTCCAAAATATGGGCTACGGACTGGTTTTATTGGCCAGAAGAGTAGACCGTTTGGAAACACTACAAAAAACGTTAACTACAACACCTGTATACATTGCAGCACTTGATGTATGCAGTCAAACACATGTTCAAGCCGTCATTACAGCACTCCCCTCAGAAATCGCTGAAAATATTTTTATTTTAGTCAATAATGCGGGGCTTGCAGTAGGCAGGGGTCCGTTAGATACGGGGCTATCCGAAGATTGGAATCGAATGATAGACACCAACGTCAAGGGGCTGTTGTACGTAAGTCAGGCGGTCATTCCTTTGCTAAAAAAGCATCCAAATAGCCACCTCATTAATATCTCCTCTATTGCAGGAAAAGAAGTTTATGCAGGTGGAAATGTATACTGCGCAAGTAAACATGCAGTAGATGCGCTCTCCAAAGCACTGCGTATCGATTTGCTGGCACATGAAATAAAAGTGAGTAATATTGCGCCAGGAGCGGCAGAAACCGAATTTTCATTGGTGCGCTTCAAAGGAGATGTCCAGACGGCGCAAAGTGTTTACGAGGGCTTTGCTGCGCTTCAGGCTGTAGATATTGCTCAAACTGTAGCGTTTATTGTCAGTAGGCCTGCACATGTCAGTATTGCAGACATCACCATTATGCCAAGCGCTCAAGCCAACGGCAGTCTTTTCCACAAAAAATAAATCATTATCCTACACCCATGAGTACTTTCAAAAATTATGCTTTTGCAGCAAAACGCGCTATTGTTCGCGTCGATTTCAATGTCCCGATGGACAAATCTACCGGACTTATTTCCGACGACAAACGCATTCGCGCGGCCGCACCTACGCTAAAACATATACTAGAACAAGGCGGAAGCGTCGTATTGCTGTCCCATTTTGGAAGGCCAAAAAATGGACCCGAAGCAATTTTCTCATTGGGGCAAATTTGTTCTAAGGTAAGTGAGGTACTTGGTGTCAAAGTACAATTTGCAGCTGATTGTATCAGTCAAGAAGCCTTCCTTTTGAGTAAGGCCTTATTACCCGGCGAAGTATTACTACTCGAAAATGTTCGATTCTATAAAGAAGAAACGACAGGAGATCTGTCTTTTGCCGAAAAACTAGCCCAACACGGCGATTGTTATGTCAATGACGCCTTTGGAGCAGCGCATCGTGCACACGCCAGCACTACCCAATTGGCAAGTTTTTTTCCGAACGATAAAATGGCGGGGCTGCTCATGAATGCTGAAATTGAAAATGCTATAAAAGTTCTGCATCAGGCAGAGCGGCCCTTTACCGCAATAGTTGGCGGCGCAAAAGTCTCCGATAAAGTACTTATCGTAGAAAATCTACTGCAAATTGCCAATCATATTATTATTGGAGGTGGTATGGCCTATACCTTTTTCAAAGCTATGGGAGGTCAAATTGGTGCATCGCTCTGCGAAACTGAACGCATAGAAACGTGTAAAGAAATACTCGAAAGGGCCAAATCCATGGGCGTTTCTATTCATTTACCCATAGACGCTGTTATTGCTGATCGTTTTGCGCCAGATGCCAATACGCAAATTGCCAGCTCTGATCAGATAGAAGACAGCTGGATGGGCTTGGATATAGGACCAATGGCAATAAAAGCTTTCAGCGAAGTCTTGTTGCAAAGCAAAACCATCTTATGGAATGGGCCAATGGGTGTTTTTGAAATGCCTGCTTTTGAGGCCGGTACTAAACATATTGCCCTGGCGGTAGCACAAGCAACGAAAAACGGAGCATTTAGCTTAATTGGTGGCGGAGACAGCGCTGCAGCTGTTCAACAATTTAACTTAAGCGCAGAAGTAAGTTATGTGAGCACCGGTGGTGGCGCACTTTTAGAATATTTTGAAGGTAAAACTTTGCCTGGCGTTCAAGCTTTGGAAGCCTAAAATCTTTTAACAACGTCTACCAAACGATTGGAGTAGCCCGCTTCGTTGTCGTACCAACCCGCAACTTTAATGAGGCCGTTGAATACGGTAGTGAGACCCGCATCAAAAACTACGCTGTGTGGATTGCCCAAAACATCTACTGACACAATAGGATCTTCAGTATATTGCAGAATGCCTTTGAGGGGGCCTGCTGCTGCTGTCTTCATTGCGGTATTGATTTGGCTTGCCGTTATATCCGACTTGGTTACGAGTGTCATTTCTGTAACGGAGCCATCCGATACAGGCACGCGAAAGCTTCCGCCAGTAATCTTACCTTGTAGGTCTGGAAATATTTTAGTTATTGCTTTTGCCGCTCCTGTAGAAGTAGGTATAATGCTATTTGCTGCAGCTCTTGCGCGACGCAAATCTTTGTGTGGGGAGTCGTGCAAGCGTTGGTCAGAGGTATAGCTATGAATAGTGGAAATATAAGCAACCTCAATATCAAGTACCTCTTTAAGTACCTTCACCATAGGTGCTGCATTGTTCGTTGTGCAAGAGGCATTGGAGATTAATGTGGTTGTCCAATCGATTTGGTCGTCGTTTACACCCAAGACAACAGAAGGAATGTCGTCATCATTGGCAGGTGCGCTGATGACGACGTGCTTGGCACCGCCAACTAAATGCTTCTCGGCGGCTTCGCGTGTTAAAAACAAACCCGTAGCTTCAATAACCACCTCTACCCCAGCAGCCGACCAATTGATCAGTTCTGGATTGCGCTCACTAACGAAAACCAATTTTTTACCATTTTCGAATACTAAGGCATTGCCCTCGATTTCAAAGGAAAGTGAAAATGGACCATGAATACTGTCGTATTTTAATAAATGTGCAAGGGTCTTGACATCAGCTAAATCATTGACGAGCGCCACTTCAATTTGTGGGTCTTGTAAAGCAATTCTTGTGAAGCAACGGCCAATTCGGCCAAATCCATTTACACCTACAGTTTTCATTTTTAACATTTAGTAATTGATACAAAAATAACAATAATAAATAAAAAGTGTTCAAATGACACTTTGAACACTTTTTATCTTCATTATCAATATGTTAAGTAGTGATTACAGTTTCAATTTACTTTTTATGGGTGCTGGAATACTTTCTTTATGTAGATAAATATTGATGGTCTTATACCTGAAGTAATTCTCTGAAACATAGAGATATCCCTTTGGTAAATTGTTGGTTCCCCATGAATTTTTCACCAGAAAATAACGAGTGCCATTTTGGTCTTGGTACAACCCAACAATATGCATTCCGTGGTCGTCAGTGGTTGTTTTGTTGTCATAACCTTTTTGACGCAATTCAGCAGTAATTTCCAACTCTTTTATTGGCTCAAGAAATGCATTGGATTTACGCTCTGCTCCAGCATCGTTAAAGCGTTTGTCATCTTTACCCATTAATTCTATCATTGCGGGGTCTGCAGGAACAATAGCCAAGCCATTTTTAAAACTAAAACCTTTTTCTGAAACATCTGCGCCCCAAGCTATAGTGTAGCCCTTTTTTAGCGCAGCAATTGTAGTTTCTACCAAATCGTCTAAGCTCACGTTGTAGCTGGTTCCCCAAGCCCAATTGTCCGGGATTTCAAGCACACATTGACTGTTCATTGGATGGTTGGTAAATGAAGTCAGAGAGACATAATTATTCATATCAAGACCTAAAGAAGCTGCGAATGAGACAGGAGTATACTTTTTACCGTTGTATTCAAATGCGGAGATGTCTTTTCCGATACCTTTATCCAAAATATAATTATACTTTCTTTTCCAATCGTTGGTGATACCGTCAGGTGAACCCAAACTTTCAACCATGCTATTCATAACCGAGTATAGTTGATTAAATAACTCGTTGTGATTATATTGATCAGTGCCGTTGTAACCGGTGTATACATCATAAGGAACAATGCCATACTGAGAAATAACAAGAGGGGCATCATGAAAGGCTCCACCCTCGCCAAAGTTGATTTTTCCGTCCATGCGGATGTACTTCTCAGCTTTTAATTCGTATGCTTTACGCACCACGTACATTTCTGATAAAATGATCGGAGTTTTTGCACCCAGGCGAAGAATTTCAGATTCAAAAAAACTCGTTGCAGAAAAAGACCAACAAGTTCCGGTTTGGCCCTGACTCTGAACTGGTGTAGCATCTAGCTGAACAAGTTTCTTGAATTGATACTTACTGCCTTCTGCATTTGTAGTTTGAGCAAAAAGCATGGAGGTACTGATCCCAACGGATAGTAAAATACTGAAGATTTTTTTCATGTTTAAAGATTAATTGTTGAGGACCCAACCTTGTAAACCGCGAGCTGCTGCTTGCTGTTGGATGTGTTGTAATTCATCGAGATTTTGTGCAGCCCCAGCACTTACTTTGGTAAGCGGGCCATTCTGAATGAGCCTTGCTGCAAAGCCATCGCGTTCTAATTTTAGTTTTAAATTTTGGGCATTTTGTAAATTAGAAAAACAGCCCACGATAAAGTTATAGGGTGCATCCGACGGCGTTTCTGTTGGCGTGAATGACTCAGAATGAGTTGAAGCTATCGTAGGATTCAAGTTTTGGTTTGCCAATGGTTCAGCAGGTATTTCAACATACATCGGATAGCCTGTTTGCCACTCATAAGGTAAAACTTGAAATTTATTTGTTACTTCAAATTTAAGATTTGAAGTCGTAATTGGTCGTATTTTGCGAAGTATGAAACTTGACTTTTGGTAGGCCGGTGCAACTTGTTGATGCATTGGGTTAAAATCTGTTGAAGAAAACAAACCAGATTGTAGGGCATTGGTTTGGGTTGGTATCCAAAAGGAATAAAAAGCAAGCGGTAAAAGACAAGCCGCAGCTGCAACTTTCGACCATTTAATTTTGGATTCGGTCGGATTTGGCTTGAGTTTGATAACGCGCTCTTCTTCTTTAATTTCACTAGGCTTGCTGACAAAATGTAGTTGATTTAAGCCGTACGATGATAGCAGTAAATTAAAAAAGCGATCTTGTTCAAAGCTGATTTGACCGTCTGTTTGACGAGCAAATGTGCCCAATTTGGCGAGCTTGATTGTTTCACCTGAGCGCAATTGACGTTGCAAAGCATCTGTGTGAAGGGTTAACTGTGTTTTGGCGTCGTCGTAATAGAGGCCGTACTGTCTTGCGTATTCGGCCAAAAACAGACCGTCATCTTCAAGTAAAAAACGATTGAAAAGCAAAGCTTTTCTCGGGGGGCTGATGATGCCTTTGTTGAAGTCGAGCTCAGCAGCTACCTGCTTGGCAACAAAACCTCCAAAACCTGGCACAACAACACAATTGTGTCGAAGTAATAATTGTATGATGATATCTTCAAAACCCTGCATCTAACAAATTTACAAAAGTCTGAGCAGATTACAAAAAAGGCAATACTTTTTCTATATCCTCTGGTACGTCTATATTTGGGGTTTCAATTTGAGTCTGAACCAGTCGAATCTTATAGCCATAATACAGCCAACGAAGTTGTTCAAGAGATTCGGCTTGTTCTAGTGCACAAGGTGCTAAACTAGCGATCTGTGTGAGGGCAGCGCTCGTGTAAGCATAAAGACCAATATGACGCAACCATGGATACTCGGGTTTTTTCGCGTAGTACATATTGGGAAGTGGACTTCGCGAAAAATAAATTGCGTTTTGAGCTGCATTGGCAAGAACTTTAATGCGATTTACATTTTCTAAATCGGCAAGTGTAACGTCGGTGTGCACTAAAGTTGCAATCATTACCTCGGGATCTTCGAATGCACCTAGAAGTTGATCAAGTTGGAAAGCTGACACAAGGGGCTCGTCTCCTTGAATATTGATCACGAGCTCATAATCTGGAAATTGAGAAAGTACCTCGGCACAACGATCTGTACCACTCTGGTGTGCAGAACTAGTCAGAATTGCTTTTCCGCCAAAACCAAGCACTTCTTGATAAATGCGGTCGTCGTCGGTGGCTACAATAAGCTCATCTAAAAGCGTAGCTTTGCTTGCACCTTCATAAACCCACTGAATCATCGATTTTCCTTTGAGTTGAAGGAGCGGCTTCCCTGGAAACCTAGACGACCCGTATCGGGCGGGTATGACACCGAGTACTTTCATTAAAATTTAGCTTGAAGTTGTAGCATGAAAAGCCGAGGCGCTTGGATATCTCCCGGACGTGAGGTTACCTCTGCATTGAGCAGATTATTGACAATAAAAGAAATACGGTACTGCTCTTTGAGTAGATATGCAAAGCGGGCATCGAAAACCAAATTGCCTCCATTGAATTGCTGTCGATAAGCTTTGAGCCCAGGAAGAATATACACTTCAGAAGTGAGCGACGGGTCTAGGTCATCTTCAAAGACGCGATCAATGTTGCGCATGAAACTGTTGTAACGCATGGAGGCACCAATACTCATCTTTTGATATGTGGCTTCAACGTCTGCCTTAGCTAAATGCTTAAAGCGGTATTTGAGCATGTTGGTGGTTGTGTCTGAGAAATTGGCAATATACTGCGGATTGCTATTGAGTGAAATTGGGTTCATATAGGTATAACCAATCAAAGATACCAGTTCAACTTTGCCGAGCTGACCGGCGGAATTAAATGAAAGATCTAGGCCAGAAATGCGCGCTTTTTCTGCATTTTGAGCTTGGAATCCTACCCAATCACTAATGTTATATTGCCCACTGGTTAAAAATTCAATGTCTTCGGGCGACGGATTAAGAGGGTTCAGGGGTTGTTGGGTGATGGGATTGTAATAGATGAAAGAGAATTCCATCATGTTGCTATACTGATTCAAAAACAACGCTGCGTCTATCATGGCTTTCCAATTGCCAATTTTGAAACCTTGCTTGATACCTATTTCACCAGCCCATCCGATTTCTGGGCGCAACGCAGGATTCGGAAAAATGTTAAGTGCCCCGACAGATGTTTGGGTAAAACGCTCTGCCACACTAGGGTAGCGTATCCCTTGACCAAAACTGGCGCGCAAATGAGTATATGGCTTTAGCGCATAATGTAAGCCGGTGCGCAATATTGGGTATACCGGGACTTGCAAAGAATCTTTACCGGGAAGTAAAAATTGAGAGTCAGGTTTTTTGTTGTCCATTTCAAAATATTCCAAACGAACTCCTGCACTGAGGTCGAGTTTATTTTTGTGGTACTCCAATTGAGAATAGGCTGCATAATTCAGAGAATGATGATTGCCAAAAAGTTCGGAATTAACTACATTTTGAATAGCTGTTATTCCTGTGCTAAGCGTACGGCCTTGTCCGAACTTATGCTGAAAGGTGTAGTCTGCGTAGGATATAGTTGCTGCGTTGCTTTGGCTAGGATTGCTGAGGTTTTCGTTGGAGACCCAATAAAGGCGCGTTTTGAGCTGATGTAGGTTGTTGTTTTTGTCAATAAGCTTAGCGTAGGGATCCAGAAACAATCGTTGTCCAAAATTATAACTTACCGTTGAAACACCAGCTGTTGTATCTCCATAACCACTCGGGGTATAGCCGAGCGAGTCATTTTGCCAGATGAGAAAATTTCCTGTTTTTTGAACCTGAAAGTTATAGCCAAGACCCGCCTTGAGCCGCTTATCTAGGATTGCTTTTGCATATATGGTTCCCGAAACCCGGCCGCGAAACTCCGACTCGCCAAGGCGATAGCCATCATTATGAAAGCCTGTAGTGGATATTGTATATCCAAATCGTTTTTTAAGCGCGCTGTGAAAAACCTCTAATTGTTGGTTCATGGGTGGCGTAGTCCACCATTTGAGTGAGCTGCGGCGAGGAGCACCATATAAGCCGCATTGAACTTTTACTTTAGTAACTGGCGTTAGGGTAGGTTCCTTTTCGGCAAGTGCAATAATGCCGTTGAGCGCTCCACTGCCGTAAAGAACAGAGGCAGCACCTTTCATGACCTCTACTTGGCTCGCTTGCTCCATTGGAATGGCGTTCCATTGCGTGTCACCGGCATAACCGGACAGCAAGGGCATACCGTTCCAGAGCAAAAGTACACGGCTACCGGTGCCGTAGGCAAAGCCCGAGCCGCCGCGAATAGAGACCTGACCGTCCATGGTGTACACGCCTGGTGTTTGATCCACAGCTTGTTCTAAATCTGTTATGCCTTTGTTATCGATGAGCTGTGGGCGTATAATTTCCATTGAAACGGGGATATCTTCAATGGCTTGTCGGCGCTTTCCGGCACTCACTACAACCGTTTTTTGATCCTGGACTTGTGCTTGTAAGACCACCTTTAAAAGTACGCTTGGCACCTCTTGTAAAATGATGGTGTCCGAAATATAAAAAGGTGCCTTTATTAATAATTGTATGGGTAAAGAGGCCGGGGTGAAGCTAAAAAAACCATTTTGACTTTGAATGGGCGTGCTGCCTTTTACAGTAATTGAGGCATCCTCGATACGCGCGTTAGTTTGTACGTCTAACACTTCAATTTGAAGCGTTTGAGACCAAAGTGTTTGGCAACAAAAAAGAATGAAAACTAGAAGATAACGCATGACATATTCTTAGCAGTTGTTTGCGAATTTAAGCGAAAAATACTTCTTGTGCATCAGTATTACTACTGAACGAATGGCTATTGGTTCGTTCTAACTTTACCCGAAGCTACAAAAAAATGGAAAACTCAGATCATCTCTACCAAATTGCCTTTTCTCAACTTCATGGAATCGGTCCGATTCGGGCACGGCGCATCCTCAAATTATTGGCGCATCCTCGCGATTTCTTTCAATTGAATTTATCAGAACTGCAACAAAGTACGAGCATCCCTATTGTTCAGCTCGAAAAAACGGATCGCTCAGGCGCCTTACTTCGTGCCCAAGGGCAGCTTCCCTATTTTGAAAAAGACCATTTTAGCTATCACTTTATTACAGACCCCGCCTACCCCTCTCAACTCAAACAATGCGTGGATGCGCCGCTTGGTCTATTTTATAGAGGTAGCCAAATTAATTGGCAAAAAAAAAGATGTATTGCGGTTGTAGGGACAAGACAACAAACACCCTATGGAAAAGAACTCGTTGCAAACTTAATTTCAGAATTACCCAAAGATATTTTAGTAGTGAGCGGCCTTGCTCAAGGCGTAGATGCCGAGGTACATCGTCAATGTCTACAACACAATATACAAACCATTGGCATCCTAGGCCACGGAATTGACCGCATTTATCCGGCTTCTAATCGCAAACTTGCTTTGGACATGCTGGCAACCGGAGGCCTGCTCTCTGAGTTTCTGATCGGCACCAAACCAGATCGCATGCATTTTCCAATGCGCAACCGCATCATTGCAGGCCTAGCTGATGCAGTTGTTGTTATTGAAAGCAATAAAAATGGCGGTTCATTAATTACTGCAGAACTTGCAAACGATTACAACAGAGAAGTATTTGCCTTTCCTGGGCCAGTCCAACAATTACAGTCAGAAGGCTGTCATGCGCTCATCCAAAACCAACAAGCACATTTAATTACCTCGGCTAAAGATCTACTTAAAGTCATGAGCTGGACCAATACCCTGCAAAAGCATTCGCTAGATGACCAACTCAACCTGAGCAGCCTGCAAAAAGAGATTCTCAACCATTTTAAAACAAAAAATTCCTGGAGCATCGATGAACTCACGCAGCGCACCAACTATCAAGTCTCTCAGGTCAGCAGTGCGCTTTTTGAACTCGAATTAATTGGTGCGCTTCAAAATAAAGGAGCAAATCGGTATAACTTGCCTTTGTAATTTGCAAAAGGTGTGTAACTTTGCAGCAGTTCATTCAAATAAACTTATTTAGAAAGGTGGAGGGACAGGCCCTATGAAACCTTGGCAACCTCACATTCTTGTAAAGGTGCCAAATCCGATCCCAATTTGGGAAAAGATAAGTTGAAACGCGCTGTTTCTCCCTTTCGCCAAGCAAAATATGACCAACAGCGCATTACAATTAGCTATTCAGCAACGCATTCTCGTCTTAGATGGTGCAATGGGCACCATGATTCAACGCCACCAATTAGAAGAATTTGACTTCAGAGAAGGCGCGTTTGAAAACCACGCAATGTCCTTGAAAGGCAACAACGATTTGCTTTCAATTACCAGACCAGACATCATCAAAGACATCCATAGGGCCTATTTAACTGCTGGAGCCGACATCATCGAAACCAACACTTTTTCGGGTACTACAATTGCACAAGCCGATTACCAGCTCGAAGACGCTGTTTATCAAATTAATTTTCAGGGTGCCAAAATTGCCAAAGAAGTTGCTTCCGAATTTACGGATAGACCACGCTTTGTTGCGGGCTCCATTGGGCCAACCAACAGAACAGCCTCCATTTCTCCAGATGTAAATGACCCCGGTTTTCGGGCAGTTAGTTTTGACGATTTAGTTTTGGCTTATGCCCAACAAATTGAAGCACTCTTCGATGGAGGAGTCGATATCTTACTCATCGAAACTGTTTTTGATACACTGAATGCCAAGGCCGCTTTATATGCCTGTGATCAAGTATTTGAAAAAAGAAAAATGAAGCTGCCTATCATGATTTCGGGAACCATCACCGACCAATCAGGCCGCACCCTCACGGGGCAAACAACTGAGGCTTTTTTGATTTCGCTATCTCACATGCCATTACTCAGTATTGGACTCAATTGTGCGCTCGGAGCCTCTATGATGCGCCCTTACTTACAAGTACTCAATGACAAAGCTCCATTTGCAGTAAGTGCGCACCCAAATGCTGGCTTACCCAATGAATTTGGCCTATACGATGAAAGCCCTGCGGCAATGGCGGCACAAATTGAAGAATTCTTGCAAGAAGGGTTAGTTAATGTAATTGGTGGCTGCTGCGGAACAACACCCGAACATATCAGCGCTATAGCAAAAGTGGCAGCAAAGTACGCACCAAGAAAATGGAACACTACAAATGCTTAGGTTAGCCGGCCTTGAGGCGTTGGTCCTCACAGAACAAAGCAACTTCGTCAATATCGGAGAACGCACCAACGTTACCGGCTCTAGAGCCTTTTTGCGCATGATCAAAGATGGTGACTTCGAGGCAGCCCTTGCCGTTGCCCGAGAGCAAGTGGATGGCGGTGCGCAAGTACTAGATATCAATATGGACGAAGGTATGATCGACGGTAAAGCGGCCATGGTGCGCTTCTTAAATCTATTAGCTGCTGAACCCGATATTGCGCGCATTCCTATTATGGTAGATTCCTCGAAATGGGAAATCATCTTAGCAGGGCTCAAATGTTTGCAAGGCAAGGGAATCGTAAATTCTATTTCCCTCAAAGAAGGAGAAGCTAATTTTATTGCCCAAGCAAAAGAAATTATGCGTTTTGGTGCGGCTGTCATAATCATGGCCTTCGATGAAAAAGGCCAAGCCGACTCCTATGAACGCCGCATTGAAATTTGCGAGTGCTCCTACCGTATTTTAGTGGATACCGTCGGGTTTCCACAAGACGACATTATTTTTGATCCAAATATTTTTCCGGTTGCAACCGGAATGGAAGAACATGCCAATAATGCATTGGATTTCTTCCGCGCAACACAATGGATCCGACAAAATTTGCCTGGTGCTCACGTGAGCGGTGGCGTCTCAAATGTTTCATTCTCCTTTAGAGGCAACAACAAGGTACGAGAAGCCATGCACGCGGCTTTTCTCTATCACGCGACTGCACACGGCATGGATATGGGCATCGTGAACCCAAGTATGCTCGAAATCTATTCCGAAATTGAGCCCGAATTGCTCACGCGGGTAGAGGACGTTTTACTCAATCGTAGAACGGACGCTACAGAGCGCTTGCTCGAATTCGCAGATACTGTTAAGGGCGATGTCAAACAACAAACCGCCGACCTCACATGGCGCGAACAAAGCGTCGAAAAACGCTTGGCCCATTCTCTTATCAAAGGAATAGTAGAATTTATTGATGAAGACGTCGAAGAAGCACGACATACGGTAGAAAGACCTATTCAAGTCATTGAAGGTCCATTAATGGACGGTATGAACCAAGTAGGAGACCTTTTTGGTAGTGGTCAAATGTTTTTGCCACAAGTAGTAAAATCAGCTCGTGTCATGAAAAAAGCGGTAGCTTATTTGCTGCCATATATCGAAGCTGAAAAAGACGGTAAACAACAAGCTGCTGGTAAAATTCTGATGGCTACCGTAAAAGGCGATGTACACGATATTGGTAAAAATATCGTTGGGGTTGTTTTGGCTTGTAATAATTACCAAATTATTGACCTTGGCGTTATGGTAGCGCCGCAAGTTATTATCCAAGCGGCTATCGAACACAATGTAGATGCTATTGGTCTAAGTGGTCTTATTACCCCTTCTTTAGATGAAATGGTGCATTTGGCCAAAGAAATGGAACGCGCAGGCCTTACAATTCCTTTGCTTATTGGCGGAGCCACCACATCTAAGGTGCACACGGCCGTCAAAATTGAAGCCCACTATCCATCTGGGGCAGTTATCCACGTTTTAGATGCATCGCGTTCAGTAACTGTTGTTGAAAGCCTCCTCGGGTCTAAAAAACCGGATTTTTTAAGCGCCCTTCGAGCCGATTATCAAAAGATCAGGGAGCATCACGCCAAACACCAAGCCGCTAAAGAACTACTCTCTCTAGAACAAGCAAGAGCGAATGCGCTGCAACTTGAATTCAATGAACAAACGATCGCTGTGCCAGCTCAACTCGGTGTTGAATTGCATACGCCATCTGTTCATACACTGATTCCTTACATCGACTGGACACCCTTTTTTCAAACCTGGGATCTCCATGGTAAATACCCTCAAATCTTATCGGATAGCGTTGTAGGAGATGCCGCAAGTAAAGTATTTGAAGATGCCCAAAACTTATTGGCTCAAGTAGTCAAAGACGATATTTTAAAATGTAAAGGTCTGAGTGGTATTTTCCCAGCAAATGCAGTTGGCGACGACATCGAAATATACGACCCAAGCACCTACGAGCTCTTATATACGCAAATTAGTTTGCGCCAACAGACCAAAAAAGTTGCGGGGCAACCAAATATGGCGCTTGCCGATTTCATTGCGCCAAAAAGCAGTCAACAAAAAGACTACATTGGGGCATTTGTAGTGACCGCCGGGCTTGGTATTGAACACTATATTTCCGATTTTGAGGCCAAACAAGACGACTACAACTCCATCATGATCAAAGCACTCGCCGATCGACTTGCCGAAGCATTTGCCGAATACCTCCATGAGGTGGTGCGCAAGAATAGCTGGGCTTATGCCCCAGAAGAAACTTTAGAGAGTCAAGCACTTATCGCAGAAAAATACCGTGGTATTCGTCCCGCACCTGGCTACCCAGCCTGCCCTGATCATTTAGAAAAGTTGGGTATTTTTAAACTGCTTGACGCAACCAACCAAATAGGCGTCACGCTTACGGAGTCTTTAGCGATGTGGCCAGCAGCTGCAGTAAGTGGCTGGTATTTTGCCCATCCAGATGCTAAATATTTTGGCTTAGGAAAAATCACTCCTGAACAGCTCGCCGATGTTGCCCAAAGAAAAGGCGAAGAAGTAGCAGTAATTGAACGCTGGTATAGCTCTATAGTGGTCTAGTTATAAGCAAAGGCAACATCTATCAATTCGGATTTTGCTCAAACCACGTATCAATATTTTTGGGGGCTTGTGTAGCTGCCTGTACAGCAAGTTCATCACAGCGTTCATTTTGCAAATGCCCCGCGTGGCCTTTTACCCAAACAAATTCGAGCTTAAAATTTGGATGCAAGGCTAAGTAACGCTGCCATAAATCTGGGTTTTTCTTGTCCTTGAATCCTTTTTTAACCCAGCCAAAAACCCAGCCTTTGGTAATGGAGTCAATGACATATTTGGAGTCGGAATGAATAACAACAGTGTAGTTATTGTTTTTAATGTGCTCCAGCGCTACAATAACTGCCAAGAGCTCCATGCGGTTATTGGTGGTATACCGAAATCCTTGACTGAGCTCCATTCTTTTGCTGCCAAATTCTAAAATGGCACCAAAACCTCCAGGCCCTGGGTTGCCTCGAGAAGAACCATCGGTATAAACCATTATTTTTTGAGCACTCATTTTTTAAACCGACTTGGGTTTTGTGATAAAAATGCGGTCCAGGAATCTCCTTTGGCTTTGTTGTGTTCGCCGACACCTTTGGAGAAATGATGGCAAACGGCAACGCCTAGACCATCTGTTGCATCGAGGTACTTTGGCATTTCAGGAAAATCGAGAAGTTTTTGTAGCATGGCGGCCACTTGCTCTTTGGAAGCACTTCCACTGCCAGTAATGGCTTGCTTGACCCTTCGAGGTGAATATTCTTCAAAAGGCATGTTGTGATTTAATGCAGCAGCAATAGCTACTCCTTGTGCCCTGCCTAATTTAAGCATAGACTGCACATTTTTGCCAAAAAATGGTGCTTCAATAGCCATTTCGTCAGGTTTGTACTCCGCAATAAGCCCGTTGAGCCTTTCAAGAATTCTTTTGAGTTTATCCGGATGATTACTGAGTTTATGGAGCTGAATGACACCAAAATTAAGGAGCTTAAGTTTATTTTGTTCGATATGAATGAGGCCATAACCCATTACTGTAGTGCCGGGATCTATGCCTAGTATGATTTTGTCGTGACTCATGCTGCTGTAAAACTACATACTATTGACTTTGCTTGCTCAAAAAAACTTGTATCTTTGCACTCCCCGGGTGATTAGCTCAGTTGGTTTAGAGCACTACCTTGACAGGGTAGGGGTCACTGGTTCGAATCCAGTATCACTCACTACAAACCTGACCTTCAAAGTCAGGTTTTTTTGCTTATTCCGACGCAGTACTTGCGGAAGAAATTTGAAATTCATCCACTAAAGGTTCTCCTTGCAAGCGCAAGAAAAGCTGAATGAGCGCCACCACATCTTTTTCACAATATACCATAATGCGCTCAAGATCGTTGTCTTCGTAATAAACGCGCGCTACGTCTGCCCCAGAAATATCGTCTTTCGGAGTAGGAATATCCATCACATGGCACAACAAAGAAAGTGAGGTATACGATTTATAATCACCAAATTTCCAAAGCTCCATGGTGTCTATATGATTGATCTCCCAGGGCTTTTTGCCTGCAATTTGCAAAATATTTGGGAGGGCTACGCCATTAATGAGCATGCGTCGACAAATGTAAGGAATATCAAATTCCTTGCTGTTATGACCGCAAAGCACGTGGTACTGCGTATTGTAGTGGTCATCGAGTAAGCGCTTGAATTGCTTGAGCAGGGTTTCTTCATCATCGTGGTAAAACGATTTTAAACGGATGCTTCTGCCTTGACTTCCCTCGTGCAGCATTCCAACAGAGATACAAACGATTTTACCAAATTCGGCAAGAATGCCGCCGCGTTCTTCAAAAATTTGTTCAATAGATTTATCAGGACTAATCTGAAATCGATTTTTAGCTTCAAATAAAATCTTTGATTTAGCGTCGAGCTGATCAAACCGATACGCCTGAGGAACCGTTTCTATATCCAAAAAGAGGATTTTTTCGAATTGCAATTGTCTATTCATAATGGAAATTTACAAAGTAAAAGATTGTCAATCACTTTAAAAACGTGAAATTTGTATACGAATTATGGCAGAGCAACTTTTATTTAAATCCGAAGATAAACTTTCTCGCTATGCTGAACTCAGACCTCAGCTAGCCGCTCTTCTTGACCCCGAGACAGACGCTGTGGCCAATATGGCTAATTTTTGCGCTGCATTAAAAGCTGCTTTTGGTTGGTTTTGGATCGGTTTTTATATCATTCGCAACAATGAACTCGTCTTGGGGCCTTTTCAAGGGCCAATTGCATGCACCCGAATTGCTTTCGGTAAAGGTGTTTGTGGTAGCGCTTGGGCCGAACAAAAAAGCATACTTGTTCCGGATGTGGCCGCTTTTCCAGGTCACATTGCTTGTAGTGAATTATCAAAAAGTGAATTAGTGGTCCCTATTTTTAAGGATCAAAAAGTATGGGGTGTGCTCGATATCGATAGTTCCAACCTTGCAGACTTCGATGAAATTGACCAAGAACAAATCGAAAAACTAATGACATGGTTCGCTGGGCGTATATAATGGCACTCCTTCTTGGGGCCTGTGCTCAGGTTGGTACCATAAGCGGTGGCCCGGCAGATGTTTTCGCGCCAAAAGTTCTCGAGCAAACTATCGCCAATAAACAATGCAGTGTAAACGCTAACGAGCAACGGCTGGTTTTCGACGAATTTATCAAACTTGACCAACCCCAACAGCGCATCACACTCATGCCCGCAGATAGCCGTCTTCAATACGAACTCAAGGGCAAAACCTTGCGCATCCTTTTCCTTGACGCTTTACAGCCCCAAACCACCTACACCCTCATGAGCAATGGCGGGATCAAAGACCTCACCGAAGGCAATGATTCTTTAATGACCTGGACTTTTTCCACAGGGCCTGTGCTAGACTCTTTGGAACTTTTTGCTCAAGCCAAGGAAATTTTGCCAAGCACCAAACAAACAACGATTCAACTAGGAGTTTATCAAACTGATACCAGCAAAACTGCCCGCTATTTAGGGCGCTTTGATCAGCAAGGGCAATTGCATTTAAAAGGACTAAAGGAAGGCGCCTATTTTTTGAAGGCTTTTATAGATGAAAACCAAGATGGTTTTTGTTCAGAATTGGAAAGTCAAGATGCGCTGTTTGAGCCTATTCAACTCGGAGAAATTCAAAACGACACCCTTCGCTTCTTTTTATCGAAGCCCTCTAATGAAAAAGATAGCAGCACTATAAACAACAAAATCATCGAGAAAAAATCGGATTCAAGTGTGGTTAAGAATGCATTGAGTTCACTTATTATCGAGATTGATACCATCGGCACTTCTCTAATGTTAGAACTCTATTTAGGTGCTGTTCTTTCGAAAAAGGTACGTATAGAAAAACAAACTATCATCATAGAATCTCTTCAAGCAGGGCTTTACACATTGAGAATTATCTCGGATCAAAATCTCAATGGACAATGGGACCCTATAGACCTTCAGCAGCAAATCCGAGCAGAGGCAATGTATTTATACCCAGAAAAAATTAACTTAAGACCCAATTGGGAACTTTCACTTCAGGTGAACATCCCACCTAACAGCTTGTTTACAAATTAAATATTTATGAAAAAACTACTCCTCATTATTACAATTGGCTTTACGGCAAGCCTCAATGCTCAAATTCTAACACCAAAAGCGAGTCCAGCTGCCAAAATACAGCAAAAAGTAGGTTTAGCAGACATCCAAATTGAGTACGCTAGACCAGGCGCAAGAGGGCGCGTTATATTCGGTGACCTCATTCCTTTCGGTCAATTGTGGCGCCTAGGAGCAAATGAAAACACAAAAATTACCACTTCCGAAGCACTTATTATTGGAAATGATACCCTCAAAGCAGGTACCTATGCACTATTTGCTAAACCAGGTCCAACCAATTGGGAACTCTATTTTTATGCTGATTATTCGAACTGGGGCTTACCAGAGCCTTGGGATCCAAAAAAGGTTGTCCTACTGGCCAGCGCCAGTGTTCAAAAAACACAAGATTTTCAAGAAAATTTAGCAATCAGTCTAGATGCCTTGACCAATAACGGCGGCACGCTAGTTATTTGCTGGGAAAACACAAAAGTAAGCCTACCATTTTTCTTAAATACAAAGGCAAAAGTTTTAGCAAGCATTGACAAAACAATGGCCGGGCCAGCTGCCAATGATTACCACGCTGCTGCAACTTATTATTTCAATGAGAATATCGACCTTAAAACAGCACTTGAGTGGTCTACCAAAGCAGTAGAACTCCGCGGGCCTTCTGCTTATTGGATGACGCGCCTCAAAGCACAACTACAAGCTGCAAACGGCGACTATAAAGGCGCCATTGAAACTGCGAAAATTTCTATTGAAGCAGCGAAAGCCGATGGCGACGACGCTTATGTGCGCGCCAACGAAAAGTCTATAGCCGAATGGTCTAAAAAGCGTTAAAAACAAGACCAAAAACAATTCCTGTGCTCCATCAATACCGCCATCATTTATTATTGCACCTCATTATTTTTATGTGGGGCTTTACTGGTATTTTGGGAAAACTCATCCACCTAGACGCGTTGCTCATTGTTTGGCACCGCCTCTGGATTGCAGCCCTTGCATTGGCGGTTTATATGTATTTCACTAAGAAAATGATCTTTCCAAAAGGAAAAACACTCTTTTGGACAATTGTTGTAGGCTTGGTAGTTGCACTACATTGGCTCACGTTTTACACCGCCATTCAAATGTCTACAGCCTCTTTGGGCATTCTGTGCTTATCAACTACGACACTTCATGTGACATGGTTAGAGCCCTTAATTATGCGCAAACGCTTTTCTAAAATAGAGTTCGCAATGGGGCTTTTAGTGATTGGCGGTATTTATTTTGTTGCGTACGACTTCAAAGGTGAAGAGCTAACGGCATTGGGTTTTGGTTTGGTATCTGCTTTGTGCGCAGGAATATTCTCGGTTGCCAACGGAAAACTTGCACAGCAAACACAAACACCAGGACTTAGCCTAACCGAACTCACAACGGGTTTTGTAGCCTTAAGCTTATTTTTTATCAGTCAGGGAAAGTTGAATCTTGAATTGTTTCAAATGACCGTTTCGGACTTTTATTGGCTACTTTTTTTAGGTGTCCTTTGTACCTCTTTTGCTTTCTTAGCTACAGTAAATATTGTCAAGCAACTTGGTGCATTTAGCGTATCGCTCAGTATTAATTTAGAACCGATATACACCATTATTTTAGCAATTATCCTACTCAAAGAGCACAAATTACTCCAAACATCGTTTTATTGGGGTGCAGCTATGATTTTGATGGTTGTGCTGGCCAATGGAATTTGGAAACACCAACAACGAAAATTAGATACAAACTATGGAAATGCAATATAACAACCTCGGCAAAAGCGGTCTGCAAATTAGCAGACTTTCCTTAGGGTCATGGCTTACCTTTGGTAAACAAATCTCCGACGATACTGCTGAGGCGCTCATGACTTATGCCTATGAGCAAGGAATCAACTTTTTTGACAATGCAGAAATTTATGCCCGTGGAAAAAGCGAAGAGGTTATGGGCTCTATTCTAAAGAAAAAAGGGTGGTCAAGAGACTCTTACATCGTGAGTAGCAAAGCTTTTTTTGGCATTGG
Organism: Crocinitomicaceae bacterium; assembly: GCA_044372045.1. Classification (GTDB taxonomy): domain Bacteria; phylum Bacteroidota; class Bacteroidia; order Flavobacteriales_D; family Crocinitomicaceae; genus UBA952. Next base: position 26,823 of record JBILSN010000022.1, read on the forward strand.
CGGACAACTCCCTACGCAGAAAGGTCTTAATCGCAAGCACCTAGTGGAGGCATGTGAAGCAGCACTGCAACGATTTCAATTATCTTATCTAGATCTCTATTATTGTCACCGACCAGACAAACAAACACCTATCGAAGAAACAGTCTGGACCATGCACCAACTCATCATGCAAGGTAAGATTTTATATTGGGGAACTTCAGAATGGTCAGCACAAGAAATTATGGAGGCGCACATGTTTGCCAAACAAAACCATTTGATTGGGCCTGTGGTAGAACAACCCGAATACAACATGTTTGTACGCAATAAAGTAGAAGTTGAATTCTCGCAAATTTATAAAACTGTTGGTCTTGGAACCACCATTTGGTCACCATTGGCAAGTGGAATTCTCAGTGGCAAATACAACGATCAATTTCCCGATGGCACACGCTTAGGTATGGAAGGCCTTGAATGGCTTAAAGAGCGCAATTTAACCCAAGAGCGCATCAGCGCAGTTTTGGCACTTGGTAACTTAGCTAAAGAACTCGGACTATCTCTGCCGGTAATGAGTTTAGCGTGGTGCTTAAAAAATCCTAATGTATCTACTGTCATTTTAGGAGCGAGCAAACTTCAGCAATTACAAGAAAACATGCAAGCCCTAGAAGCACAACAACTGCTCACAGTAGAAGTGATGCAACGCATCGAAGATATCTTACAAAATAAACCTGAATTTCCCGCTTATTAATTGTTGCTCAACATGATTCAAACAGACATTATCATAATTGGTGCAGGCCCTGTTGGCTTATTTACCGTTTTCGAGGCTGGCTTACTCAAATTGCGTTGCCACCTCATCGATTCACTACCCCAACCTGGTGGTCAGTGTTCCGAAATTTATCCTAAAAAACCGATTTACGATATTCCTGGGTTTCCGTCCATTCTTGCTGGAGAGCTCATCGATAACCTGATGGAACAAGCCGCTCCTTTTAAACCAGGTTTCACACTTGGCGAAGCTGCATTAAGTATCTCCAAAGACGAAGAAGGTCAGTTTATTGTAACCACGGTGAGGGGCACTGCCCACCGAGCTCCGATTGTCATGATAGCAGGTGGGCTTGGCGTATTTGAACCTCGTAAACCTCCTATTGTGAATATTACTGACTTTGAGGACAAAGGCGTAGAGTATATCATCAGAAATCCTGAAATGTACCAAGATAAAGTATGTGTAATTGCCGGTGGTGGTGATTCTGCTTTAGATTGGTCCATCTATTTAGCCGAACGAAAAATAGCCAAGCGCGTTATATTGGTGCACCGGAGTAGCTCTTTTCGTGGGCACCTAGACTCAGTACAAAGAGTCATTGACATGGCTGAAAGTGGTGAAATCGACCTCGTGACAGAAGCCGAGGTAACAGGCTTAGAAGGCACAGACCATTTGGAGCATGTGCTGGTTACACACCAAAAAGATGGCGAACGCAGTATACCTGCTGATCATTTTATTCCACTTTTTGGACTCAAACCAAGTCTGGGTCCAATTGCCGATTGGGGCTTAGAAATTGAGAAGAGTGCCATCAAAGTCAATACACTGGACTACTCCACAAATATTCCAGGTATATACGCAATTGGCGATGTCAATACCTACGAAAATAAACTCAAACTCATTCTTTGTGGTTTCCATGAAGGAACATTGGCAGTACAGTCTGCCTTTGCCCGTATTCATCCAGAAAAAAAGAATGTTTTGAAATATACTACTGTAAATGGTGTAAATGGTTTTTAATAGATGAAAAACAGAACGGTAAATGCGGTTGCCATTTTGGGCGTTATTTCCATTCTGAGCATTTTAATCGTTCAGTTTGTTTGGATTCAAAACACACGTCAATTACAACAAGAATACATCAATATTCAGCAGCGCGAGGATAGCCTGAATCTCAGAGAGTTTGCTCAGCAGGCCAGGACAGCTTTACGCAATGTCCTAACATCTGTGCATCAAAATGAAGAACAAAGTGCTGTATATGGCGCCATCAAGCAAATCAGTTACCAGCACTATACCGTAGATATCAACGACGAAATACAACCTTTTTACTTAGAAACGCTTCTAAAAAAAGAATTCTACCTGCAAGATATCCAACAGGACTTTTTATTTGGTATTTATGACTGCTTTACAGATTCAATATCGCTCTCTGGTTTGTATGTATTTGACAGCGATTCAATTTATGCCAAACAAGAACAACAGACCAAAGGAATTACTTCGGAAAGCCTCAACCTGACCAAAGATGGGCATTATTTTACCGTATATTTTCCAAATCTTCAACTCGATCAAATAAAAGCAGCCTCGAGCTTTTCACCTATGGTGTATCTCATGATTGTCGTTGTTTTTGTGGTGGTCTTTTTTGCATTTAGCTTGGGTATCATTATTCGTCAAAAAAGACTCTCTGAGGTCAAGAATGATTTTATTAACAACATGACCCATGAGCTCAAAACGCCTATCTCCACTATTAGTCTTTCCAGTGAATTATTATTGCGTCTAGAAGACAACGCCGACCCCGACAGAATGCGGAAATACGCAAGCATCATTTACAAAGAAAATAAAAGACTAGAAAAACAAGTTGAACGCGTACTCAATATTGCCCAACTCGACAAAGACAAAGTAACCCTGAACAAAGAAACCGTTTCGCTTTTTAGCATCCTCAATGATGTGAAAGAAAACTTTGAATTCAATCAAGCTACAGGTGGCGGTCAACTATCCATACATAATGAGACAGATAATGAGCTACTTGTTGCAGATCCTGTACACCTTACCAATGTGCTTTTTAACCTGGTTGATAATGCGGTAAAATATTGTAAATATATTCCTGTAATTCTCGTTACTGTAAAAACCGAGAAAGAAGGTTACCGTATTGACATCCAAGACAACGGTATTGGCATCAAAAAAGAGGACTTGCGCTTGATATTTGACAAATTTTATCGGGTTCCGACAGGAAACATACACGACGTTAAAGGCTTCGGATTAGGGCTTTATTATGTCAAGCTCATTATTGAGGCCCACAAGGGTAAAATAGATGCCAAAAGTACGCTTGATAAAGGCACCACTTTTAGCATTTGGTTACCTGCGCGGTAATTTTCCTATCCGAATTAAAGTTGCATCGGGTTGCGGATAGAGCCCTTTACGAAGAATTGTTTTGGTTCGAGGACTCAATATGAACCGTTCAGCAATACCCGATTGTTCTCGAGGAGCTGTTAGGATCAAATCCTGCTCAACAATCTCGAGCGTATAACCAGAAGCGTATCGATACGTACCGACTTCCAACTTTAGACTATCTCGACTTAGATAAACTTTAAGTTCACACTCGGATACAGTATTTGTACCCTGCCCAAATTTGACTTCGTAACTTGGTATTTGTCCAGCGTAAATTCCTCGAAATTTACGCTTCAATGTTTGTGCAGGTAGCTGTGTAAAACTTATGGAAAAAAGCAGCAACAAGAGGCATTTAGAACACTTCATAAGGCTAAAATAATTACTATTTTCGTAGCCAAGCAAGTTTTTTTCAATGAAACAATACCACGACCTCCTCTCTCATATTTTAGAACACGGTGTTCAAAAAGAAGACCGCACCGGAACAGGCACTATTTCCGTATTTGGTTATCAAATGCGCTTTGACCTCTCTGAAGGTTTTCCGTGCATTACTACCAAAAAATTGCACCTTCGTTCTATTATTCACGAATTGCTTTGGTTTTTGAAAGGGGAAACAAATATTGCTTATCTCAAAAAAAACGGCGTCAGTATTTGGGATGAATGGGCCGACGAAAATGGAGAACTCGGGCCAGTTTACGGCTCTCAATGGCGTAGTTGGCCAACAGCAAATGGCGAACATATCGATCAAATCCAACAAGTCATAGACCAAATCAAGCATAACCCAGACTCCAGACGCATTATCGTTTCAGCCTGGAATGTCGGTGAAATCCCGCAAATGAAATTGCCGCCTTGTCATGCTTTTTTTCAATTTTATGTTGCCGATGGTAAATTAAGCTGTCAATTGTATCAACGCAGTGCAGATACATTTTTGGGTGTTCCTTTCAACATCGCTTCCTACGCTCTTCTGACCATGATGATGGCCCAAGTTTGTGGTCTTCAGGCCGGAGATTTCATACATACGCTTGGTGATGCGCACTTGTATAGCAACCACATAGAGCAAACAAAACTGCAACTCAGCCGAGACTTCAGACCTTTGCCCATCATGCGCATCAATCCTGAAGTGAAAAATCTTTTCGACTTCAAGTTCGAAGACTTTGAACTGCTCAACTACGATCCTCATCCACACATCAAAGCAGCAGTCGCTATATGATCAACTCGCTCTCCTTAATAGCTGCCCTAGATGCCAACAATGGCATTGGCAAAGACAACGACCTCATGTGGAATTTGCCAGCCGACATGCAATTTTTCAAAGAAACTACAAAAGGCCATGTCGTGATTATGGGTCGTAAAAACTACGATTCCATACCAGAAAGGTTTCGCCCCTTACCCGGGCGCAGCAATGTAGTACTTAGTCGTCAACCCAATTTTGAGGCCCCAGGTTGCACCGTTTACGATTCTTTGGAAACCTGTTTGCAAAACACAAAACTTCAAGAAGGCCAAAAAGCATTCATCATTGGAGGCGCTCAAATTTATCAGCTGGCCTTAGAAAGCAACCTAGTAGATGAAATATACCTGACGCATATCGAAAAGGTGTATCATGCCGACACTTTTTTTCCGGAATTTACTCCTGCTTCCTACCAAAAAACCCTGGTTTTTAAACACCCTATTGACGATAAGCACGAGGCAAAATTTGAGGTGTATAAGTACACCAAATGATTATAAATCAGTAAGGAGGGCAGTTGTAGCCAGCAGCGCTGCTGTTTCTGTTCGAAGTCTAAAGGCACTCATTTCAACGGCTTGGTATCCTGACTCGAGCAAGATATTTATTTCTTTCGTGGAGAAATCTCCTTCCGGACCTATCAAAAATGGAAATCCTTGAGCTAAGCCACTCCAACCAATCTTCTTTCCATCTTGACAATGACCAAAATAACCTTTAGGGTGCTTGATTACGAAATCTGTCAAGGATTGTAAGACTTCAATTTCTGGCAAATAGAATCTTTTTGATTGTTTCATAGCGGCAATGGCTATTTTTTGAAGGCGCTCCATGTTTACCTGTTTTCTCTCACTGTGATCGCAGAGTAAAAAAGAAAGTTTTGATAAACCCAATTCAGTCGCCTTTTCTAAATACCATTCAATACGGTCCAAATTTTTAGTTGGTGCCATAGCGATATGAAGAGTTGGTGTTTGCTCATAAAAATGTCGCGCCTCTATTCGAACAACGGAACGCTTTGGGTGTGCATCTTCAAGTACAGTCATTGCATGCAGCCCTCTACCGTTGATCAGTTCAATTCGATCGCCCACTTGCATCCGAAGTACCTTTGTGCAGTGTTTTGATTCTTCCTCGCTGAGTTGATAATGCGAGTGGTCTTGTTGAAGGCTAAGGGCATAAAAGGTACTCATACATATAAGATTTGAAATACCAATTCTTTGAGTAATTCGCCCCCATTTGTTTGGCTATTGCCCATTCCTTTTGCTTTGAGGTCGTATTCGTGTAATAAGGCAATAATGGCAGCAATTTTTTTAGGATCGTAGTGTTGCCGATTGGCAATCAGTTCCCCGGCCACAAAAGGATGTACGCCTACGCTACTCGCAATGCCCTCGCGGGTTTTATTGGGGGTAAAATGTACGCGCATGAGCTGTGAAAAATACTTGAAAAATGCGGGGATGATAACAACAAGTTCTCCGGCTTTAGGATTATAGTCAAAGTATTGAACAATTTTAAAGGCTTTGTCCGCTTGCCTTTGCGCAACTGCATTGACCAACTCAAAAATATTATAGTCTTTAGAAATACCGATATGTTGTTCAATATGCTGTTCATTGATTTGGGCATTTGAACCCAACACGATGCGAAGTTTTTCGATTTCATTGGCAATTCGACCGAGATCAGCACCTAAAAACTCAGCTAAAAGCATTGTTGCTTTGCCGTTGATCTGCATGGCTTGGGTTCGAACATATTTTGCGATCCATTCTGGTAATTGATAATCTCGGACTTTATCTGATTTAAAAATCAGGCCATTTTTTGCGAAGTTTTTGAGGATTTTTTTTCTGGCATCAAAAGTTTTGTGTTTATAACAAACTACAAATATAGTAGTCGGACTTGGAGTAAAGCTGTATACTTCTAATGCCTCTAAGTGCTTAAAATCTTGGGCTTCTTTTAGGATAACTAAACGGCGCTCAGCCATCATCGGATAGGCCTTAAGTTCACTTTGTAATGCCAAGAGTTCAGCATCTTTTCCGTAAAGAATAGTTTGGTTGAAATCTCGCTCGTGCTCCTCGAGCACATACTTTTGAAAAGCCTCGGTAATTAAATCTATATAATATGATTCCTCGCCATGTAAAAAATACAGCGGGACAAACTTTTTAGCCTGCAGTTCTTTGATAATTAGGCTTGCGTCCATGGATGTTTTTCCCAGATTTGAACGAGTTCAACAAGTGTATCGATGGCTTTTTCCATATCTTGAACGCTGACATATTCTAATTTTGAATGGATGGCCATTTCACCTGTAAAAATATTTGGGCATGGAAGCCCCATAAACGAAAGACGCGAGCCGTCGGTACCACCCCGAATAATAGCGCGTTTTGGGTTTAGCCCAGCATTGCGCATGGCTTGCTCGGCGTAGTCTGCTACAAAAGGAACTGTCACCAGCACTTCTTTCATATTTCGATATTGCTCTTGCACACTCAGTTCAAAACGCGCGCCAGGGTAGCTGGCTACAGTTTGTTGGGCCAGAGCCTTCAGGATTTGTGGATAGGTCTCTAAGAGTTGGGTGTCGTGGTCTCTTAGTATGAGCTGTACGCTGGCCTTTTCTAAACCCCCTTCTATTGCGGTAGGATGCACAAACCCTTCGCGATTCGAGGTTGTTTCTGGTGACCATTTGTCTTTGGGAAGCGCTGCTACAAATTCAGAGGCAAGCTTGATGGCATTCACCATTTTGCCTTTGGCATAACCTGGATGTGCACTCACACCATGAAAAATGACGGTAGCGGCATCGGCAGAAAAAGTTTCGTCTTCGATATCGCCTAATGGGCCGCCATCTAGGGTGTAGCCAAAATCTGCATTTAACTTCTGCATATCTAGCTGCTCTACCCCCCGGCCTACTTCTTCGTCAGGAGTAAATAAAATGCGGATAGGTCCGTGTTTGATTTCTGGGTGTGCCATTAAATACGCGGCAAGTTCCATAATGATAGAAACCCCTGCTTTGTCGTCTGCGCCTAAAAGGGTACATCCACTTGCGGTAATGAGGTCATCGCCAATTTTTTTTAATAAGTATGGATGGTCATCTGTATGCAGTACTTGATTTGGATCGTCTGGTAGGATGATTGGTGCACCGGAGTAATTGGCGTGCAAAATAGGCTTTATGTTCGTGCCACTGCAATCAGGAGCGGTATCCATGTGCGAACAGAAGCATATTGTTGGCAAGGCATGAGTAACATTGGAGGGAATAGTGGCAAAGACATAAGACCATTCGTCGACTTCAACATCTTGAAGTCCTAATTTTTGGAGTTCTTCATGTAAAATCAAAGCGAGATCACGTTGCTTGGCACTAGATGGAAAGGTTCTAGAGGTGGGGTCTGAGGTGGTATCGATTTGAACATAGCGCATGAAGCGCTCGGCCACGTTATATTTTTTCGACATGAAAATATTTTAGCCAAAAATACAAAGAAAAGCGCAATAGTATTAGGGAATCATGTTCCTCAACTCTTGGAGTTCGGCAACTTTTTGTACAGCGCCTACTTGCTGAAATGCATGGATCAAATTCGAGAGCATTCGCTTTAAAATAGCCGAATTGGAACAAGGTTCAAAAAAACTGCGGTCTGGCTGTAGGTGTATGCCTTGAATAAATGACTTGATTTCAGCGGCATCAAAAATACTGCCTTTCGAAAAAGCATTAATATAAAACAATACCCCGTAATCGTCTTCTTCTTGCTTTAAACCAAAAGCAGAATGTTTGCTATCCATGTACGCCAAAACAAAATGATTAGGCAAGTTCACACCATAAATGGGCAAGTCTAAAGATTGTGCAATAACACTATAAATAAGACACAAACTCAATGGATTTCCTTTGCGACTTTCCAATACGGTATTGATATAAGAGTTTGCAGGTGTATGGTAATTCTGACCTTCTCCTCTGAAACGATGCATTCCAAAAAAAATGCGGTTAAAGATCTTGACTTGTTCAAAAGCTGTTTGATGGTCATTGAGTTCAAGCCAAATATCGCGACGAATCGCCTGAATGCGTTCGTTTAATAAAGCTGCGTCTAAACCTGGATACTGGTATTTGGCAATTATAATAGCGCCACTCAGCAAATCTTTATCAGGAGCTTGTAGCCAGGTTTTTAATTGAGCTTTGACACTTTCAAATTGGATATCATGAATAAGATTTTCTATACGGTCCTGAAATAGCAAGCCGTAATAATCTTGCTCCCAAGATTGCTCCAAAACTGGTAGCACCTCGGAGCCAAACTTTAATAATTCGTCTCGGACTTGCTGATAAACCAACTCGTCGGGATCGTCAATTAAACGAACTAAGGCTTGTATTGTAGCATTTGCTTCCATTCAAGACAAAAATAGAAGCTGCACCTACATGAGTTAGCGGTTGTACAGATCTTTTTCAAGGGTCAAGTGTTAATTCAATGTAACCTTTTAAAAAGACTGACGTTTATCTGTAATCCAAATTAACTTTGCTACAGGTTGATTTTAAGAGGCTCTTCTGAGCCTCTTTTTATTTGAATGCACTACAAAAATCACGCACTAGGTAAGTGAGCGCTTTGCCAACTATCAAATCTTCTTTATCATCGGAAGGCGCGGCCTCTGTGAGGTTTAGATAAGCAATTTGAGGTCTGGTATGCCCTAATTTACGAATAAGGCTTCTGATTTGATCAAGAGACCACCCCGAAGGACTACATGCTGAACTCGGCATATTGGCTATGGCGTCCAAGTCTATTTCTATTCCAACGGCATGGTGTTGATGCTGTATAAAACTGAGTACGTCGTCGGTTAATTGATAAGGCCCTTCTAAATAATCCTCATAAAAGCGGGCACTTACTTGAGGGTTTAATAGTTGTGACCTTAAATACGTATTGTTAAATGCTTCGTGTAAACCAAAAACACCATACTGCTCAATGAGCCCCTCCTGCAAAGCATAGGAAAAAGAATTGCCACTATGTCTGTTTTCTGTTGGCCTGAGATCGGCATGTGCGTCTATATTAACCACGCTAAGTTTGCCCTTCGAAGATGCCCAACGCATGATTGACAAGGCATTATTGTGTCCGCCTCCTACTACAATAGGAATTTGATGCGGTCCAACATATGTAGTCAATACCTCATAAAGTATGGCATCCAGTTCACGAACAAGGGCCATTGCATCTGGACGATCCGTTGCCGGCCTTAACTGCTTCATTTGACCCAAAAAAGTGAGTTGATCCAGAGCGGTTTCGTTGTGAAATTGCGTATTGAAAAATACTTTTGAAAATGCCGCAAAAGCATTTTCACTACCTGGACGACCAAGATTAGCCAAAGGACCAACATTTTCTGCGATGCCAATAAGTACGTATTTAGCCGTACTTGAGGCTCGGTCTGACAGATAATCGCCTACCCTTGTTTCGCCATTTCTTTTTTGATAGGAGAGTTGACGCTGCTTAGGATCAAATAATTCAAATTCAAAGGCTTTCATTGCTCGGTAGATAAAAGATTTAAGATCTGTTCCGGTATTGGAATAGGTTTTTGAGTAGTGGCACTCACAAAAACTAATAAAGTGTAGGCCTCATTGAGCAGTACTCCGGCCTCGTTAAAAGTTTTATATTCAAAGGCAATTCTAACTCCTTCAAGCTGAACAATTTGTGTGCGTATGTCTAGCAGATCATCGTATAATGCAGGCTGATGATAGGTAATCTCAAACTTCTTTACAGGTAGGAGTACTCCTATATGCTCCAATTCTTTATAAAGGACACCTTTTTCTCGAAGCGCTTCTACCCTTGCCACCTCAAAATAACTTGCGTAATTTCCATAATAACAGAACCCCATTTGATCGGTTTCTGCATAGCGTACGCGAATTTTTGTTGAAAACTCAAAAAGGGACATATTTTTTAATATTGGCATTCGTAAGATATATATGTTGATTTACTTGTGAGTTCTTGCATTCCATCGTAAATTTACCAAGGTCTTGGCGAATTAAGCATAAATTAAATATTTATTACTCACAAGTATTTTTTTTTTAATAAGCAATACCCCAAGCGCTTTTTTTTTAACTTTTTTATGTAAATATTTGTTCTCTCATTATTTCAATCAAATTTCGTGACCTCACGGATATTTACAAACAACGAGAACAACCTTAACAACTATGAATACGAGTCACGAAAGTGCATGGGAGTCCTGTTTAAAAGTTATCAAAGATAACATTTCACTTCAGGCTTTTAAAACTTGGTTTGAACCAATTGTACCTGTCAAATTGGACGGACATATTTTAACCATCCAGGTTCCTTCGCATTTTTTCTATGAATGGTTGGAGCAACACTATATTACCCTTCTTCGCAAAGTCATTAAAAAAGAACTTGGTCAGGATGGCACGCTGGAGTACAGCATTATTATGGAAAATAATACGCAGTCTAGAAGCCCGTATACCGTTAAGCTACCGACTAACAATTCGAGTAGTTTAAAAAATGCACCTGTCAACATGCCCATTCATGCCGACGAAAAACAAATTCGCAATCCTTTTGTCATTCCTGGTCTTAAGAAGGTTAATATTGAATCAAACCTAATTCCTAACTTTACTTTTGAAAATTTCATAGAGGGCGAATGCAATCGTTTGGCTCGTGCCTCTGGTTTTGCAGTTGCAAATAAACCCGGCGGAACCGCATTCAATCCTCTGCTACTTTATGGTGGCGTTGGCTTAGGAAAGACGCACTTAGCTCATGCCATTGGTATTTCTATCAAGGAGCGTTTTCCAAATAAAACCGTCCTATATGTGCAATCAGAAAAATTTGCACATCAGTTTATAGACGCCATCAAAAATCAAACAACCAATGACTTCGTTCATTTTTATCAAATGATCGACGTCCTAATTATTGACGACGTCCAATTCTTCGCTGGCAAAGAACGCACACAAGATGTGTTCTTTAGCATCTTCAACCACTTGCATCAAAACGGAAAACAAATTGTCTTGACCTCAGACAAAGCACCAGTTGAAATGCAAGGAATGGAGCAGCGTTTACTATCTCGTTTCAAATGGGGTTTATCAGCAGATCTTGGCACACCAGATCTAGAAACACGCATTGCTATTCTTGAAAAGAAAATGTACGGCAGCGGCATTGAACTTCCACGCGAGGTTGTCGAGTACTTAGCTTATTCTATCAATACCAATGTACGCGAAATCGAAGGAGCACTCAATACACTACTTGCGCAAGCTTCCCTTAATAAAAAAGCCATCACTTTAGAGCTTGCCAAGCAAATGGTAGACAAATTTGTTCGCAGCACTGCTCGTGAGGTTTCTATTGAATACATCCAAAAGGTGGTTTGTGACTACTTTGATCTTCCTATTGAAATGCTCAAATCCAAAACGCGCAAGCGCGAGGTAGTTCAAGCACGTCAAATCTCTATGTATTTTTCTAAAAAAATGACCAAATCGTCATTGGCAAGTATTGGTGCACATTGTGGGGGTAAAGATCACGCAACCGTTCTTCACGCCTGCCGTACGGTAGTCAATCTTTCAGAAACAGACAAACAGTTTCGCCATTACCTCGAAGAACTCGAGAAAAAGCTGACCATCCAATAAAACACTTTTGACCAAGCGCATCCTTATGGTTTGCTTAGGCAATATCTGCCGATCACCAATAGCAGACGGTTTGTTATTGCGTAAAATAAAAGAGCAAAACCTTGATGCTCAAGTAGATTCTGCAGGAACGGCTAATTACCATATCGGTAAAGCACCAGACTCACGAATGATCCAAACTGCAGCTGCTCACGGGACACCCATCGAATTTTTACGTGCCCGTCAATTTTCAAATCAAGACTTTGAAAACTTTGACCATATTTTGGTTATGGATCAATCCAACTTCGAAAACGTTATTCGCCTAGCCCAAAATGCTGACGACCGAAAAAAGGTTCAATTTTTACTTGATTATCTATACCCTAACCAAAAAGTAGCAGTACCTGACCCGTATTACGGCGGGCTTGAAGACTTTGAAAAAGTTTATCAACTCGTCGATAGCGCTACGGATGCACTTATACAAAAACTCTTTCATGACCAATAAAAATAAAGGATCTATCTATCTAATTCCTAATACCTTAGGTGGTGAGAGTACTGCAGATATTATTCCACAAGAAGTCATTCAAAAAGCCACTCAGCTTCGGGTTTTTGCCGTGGAAGAAATCAAAAGCGCCCGTCGACTCTTGCGCAAAATGGACCGAAACTTCCCAATAGACGACTGTACTTTTCGAATAGTCAATAAAAATACTAAAGAATCGGAACTCATGGATCTCTTGATGTTTTTAATCAAGGGTATGGATATTGGTATCATCTCAGAAGCGGGCTGCCCTGGTATTGCTGATCCTGGTGCGGCATTGGTGCATTTAGCGCATACACAAGCTATACACGTAAGGCCATTAGTGGGTCCGTCTTCCATCTTGTTGGCCCTAATCGGCAGTGGTTTTAACGGTCAACATTTTACTTTTCATGGCTATCTTCCAAAAGAACGCAAAGATCGTATTAAAAAATTGCGCGATTTTGAAATGGATACCAAAAGAAATGGCACCACTCATCTATTTATGGATACACCCTTCAGAAATATGAATGTTCTGGAAGATTTACTAAATGAAGTTGGAGATCTTACTGAATTGTGTATTGCATCGAACTTGACTTTACCTTCAGAATCTATCCGAACAATGACTGTTCTAGACTGGAGAGAAAAAGCATACGACCTCGCAAAAATACCGACCATCTTTGCTATAGGTAAAGGTCAATAAAAATCTAGCACAAAAAAAAAGCCCCACATTACTGTGAGGCTTTTAAAATCGGCATCGACTTACTCTCCCACGATCAAAACCGCAGTACCATCAGCGCAAGCAGGCTTAACTTCTCTGTTCGAAATGGGAAGAGGTG